>CALXUP010000001.1 GCA_944391715.1 uncultured Alphaproteobacteria bacterium
AGAGCTTGCTGACAAAAACAACCGGAGCAGCGGTTGTTTTTGCTTAGCGCTTCCTCAGCTCCACCAGTTTCCGTAAAGATCAAAATCCATTATTTGGTTTTGGTCTTTTTTCTTTTTAAACTTTCCGCTCAAACTTCGCTAAAGCTTGTTTTCACGGAGGGGAATATACTTCGGCATCTAAATTCGCTTACTCACTTCGTTTCGGCGCTCATTAAGATGTTCCGAAGAGCTTGCTGACAAAAACAACCGGAGCAGCGGTTGTTTTTGCTTAGCGCTTCCTCAGCTCCACCAGTTTCCGTAAAAATCAAAATCCATTATCCGGATTTGGTCTTTTTTCTTTTAAGCGCCGTAACTATCAGAAAATCTTTTTTATTTCTTCTGCGATGATATCGGCGGGGTTATAATGTACAAATTCGCCGTCATAATCATATTCGTCTTCTAACGGAAAAGCATAATCATTATAGTAAAGAGATTTTATAAACCGCTCATGTTTCGGCGTCAGCCAACGCGTGCCGCTAAAAATAAGGACTTTTTTACCCGTACCGCAGGCTTCACAGCACATACTGACAGAATCACCGGTAACGATAATATCATCGGCACAGGCCAGATAACCGCAATAGGGATTTTCGCCTTTGTCCACGCCCCAGAGATAGGTATGAGCCGGGATTTCCTCCAGTTCCTGCATAATCCTGTCCTGAGCGGCTTTGCCGGTGCGGCGCGATGTTGTAATCAAAATCGAACCGCCGTATTTTTGTTTATATTTTCTTATCTGTTGCGCCAAAGCTTCTGCGTTTTCCATACTAAACGGCGCCGATTTAATTGCTCCCCCGATAATAACGGCAGTCCGGGGCTGCGGCAAAGCAGAAAATTCCTGCTGCCATTTTTCTTTTGCTTCTGTCAGAACGTCCGGTGTGATTTTATGGGCGCAGCCGATTACCTTAAGCACATTTTTTCCCATCTTTTTACCCCGGTCGTGCTCCGGAATAAAAACACGGTCAAAATCACTCAGGCCTGAGCTTCCGGGATGCATCAACTGGACTATCCGGGTTTTTCCCAATGAGCGTTTCTTTATCCAGCGGGCAACCGGTGCCGTCCGGCGGCTGGCCGAAATAACAAGGTCGGGATACGGTGCCGCTAAATTATCACGGGACTCTTTTTTTATGCCGATTAACGAGGCTCCTTTTAAAAAGTTCGGAAGTTTGGCCCAGCCGTTATAAACAATCTCTTTTTCTTCCGACGGCCAACCCAAAACTTTTGCCACACCGCGCGCCTGGCTGTTGCTGCCGGCACGGTCATCAATCAATACCCAAACTTTTTTTTCCATAATTCTACATTACCTCTGGCAAAAACGAAATTACCCGCATATTATATTATAAAAACACAACAAGACAAGGGGAAGAAAAATGAAAGTGAATTTTATTGCCGCTTTGTTTATTTTTACGCTGGTGGCCGCAATGCCGGCACAAGCGCAAAACACCAACTCCAGTTTTGTCCGCACGTCCGGCACGGCTGCTTACAGTTCTCAGAAAGATGCAATGTATCTGGCAACGTTAAAAGCCGTGGTTAATTATAAAATTGATGACGAAGAAACGTTTGACGATATGCAGAGCCTGCGTCAAAACGAGCGGTTCGTCCGGCAGCTGCAAGGAATGCTGAACAAATTGTCAAACTCAAAGACAAAAGACAGCAAAAACAAAAGAGTTCAGAAAATTTTGGAACAAGCCGGAAAAGATATTTATAACATTTTAAAATAAAGCCAGCAAAAACAACATCTTCGACCAAGAAAACGCTTGACATTAAACTTTGTTTAAGAGAGATTTGTTATTCTGATTATGATCGGATTTAATAACGGAGAGAATCTGTGAATCATTTAAAAACTTTAGAAAAACAAATTTTGGCATTGAAAAAGAAAGTAATTGCCCTTAAAGGGGAATCGGTTTTGGCGGCTGAGGACAAAGACGATTTGATGATGCAGGCCATTAATTTGCAGAAAGGTACAAAACATGAAAGTTAACCTGTTTCCGGCATTGAAAGTTTTGTTTTTTTGTCTGGGAGTTTCGGCCTGCCAGATTCCGGACGAAAATATACAGCCGGTCAGCGAAGCGGAATTTTTGGATTTTGCCAGCTTTGAAAATAAGGTTAAAATTATGGATCGCAGCGAAAACTCCATTACTTTTGAATATTCAGACGTCAGAATCGATGAAGTTTCTGTGCTGGCAGAGCAATATTGCCAGATAACCGTCGGACAAAATGCTTTTCTGGACAAGGTAATTCTTTACAAAAACAATGCCCGCCGGGCGAAATTTTATTGCTATAAATAAACTTGCAATGAATTGACCTGCTTCCTATATTAAATTATAAAAGAAAAAGAAAGCAGGTTGAGATTTATGAAAGACTTATATCAGATTTTGGGCGTTGCCAAAACGGCATCGGATTCCGAAATAAAATCGGCATTCCGCAAGCTGGCGCGCAAATATCATCCCGATTTGAACAAAGACAACAAAGAAGCAGCCGAAAAGTTCAAAGAAGTCAATGCTGCTTATGAGATTCTCGGAGATAAGGAAAAACGCCAGAAATACGACAACAACGAAATTGACGCTGAAGGCAAGCCGACCGGTTTTGGCGCCGGAGGATACAGCGCCTATTCCGGCGGAGCAGGGAATCCGTTTGGCGGAGGATTTGCGGGAGGAACCGGAAATTTTGACTTTTCATCAATTTTCGGTGAAGATATTTTCTCGCAATTTACCGGTGGAAACGGTGGTTTTCAAGGGTTCTCGCAAGCATCGCGGCGGCCGCGCAAAGGAGAAGATATTTCTTATACCATGCGGATTGACTTTTTGTCGGCCGCGCTCGGGGCTGAAAAATCCGTTTCTCTGCAAGGCAAAAACATCAATGTTAAAATTCCGGCCGGAACAACCAATGGTCAGACTTTGCGCCTGAAAGGGCTTGGCATGGCCAGTCCGAACGGCGGTCCAAACGGCGACGTGCTGATTACGCTGAATGTCAGCAAACATCCGTATTTTGAGGCTGACGGGCTGAATGTGCTGCTGGAAGTTCCTATCAGCATTAAGGAAGCAGTCTTGGGCGGAAAAATTACCGTACCGACTATTTCCGGCAAAGTTGCCGTTACCATTCCGCCCTATTCTTCCAGCGGGGAAAAACTGCGCTTGAAAGGCAAAGGAATCAAAGGAAGGAACGGTCAAGGAGACGAGATTGTTACGCTGCGCATTGTCGTTCCGCAGACACCGAATCCGGCTTTGGAAAAAGCTTTGGCCGACTTGCCGGAGGGCGTGGTCAGAACATTTTGAAAAAAGGGAGGTATCAAAACCTCCCTTTTGTTATTCCACATCCCACGGAAAAACAATCCATTTATCCGGCAGTTCCCGGGCAAAAATATCAACCTCTTCTTTGCCTTTTTCTTTGGCATAAACCGTTACATATTTTCCTTGGGGAAACTGGCGGCGCATAACTCTGAAAGTTTGTCCGCTGTCGGCCAGATCATCAATAATCAGCGTTTTTTCATCAACCTTGCCGACATGTTCCGGACAATCGACTTCATCAAGTTTTAAATGAGCCGAGCCGACATAAGTTGCGATATTTATAACGGCAGAATTGCGGATATTCAGTTCATAGGCGATAATTCCGGCCGGAAGCAAACCTCCACGGCTGATGGCTACTAATTTGTCGTATTCTCCGCTTTGTTTGATTTTAGTACATAAATTTTTTACATCTTGGTGAAATTCTTCCCAATTAAGATAAATCTTGTCAGTCATTAATTTTCTTTCAGTTATTTTCGGCTTTGAGTTTGTAAATATATTCGATTACACGGGGATCATCCCATTCGGCAGAACCGCGAATCCGTCCGATTTCCTGCCCTTTTTTATTAAACAATACCGTATGGGGGGAGGTGAATATGCCGAAAGCAGAGGCCAGTTTTCCGTCTTTATCGGTATAAAAAGGCAAATCCGGCGCATCGTATTCTTTCAAAAAACGACGCTGTTCAGCGTTACTTTTCCATTCACGCGACGGCGAGACCATCAAAAGCGTAATACCGTTGTCTTTGGTCTGGTTATAAAAAGTATTCAGACCTTCCAACTCGTTAATGCAAGGGCTGCATTCACGCGACCAGTTCATCAGCAAAACAAAACTTCCTTTAAAGTCATCCATAACAACCGCCTTGCCGTCTGAGGTATAAAAAGGCACCTGCGGTGTTTCACGCGGCTGGTCATAGATGTTTACATTTCCGTCCTTTTTGGCCTGGGCGGAAAATGCAAAACACAGACAGAAAAGAAATATGAGAGCCGTTTTTTTTATCATTGCTTAATAACTTAATTTTTACTTTTAATCTTTACTTTGTTTATAGTATATAATTATTCTCGATTTAAGTAAACAAGCAAAAGGTTTATAACTATGAAAAACATATGCCGGCTCACGGTTTTGGCTGCATTTGCGGTTGTGTTGGCGCTCAGCGCCTGTGGAAAGATGGCGCCGCCTTCTCCGGTTGAGGGAAGCGGATATCCCCACACCTATCCGAAAAGATAGTTTTTAACCAGGAGCCTTTAAAATGATTGCCGAAGACGATTTTACCGAAGATATGATTCCGTATGTGGAATTTGCCGACAACGCCAATGAGCGAACGCCGTGCGTTTTGGTGCTGGACTGTTCCGGCTCAATGCGCGGCGAACCGATTAAACAGCTGAATGCCGGTCTAAAAGCTCTTGAACGCGAGCTGAAAGACGATATTGACGCCAGTTCCCGCGTTCAGCTCCTGATTATCAAAGCTTTCGGCAAAGATGAGGCCGTTATTTCTTCCGACTGGACAGACGCCATGAATTTTGAGGCTCCGACAATGGAAGCCGGCGGGCTCACGCCGCTCGGCAAGGCAATGGATTTGGCCTTGCAAAAAATTGAAGAGCAAAAATGTCTGTATGACAGTTGCGGCATTACATCAAAAAGACCGTGGATTTTTCTTATCAGCGACGGAGAGCCGACGGATTATGACTGGGAACAGGCCGCCGAACGTTGCCGCTATGCTCAGCAAAACAAGAAAGTGGTTATTCATGCCGTCGGAACCCAGGAAGCAAATTTGGAAAAGCTGGCAAAATTTTCGATTAATCCGCCCAAACGTCTGACCGGGCTCAAATTTACCGAATTTTTCCTTTGGCTCAGCCGGAGTGTTTCCTGCATTTCCAAAGCAGCTCCCAATATTCCCGACCAACTAGAGGACACCGGCGACTGGGATGAAGAATAGAAGAATCAAAGTTGTGGCCGCCAGTGTGAAAGGCCCGATGCATCATCACAAAAATCTGCCTTGTCAGGATTTTTTCAAATTCTGCCGCAAAGGACGGAATTTTGTGGCTGTCGTTTCTGACGGCGCGGGTTCTGCAAAATACGGAAAAATCGGCGCCAAAACGGTTTGCGAAACCTTAATCGACCATCTTAAAAACGCCCCGTCGAATTCTTTTAAAGAAACCGTGAAAAAAGCCATTGAAATAGCCCGCGGCAAAGTTTGCCGCCACAGACTCAACCAGAGCAAAAGCCTTGAACATATCAACGATTTTGCCGCCACGGTTGTCGGCGTTGTGCACGACGGCGAAAAAGGGAGCTTTTTTCATATCGGGGACGGGGCAGCTTTGGCCTTTAAGAACGGTGAACCGTCCTGTTTTGTGGCGTCGCCTCCGGAAAACGGCAATTTTTCCTGTGAGACTTTTTTCTTTACCCAAAACAACTGGGCGGCTAATTTGCGCTTTACCGAATTTTCCGGTCTGGACACGATTTTTCTGATGAGCGACGGGTTAACAAATTTTGCTTTTTCAAAAGATTTTGACCGGATTGAAAACGGTTTTATTCTGCCGATACATGATTTTCTGCTGACAGAAAAGCCCGAAAAAAAAGCCGGGCGGGCATTGGCAAATACGCTGAATAATGCCCAGGCACGCAAACTCAATCAGGACGATAAGACTCTGCTTTGGGCAAAATTGTGAGGCGGCTGATGGAAAATACCGAAGAAAAAAAAGAATTTAATGCAATTTACGGCGACGGCCATTTTGAACAAATCCGCCTTAAGGAAATGATTAACCGCGGCGGGGCGGCCGGAAAAATCTTCAGTATTGAAAACAAACCCCAGACCGTTGCAAAAATTTTTCATAAAAAGCAAAAAAGCGATACCAACCGGCAAAAACTGATTGCCATGCTGCAAAACAACCCGAATATCAAACCGGTGGAAAAAAACGGCGTCGAATATGTGCAAATTGCCTGGCCGGAAGCGATTTTGGAAGACGAGAACGGTTTTTGTGTCGGTTATCTGATGCCGCTTATCAATATGAGCGAGGCGGTTTCGCTCGACCATCTGATGCAAAAAGCCATCCGGCGGAAACTTCATCTTTCCGAAAAATATGCCTACCGGATTTTTGCCGCCTATAACGTGGCATCTATGGTCAACTCTCTTCATAAATGCGGGCATTACATCGTGGATCTTAAACCGTCAAACGTATCGGTTTATAAAGATACGATGATGGTAGCGATGGTCGACTGCGACGGTTTTTCCATCAAAGGCGAAAAAAACCGTTATCCGGCCGAATTTGTCAGCGAGGAATATATTTATCCGGAAGGAATGGAGCTTTCCTGTGAAGAAATGGGCGAAGAACAGGATAAATTTGCCCTGGCCGTCATTATTTTCAAATTGTTAAACAACGGAATCCATCCTTATTCCGGCATTCCGAAAAAAAATGACGGCGAAATGATGACAATCCAGAACCGGATTGAAAAATACCACTATGCATACGGTTTGTGGCCGGACAGTTATCAGCAGCCTCATCCTTACAGCATTCATGAATATTTTGACAAGAAAACGCTTGAACTTTTTGAACGGGCTTTTACCAAAGGCGGCGACCGTCCCAGCGCCTATGAATGGCAGGAACATTTGTGGAAACTGATGCACAACCTTAAAACCTGCAAAAAAGACCATAATCACGTCTATTTTACATCAAAAGGCTGCGGCTTATGTATGGTGGAAGAAAAATTTTCCGTTGATATGAACGACATAAAAAAACAAAAGGAAACGCCGCAAACCGTCCGGGGAATGGCCATATCCGACCTTTCGGTCGAGAAACTGAAACAGAGCAAGGCCGAAAAGCTCATTGAAGACGAGAAAATCAAACACATCACCTGGGCAGGCATTGCCGTTTATATGCTGTTTTTTACTTTCCTGTCCCAACTTTTAAAACCGGCAGCCGAAACGGTTACAAATCTCGGGCTGGGAATCCAAGCCATTGTTACAACTTTTGTCATGATGGGGATTAATGCCTTTTTCCGCCGCTATAACTCCAAATTTCCGCTTTTGAAAAACCGCGCCCTGACACAAATGCTGCAGGCATATGCCCTGCTTTGCATCGTTATAGCCCTGGTTTCCGTCAATAATCTGCCGCCCGGGCTTTTAGAGCTTGCGCCTTAAAAAATTATAAGACAAAAGTTGTATAAAAAAAATCCCGAATTATATAATTTTTTACTCAACAAATTGAAATTTTTGTTGTAGAGTATGCGGGTATTGGAATCTAGATAAGGATACGAATTTGATTAAGCTTAAGCCTATTATGCTTTCAGGCAAAGAGGTTTTACCTTTGATTGAGGGCGGAAAGGGAATTAATGCCAGTGACGGACGCAGTTCCGGCGCTTGGGCGCATGAAAACTGCGTAGGTACGTTTTCCGGCGTCAGCCCCGATTTTTATGACAATATGGGCAATGTCATCATTGAAAAGTTTTTTAAGAAAAAAAGAGCCGAACGTCATGAGGAAATGGTTGAATATGCCATTAAGGGCGGTGTAGCCCAAGCTCAGGTTGCCCATGAAGTTTCTAACGGGAACGGGCGAATCCATATGAATATGCTTTGGGAACTGGCGGATTCAGAAAGAATACTGACCGGCGTTTTGGAAAGAGCCAAAGGTTTGATACACGGCGTTACCTGCGGTGCAGGGCTGCCGTACCGGCTAGGTGAACTGGCTTCGCGTTTCGGGGTTTATTACTATCCGATTGTTTCTTCCGCACGTGCTTTTCAGGTTTTGTGGAAACGCGCTTATAACCGTTTTGCAGAATATCTCGGCGGCGTTGTTTATGAAGATCCGTGGCTGGCCGGCGGTCATAACGGTTTGTCAAACGCCGAAGACCCGGACAAACCGGAAAGTCCGTATAACCGTCTGGTAGAATTGCGGCGCCTGTTAAACAGTCTCGGCTTGCAGGAAACGCCGATTATTCTGGCCGGCGGTGTTTGGTCTTTAAGTGAATGGAAAGACTATATTGATAATCCGGATATCGGCAAGATTGCTTTTCAGTTCGGCACACGTCCGATGATTACCAAAGAAAGCCCGGTTTCCGACGCGTGGAAACGGGTGATGATGCAGGTTAAAAAAGGCGACGTTATTCTGCAAAAGTTCAGTCCGACCGGATTTTTCTCTTCTGCCATCAAAAACACTTTTTTGGAAAAACTGATTGAGCGCAAAAAAGGCGAAATTGCTTTTTCGGACGAAGCAACGGAAGAATTCTCTCATCCGCTGAATATGACGGCGAACCGTTTGATTTTTATTCGTCCGGAAGATGCCGAAAAAGCCATGAACCAAATTAACGCCGGTTTGACGGAGATTAAAGAAACGCCTGACAAAACCGTCGTCTTTATGACACCGGAAGACTGGAAACAGATGAAACTAGACAGAGCCAACTGTGTGGGTTGTCTTTCTCAGTGTCAATTTTCAACCTGGTCACAGGCCAAAGGAACAACCGGACGGCTGCCGGATCCGCGTTCTTACTGCATACACAAGACATTGTATGAGGTCGGGCACGGCGGAAGCGTTAAAGACCATTTGTTGTTTGCCGGACATCAGGTATATCGTTTTGCGACAGATCCTTTGTATCGGGACGGAATCCCGTCAGTCAAAGAGCTGATAGAAAAAATAAAAAACGGCGAATAAACATTAAAAAGGGGAAGAAAACTTCCCCCTTTTTTATTCCTCGATTTTCAATTCAATCGGCTTTGGCATTTGCAGCCGTTTGAAATTTTGCCTTTTGTAGCGTTTTATTACCCATTCGGTCATTTTATCATCAAAACCGGCGGCAATAATATCTTTTTGAGATTTTTGCCCGTCAATGTACATCTTCAAAATTTTATCCAGAATAGCATAAGGCGGCAGCGTGTCTTCGTCTTTCTGATTTTCTGCCAGTTCAGCACTCGGCGCCCGTTCAATCACTTCTTTCGGCAAAGCATTTGATTTTTTATTCCGCCATTTGGCCAGTTCCACAATCTGGCTCTTATACAAATCGCCAATCGGCATTAAGCCGCCGCAGGTATCGCCGTAAAGCGTGCAATATCCCATTGCCGCTTCCGATTTGTTGCCGCAGGACAAAACAAGATAATTGTACTGATTGGCATAAGCCATCAGAATCTTTCCGCGTTCCCGAGCCTGCAGATTTTCCATTACCAGAGCATTAGGCGGCGTCCCAAAGGCTTCCGTTAAAAACTTTTCCTGGTTATCAATAATTTTTTGTATTTTCAGAACCTTATAATCAATAGCATTGTATTTTGCCACTTTTTTGGCAATCAACAGGCTGAGTTTTGACGTATATTTGCTCGGCATCATCAGGGCATGGACGTGTTCGGGGCCGAGAGCGTCTGAAGCCAGAACGGCTGTCACCGCCGAATCCAATCCGCCGGAAAGTCCCAAGATGACATCGGTAAAACCGTTTTGCAGACAGTAGTTTTTTAACTCTTTGCAAAGCTGTTCCCAAATTTCTTTCATATACATCCTCCCTTATATTGATTCCTTATATAAAAGTTCTTGCAATTTTTATCAAGAATATAGTTTAAAGATTTATTCCGTGTCTTATATTTAAGTTGACTAAACCGGCATTCCAGACTTAAAATCAGGATGTTTACAATGTGGGATAAAATATAATGAAAACATTTTTAGCCGTTCTTCTGGGTTCGGGAATCGCCTCTGCTCCGGCTTTGGCGGAATTTTCTTTTAACACTTACGGCCGGATAACCGGCTTGTACGGCTATACCGACGCCGAAAAACGTTTTGAAGACGTTGATTCCAAACAAAATGCGACCGGAGATTTTGAGGCCGGATTTGAAGCGCGTTATGACTTTAACGATGATTATGCCCTCAGCCTTAATCTTGACCTGATGGGCGGTATTGACCACGAAATGAAAAATTATAACCAAGGTGCCTGGGGCGAAGAAGCTTATGCCATTTTAGACAGTCCTTACGGGCGGCTGATGGGCGGCCAGACTTTTAACGTTGCCAAACAGTTTCATGTCGGTGCTCCCTCTTACGGACCGCTGAAAATCAATGACAGCGACATTGTTGACTTTATTCGCAATCCCAACTGGAAGAGAACTTCCAAAGAAGCCTATTTTGCCACCTTAAACTCAACGGACATCAATACGGACGGTGTGGCACCGAAAATCAGCTATATTACGCCGGAATTTTATAATACAATGCTCGGCATCTCATATATTCCGGACGCCTACAACCGCCGCGGCCTTATCAACAAAGATGCAAAATATGCCAAAAAGGATGGTTATGCCGCCGCCGTTTATAACAGTTTGGATCTCGGGTTTGCCGATATGACCTCTTCTGCCGGATATGCCGAATTTCACGATAACGACAAAGAAATTTCTTTAGGCCTGAATCTGGTGCGCGGCAACTGGAATATCGGCGGCAGCTGGCGCAAGACTTATATTGACGGCGAAGATACACCGCTGGCTTTCCGGACAAAGAAGAATCTGCCGGAGTTGTTTGACAATTATCGCGAGGGAAGAGCCTGGGATATCGGAATCGGTTATGAATTCGGCCCTTATCGTGCCAGTTTGTCATATTTAAATTCCAAGGCCGAAAATACCCGGAATTATGACCAGATTGTCATTTTATCCAACAGTTTTCAGCTGAACAAATACGTTGACCTTTTTGCCATCGGTTCTTATGCAAAATTCCGCGGTGCAGACCGTGAGCTTGAGAACAACAATCAAGGATATGCTTTTGTTACCGGTGCCAGCCTGAACTTTTAAGGAGAAAAAATGCCTAATATTCTGCTGCTTTCCGAAAATGAGAAATTCATTGAAGATTTGAGTACCCAGATTGCTTATTACATTCCGGATTTTAATGTGCTGACGGAAGAAGAAAACAATGCTTTTTTGGATATGATTATTGTTGATGAAGACGTTGAAAAGCTGAAAGAAATTCATAAACGCCGCCTGCAGGTGCCGATAATTTTGCTGCTTTCTGCCGGAAAAGACGCCGGAGATGCCGAGGCCAGCAATATCGTTTATAAACCTATCGCCTTGAATAAATTTCTTAATCTTTTGCAGGCCGGCATTAACATTTATGAAAACAGCAGTGAGGGCTATCTGAACTTTAACCAATATGAGCTTCGCCCTTCCAAAAAGGAGATTTTGAACCAGCGCAATAATGAAATCATCAAGCTGACCGAAAAAGAAGTGGCGATTATCAAATATCTTTATAAAGCCAAAGATAAAATCGTTTCAAAAAACGAGCTGCTGCAAGAGGTTTGGGGCTATAGTCCCGAGGTAACGACCCATACGATAGAAACGCATATTTATCGTTTGCGGCAAAAGGTTGAACACGAAGATGTTTCCGCACAGATTATTCTGACGTCCGACGGCGGTTATCAACTGAAAATATGAAAAAAAAAGCCTGAATGTTTCAGGCTTTTTTCATTTCCAGGATTACCGGCACATGATCGGACGGACGTTCCCAGCTGCGGGCATCTTTGAGAATATGTGCCGAAATTATGCGGTCTTTCAAGTTCGGACTGACCCAGATATGGTCAAGCCGGCGGCCTTTGTTGTTTGTTTGCCAATTCGGGTTGCGATAGCTCCACCAGGAATATATTTTTTCCGGTTCCGGATAGATTTCACGCAGGACGTCTATAAAATCAAGCGAGTTTAACAATCGGTTCAGCCGTGCCACTTCCACCGGCGTATGAGAAACGATTTTGAGCATTTGTTTATGGCTCCAGACGTCATTTTCGCGCGGAGCGACGTTAAAATCGCCGCATAATATCATTTTGCGCTGCGAAAACTCTGTTTTATGGCGCTCATACCATTCGGAGATGTCATCCATAAATGCAAGCTTGTGAGCAAAGGACAAGTTAATAACCGGATCGGGAATATCGCCGCCGGCCGGAATATAAATATCGTTGATTTCGATATCATCAAAAATCGTTGCTTTAATATGGCGGGCATCGTTTTTGCCGACCCAGTTTAATTTTTCAACGTTATTCAGCGCCGTTTTGGAAAGAATCGCCACGCCGTTGTAGCCGGCCATCCCATAAAGGGCAATATGCGGATAGCCCATTTCTCTCACGGCATCGAAGGGGAAATCTTCTTCCTTGGCTTTGACTTCCTGCAGGCAGATAACGTCCGGCTGTTCGCGTTCAATCATTTTTTTTAGCAATTCCAGCCGGATGCGAATGGAATTGACATTCCAGGTTGCCAGTTTGAAAGAGTCCATCTTGTATCCTTACCGCCGGTTTTTATAATTCAGCGGGTTTGATTTTTGTTTTTTGAATTTGAACAAAGAATCGTCCAAGCTAATGTCTTTTTGCGTATCATAAAGAGAAACGGCAACTTCTACGCTTTGGGGATCAACAATCTTCCATTGTTTCAGTTCAAACGGATCGGTCGAAAAAATCAGCGTAATCGGCCCGATGTCGCCTTTTTCTTTATAATCAAGCGTTACGGATGTCTGACCGGGATCTTTGTAAAAATCTGTAATTTTGAGCTTTTTACCGTCAATTTTAATGTCATTAGCCAAAATCAGACTGGCCGGAATATCATCATAATCAATATGGGTAACCTGATCCAGATCTTTGTCGTTGTAAATAATGTAATCTCCGTCGCCAACAATCAGAACCGACGTCGGATCGGCATATTCCATGCGGATTTTATTGGGTTTGGCTATGTACAATTTTCCTTCTGCCGTTCCGCCGTTGCTGGCAATTTGCACAAAATCAGCTTCCAGGGTTTTGATATTGTTCAGATAATCTTCAATTTGCTTTACATCGGCGGCGGTTTGCGCCTTTGCCTGGAAAGCAAAACCCGCCAGAGCAACAAAAACGGCAAAAATCGCAAAATTTTTCATATTACGTTCCCTTTATCTTAAAATTGACCTTTATCAATATAATCAAATAATCTCAATAGTACAATAAAAAATCCCCTTACACATAAAAACAGGCAAGGGGACATAAAAAAATAAGTCAGTTCGTATCTAAGTTGCGTAGCGTCTTATAACAGCGGATAAATTAATTTTCGTAATCAGAGCAACCACAGCCCGAAGAAGATTTTGCGGTCTTGGTATTTTCTTTGCTGCTCTTTTCAGAAGAGGCTGATTTGGTTGATTCTTCCTTTTCGTTCATCTTCATTTTGTTTTTTTCGTTAAACATCTTAAATCTCCTTAATTTGTTAAAATCCTGCCGCCATATTATTAACGGGCAGCACAAGAGATTTAATCGTATTATGCGGTTTTTCCATGCTGATAATTTGATTATCGACTTATTGATATGTCTTTTTCCGCGGCGTTTCGGCTCCGGTTTTGCACTTTTTGCGGCAGAATGCGGGAATCCGGAAGTTTTCCGCGTTTGGCAAGGATTTTAAGGGCCAGCGCCTTTTGGCTTTTGGGCTTGTTTGTTTTTTTATCCGCCGAATCTTTTTGTTTTTCTGCCATGGTTTCTTCTTTGAGTTTTGCCGGACGACGTTTTTCAGGCACAAAAGTTTCCAGAAGTTTTTTCCGGAGCGGGTCTTTCATTTCCGCAACAACGGTATTTATGTCTTTGCCCTGCTCCAAAATATAATATTCAAACAAACGCCGGTTGGAAAGGATATGATTTATAAGGTATTTTTCCAGAAATTCATTATCAAAAACAAATTTTCTGATAACATTGTCTTTAGCGGCCGGTTGGAATTTGGAAATATCTTTTGGGGAATCGGTCTGCGGCACCTTGTTTTTTTGAAACTCCTGCTCGGCTTCCGCTTGGGCATAGGCAGCAAACAGACTTTGCGGTTTTGTCTCTGTCCTGCTGATTTCTGCCGTTTGTCCGACCGGCAAAGGATTTTGCTCAGCCGGACGGCTCATATTTCCATAGCTTTCTTTTGTTTCCTGCGAGACTTTTAGCGCGGCGGCCTCAATAGCCTGGCGGTTATCTTCCGGCAGAGGGGCATCGGCCTGTTTTTCCGCAATACGGGATGTTTGAGGCAAACCGGACGAAACCGTCGCCGGTATTCCCATTCGCAAATTTCTGATTATTTTAGCGTCTTTTTTTCTCATAACAAAAGTTTCCGCCGGTTTTAACCATAGTTTTATTATATCATTGTTTTGTGCCTATTACCAGCGCTTTTGCAATGGTAGAATTAATTTATCAGGCATTGCGGCTTTTGAAAATGCCGTCCTCAAATCCCTGAATGGCCTTATCGCTTTCCGCCATTTCCAAACGTTTTTCGGCAATGGCGGCATAGGCCTTTTCCCGCTCGATGCCAATGTATTGCCGGCCAAGCTTTTTGGCCGTTACGGAAGTTGTGCCGGAGCCGAGAAAGGGATCAAAAACAACATCGCCGGGATTGCTGGAGGCCAGAATCAGCTTGGCTATCAGTTTTTCCGGCTTTTGGGTCGGATGCGGCGTATTTTCCGGCATTGACCAAAAGGGAATCGAAATATCGGTCCAGATGTTTGACGGGTGGGTTAAACGGTATTTTTTGGCGCCGTTATCAACCCAGTCTTTCGGCTGTCCATCTTTGTCCCGGTAGGGAGCTATCACTTCTTTTTGGATTTTTACGACGTCAATGTTGAAGCAATAATTTTTGGAAACGGTAAAAAACCAAATGTCTTCCAGGCAGTTTTTCCAGTTGTTTTGCGCACCGCGGCCTTTTTCCCGCTCCCAGGAAATGCGGTTTTGCAAAATAAAATACTTGCCGGCAATTTCCGGAACGGCTATTGAGGTTTTCCAATCGGAACAAATATAAACCGTAGCGTTATCCTTTAACAGGCGGACGGTCTTTTTGAGCCACTTGTCCAACCATTTTTTATAGGTCTTGAAGTCTGTTTCCTTAAAGGTGGTTGAGGCAAAATTTTTGGTCAGATTATACGGTGGGTCGACAATCATCAAATCTACGCATTTGTCCGGAAGGTAATCCATCGCCTTTAACGAATCCTGGCAGATTGTTTTGTTTAAAACATCGGTCAGTGCTGCCGCCTTATTTAACCTGACGGTTTTGGCAGCATAGGCTTTTTCTTCCTTTGCAGAAAGTTCTATTGTTTTATTACGCGGCGCCTTGTCTTTCATCCGGCTAGTCTTCGCCAAACTTATTGTCAACCAGCTCTTTTAAGGCATCCAGGGCTTGTTGTGCCTGGTTACCGGACGTTTTGACCAAAATGGTCGTTCCTTTGGCGGCAGCCAGCATCATCAACCCCATAATTGAACAACCGCTAACGCATTGTCCAATCCGTTCAACCTCTACTTCCGCATCAAAATTTTCTACGGTTTTTACAAAAGCAGCAGCAGCTCTGGCATGCAGACCTTTACGGTTTTTAATTTCCAGCTCGGCGGAAAGCGTTTGATTCTCACTCATCCTTACATCCCCAAAATCTGCGAAGCAACGTTAATGTATTTCTTTCCGGCTTCTTGGGCACCGGCAACGGTTTCTTTGAGATTTTTTTCCTTACGCAGGGATGCAATCTTAATCAACATCGGCAGGTTAACACCGGCGATAATCTCAACATTCGCACGATCCATAATGGAGATTGCCAGGTTTGACGGCGTGCCGCCAAACATATCGGTCAAGACAACAACGCCTTGTCCGCTGTCGGTTTCTTCCACCTTTTTCAGAATCTCGGAACGACGCATTTCCATATCGTCTTCCGGGCCAATACAAACGGCTTCGATTTTATCCTGTTTGCCGACAACATGCTGCATTGCCGAAATAAATTCCCGCGCCAGATTGCCGTGCGTTACCAGCACCAGCCCGATGATATTATTGCTGTTAGAATTGTTTGTCATTATCTGTTACTTCCGCTTGTCCAGGTTTTTACCGCACCAAAAGACCGCAGGATATCTTCTTTGCTCTTGGCTTTGACCAGTTCATCCGCGCGGGTCTGACGCCCTTCAAAAACAATATCCTCAACATTTTCAACCGGTACGGCATAAGTTCTTTCAACCATTTTGCCCTTGAGTTCAACAATCATCACAACTTCGGCCTCCGCCAATGTATCCCTCGTATCTTCGTGAATATCGTCCAAACGAACGGCAAGGCGGTCATCCCTTTTCAGCAAAGCTGTTTTTTTGCCGTCAAACTCCAAAACAGGCTTGTCGGGAGAACCATCGCGCGCATCAATAAAAATTGCAAGTTCCCCGTATTTGTTTTCAATAATTTCATAAAAATCCTGTTTTTCAATAAGGGTGTAATATTGTGTTTCCATTGTATTTTCCAGTCAGTTAGCCTATTTGTAAGATGATACTATAATAAGCAAAAACTGTCAATTTTATGTTAATAAAATCTGTCATAACAAAAATATTTCTTCCCTCCCTCTGAATTCACTCTTTGTTTATTTTTTTGTTTCTTTATTTTCTTGTTTTTTTACTGAGATATTTGTTTTCGCTACTTTTGAATGTCCAAAAAATCCTTTTCTTACTTTTGCTTGACCAAAAGGCCGAACGTCGGCAGCGCTCAAAAAAGTCAAGCCCAACCTCATTTTCTAAGCTTTCAGCCCAAAGTTAAGGTCACTACGTTCCAAGGCTTAGTGCTTCACTATTATCTCTTTGGGCCAAAAGCTAAGAAATTATTCGGTAATCGGGCTGGTCTAACTCCCCCTGCCCCCTCTTATCAAAGAGGGGGAATTGTTTTTAAGCTCCGTCATTCTCGGGCTTGACCCGAGAATCCACAGGCAACGGCCTGAGCTGTCAGTTGTTGAAATTTCTTAGATGATTCTGGGCTGTGGTATGATAATAGAATTTTCCCATTTCTTTTTAGCTCCTTGTTTTGATTAAAACAAAACCGCCGGAAGTTTTCTTCCTGGCGGTGGAACTCAAAAACTGTATAGACACAGTCGCCATGATTCGTCCACAAAGCGGCTTATTTTAGGCACTCCACCTCAAGGTGGATAAATCTGTAAGATGTTTTCTAGACACCACAACCGGTCTCCCGGCTGCGGAAGTAATCATAAACGAATCTGGGGCTTTTGCAAGGCGAAATTTTATTTCTTTTTATCTTCTTCGTCTTTTTTGGATTTTAACTGCCCGCAAGCAGCCAAAATATCCTGGCCGCGGGCAACGCGTACCGGAGCGGCATATCCGCCTTTTTCCAGCTCTCTCGAAAAAGCCATTACCCGGTTGCGGGAACTCGGCTTATAAGCGCAGCCCGGCCAGGGGTTGAACGGTATCAGGTTAAACTTTGCACCGATTTTATATTTTTTCATCAAAGCAATCAGCTGATGGGCGCAATCCAGAGAATCGTTTATGCCGTCTAACATCAGATATTCAAAAGTAATAAAACGGCTGGTAACGATTTTCTGGTATTCCTGACAAGCCTGCATGACTTCTTCCAGCGGATATTTATTGTTAATCGGCATAATTTTCGAACGCAATTCATTATTCGGCGCATGCAGACTGACAGCCAATTTAACGCCCAATTCTTGCGCAACTCTGGTCATTTTCGGCGCAATGCCGGAAGTCGAAAGCGTTATTCGGCGTTTGGATACGGCAAGACCTTCTCCGTCCGAGATGATTTTCAGCGCAGTTATGACATTGTCCAGATTATGCAGCGGCTCGCCCATTCCCATAACAACAACGTTTGACAGGAATCTGGTTTCATTTGCAGGTGTCGGCCATTCGTTATAAGCATCTCTTGCAACCAAAAACTGTCCGACGATTTCCCCGGCGGTCAGATTCCGGGTAATGCGCTGGCTGCCGGTATGACAAAAGGTGCAGCCGACGGCACAGCCGACCTGCGTGGAGATGCAAACGGCACCGCGGTCTTCTTCCGGAATATAAACCATTTCCACCCGCTGTCCGTCGGCAAATTCCAGCAGCCATTTGCTGGTTTTGTCCGAAGAAATCTGGCGGGTAACGACTTTCGGACGGCTGATGACATAACCGGCGCTCAATTTCTCGCGCAGGTCTTTAGACAGATTGGTCATAGCGGAGAAATCCGTTACGCCCTGATTGTAAAGCCAGTGCCAGATTTGTTTGGCGCGAAAAGGCTTTTCTCCGAGTTTGGCAAGCTCGGCGGCAAGTTCATCCCGGCTCAAGCCGATAAGTTCGATTTTTTCGTTCATTTAACTCTTCTTATTGCATTTTTTGCTGATGGCCGTATAGGCTTTGTTAAACCCTTTCAGCGAATAAGTATCTTTGGTCAGGGTTCCTCTTGATGATGTTCCGGTTACAATCATCCGGGTACCGCGTTTCATTTCTTTTATCAACTCGGCATCGACATCGCCGTTGATTGTCCAGGCCATCGTACCGTCCGTAAAGAGTTTGTCAATCGTTTTATTACCGATTTGGATTTTTACCCGGCTTTTATCTTTGTAAGTATAGCCGGCATTGATATTGATAACGTCAAAGCTTTTTTCTTGCGGGCGATGAGTTACGACCATATAAATATCTCCGCGTTTGGTATATTTTCCCTCGTCTTTGACTGGTGCAGATGCCATATAGCAAACCGAATTTTTGCCGTCTTTATAATAAAAAGCCGTCCAATCCCCGTATTCCCCTATTGACTGCGGAACGGCCGCCGATGCGGCCGTTGCGGCAAAACAAAACAAACTCAATGTGCTAAAAAACTTTTTCATTCCCAGATACTCACAATATTGTTATTTTGCGATAATAATATTTGAAATTTATATAAAAAATGTTAATTTCGGAGCAAAAAGCAAGGCTGGATTTGAGATGTTGAGAGATAAATATCTTGATATGAGCAAAATTATCCGGGACAAGAAAATTTTTGAACTGTTTCGGATTGTTGAAAATCACGGCGGGGTTCTGCGCTTTGTCGGCGGCGCCGTGCGCGATGCTTTGTCGGGAATTGAGGGGTTTGACCTTGACCTGGCAACAGATTTGAGCCCTGACGAGCTGGTGGAAATTTGCGAAGAAAACAACATTAAGACCGTTCCCATCGGGATTAAATTCGGGACGGTCGGCGTTATCATTAACGGCAAAGTTCTTGAAATCACTTCCCTCAGAAAAGACACAAAAACCGACGGACGGCATGCCGAGGTTGAATTTACCGGCGACTGGGAAATTGACGCTTCCCGCCGGGATTTGACCATTAACGCAGTATATGCCGATGAAAAGGGTAATGTTTTTGACTATTATAACGGCATTGAAGATTTGGAAAACGGCAAAATCAGATTTATCGGAAGTCCGTCAGTGCGTATTAAGGAAGATTATTTGCGCATTTTGCGTTTTTTCCGTTTCTATTCGCTTTTCGGCAAAGGTGAAATTGATCAAAAATCTCTACAAGCCTGTATAAACAACAAAGACGGAATTAAACAGCTTTCGCTGGAAAGAATCCGCGACGAACTGTTTAAGATTTTAAAAACGCCGAGAGTGGCTGAGGTTTTGCAGATTATGAAAGATAACGAAATTCTTTCATCCATTTTGCCGGAGCCCAAGAATCTGGACAAGCTGAATTTTTTAATCCGGTTGGTTGAAAAATACAAAATAGAGCCTAATACCCTGCGCCGGTTGTTTTTGATTTACGAGCCCGATCAAATGTTGGCCGAAAATCTGTCCAACCGCCTGAAACTGAGCAAAAAAGAAAAACAGCTGTTTTTAAGCTGGGCGGAAATTACCCCGCCGCTGCAGGATTATTTTGACGGAGCAAGCCGTAATAAACTGATTTATCAATACGGAAAAGAATTTTGCCAAAACAAGCTGTTGCTGCAGCTGGCTCTTGAAAAAAGGGATATTCCGGATGTTTCGGCATTGCTGGAAAAAATCGAAAAATTTGAAATTCCGGTTTTTCCGCTGCGCGGCAGAGATCTTATCAGCGCCGGAATTGCGGAAAGTTCAAAAATCGGGGAAATTCTTAAAACGCTTGAAAAAGCCTGGATTGACAGCAATTTTTCCCTTACTTCGACGCAGCTGCTGCAAAAAATTGCAAAATAAGTAATTGTTTTGTTAAGCATTTAAAGTTATACTGATTGTCAGTGATAACCAATGGGGGATGCTGTTATGAAAAATGCTATATTTGTATTAACACTGATGATGGCCGTTATCTTTAGTTTTCAGGCCTTTGCCGGAACAACTTTTCTTCCGGACGCCGAAGAAGGCGGGGATCCGGATAATATAATCAGAATTACGGAAAATCTGAATTAAAAAAATGCATAAAAAAACGGAGCTTTTACACTCCGTTTTTTATTTGACCACACTTTTCTAAATATCAAGGTTTGTAACATTCAGGGCATTGTCCTGGATGAATTCTTTACGCGGTTCAACAACATCACCCATCAAAGTGGCAAAAGTTTCATCCGCTTCTTCCATATGGTCAATTTTAACCTGCAGCAGAGAACGTGCCTCAGGATCGAGCGTTGTTTCCCAAAGCTGTTCAGGGTTCATTTCGCCCAACCCTTTATAGCGCTGGATAGAAATGCCCTTGCGGCCGGCAGCCATAACGGCATCAACAAAACTTACCGGGCCGGACATATCTTTTTCCAGACCGTTTTTCGAGACCAGGCGGCTGGTTTCGCCAAAGTTTTCAAAAAGTTCGGCTTTCATTGTATCCAAAACGCGGCCTTCCTGACTTTCCATCAGCATTTCCGGAAGCGGATGGCGTTCTTCCACGCCGCGCAATGTCCGACTAAAGACAATTTCACCGTTATCGGCAATTTCAAACTTCCAGCCCTTATCATATTCAGCTTCCAGATCATTCATCCGGTTGACGATTTTGGTAAGAACATCCTGAGTCGCCTGAGAATTTTTTTGAACTTCAGGGTCAAACAGTCCGAAAATAGCCATTTGCTCAATGATTTTTTCCGGTGCCATTTTGCTCAAAGCGGCAATCAGGCTGCGGACTTTGCGGTTTTCTTCTACCAGGCGGACCAGATCTTCTCCGACAACCTGCTCGCCGTTTTTGCGAATCAGGACGGCATCTTCGCATCCGCCGCGAATCAGGTAGTCTTCCATTTCGTGCTCGTCTTTAAGATAAAGAACCGAATTGCCGCGTTTGGCCTTGAACAACGGCGGCTGGGCAATATAAACATAGCCGCGTTCGATGATTTCCGGCATTTGACGATAGAAAAAGGTCAACAACAGCGTTCTGATGTGGCTGCCGTCGACATCAGCATCGGTCATAATGATGATTTTGTGATAGCGGCATTTGTCAATGTTAAAGTCATCGCGTCCGATACCGGTGCCGAAAGCCGTAATCATCGTTCCGATTTCGGCCGAATTCAACATCTTGTCAAAGCGGGCGCGTTCAACATTCAAAATTTTACCGCGCAGCGGCAAGATGGCCTGCGTTGCCCGGTTGCGTCCTTGTTTGGCAGAACCGCCGGCGGAATCTCCCTCGACGATGAAAATTTCGGACAAGGCCGGATCTTTTTCTGAGCAATCGGCCAGTTTTCCCGGCAAAGACGCAACATCCAGCACACCTTTGCGCCGCGTCAGTTCACGCGCTTTGCGGGCGGCCTCACGCGCCGTGGCTGCTTCAACAATTTTTCCGACAATTATTTTGGCCTCGTTCGGGTGCTCATCCAGCCATTCTTTGAGCTTGTCCGCAACGATGTTTTCAACAACCGGACGAACCTCGGAAGAAACCAGTTTTTCTTTTGTCTGGGAGGAGAATTTCGGATCGGGCACTTTTACCGACAAAACGCAGCTCAGGCCTTCACGCATATCATCGCCGGTCAGAACGACTTTTTCTTTTTTCAGCAGACCGTTTTCCAAAACATAGTTATTAATAGTGCGGGTCAAAGCCGCACGAAAACCGGCAAGGTGCGTTCCGCCGTCTTTTTGCGGAATATTGTTGGTGAAACAGAGCATACTTTCGTTATAAGCATTGGTCCACTGCATGGCTATTTCGACGCTGATATCGTCTTTCTCGCCTTCAAAAGCAATAATGTTTTCGTGCAACGGCGATTTTGATTTGTTAATATGAGTAACAAAGGCGCTCAGACCACCTTCATAATGCATAACAACTTCGCGCGGTTCGCTTTCACGGTTATCAATCAGTTTCAGATAAACGCCGGAATTTAAAAATGCTTTTTCACGAATGGCGCGTTCCAATGTATCAAAATTAAACTCAGTTTGAGTAAAAGTTTCAGGAGACGGCAAAAAGGTTACTTCCGTTCCGTGTTTGCCGGGAGCATCACCGACAACTTTCAGATGTTCGGTAACATTACCATGCGAGAACATCGCAACATGTTCTTTGCCCTCGCGCCAAATGCGCAGTCTGAGCCAGACAGACAATGCATTGACAACAGAAACGCCAACGCCGTGCAAACCGCCGGAAACCTTATAAGAATTGTTATCAAACTTACCGCCGGAGTGCAGCTGGGTCATAATGACTTCTGCCGCGGATACGCCTTCTTCTTTGTGAATACCGACAGGGATGCCGCGGCCGTTGTCGCGGATGGTCGCCGAGCCGTCAGGGTTCAAAATGACTTCCGTCTTATCACAGTATCCGGCCAAGGCTTCATCTATCGCATTGTCCAAAACCTCATAAATCATATGATGAAGACCGGTACCGTCATCAGTATCGCCAATATACATCCCCGGACGTTTGCGAACAGCGTCAAGACCGCGCAAAACTTTAATCGAATCCGCAGTATATTCACTTTCTTCCTTGCGGATTTCTTCAGCTGTCATCTCTGTCATAATGTGATTACTTCCTTTGCTTAAAACGAATTTTTATTAGGGAAATCATACAGCAAATTCTTGGAAGAACCAAGCAATAAATGCAAAATATTAAGCTTTTTTGACCGGTTATTCACAAGAAAAACATCTTTTTTGCCACCGGGAAATTTATTTAATCAAAAATATTGACGAGTTTGACAAAAGATATTATATTGCAAGCCTAAATTTATATAATTATGGATGCGAATATTATTGTTAAGATTGTAAAAGGCCTCAACATCGGCGTTAAAATTCTGGGAATTTCATTAATTACTTTCATTATTTGCCTGCATATCCACATTGCCCGTAATATTGTGCCATCCCAAAACGGTATTACCATTGTGGAATACAGGCCAAGCGTCGGAAAGAATTTTTATTATATCGAACTGCCGGACAAAAAAATCCGCCCCGTTCCTTATAATCCGGAATCCCCTTTGCTGACAATGGACGGACAAAAGGTCAAACCCGGTAAGATAAAGGTTGTTAAACAGATTAAGCTTTATGATTATCAGGGATTAGAGCTGGTTGACATCGGCGACTGTCCTTCCTTTTTGGGAACAAAAGGCTGGAGCCTGCTTTATCAGAATCAGACAGACGAAAAAAGAAAAACAATTTTCGGATTTGGCACGGAATTGTTTTGTCTGCTGGCAATTTTGATATTGTCCATAAAGGTTGTGCAATTCAGCCTTTCCAGAGTGTATTTTCTGGACAAAGGATTGTTGTCATCTACAGCCAATTTTTTAATTATTGACCTTATCCTGCTTACAATTGCGGCATTTTTGACCGTTGTTGCTGTTTATTAGAAAAAATCGCTGTTTTTAACAGCGGTTTTTTTATTATTTACGGTTGCTTAGTGCGCCTGAGTCCAGTTGTCTCCGACCCCGACTTCAGCAACAAACGGCACAGAAAGATTTACAACACCTTCCATTATTGCTTTTATGATTTTTGAAGCCTCTTCAACCTCGTTTTCCGGTGCTTCAAACACCAGTTCGTCATGCACCTGCAGCAGCATTTTGGTTTTCAGCCCGTGTTTTTTGAGCTCGTCCGGTATCCGGTTCATCGCCAGTTTGATAATATCGGCCGCGCCGCCCTGAATCGGGGCATTAATCGCTGCGCGTTCGGCATTGGCGGCCAGTCGTTTATTCTTGTCATTAATTCCCATAATCGAGCAGCGTCTTCCAAACGGTGTCAGAACATAATCATTGGCACGGGCAAAGGCTATCGTATCATCCATATATTTCTTAATTTCGGGCATTTCGCGGAAATAAGCATCAATATAAGCTTTGGCATCTTCCGGTGCCACGCCGATTTGTCTGGCCAGGCCATATGCGGAAATGCCGTAAACAATTCCGAAATTGATGGCTTTGGCGTGACGGCGGGTATTGGCATCCACTTTGTCATACGGAATCCCAAAGACGTGCGATGCCGTTGCCGCGTGAATATCCACACCGGCGGCAAAAGCGTTTTTCAAGGCCTTAACATCGGCAACAGCCGCTAACAGCCGCAATTCTACCTGAGAATAGTCGGAAGAAATGATTTTGCAGCCCGGGCGGGCGATAAAACATTCGCGGATTTTTTTGCCCTCTTCTGTTCTTATCGGAATGTTTTGCAGGTTCGGGTTGCTGGAGGCTAAACGTCCGGTATTGGCAACAATCTGGCTGAAGGTCGTATGAACGCGCGAATTTTTATCTAAAAGCTCCAACAGGGCATCGCTGTAGGTCGATTTGAGTTTGGCAAGCGCTCGCCAATCAAGGATTTTTTGTGCCAGCTCGCAACCGTCTTCCGCCAGCTGTTCAAGGACATCTGCGCCGGTTTGCCAGGCACCTCCCGGTGTTTTTTTGCCTTTCAGCCCCATTTTTCCAAACAAAATTTCACCGATTTGTTTGGGAGATGAAAGGTTGAATTCTTCTCCGGCAAGATTATAAATCTCCGTTTCCAAAATCCGCATCCGGCCTTCAAAATCCGTGCTGAGACGATGTAAGGCCTGCGCATCGACCATAATTCCCTGTTGTTCCATATCTTTCAATACCGGAATCAGCGGGCGGTCAAAACTTTCGTAAACATTCAACAACTTTTCGGCAAACAAGCGGGGTTTCAAAACATTATACAGCCGCAGCGTAACATCGGCGTCTTCGGCAGCATAGTCCAGCGCCTTGTTTAGCTCCACTTTGTCAAAAGTTATTTTATCACGGCCGCTGCCGCAGACTTCCTCGTATTTTATTGTCTGATACTGCAGGAAGATTTCGGCCAGTTCATCCATTCCGTGTCCATGGGTCGAACTGTCCAAAACATAAGAAATAACGGCTGTATCCTCGACCGGGGCAAAAACGGCATTTTCCCCAATAACTTGAGCAAAAAAGTGCATATCGAATTTGATATTATGGCCGATTTTTAAGATGGCTTTGTCAGCAAAAAGCGGCGCAAGGTGTTTTTTGACTGTTGCAAAATCGAGCTGCCGGATTTCATTGTCGGCCGGGGCGGAGAAAAGATCTGTTTTATGCCCGCTGACGTGAGCCAGAGGCACATAACAGGCGATGCCTTCTTCCGTTGCCAGAGAAAAGCCGACAATCTTGTCAAAAACCGGATTAAAACCGGTGGTCTCGGTATCAAAAGCAAAAAGGCGTTTTTGTTTTATCCTTTCCACCCATTTTTTCAGTTGTTCTTCCGTTTGCACCAGTTCATAATGTTTTTCAACTTCTTTAAATACGGTGTTTTGAACATCTTCCGGCAAAGATGAACAGCGTTCATCAGCCCATTTTTCAATCCGGTTTTTCAAGCTGCGGAAACCATAGTCGTCAATAAACTTATGCAAAACGTCCAAATGCGGCGCCCGGCAGGAAAAAGCCGTAATGTCTTTTTCAACCGGGACATCATTTTTTAAGGTTACCAGCTGCAGCGAAATGCGGGCATTGTCAATATTGGCAAGCAGAGTTTCTCGCCGTTTGTTTTGTTTGATTTCGGACGCACGGTTCAGTACTTCTTCCAACGAGCCAAAGTCATTTATCAACTGGGCAGCCGTTTTCAGTCCGATACCGGGGACACCGGGAACATTATCTATCGAATCGCCGGCCAGCGCCTGTACGTCGACAACCCGTTCCGGATAGACGCCGAACTTTTCTTTAACATCTTCCGGCCCGTAGAATTTGTCTTTCATCGGGTCGTAATATTCCACGCCGTCGCGAATCAGCTGCATTAAGTCTTTATCGGCAGAAACAACAACAACTTCCATACCTTTTTCCGTTGCCTGGCGGGCATAAGTCGCTATCAGGTCATCGGCTTCATAGCCTTCCATTTCCAGATAGTTCAAATTCAGCGCATTTGTCGCCTCGCGGATTATCGGAAACTGAGGAATCAGCTCTTCGGGAATTTCGGCACGCGTGCCTTTGTAATCGGGAAAAATCTCATTGCGGTAATTTCGGCGTTTGGCATCAAAAAGCACCAGACAATAATCGCATTTGATGTTCTGCGTCAGGCGCAAAAACATATTGGTATAGCCGAATACGGCATTAACCGGCACACCGGACGGACTGGTCATCATCGGAAGACCGTAAAAGGCACGAAAGATATAGCCGGAGCCGTCAATGAGACAAACTTTTTGAGTCATTATTTTTCACTTTGCGAAAGATTAAAACATAATGACAATATAGATGATAAAAACCTATTCGCCAACAGATAAAAAGAAAGAACGTTCGAGCTTGTCGACCGCATAAATATCAGAATTGTAAAAATTCTCATAATTATCAACATATTCACGCAAAGCCAGAGCAATGCAGTCATCAAAAGTCCGGCCGCTTTTTTGAGCAATTTTACGGATTTTATCCTGCAAATCAGCACTTATCGAAACCGAAACATTACTCATAAATTTTCCCTTAACTTATTTGTGTTATGTATGCATATATTTTTAAAGTATTTATCGAGTCGACGCAAGCAGTTATTGAGGTTTTGAACATGGCCAAGCGAAAGAAAAGCACGAAGAAAAGCAAAAAAAGAGTCGCAAAACAACGGCTTACTTTCCGAAAGTTGATTTTATATTTTGCCGCGGCACTGGTGATAACTTTGGCCGCTTATATCGGCTATTGTTTTGTTACCCTGCCGGATATTGAAGAAGCGGTTATGCGCACGCGCCAACCGTCAACGACCGTTATTGCCGAAAACGGCAACGAAATCCAGACTTTCGGACAGGTTTATTCAGAGGTTATCCGTTCCGAAGAACTGCCGCAATATGTGATTGACGCAATCATTTCTACCGAAGACCGCCGGTTTTATTCGCATTTCGGTTTTGACATCATTTCTTTTTCGCGGGCAATGATCACCAATATTTTTCTCGGACGCTATGCTCAGGGCGGCAGCACAATTACCCAGCAGGTGGCAAAAAACCTGTTTTTAACGCCGAATAAGACGATAAAAAGAAAAATTCAGGAACTGTTGCTGGCTTTCTGGCTGGAAAACAAATTTACCAAAGAACAAATTTTGACGCTATATCTGAACAGAGTTTATCTCGGCGCCGGAACTTACGGTATTGAAGCCGCCTCGCAGAAATATTTTCAAAAGACGTCGCGGGATTTGAATATGAAAGAAGCCGCCATTATTGCCGGTATGTTAAAAGCCCCGTCACGCTATAATCCGATTGCCTCAATGGAAAGAGCGGAAAGCCGTGCCAAAGTGGTTTTGCAAAATATGGTCAATACCCGGGCCATCAGT
This sequence comes from uncultured Alphaproteobacteria bacterium, assembly GCA_944391715.1. GTDB lineage: Bacteria > Pseudomonadota > Alphaproteobacteria > RF32 > CAG-239 > MGBC133411. The sequence continues at coordinate 27,595 of CALXUP010000001.1, forward strand.
GAAGAAGAGAGAGATGCAGCTCTGAAAATGCGGGTCGGGCCGGAAAAGTCTTACAAAGTCGAGGGAGCAAAATATTTTGCCGACTGGGTTTATAACGAGACTAACGATTATATCGGCGAAAGAGAAAACGATGTTTATGTTTATACCACCCTTGACCAGGAACTGCAACAAAAAGCAGAAAAAGCCCTGCAGCGCAACATTGCCGCCAACAAGCATAAAAACGTTACCCAGGGCGCCGTGGTTATTCTGGACAAGAAAGGTGCCGTTTTAGCAATGGCAGGCGGCGTTGATTATGAAAAAAGCCAATTTAACCGCGCGACTCAGGCCTGGCGGCAACCGGGATCGGCATTCAAGCCTTTTATTTATCTGGAGGCTTTGCAGGAAGGCTGGAAACCGGAAGACAAACTGCAGGACAAGCCTGTCAGCATTAACGGCTGGAAGCCGGAAAATATTTCAAAAAAATATTACGGTGAAGTTACTTTCCGGGAAGCGCTTATCCGTTCCCTTAATCTGGCCACGATTGACCTGGCGCGTCAGATTTCCATTCCCAAAACTATTAAACTGGCTCGAAAAATGGGCATTACCACACCTTTGGAAAATTCGGCGGCACTGGCTTTGGGCGTTTCGGAGGTAAAAGTTCTGGATATGGCGGCCGCTTATGCATCCATTGCCAACGGCGGATATGCCGTCTGGCCTTATGCAATCAAAGAAATTTATACCCGCGACGGTTATCAGATTTTTATGCGCAATACCGAAGAGCCGGACAGAATCATCAAAGAAAAATATATTGAGCAACTGACCCCGATTTTGCAAAAAGTGATTGAAAAAGGTACCGGGAAAGCCGCAAGAATCGGACGTTTTGCCGCCGGAAAGACCGGAACGTCGCAAGATTACCGCGATGCCTGGTTTGCCGGATTTACCGACGACTTAATCTGTGTGGTCTGGGTCGGTAATGACGACAGCTCGCCGATGAAGGGAATTTCGGGAGGAAACCTGCCGGCCAAAATATGGAAAGAAATTATGCAATAAAATGCAAAAAAGATATAAAAATTAGTGCTTTTATGTTTGGAATTATTATATATAATGAGAAAAGTTTTATAAAGATGATAAGGAAAAAAAGATGAGACAAAAACCAGTTATGCTCTTAATCCTTGACGGATGGGGATACCGCAAGGACATTACCAAAGACAACGCCATTGAACAAGGACATACACCGAATTGGCACCGTATTTTGCAAGAGAATCCGCATAGTCTGATTGAAACTTCCGGTCTGGACGTCGGACTGCCGAACGGACAGATGGGAAATTCGGAAGTCGGGCATATGAACTTGGGCGCCGGCCGTGTCGTTATGCAGGATTTGCCGAAAATCGATCTGGCGATTAAGGATGGTTCTATTAATAAGAATCCGGTTGTTGTCGAACTGATTGACACGCTTAAAAAGAACGGTAAGACCTGCCACATTATGGGATTGATGTCACCGGGCGGCGTTCATTCACACCAAAGCCATATTATTGCAATGTGCAAAATTTTAGCCGAAAACGGCATTAAAGTCCGGGTTCATGCCTTTTTGGACGGACGCGACACGCCGCCGACTTCCGCCAAAGATTTTGTTGCGGAATTTGAAAAAGAAATCAGCGGCCTGAAAGATGTTAAAATCGCAACGGTTGAAGGGCGTTTTTACGCCATGGATCGCGATAAGCGCTGGGATCGCGTCGAATTAGCTTATAATACAATCGCCCTCGGAGAAGGAAAACATTATGCCACGGCGGAAGAAGCCATTGCCCAGTCTTATAAAGACGGCGTTAATGATGAGTTTGTCGTTCCGTGCGTTATCGGCGATTATCAGGGAATCGAAGACGGCGACGCTATTTTAATGTGCAACTTCCGCGCTGATCGTGCCCGGGAAATTTTATATGCGCTGGCAGACAAAGATTTTAACGGTTTTGCTCGCAAAAGAACTGTTGCAACGTCCATTAATGTCGGAATGGCCGAATACTCCGTTGACCATCGTCGGTTTATGAAAACGATTTTCGGTCCGGAGGCCTTGACCAATATCTTCGGCGAAGTTGTTTCCAAACATGGTCTGACGCAGCTGAGAATTGCCGAAACCGAAAAATATGCGCATGTTACATTCTTCTTTAACGGCGGCGAAGAACGCGAATTTGAGGGAGAATCGCGTATCCTGGTTCCGAGCCCGAAAGTTGCCACTTATGACCTGAAACCGGAAATGAGCGTGTATGAAGTGACCGATCATCTGGTTGATGCCATCGAAAACCAGCGTTTTGACGTGATTATCTGCAATTTTGCCAACGGCGATATGGTCGGACATACCGGCATTATGGAAGCCGCACTTAAAGCCGTGGCTGCGGTTGACGAATGTCTCGGCAGAGTTGAAAAAGCCATTAAAAATGTCGGCGGCGTCCTTTTGGTTACGGCCGACCACGGCAATGTCGAGAAAATGATTGACGAGAAAACCGGCGAACCCTATACGGCACATACGGTCGGAAAAGTTCAAGCCGTTCTGGTTAATGACAAGCAGCCGGTCAAAGCCTTGAAAGACGGGCGGCTGGCGGATATTTCGCCGACTTTGCTTGACTTGCTCGGAATTGAAAAACCTGCCGAGATGACCGGTTCTTCATTGATTGAAAAGGCCTAGATTTTTTATGAAACTGTCTGCCGCTTACAAAACCTTTTTATGGGGATGTTGCTGTCTGGGACTGATGTTCCCGGCAGTTGACGCGGCGGCGGTTTCTAAAAAAGACCTTGAACTGATGGAGAAAAAAGTTCAGGAACAAAACATCGAACACCGCAAACTCCAGGCACAGGCGAATCAGATTAACATTGAACTGGCTTCCGTCAGTCAGGATATGATTGCTACAGCCAAAAAAATCCAAAACAGCGAAGAAAAACTTTCGTCCATGGAAGAGCAGCTGGGCAAACTGCAAGACAGCCTGAAAAAGGCGGAAGGCGATTTTTCATCGGAAGACCAAAACCTTATCCGGACATTGTCGGCCTTGCAAAATCTGGCCTTAAAACCGACGGAGGCCTTGTTTGTGCAGCCGCTGACGCCGGTGGAAATTATCCGCAGCGCCATGCTTTTGCGCGAGACCGTGCCTTATCTGGAGGAAAATGCCGAGAGAATTAGGGAAGAACTTAAGCAGATTGCCCACAAAAAAAGCCTGGTCGAAAAACAGGTTGCCCAAATTTCAAAGCAGAAAAAAATTCTGGAACAAGACCACGAACGTATGAAACGTCTGGTACAGAAAAAATCAAAAATCAGAAATGCCGTTGAAATCGAAAGCGTAAAGGCGCAGAGAAATATGCAAAAACTGGCTTCGCAGGCGCAGGATTTGCGGGAACTGCTGGACAAGCTGGAAAAAGAACGTCTGGCCAAGCAGAAAAAAGCCGAGGCCGAACGCAAAAGACAGGAAGAATTGCGACGGATTGCCGAAGAAAGAAATGCAAAATCAAAAAAAGAAGAGGAAACTCAAAGTGCTGACTTGATTAAATATAATCAAGAGGTTATAAGTGAAGTAGGAAAAGGTTTTGCCAAGGCAAAAGGAAAGTTGTCCATGCCTGCCAAAGGGCCGGTGATTACAGCTTACGGCGAGCAAAAGGTCAAAGGCGTAACGTCAAAAGGGATTATGATAAAAACCCGCAGCCAGGCTCAGGTTATTGCGCCTTTTGACGGGACCGTCGCTTTTGCCGGACCGTTCAGAGGATACGGAAATCTGATTATTATTGAGCACGGAGACGGATATTTGTCGTTGCTGGCCGGATTGGGAAGTCTGAACTGCGAGGTCGGGCAGCTGCTTTTGGCAGGAGAGCCGGTCGGACAAATGCCGGAAAGCAAAGACGCCAAACTTTATGTTGAAATGCGCCGCAACAATAATCCGATTAACCCGCTTAAATGGATGAAAAGTTAATTTGAAAAGACAGGAAGAGTAATATGCTGAAAAAATCATCAATTTGTATTTTGGTATTTTTAGGTTTGTTGGGAGCAGCCGCAGCCAACGCAAAAGAAAACAAGAAATCCCAGGAGGAAGATGCCGTTGACACATATGAAATGCTCAACCTGTTCGGCGAAGTTTTGGAGAGGACGAAACTTTCTTATGTTGAGGAAGTCAGCGATAAGAAACTTATCGAATCTGCCATTAACGGTATGTTGGTTTCGCTTGATCCGCATTCCAGTTTTTTAGACGCTCAAAGCTTTAAATATATGAACGAGCAGACGAAAGGAAAATTCGGCGGGCTCGGAATTGAAGTTACCATGGAGCAAGGCGTGGTTAAAGTTGTTTCTCCGATTGACGATACGCCGGCATCGGAAGCCGGGATTAAACCGGGTGATTATATTACCCATATTGACGGGCGTCAGGTTATGGGGCTCAGCCTTAATGACGCGGTAGACAAGATGCGCGGCAAAGTCGGCACAAAAGTCCGCCTGACAATTGTCCGGGCCAATGAACAGCCGTTTGATGTTGTCGTCAAAAGAGAAGAAATCAAAATCCAATCCGTCAAGAATGATATTAAAGCCGATGATGTTGCTTATATCCGGATTACGTCTTTCAGCGAAGATGTTGACAAGATGACCGAAAAAGCCATTGAAAAAGCAAAAAAAGAGGTCAAAAACCTGAAAGGCATTGTGATTGACGTTCGCAACAACCCCGGAGGCCTGCTTGACCAAGCCGTTAATGTGAGCGACTTGTTCCTTGACAAAGGAGAAATCGTTTCCACACGTTCCCGCAATGCCGAAGACACTGTCAGATATTCCGCCCAAAAGGGAGATATTGCCAAAGGACTGCCGATTGTCGTTCTTATCAACAGCGGTTCGGCTTCGGCTTCCGAGATTGTTGCCGGTGCATTGCAAGATCATAAAAGGGCGGTTATTCTCGGCGAGAAATCTTTCGGAAAAGGTTCGGTTCAAACGGTTATTCCTCTTGACAAATACGGCGCAATGCGTTTGACAACGGCCAGATATTATACACCTTCCGGACGCTCCATTCAGGCTGAGGGGATTATACCGGACATTGTTGTTCATCCGGCCAAGGTCGAAGTTATAGACAACAGCTTTAACATGAGCGAAGCAGAATTTGACAACGCGTTGAAAAATGACACGAAAAAAGCTTCCACCAAACAATCGGACAAAGAAAAAGAAGACGAGGATTTGGAAAAAGATTATCAGCTGTCCAGAGCCGTCGATATGGTCAAAGCTCTTGCCATCTACAGTCAGGCAGAAAAATAGGAAAACCGGATGTTAAAGAAAATCTGGACATTTTTGATTGCAGCAGCAGTTATTGCAGCAGTAGCGGCAACGGGATATTTCTTTGCCAAAAAGAAAAGCGAACCGCTGTATCAGTCAAAAATCGACCGGGTTATGTTTGACAGGAAAAATAAGGTTCCCGGCTTTATTATGCGGCTTCCGGATAAAGAACCACTTGAGAAAAAAAATCCGATTCTTCCAAAAGAAGAGGAGGATACTTCTCCCCGGGCTATTGAAGCAAAAGCTTTGCTGGATAAAATCCCTTTAGTGGCAAAACTGCCTAAGAACAGTGTTCAGAGTCCTTTGAAACATATTAATGCCGATAAAAATCTGCTTGAAGAAAATGACGGTGTTTTTCTTCCAAAAATCGGAAGAAACGGCGAAAAAGCCTGGATAGAATACGGAAAGACGGAAGAAGTTCAGCCTAATTTTTACAGAGTGTCCGTCATCATTAACGGGCTGGGGTTGGATTCAATGGTTACCAATGCCGCCATTGAAAGTCTTCCGGTTAACGTTTCTCTGTCTTTCTCTCCTTATTCTCTTGATTTGGACAAGCAAATCAAAGCAGCCCGCAGTATCGGGCACGAAACTTATGTTGACTTGCTTTTGCCGTCAAAAGATTTTTTAAAATCTGATACCGGTCCTTTGGCAATGAGTATAACGGCAACATCGGAAGAAAACATCAATCGGTTGAAAAAATCGCTTAACGTTAATGCCCCGGTCGGCGGAATGATTTTTCAGCGCGGTATTGTTGATGAAGAAAATCCGCAGCGGATGCAGCAACTCTTAAAAGAAATTGCGGATATGGGGCTGCTGGCGGTTGATGCTACCGGAGAATCCCATTTGGAAAAAATTACTTATGCCGGTTTGCCGAGAAAGAAAGCCGATATTGTCATTGACAGTTATTTTACCCGGGAAGATATTGACGAGCGTCTGAAAGAAGCGGAAAAAATTGCTCAAAACAACGGCAGCGTTCTGGTGGTAGCGAATCCCAAGCCGGTTGTTTTATATGCCATAAAAGACTGGGTTTCTTCTTTTTCACCGCAAATTTCCGATTATAAAGAAATAAAAAATACCGTTATTGAAAAACCGCTGGCTTTGGTTCCGGTATCGAACATCGTGGTGGAATGATGAACAAATTATATCGGCCAAATGCGGGAATCGTGCTTTTTAACCGGGAGGGAAAAGTTTTTGTTTGCGCCCGAGCCGACAAAAAAGATATGCAATGGCAATTTCCGCAAGGCGGAATTGATAACGGAGAAACAGCTGAACAGGCTGCTGTCAGAGAACTGAAAGAAGAAACAGGCATAACGTCGGCAAAACTTGTTTATGCCGCTCCGCAAACCATAAAATATGACTATCCGCCACTTGTTCTAAAAAAATTTCAGAAACTCGGCCGGCCGCATATCGGACAAGAACAGCATTGGTTTTTATTCTTTTATGACAGTGCGGAAAAACCGGACTTTACGACGCATCCGGAAGAAATTGAATTTAAAGCTTGCGAATGGGTCGGATTTGGCGAGGCGGTCAAAAGAATTATCGGTTTTAAAAAAGAAAGTTATCAATATGCACAAAGCGTTTTTGAACCGGTAATTGCCGCTTATCTGGAAAAAGAAGAAAAAACTAGCTAATCCAAGCGTTTTCAATGTGCTCAATCTGCAGCGGAAAAGAAACTAAAACAGCGTCAAAACGGCAATCATATCCGGCATATTGCGGATTTTTCTGCAAAAAGGCTTCGGCACCGCGGATAATGCGCTGTTGTTGGCGACCACTTACGGCATAAGCAGCTTTATTCAAATCAGAGCGCTTTTTGACCTCAACAAAAACCAAAAGATTTGCCCGGGCGGCAATAATATCTACTTCGCCGGCATTTGTTCCGCGGCCGGTTATATAATTTCGGGCAAGAATGCGAAAACCCTTTAACCGGAGATAATTGCGGGCAACAAATTCGGCGGCTTTTCCGGACTTATATGAATTGTTATTTTTCATTTTTTATTTTCAGCGCCAATTCATAAACTTCATTTTTATTCAGGCCGTATTCGTCTACCAGCGCTTTGACGGCCGATTTTAAGCTCATTTCAGATAATTTTTCGGCCAGCAGAGCAGAAATATCTATTTCTTCCCCGCGTTTTTCTTCTGCCGGGGCAACCATAAAGACAAACTCGCCTTTCGGTTCTTTTTCGGTAAAAAGAGCGGACAATTCTTCCGCCGTCCCGGTCAGGCATTCTTCATAAACTTTGCTGATTTCGCGAACAACGGCAATTTCCCGGCTGCCGAAAACTTCTTTTGCCGCTGCCAGGGTTTTTAAGATACGCGGTGCCGTTTCATAATAAATTACCGTTGCATCCAGACCGGCATAAGCCTTGAATAATTCAATCCGCGCCTTATCTTTATTTGGAATAAAGCCGGCAAACATAAATTTGTTGGTCGGCAGCCCCGACAACTGGAGGGCACAAATCAATGCGCAGGCGCCCGGCAAAACCGTTACATAAACTCCCTGTTCCCGGCAACGGCGAATCAGCTTATAACCGGGGTCAGATATCAGCGGAGAACCGGCATCGCTGACCAGCGCAACGGCTTGTCCGTCGTCCAGAATAACATTTATCAGTTTTTGTGCCTGTTCTTCTTCATTGTGATCATGCAGCGTTATAAACGTTTTTTTCAGGCTGATGCCCAGCAGGGAAAAAAGTTTTTTGGTTATTCTGGTATCTTCGCAGGCAATGACCGGCGCTTCCCGCAGCGTCTCCGTCGCACGGGGAGAAATGTCTCCGAGATTGCCAATCGGCGTTGCAACGATGTATAATCCGTTTTTCATATTATCTCTTCTTTACAACAGCTTATTTTTACTTTAAACATTATGCAGATGATTGTTTTATATTTTGGGAAAAAAAGCAAGTGTTAAAAAAATTCAGTCTGGCGGTTCTGTGTCTGGTTATGGCCGGTTGCGGGACTTCGCGAATCAATACAACCGGCGGCGTAAGAGATATTAATACCGATATTTCCGAAGTTACGCTGACATCGGACAGCTACCAAAACGAACAGTTGTTTCGCGTCGGAATGCTGCTGCCGCTCACAGGAAGCGCCGCCACCGTCGGAAAGGGCCTGAAAAATGCTGCTCTTTTAGCGCTTGACGATGTTCAAAATCCGAATCTGGTGCTGCAGTTTTACGATACGCAAAGTTCGCAAAGCGGCGCCCGGATTGCGATTGAAAACGCTGTTTCCCAGCAGTCTGACCTGATTGTCGGCCCTTTGATGAGCACTGAAGTTCAGGCATCTTCCGGACGCGCCGTATCCGATAATATTCCGATGATTGCTTTTTCGACCTCCAAAGACGTTTTGCAGCCAGGTGTTTATACGCTCGGGCTTTTGATTGACGAACAGGTCGAAAGGATTATGAATTATGCCGCAGCGGAGGGCAGAAGTCATTTTGCATTGCTGATTCCCGATAATAATCTTGGCATTTCGGTTGCCCGTGCTGCTGTTCGTACGGCACAGAAAAACGGCACAAAAGTCGTGCGGATTGCCTTTTATCCGCCCAATACTTCCAATTTTTCGGAGATTTTGAAAAAATTGACCGATTATTCGACCCGTCATGCCGAAATGCAGCGGCAAAAAGCTATTTTGAAAGCGCAAGCTAATGCCGGTAATGCCAAAGCCAAAAGAGAACTCGCCCTGATTAAAACAACAGATTCATCCGACGAGGTTGATTTTGACGCCGTTTTAATTCCGGAATCGGGCGCCAAACTGAAATCGGCAATTTCAATGTTCGGTTATTATGACATTTATGCTCCGAAAGTAAAATTTCTCGGCACTTCTATTTGGGAAAATACCAGACTGAACAAAGAATCTTTGATTGTTAACAGTTGGTATCCGCGGCTTTCCCGTTATCAAAGCGGCTATTTTGCCGACAAATATTATAAATTTTACGGCGAAAGACCCCGAAGCCTGTATTCCTTTGCCTATGACGCCGTGGCTCTGGCTTCCGCGTTATCAAAATATCAGGGCGACAATATGAATGCCGCCATTACCAGTCCGGAAGGTTTTATGGGAATTAACGGCGCTTTCCGCTTTTTTGAAGACGGCAGCAACCAGCATAGTCTGGATATTATGGAAATTAAGCCGCAAGGCGATGTTGTGGTCGACGCCGCTCCCAAGAAATTTGACGTTTTTGATTATAACATATCTTACAATAATGCTGTTTATGATTTTTCGGAAGAAGAAGTTCCGCTGATTTTCGGAAAAGATCCGGCATTGGCCCGGTCGCAGATTTATGCCCGCTAGGATTTTAATATAATAACTCAGATTTTGCTTGAAAAGTAATGCAAAACAGATGATATTAAAAGGCGGAGAGCGCCGGACCGGCTGCCCGCCAATCTGGTCAGGTTCGAGAGGAAGCAGCCATAACGGGATTTGACGGGGTCGGTTGTTCTCCACCCTTTTTTAAGAAAATGACAATGGCTGAAGAAAATAAAGATCAATATGTTGTTTTAGCAAGAAAATACCGTCCGCAGAGTTTTGACGACCTGCTTGGGCAGGATGCGCTTGTGCAGACTCTTACCAATGCCATTCAGAACAACCGTCTGCATCATGCTTATATGCTGACGGGAATCCGCGGCGTCGGGAAAACGACAACCGCCAGAATCATTGCCAAAGCCCTGAACTGCACCGGCCCGGACGGAAAAGGCGGCCCGACGGTTCATCCCTGCGGCGTGTGTGAAAACTGTAAAGCAATTGCTGCTGACCGGCATATTGACGTTATGGAGCTAGATGCGGCTTCGCGTACCGGTGTGGACGACATTCGCGAAATTCTTGACGGCGTACGGTATAAGCCGACCAATGCCCGTTATAAAATATATATCATCGACGAAGTTCATATGCTCTCCAAAAACGCGTTCAACGCCTTATTGAAAACGCTGGAAGAGCCGCCGTCACATGTTAAATTTATTTTTGCCACGACCGAAATCCGCAAAGTTCCGGTTACCGTACTTTCCCGTTGCCAGCGCTTTGATTTGCAGCGCCTGACGATTGACACGCTGTTTAATCATTTTAAAAATATTATCGGAAAAGAAGGCCTGCAGGCAGAAGACGAAGCCTTAAAAATCATTGCAAAAGCGGCCGACGGTTCCTGCCGCGACGGTTTGTCGTTGCTTGATCAGGCGATTTCTCTGAGTGCGGGCGGTATCGTTAAGACTGATATTGTTAAAAATATGATCGGCCTGGCTGACCGGAATCAGACTTTTGAACTTTTTGAGCAGCTGGCGGAAGGCAAAACCGAAGATATGCTGGCGAATTTGCAGGAACAATACCGCAACGGGGCCAATCCGGTTACAATTTTGCAAGACCTTGTCAACATAACCCATATGATTGCCAAAACCAAAATTATTCCGGCGGCGCTGAACGGTTCTGACCTCTCGGAAAGCGAAAAAGAACTTTGCACAAAACTCGGCCCCAAAATTCCGATTGCCGTGTTATCAAAAATCTGGCAGATGCTGTTAAAAGGAATCGCTGAACTGTCTGTTGCACCGGTGCAGATTGATGCCGTGGAGATGATTTTAATCCGGATTGCCTATGCGGCCGGTTTGCCGACACCTTATGAACTTTTAAACGACGTAAAAAAAAACTCTAGCTTAGCCTCTCCGCTCATTATGCCGGAAAAAAAAAGTGCTGACGACATCTTAAAAGCCGTCGGCAGCGGAAAAAAAATAAGCCCGGTGCAGTTTGATACCTCAAATGAGGTTCCGGCAGGAGATTTTCTGACCTTTTCTTCTCCCGAACAGCTTGTCGATTATCTGGAAAACAACAAAAAAATGCTGTTGGCTTACAGCCTGAAAAATGATGTTTCCATCAGCGAATTTCGCGACGGCTATATTAAAATGACGCTGGACAAGAAAGCGGATACCGATTTTATTATGGCTCTGCACAAAATGCTGCTTGAAGTTACCGGCAAACAATGGAAAATCGACTCGCAGCACGGTGACCTGGGCGTTACGCTGGCGGCCAAAGAACGCGCCAAAGACGAAGAGGCTAAAAAAGACATTATGGAATATCCGCTGGTTAAGGCGATTATGGCGGAATTTAAAGGTGCCAGAATCGAAACCATGACCAGAAATATTATAGAAGACGAGCAAAATTCGTTACTAAACAGCTTTGACGACGAGCTCGGTGAAAATGAAATTTATACCAATGATGAGGAGTAACAAAAAACAATGATGAATATTCAGGGAATTATGAAACAGGCTCAGGCCATGCAGAAAAAAATGGAAGAAATGCAGGAAAAACTGGCTCAGGAGGAATGTGAAGGTTCTTCCGGCGGCGGCATGGTCAAAGTTACGCTGAACGGCAAATTCGACATGAAGAAGATTGTTATTGACAAGTCGTTGGTTAATCCGGAAGAGACAGACATTCTGGAAGATTTGATTACGGCTGCTTACAACGATGCCAAAAACAAAGTTGATGCCAATATGCAAAAGGGTGTTTCCGACGTGACCGGCGGGTTGAATCTCGGCGGGTTGAAACTGCCGTTCTAGGAGAGTTCCGTTGGCCGGACAAGATATTGAAAAACTAATAAAACTTGTATCAAAACTGCCGTCTTTGGGTACACGTTCCGCCCGCAGGATTGTTTTGCAGCTGCTCAAAAAGAAAGAAACGTTGTTTCTGCCGTTAATCGAATCTATGCAGCAGGTGGCGGAAAATATCAAAACCTGCGAAATCTGCGGTAATTATGACACAACGTCGCCCTGCTCTATCTGTTCATCCCAAGTGCGGGAGAATCATATTTTGTGCGTCGTGCAAGATGTGGCCGATTTATGGGCGATGGAGAGGGTTTCTTTTTTCAAAGGTAAATATCACGTTCTGGGCGGGATTCTCTCTGCTATCGACGGAATAACGCCTGAGGATTTGAATATTGAACCTCTGCTTAAGCGAATCGATGAAGAGGGCATTAAAGAAATCATTTTGGCACTGCCGGCAACGGTAGACGGGCAGATTACCGCAAACTACATAAACTCCCGCCTGAAAAATCGTGAAGATATTAAAGTTTCGACACTGGCACAGGGGATTCCGATGGGTGCGGAACTTGATTATATGGATGAGGGTACTATTCAATTGGCGCTTAATGCCCGCAAACTTTTGTAAAGGAAATTTATGATGAAAAACAAATTCGGCTATTTTCTGGCTTCTTATTTCGGCGTAGGTTATTTTCCCTTTGCCTCGGGTACGGCGGGGTCTTTGATGACGCTTCCGTTGGTTATGCTGGCCGGATATTACGGCGGGACAGCAGGAATTATCATTGCGGCGATTTTGGTTTTTGCCATTGGCGTATGGGCAACAAATGAGGTTTTGAAGACTTCCGAAAACAAAGATCCGTCTTTGGTGGTTATTGATGAAACGGCCGGGCAGCTGGTCAGCTTTTCTCTGGTTGGTAATCTGCTTTATCAGAGTTTTGACAACTGGTATTTATATATTATCGGTTTTGTTTTGTTTCGGGTTTTTGACATTATCAAAATGGGGCCGGTTAAATGGGCGGATTCCAAGCTGCATAATGCCTGGGGCGTTATGCTCGATGATGTTTTTGCCGGGATTTTTGCAGCGGTTTTGCTGTTGGGAATTGAGAAATATTTTATGGCTTTTTAATTGGGGAAAAGGGGGAACTTGTTTCCCCCCTTTTTTATTTTCCCCCAAGGGGATTTTTTCTATTTTTATTGTTACTTTTTGAATGCCAAAAAATCTTTTCCTTACTTCTTGTTTTGTTTTTTTATCCGAAATTATTTTTTCTTTGTTACTTTTTGGGTGCCAAAAAGTAACCAAAAAGGCAGCCCTCTCTCGCTTTCTAGGCTTTCAAGAAAAAGTTAGGGTCGCTACGCTCTCTACCATTGTACTTCAATTTTATCTCTTTTTCTTAAAAGCCAAGAAGTTGCTCGCGAAGGGCAAGGTCTAACTCCCCCTTTCCCCCTCTTAGCAAAGAGGGGGTATAAAGTTTCTAAACCTAAGCCATTCGCAAAGGGCACTCAATCGTGCCGGATGAAGGATTGTGCTTTAGATGGAAGTGAAAGGGTATAGGGGCACTGTCATTCTCGGGCTTGAAGTCGATAGTTGGTGAGAACGAGTGCAAATCTCTAGCTTTAGCTTAGATTTGTACGAAGTTCGAACCCTACGAGACGCAATTGCATTCGGCGTCGCGTGCCGCAGGCACTGGGACAGCCGGATAAAATCGCTGAGCTGGCGAAGTGCCAAGGGGCCCGCTTGCGGGAATTTACACCCGAGAATCCACAGGCAACGGCCTGAGCGGTCGGTTGTTGAAATTATGCTACAGAAACCGCGTTGCTCCATTGTTTTCCACGATCAAGATTCTGCCTTGAATGGTAGATTGCCGGGTCAAACCCGGCAATGACAAAAAAACACAACCCGGGGATGACCGGTGCGACCGGCGAGCGGCCAGTTGACAGCATTGTGCTGCAGAAGCTGCGGTATGATAATAAAACTTTCCCATTTTTTAGCTCCTTCGTTTTGTTAAAAACAAAATCCGCCTAAAAAACAGGCGGATGGAGCCGAAAAACTGCATAGACCAGTTATGGCTATTCGTCGTGCGGGCACGCTTATATTGGATACTCCGCTGAAGCGGAATATTGTTTACAAGATGTTTTCTAGACACCACAGTCAGCCTCCTGACTGCGTGAATTATATTAAACGAATCTATGCTTTTTGCAAGCGTCTTTTTAAGGGAGGGAAGATGTGTCCCGGATGATACAGACGTAATTGTCTAATTTAATGGATATTATCAATCAACCGGTCAAGATTATCCCGTTCCAGTTTATTATAGCCTTCTTCCACCTGTTCATCGAGCTTTTTAGCTTTCTCAACGTCTTTTTTGAACTTTTTGACCTGAGGCTGAGTCAGTTTGTCAAACAGGGCCTGAGCGTCTTTTTGCTTTTTCTCTTCTTTGGCGGCGGCTTCTTTCTTTTTGTCTTCTTCCTCTTTGCCGTTCATTTCTTCGGCCTTTTTACGGATGCTTTCCAAAGTTTCTTCCGGAATCAGGTTTTCAATCGGTTTGGCAAAATTGCCGGCAATGTTAAAATATTTTGATTCCTGCAAAACTTCCGGCTGCTTGTCATGCGGCATAATCCAGCTTAGCAAAATATAAACCAGAACAATCAGCAAAAAAGCTCTCGCTATGCCGAAAAACAGCCCCAGAATCCTGTCCAGAGAACTCATTTTGGATATTCTGATATCGTTTATAATCCCGCTGGTGGAAACGTTCCAGATTATCATAAAAACAATCAGAATGCTTAAGGCGGTGATAATTCCGCCAATCATTCCTTCGGCAATATATTCTTCCGTCAGCGGATTTAAGACCGGAAGCAGATAAATAACGGCAATCGTGCCCAGAACCCAGCCGATAATCGACAAGACCTCTTTTACCAGGCCGCGGCTCAGCGCTATCAGTCCGGAAATTCCGACCACAAACAGAATTATGACGTCTACGTTATTCATCTTTTATCCTTTAATTTTAATTAAACCAATTAACCAGCCTTTGAACATTGCCGATTTCGTACAAAGACATTCCGTAGTCCCGTTTATTGCCGGAATTGTCCTTTTTATGCTCCGGCGGCATTATGGCACTGGCAAAGCCAAGCTTATGCGCTTCTTTCAGCCGCAAGTTCGGCTGGCTGACCGCACGAATCTCACCCGAAAGACCGATTTCGCCAAAGATAACCATATCATGCGGCAGCGGTTTGTTGGTCAGCGAGGATATTACGGCCATGGCAACAGCCAAATCAGCCGCCGGTTCGGTTATTCTTAACCCACCGGCAATGTTCAGATATACATCCTGAGAGCTCAGATTTATGCCGCAACGGGCTTCCAAAACCGCCAAAACCATTGACAAGCGGTTGCTATCCCAGCCGACGACGGCGCGTTTGGGGCTGGCGTATCCGGTTTGGCTGACCAGCGCCTGGATTTCGACCAAAACCGGACGCGAACCTTCTATGCCGGCAAAAACGCAGGAACCAGAGATATTCCCCTGTCTTTCCGCCAAAAACAAAGCCGATGGATTGTCTACTTCCACCAAGCCCTGATCCTGCATTTCAAAAACGCCGATTTCGTCAGTAGCGCCGTAACGGTTTTTTACCGCCCGCAGAATCCGGAAATGGTGCCCTCTTTCGCCCTCAAAATACAAAACCGTATCAACCATATGTTCCAAAACGCGTGGCCCGGCGATTGAGCCCTGTTTGGTAACATGCCCGACTAAAAACAGTGTAAAACCTTTCTTTTTGGCCAGTTTTATCAGTTCATAACTGCAGGCTCTGACCTGGGCGACGCTGCCCGGTGTCGACTCGACTTCTTCCAGATACATGGTTTGGATGGAATCGATAATCACCACAGCGGCATTTGACTTTTCCAATGTAGCGATAATGTCTTTAATATCGGTAGCACTGGCCAGTTTGACCGGCGCTTGTTCCAACCCTAAACGTTTGGCGCGAATCCGCACCTGGTCTATCGCCTCTTCGCCCGAGATATAATAACACTCCGGATGTTCCGGCAGATTAGCGATTTTAGCGCAGGTTTGCAGCAGCAACGTCGATTTTCCGATACCCGGATCGCCGCCGACCAATATAACCGATCCGGCGACTAAACCGCCGCCGCAAACGCGATCCAGTTCTTTGATTGAGGTTGACAGGCGGTTGAGTTTTTCCTGTGCGCCGCTTAAAGGCACAAAGTCGATGATTTTGCCTTTATGCTTGGGGGCAAGATTGGAAAAACCTTCTCCGCCGACTTTTTCTTCAACAATCGTATTCCATTCGCCGCAGGCATCGCATTTTCCCTGCCAGCGCGGATATACCGTGCCGCAGTTTTGACAAACAAACTCGCTGCCGCCCTTTTTTGCCATAGCTTAAACCTCTACTTTAATCGGGCCTTTGGAACTTCCGCGGATAAACTGGTTGACATACGGATTGTCGGTCTTGTCCATTTCTTTGACCGTTCCCTGCCAGATGATTTTTCCCTTGTAAAGCATGGCAATCCGGTCAGCAATTTTGCGGGCGGACGCCATATCGTGCGTGATGGTCAAGGCTGTTGCGCCCAGGCCTTTTACCGACTCAATAATCAGGTCATTAATCACGTCCGACATAATCGGGTCAAGCCCGGTTGTCGGCTCGTCAAAAAAGATGATTTCCGGTTTGGTTGCGATAGCGCGTGCCAGACCGACGCGTTTTTGCATACCGCCGGAAAGTTCGGACGGTGACAAATCGGCAACATCAGGCGCCAGTCCAACCTGCCGCAAGACGTTAATTGCCGCCAGTTTGGCTTCTTTTTTCGGCATTTTCTGATTTTCAATCAGGCCAAAAGCAACGTTTTCCCAAACGCTTAAGCTGTCAAACAAGGCGCCGCCCTGAAACAACATGCCCATTTTGGCGTGCATTTCTTCTTTTTGCTTTTCGTTAACACCGACAATTTCATTGCCGTCAATCTTGATTGAACCGGTTTCCGGCACCAAAATTCCCTGAATGCATTTTATCAAAACGGATTTTCCGGTTCCGGAGCCGCCGATAACAACCAGGGACTCTCCTTTTTTGACTTCCAAATCTACGCCGTCGAGAACAACTTTGCGTCCGAAAGCTTTTTTCAAATTCGTAATTTTAATTTTTGTTTCTGACATTGTTTATTCCTCTGCTGCGGGTTATTTGGAAAAGAAGACTTCGGTAATGATATAGTTGAATATCAAAATCAAAATAGAGGCCGACACAACGGCATTGGTCGTTGCTTCGCCTACGCCTTGTGCACCGCCTTTTGATTTGTACCCGTTATAGCACCCCATTAAGGCAATGATAAAACCAAAGACGCAGGCTTTGACTACGCCGGTGGTGATATCAATGGCCTGCAGCTCCTGCAAGGTGGAATTGATGTAGTTTGCCGGGTTGAAACCGAGTTTGTAAACGCCGATGACATATCCGCCGAAAATGCCGATGACATCGCCGAACAAAACCAGCAGCGGCAAAACCAAAACGCCGGCAACAATCCGGGGCGTTACCAAATATTTAAACGGATTGGTCGACAAGGTTGTTAAAGCGTCAATTTGTTCGGTAACACGCATTGTGCCGATTTCTGCCGCCATTGCCGCACCGATACGACCGGCAACCATCAGAGCCGATAAAACCGGTGCCAGCTCGCGGGTTACGGAGATAAGAACAACGGTAGCAACCGCACTTTCCGCTCCAAAACGGGCAAAACCGGAATAACTTTGCAAGGCAATAACCATACCGGCAAAGATTGTGGTCAGTCCGACGACCGGCAGAGAATAAAAGCCGATATCTATCATTTGTTTGCCCAGCAGGCGGAGGTAAAACGGCGGGGTAACACAGTTGTATAAGGCGCGGGCGATAAACATTGACAGTTCGCCGAGGCGCGAAATAAACGCAACAAGCGGTTTTCCTTGTTTTCTTAAAAATCTTTCAACATATTTTTTTACCATGGTCATCTCTCTTTGAATTAACGCGTTGGGCATATATTATATATAAAAACAGCAGAAATCAACAAACTAATCAAAGTCATCCCCTTAGTTCGTTTATCTTTTTGCAACAGAATCAAATGCGCGGAAAATTTAAGAAGGCAATAATTTTGGCAGCAATGGCGGAATCGTTTTCATTAAAATGCAGCAAGGGAATATTTACATTTTCCAGGCTGTAAGTTTCCGGCTCCGGCAGACGCTCCAGCGAAACAGAGGCCGGTTCCAGTTTGACAACGACATTTATTCTGCTTTTTTCTTTAGAAGGCAGGTGCAATATTCCGACATTGCGCACTTCCAAAAGACCTTTGATGTTTTCCGGCGAAGAAGCATAAATTTCTCCTGCTTTCGGCTCAACTTCCACCCGGTCATCGGCTACCAGTGCGGCATTATAATTCAAAATCAATTCCAGGCACAGGCCGGATTTTCCGCTGCCTGACGCCCCGAGAAGCAGTATTCCCTTGTTTTCATAATCGACGCAGGATGCATGAATATTGCTCATATGATTTTTTCCAATTCCGCCAGTCGTTGTTTTTTTTCTTCAGAATTGCCGGATATGGTTATTTTCCGCCCGTTTTCAAAAGGCGTGATCTCAACCCGGAAACAATTGCGCGGCAGATATCCCCCCATCATTTCCGGCCATTCAATCAGACTGACGCCCTGATACATGGCGTCTTCCATACCGATTTCAAAAATTTCTTCCGGCGATTTAATCCGGTATAAATCGTAGTGGAAAATTTCAAAATCCGGTGCATCGTAGCTTTGCACCAGCGTAAAAGTCGGGCTCGGAACCTCCTCTGCTCCGGACAGGCTTTGGATAAAAGCGCGTGCCAATACGCTTTTTCCCATTCCTAACGTGCCAAACAAGGCAAAAACATCGCCGACTTTGGCAATTTGTGCCAATTTTTGCCCGAGTGCTACGGTTGAGGCCTCGTCTGTCGAGATATATTCAAAACTTTCCGTCATCTGTTTACTCAAAAATATCGCCGACATGTTTGCGTTTCGGCCGGGTGATTTTGATTTCTGGGCGCTGCTGCTGAATTTGCCGCCAGTCCCAGGGTTTATAAAACTTTCCGTTCCACAGGCCGCGCCGGTTTATTTTTGCCTGTTGTTCGTAAGGAACATAGATATCGGTGTATTTTTCATAAGCAACCGCCCAGCCGGCATTGACGATTGCCGCACCTAAATCATAAGCCCCCAAAGCGCAGTTGCCGACCATATTGCCTTTTTTATCCTGTTGCATAATCCGGCATTCCAGAGGATTGTCCATAATCCAATCCCGCAGCCAGCGCGCCGCTATTTTGCCGCAACTGTAAGAACGTCCGTTGCCGTCGGCGCAACGCTGATTCAGTTCCGGCGCGTCAATTCCGTATAATTTGAAAAAACGCCCTTTAATTTTTAACGTATCACCGCTGATTACGCCGGCAGAGCCGTAAATTGTCGGATATGCCGGTGCCCGGGGGACAGGCTGTTGAACGGTTCCACCGCCAAAACCTTCCGATAAACGGTTAACCAGCTGTTCCATACCGTTTTCCTGTTCTTCCGGAGCCTGCCGGTTTTGAGCATTGTAAAACTCTTCGTCCATTTCCTGAGGAATTTCTGCCGTACGGGAAAGCTGCCGGGGAGAGGAATTTTGCCCGAGAAACGATTTGACATTGGGAATTATTCCCCCTATTCCGTTATTAAAAGCGCCAATAGCGTATAAAATAAAAACAACAATACCCAGGATAATCAGCGCTGACGGCAGGCAGCCCATTGCCCGCCAGGCCATCCGGGCAAAAAGATATAAAATGACCAGACCAATCAATAATCCGAAGAAACCGCCGCCCTGCAGTACGGTGCTGGAGCTCTGGGTTCCGGCTCCGCCTGCCAATATCAGAAACAAAGCGCCGCAGCCCAGCATTATCTTTTTTAAAAATCCCATAGAATTTTCCCGTTTGTCTGATTTTTTATTGTTTTTACCTTAGGCGATTTTAGTAAATATATGGTTACTTTTTTTGTTATCAATTGCCAATTTATACTGGTTTTATGCATTTTATCCGAATATCATTATTGTTGTTTTTTACTTAAAACTTAAGGAAAATTTATGGTTAGAGTAATTGAACCCAGTTATGAAATCTGGACTCCGCTTGACGGTGATTATATTTTGAAATTTATAGAAAAATGCGCACGCAACTGTTATAAATCCGAAGGCGCCATTACCGAAGGCAGCGCCGCTAAAATGGTAAAAAAGCTGATAGAGCTCGGGCATACCGCCATGTTGGAACATTACAGCATTACGGTCAAAATTACCTGCGACCTTGGTTGTTATAAAGACCTGACCCGCCACCGCCTTGCCTCTTTTGCAATAGAAAGCACCCGTTACTGCAATTATTTCAAAGACAAGTTCGGTTCCGAAATTACGGTCATCAAACCCTGTCATATTCAGGAAGGTACGGAGATGTATCAGAGCTGGTATGACGGAATATGCGCCATAGAAAAACAATATATGAAAATGTGCGGGCTCGGGGCAAAAGCTGACCAGGCAAGAATGCTGCTGCCGCATTCCGTTAAAGCCGATGTGGTTATGACGGCCAATCTGCGCGAATGGCGGCATATTTTTACATTAAGGACGGCGGCGGCCGCTCATCCGACGGTTCAACAAATTATGAAAGCCGTCTTGAGAGACTTTAAACAGCATATTCCGGTTGTGTTTGACGATATCGGAGAAGATTTAAATACACCGTTACAAAATGCTTCATAACAGAAAAATTTAGCCCGTTGTTGAAGAAGAAAAATCCCCGGTTATCTTCCGGGGATTTTTCTTTAATACAATAATGTATTTTATCTGAACATACTGCCATGAGTTTCTCTGGCATAATGAACATATTTTTTATACAGATATTCCAGCCGTTTTTGAACCTCATAATTAACGGTTCCTTTTTTATAGCGGCCGTTTTTATCCGGTTTTCCGGCCTTCATTCCGGTCAGAATTTCAATACCGTCATCAACCGTATCTATGGCATAGATATGGAATTTTCCGTCATCAACAGCGGTCAAAATATCATCTCGCAGCATCAGGTTTTTAATATTTGTCCGCGGAATGATAACGCCTTGCGTGCCGGTCAGCCCGTGATGTTTGCAAACATCGAAAAAGCCTTCGATTTTTTCGTTCACGCCGCCAATCGGCTGAATCTCACCGAACTGGTTGATAGACCCGGTTACGGCAATGTTTTGTTTAATCGGAATACCGGAAATGGCCGACAACAGGCAATAATATTCTGTCGAAGACGCACTGTCGCCGTCTACACCGCCGTAAGACTGTTCAAAAACAATCGAAGCACTCAAGGACAACGGTGTTTCTTTGGCAAAACGGTTGGCCAGCAGGCTTTGCAAGATAAGCACGCCTTTGGTATGAATCGGCCCGCTCATTTCGACTTCGCGCTCAATATTAACAAAATCACCGCTGCCAAGCCGGACCTGTGCCGTGATTCTTGCCGGTTTACCAAAGCTGGTACGGGAGAAGTTATAGACGACCAGACCGTTAATCTGCCCGACGCGCGAACCGGTAACGTCCATTAAAATCGAACCGTCGTCAATTTGTTCCAGCATTGCTTCTTTTATCCGGCTGCTCCGGTAAATTTGCGCTTCTATTGCCTGTTCAACGTGATTCTTGCCGATTTGATTGGATTTTGAAACCCGGGCCCAATAATCGGCTTCTCTCAGCAGATCGCCGATTGAGGCAATATGGGCGGTCAATTTTTCAGAATCTTCCGCCAAACGGGATGAATATTCGATAATCTTGGCAACGGCCTGTTTATTCAATGAACGCAGTCTTTTTTTCTTGGACAGCGAACCGATTAATTTGGCGTATTCAATTTCATTATCGTGCGTTCTGTCCATTAACATACCAAAGTCGGCTTCAACTTTGAAGAAATCATTGAAGTCGGGGTCTCTTTCCGACAAAACATCGTAAAGGTCTGCATCACCGGTCAGAATAACTTTGACATCCAGCGGAATCGGTTCAGGGTCGAGAGAGATGGTCGTAAAACTGGTTTCATCGCTCGGCGCCTCAATTTTTATGCATTTTGAGGCCAATGCCCGTTTCAGGGAATCCCAGGCAAAGGGTTGCAAAAGAAGCTTGCGGGCATCAATCAGCAGAAAACCGCCGTTGGCACGATGCAAAGCGCCGGCTTTAATCAATGTAAAGTCCGTTAACAACGCACCATATTGCTGCAGCCGTTCAACCCGTCCGACCAGATTTCCCTGCGTCGGGTGATCAAGGTGAACTATCGGCGCGCCGGAGTTTTTCTCGTTTTTAACAACGACGTTAACCTTAAATTTGGCAAACTTGTCTTCTTCCTGTTTGTTCATCCGGTTGAGCAGGGAAGTCAGAGCATCTTCTTCGCAACCGGCGTTTTCTTTGTCCGGCAGAAATTCTTCAATATGTTCGACAATATATTTTTGAATGCTGCGCAGAAATTCCCCTGCCTGGCGGTGCCCTTTATATTTCTGGCGCAAGGCATCTATCGGGCGCTTAACGGCGATTTTGATGAATTTTTCGCGCAGAATGTTAATTTCTTTACGCTGCTTTTCTTCATAATCAGGCAGATCTTGCGCTGTGTTTTCAATCTCCTCCTGCATGGCATTGAGATCGCTCATCAGCTGTTGTTTTTCATTATCCGGGAGTTCTTCAAAAGCTTCCGGGCTCAAGACTTCGCCATTTTTGACCGGGGCAACAACCAGTCCGACCGGCATATGGAGCAGGGATACGCTTTTTCCTTTGGCCTTTTTTTGCAGGATTTTTATATATTCTTCTTTTTTCTGCTTATATTTTTCTTTGATAATGCTTAATCCGGCTTTATATTCGTCGCTGTCAACAATTGCCGGCAGGGAAACAGAAAAGTCTTCAATCAATTTATCAATATCTTTGGCAAATTCGGTTGCTTTGGACGGCGGAAAACTGATTGCCAGAGGTTTATGCGGCTCTTCAAAATTGTAAATATATGCCCAGTCATCCGGGGTCGGGCGTTTTTTAGCCTCTTCGACCAGAACGCGTTTGACCAGGCTGGTTTTTCCGGTTCCTTCCGGCCCCAGACAAAACAGATTGTACCCTTTTGATTTGATGTTTATGCCGACTTCAACTGCGCTTAAAGCTCTGTCCTGCCCAAGAGCGGAAAGGCGTTCGGCAAGTTCGGCCGTTGTGCTGAAATCAAATTTTTTGGGATCGCATTTGGTATAAAGCTGTTCGGATTTTAATTTTGAAATGCTCATTTTGAAAAATTCCCTATACTTCTGTTTTTTTATTGCTATGCTTGATAATATAAGTGCAATAACTAAGATAATGTAAAGATTTGATGAAATATTTGTTACTGACGACAATTTTATTTTTCAGCGTTTTGTTTCTGCTGTTGAGAAAATCATTGCTGACGGCCTATTGGAAAAAGAAAATTTTTCAGCATTTGTTGTATTTGCAATCCTTTAATACCGGAGAAAAATTTTTTGCCCGGCCGGCATCCGACCGAATCTGTCGGACAGCTCTGCGGCAAAGAGGCGGAGAAGAAGCCCTGCAGCATTTTGTTTCCGGACAAAGAAAGCCGCTGCGTTATCTTTTGAAAAAAGCAGGAATGAAAAAAGAAGCGGCCGTTCTAACGGCCTGTAAAAAACCGGAAAAAGCTATCCGTCCTCTTATTTTCTGTTTGAAAAACAAACCTGATGATTATGAAGCTGCCGCTTATCTGGCAGAACTCTATTTTTTGACCGGAGAAAAGAAAAAGGGAATGGCTTTACTGGAAAAAATTCCTTCCAAGGTCAAAAACCGCTATATCCGCGCGGTTAAAAATTATTTGCTGGCACAAGACGCCGCGAGTTGGGGCGGCTTGCAGGAAGCTTCGGAATACGGAGCGGCAGCCGTTGCCGGTTTTGAAAAAGAACACGCCTTTTACGAGGCGGCAAGGGCGCAAATCTTTTTGGGAACGATTTATCGCGTTTCTGCGATAGAAGATGTTTCCGAGCTAATGCTGCGAACAGCGAAAAAAATTTACGAAGACATAAAATTTCCGGACGGCGTAGCCGATACCTGCGGGAATCTGGGTATGCTAATGGTTATGCAAAAACGTTTTAGTGAGGCTGAAGATTATTTTCACCAAGCCCGCCGCATAAATAATAAACTCGGCAGAAGAACGGCGGAAGCGGAAATCATTAACCAATCAGCCTTAATGAGTCTTATCCGAGGAGATGTCAAAGGAGCGCATAAAACAGTTTTAGACGCATTAAAAATGCACAAAGAAGAAAAAAATCTGCAGGGAGAAGCCTTTAGTCTTGATATTTCCTGTTATATTCAGCTGCATCAGAAAAATTATAAGGCTTTGATTAACACTGCAAAAAAAGCCGAAAAGCTGCATGCGGCACTTAATGATGCGTCGTCGCGGCTGGATTGTCTATACTTGCAGGCAACGGCTTATTTTGAACTGGGAGAAGCGGAAAAAGCCGAATCTATTTTGCGACAAATTACCGAGGAAGCAAAAAACGAATCCGTCAATTTTCATATTGCCAATGCTTACAGTCTGCTCGGGCTTATTTTTCTGCAAAAGGGAGAATTGCTGCGGGCAAAGGGCTTTTTTGCCCAGTCTCTGCAGTTGGAACAGAAAAACGACCGATTAAACGCTGCCGCAACAGATTTTGCCAATATAGCCCTGATTGAACATAAGCGCGGGCAAAAAGAAGATGCACGCAAGAATTTGGAACAAGCCGTTCAATGTGCAAAAATCTGCGGAGATGAGGAATTGGAAAAAATTCTGAGTGAAGAATTATCAAAATATTTGAATTAACTCTTTGACATTTAATGAAAAAGCCCCGCTATATGTGCAGGGCTTTTTGAAAAACAAACTATGCCGATTGTTCTTTTTTGACCTCGGCGGCCTTTTGATAACAATTACAATGGCAGACGCCTTTTTCTTCAATATCTTTGCGACATTGTTCCGAAATGCAGTAACGAGCAGGATTTTGTCCGTCACAGGGGCATCTCTGCCATTCGGCATCACCAAACATCATACTTTTGGCTTTGGCGATTTTTTCAATGTTTTTGGTCGGCGTATATCCGGCTTCTTCACATTTTTTAAGCATATTATCCAGAATTGTCATTTTTTATTCTCTCTTTAATCAACTACTTTTATGGTAAATTTTTCGGAATTGCCGGCCGGTGCGGCGACAGATGTCTGTGCAGATACCTGATTTTCCGGGTTCAGACTATTCTTGCGCTTATTTTCCAAGATGTCAACAATCATATCCAACTCAGCAACCGAAGCATATTGCAGAACGACTTTTCCGCCGCCCTGTTTGCTTGGCGTAATTTTTATCCGCAGCCCCAGAGATTTTTTCAAATCTTTTTCAATGGCTTCCAGATCCTCGTTCTTTTTGGCAGATTTTTTTTCTTCCGTCTTGCCGCCTTTTTCTTTCAGGCGGTTAACGAGTTCTTCAACCTGCCGGACGCTTAAATCTTTTTGAATGATTGTTTTTGCCAATTCCTCGGCATTTTCAAGCCCTATCAGACAACGAGCATGGCCGGCGCTTAATTTACCTTCTTTTATCATTTCTTTTATCGAATCGGGCAGGCCGAGCAGACGCAACGTATTGGCAATATGGCTGCGAGATTTGCCGACAATCTGCGACAAAGCCTCCTGAGTATGAGAAAATTCGTCAATCAAACGCTGAAAACCTTCGGCCTCTTCTATGGCAGACAAATTTTCACGCAGCAGATTTTCGACCAAAGCAACTTCCAAGACTTCTTTATCATCCAGCTCTTTGATGATAACGGGAAGTTTTTCCAATCCGGCTTTTTGAGCCGCCCGCCAGCGGCGTTCGCCGGCTATAATTTCATATTTATCATCCTTTTTACGAACGAGCAGGGGTTGAAGAACGCCCTTTTCTTTGATTGATTCGGCCAAAGCGTTTAAGGCTTCTTCATCAAATTCCGTTCTCGGCTGGTATTTTCCCGGAATGATACTGCTGACCGGGATTTCAACGTCCGCATGGCTGCCTGCGGCGGAATCGGATGTTAAAAAAACATCTTCAGCCGTTAAATCATCATCGCCCAGCAAAGCTCCGAGCCCGCGCCCGAGACTTTTGCGTTTGTGATGTTCAGAATTTTCCGTATGGGAATTTTCGTTTTCGCCGCTATTCAGCAGTTCGTCCAATTCGTTATCTAACATGCAACCAGTTCCTTTTCTCTTTTTAATACTTCGCCGGTCAGGCTGATATAGGCCTGTGAGCCCGGGCATTTGAAATCATACAGCAAAACGGGTTTGCCGTGCGACGGCGCTTCCGAAATCCGGACGTTCCGCGGTATAACAGTGTTATAAACCTTTTTGCCGAAGAAGTTGCGAACATCTTCTTCTACCATCTGAGTCAGGTTGTTTCTTTTATCGTACATTGTTAAAACAACACCCTGAAGTTCTAATGACGGGTTAAATCTTTTCTTAATCGTATTAATGTTCCGAATCAAATCCGTAATGCCTTCCAGAGCCAAAAATTCACATTGCAGCGGAACAATTACGGCATTGGCTGCTACAAGCGCGTTTATGGTTACCAGGCTCAAAGAAGGCGGGCAATCAATCAGAACATAATCATAGTTGACGGCGTCACGCTGGATGGCCTTTTTTAATGCATATTCACGGTTATCCATATCGACGAGCTCTATTTCGGCTCCGGCGAGATCAGGAGACGACGGTACCAGAGAAAAGTTTGGAATCTCCGTCCAGACAATCGCTTCGCTTAATTTGCGGGCACCCAGGAGAACTTCGTAAGAAGATACCATACGGCCGCGTTTGTCAATGCCCATGGAAGTTGACGCATTTCCCTGCGGATCCAAATCAATTACCAAAACCTTTTTGCCGGTGGCGGCCATTGCCGTTGCAACATTGACCGTGGTCGTGGTCTTGCCGACGCCGCCTTTGCGGTTGGCTATAGCAATTATTCTTGGCATATATTATCTCCTTTTCTGAATATCCGTTATAATTAAAATAACACCTTCATCGCTTTCGCTGCCGGGCAAAATTTCAATAGAGAAATTCCAAAACTTTTCAGCTTCTTCTATTTCTTCTTTATAACTTTTGCCTTTGAGAAAAATACATTTGGTTTTTGGTGTACAAAATTTTTGAGCATAGCCTAACAGACTGTTTAAAGAAGCCATTGCACGCGATGTTATGGCAGCTGCCGGTTCGGCCGGCAAGTTTTCAATCCGTTCATTTATAACTTCAACGTTAGTTATACCTGTTATTTTCTTAACTTCTTTTAAATACAGCGTTTTTTTACTAATACTTTCTACAAGCTTAAATTTTAAATACGGCGTTTTTTCTTGAGCCATAACAGCCAGCACCATTCCAGGAAACCCAGCTCCAGAGCCAAAATCGTAGACAACACCTTTATTCGGAAGCAAAGAAAAAATTTGCATAGAATCTAAAAAATGACGTTTCCAGGCGTTTTCCAATGAACTGCGACTGACAAGATTCATACGGTTTTGCCACTCATAAAGTGATGACTCGTATAACTTTAACTTGTCCATTGTTTCACGTGAAACAGTATATTTACGCTCTAAATTTTCCATAAAATATTTATATAATTTTTATAAAAAATTTAAAATACAAAAAACGTAGTTATAAACATCTAATTTATAACAAAAGCACAAGCAGAATACACAATTTTTCTTTTATAAAAAAGATTCTAAAATCAACAGGTTAGACATAGTTTCTTGACTCAAACCATCAAAATTTATTTAATTTCCAACGATTTTTATATTCAAGACTTTGCAATAATCTTTCAGCGTCGGCAAAATTACGGCATAATTCGCTTGTTCGATGGGCATCATCACTGATAAGAATTGGAATATTGAGCATATGCATTTTTTGCAGCAGTATCGGTGCCGGGTAATAATGCCCGTCTTTTCGGAGTCCTTTAGTGCTTAACTCCGCCGGAATATTGTTTTTTGCCAGAGTCTGCAGCAGCTGTTCTTTTTCCGGCATAAAACTTTCGTCATTGCACCCCGGAACCCTTCGCATATAATCAATATGCGCCACAAAATCAAATAATCCGCTGGCGGCGGCCTTTTTTATGGTCAGAAAATGCCGGCGGAGAAAATCTTTTTGCTGAGAAGGATTCGGAATATGTTTGGTTAATTCATCGGCATCAATGGGATATTCACAATTTTCAGGAAAAAGAAAATGATTACCGGTAATATAATAATCCAGATTCGTTTGTTTTCGGAAATTTTTAAATTCTTCCAACCAACCGTCATAAGTAAAAAAATCTACTTCGGCGCCAACAAAAATTTTTAGAGGATAGCTCTTTTTAAGTTTTTCTATTTTAGCCTTATAATTTGCAAAAGCCTCGGCGGCTTCAGCAAAATCTGTTCGATAGATGTGGGCGCCGTGATAAGCCTGAAGTTTTGACCAACTCGGGCTCTGTTTAAAATTTTTATGAACGACCAGATGTTCGGAAAAGCCAACCTCTGCCAATCCGCATTTAACGGCTTGTTCCAACATTTCTTCGGCAGCATTACGACCGTCAGAAAACAACGTATGTGTGTGATAACTAAAATTTTGCATAACTAAACTTCATAATACGGTAAAAGTTCAATATCTTCCCCTTCTGCAGAAGTTTGAATATCTATGCCTATATTTTGTAAATTATGCACCAGGTTCGGGTATCCGCGCAGAGCATAAGAAGGCGTTTTAATCGTGCTTTTTCCTTCTGCAACGGCAGCAGTCAAAATCAGACCGATGGTGCCGCGCAAATCCATTCCGCTAACATCGGCACCATGATATTTTGACGGGTGGATTTTAACAATCAGGGCTTCTTTGTTGGCAATGACCTGGCTGGTTACGATATCTATTTTTTCATTTTCGCAACGTAATCCGAATTTGCGCATTTCTTTTAAATGTCCGTCGCGTCCCGGCCAAATGGCATCGGTTATCATTGAATCGTTCTCGGCAAGACCCAATATCGGTGTCCAAATTTGCTGGATATCCGTTTCAGCTCCGGGAAAAGGCGTCATTTGCATAATCACACCGTTAAATTTCGGCCGATTGCAAAAGTTAAAACTAAGCTGCGTTCTGTCGGGAGAATAAAAAATTCCGCTTGAAAACATTTTATTTAATTGGGAAAACCACGGGCGGCAATGCTCAAAATTGATGCCGTTAATCTGAATCTCGCCTTTTGTTCCCAAAGCAAGCAGAGCATAAGTCGCGGCCTCAATCCGATCCGGTATAACATAAAAACTTCCGCCTTTGAGCAGAGATTTGTTTTTTCCGTCGTAAATTATGCCGGTGCTTTCACTGCCGGTAAGCCCCAATCCCATCTGCTGCAGCATATCTATCAGATTTGAAACCTCCGGCTCAAGCGAGGCATTATAAATCATTTTAACATCCTGGGCGCCGGCAACAGCCAAAAGCCAGTGAAATGTTGCCCCGTGAGAAACGCGCAATGTGGTATAAATCGGCCGGACGGTTTCCGGACTTTTTTTCGGAAGGGTGAAAATCAGATAATTTCCTTTGTCGGTATTTTCTTCTTCTATCGATGCTCCCAAGACCGAACGGATTAAATCTTCATGAAAATCGGTCGGACGTTTGCCGCCAAAAGAACAACCGCCCGGAATGTAAACCTTCAGGCTGTCAAATTCTTTAGTATAACGAAAGCGGGCCAGTAGCGATCCC
This sequence comes from uncultured Alphaproteobacteria bacterium, assembly GCA_944391715.1. Lineage (GTDB taxonomy): Bacteria > Pseudomonadota > Alphaproteobacteria > RF32 > CAG-239 > MGBC133411. Next base: position 57,041 of record CALXUP010000001.1, read on the forward strand.
CAAAGGTAATAGCTTGCGCGAATATGCGAAGCTTTTTGCGAAACAACATTATTGCTGATTTTGGCTGCATGGAGATATAAAATTTTCTGCCGGAAATTGTAGCGAACATCGACGCCTAATTCTATCAATATCTGTCCTAATTCCAGAACATCGCTGATATTCGGGACATTGTGCAAAATTACTGGCTCGTCCGTCAGCAATGATGCGCACATCAACCCGAGAATCGAGTTTTTTGCTCCGCTGATGTCAACGGAACCGGCAACCGGTTTTCCGCCGTTGATAATTAACTTTTCCGGAATAAAAAATCTTGATTTCAGCATTGCGCACCTTCCTTTATTTTGATTGTGCGTATTATATTTTATAATGGTTAATTCCGGCTTAATAATCCCGGTCTTTTATTCCCAGAAGATTGTAGACATTGGTCCCGCACAAAGTATCAAAATGCTTTTTTAAGGGCAGAGCATCGCGAATCAGGTTTTGTTTTTGAGTGGCTGACAGATGATAACGCCGGGCAATGCCTTCGGCTCGTTGTTCAATGGTTACAAAGTTAAAATCTTCGGTCAGCATATCGCAAAACTGGATTAAGCGGTCATAATCATTATATTCATAATTGCGGAGTTTTGTTTTTGCCCAATCAAGCCATTCTTTTGGATAGTTATATTCTTCATCCGAAAAATTTTGAATATGAAAAGTATGTGTCAGGCAAATGCGGGCAACGTCATCATAGCCGAGCTTTAACATTTCTTCATAGCCTTCACGTCCGTGAAAGCGGTTTTCTTCCCGTTCGTTAATTCTTTTGCCGTAATCGTGCAAAAGACCTAATATATAAGCTTTTTCAGAATCAAGAAAAGGGATGCGTTCTGCAATAATTTTGGCAAAACGCGCAACATTTCTGGTATGAAAGGCGTAAGCGTCCCGGTCTTTAAAAGGATAAGGTTTAGACAAGCGGTTAAGAATTACCGCATGCCAAAGTTTCTCGGCCGTGACCAGATCCGGAAATTTGGGTTTTATCATATTTTACTCCTACCAAGTCGTAAATATTCCGGCCGCAGATTTGTTCAAAATATGCCTTGATTTGCTGCAATTGTTTCACGTGAATCAAAATTCCGGGATTATTGTAACGCCGCGCCAAACTGGCAAAACGGTATTCTATCGTACAAGTCGTCCCTTTGTCATTTAGCACGTCAGCCAGCTGCAGCAACAGGTCGTAATCATTATAGGTCACGTTTTTGAGATACGCCTGACATTTTAACAAATCATCATACGGCTGGGTAAATTTTTCAATATCAAAATCTTTATCATAAAAACTATGGGTAATGCATACGCGGGCAACATCGTCATATCCTTCTGACATCATCCAGTCAAAACCGACGTTGGCATGAAACCGATTTTCGGCAAACTCATCTACACAGCGGCCGCAATCATGCAACAATCCCAGGACATAGGCTTTTTCAGAATCAAGCCCGGGACAGCAGCCGGCTATTTTTTCGGCAATTGAGGCAACAGCATGGCAATGTTTGCGAAATTCAGTTTCCCATTCCGGCTTAAAAGGATATTTTGTGGCATTGCGTTTTTGAATCACTGTTTCAAAAATCTCTTCCGCTTTTTTTCTGGTGGGAAACAACCGATTCATTTTTCAGACTTTCCTCTTTAAATACATTGTCTAAATCAAACGGATATTTTATGTTCTATTTCCAATAAATCATAAATATTGCACCGGCATTTTTCATCGAAGTACTTTTTCAATTCATTCATTTTTTTAATCGAGGCTTTTACAACCTGATCATTCAGATTATGTCTTTTGGCAACGCTGTCAAAACGATATTCTATAGTGCACTGACGGCCGCAATCATTTAAAATATCAGCCAGTTGAACCAGATAGTCATAATCGTTAAAAGACAAAGATTTAAGAAGTTCGCGACTGCGAACATAATCCTGCGGTTTCATCCGGTACATTGAAAGATTTAACTGCGGTTCATAAAAACAGTGTGTAAAAGCAATACGGGCAGCATCGGGCATATTATGAGAAACAAGATAATCGAAACCGGTCAGGCCATGAAAAATGCCTTCGGTTCTTTCGTCTTTTATTCTGCCGGCATCATGCAAAAGTCCGTATATATATGATTTTTCAGGATCAAGATTTGAGGAGGCCTGAGCAATTTTTTTAGAAATAAAGGCGACGGAAAGGCAATGGTCATAAAATTTTTGTTCCATTTCCTGAGAAAACGGACAAGATGAAAGTCTGCGCGTTTCTATTACATTATTTAAAAGAGATTTTGCTTTTTCAACTTCTGACATTAGCTACCTGTTTACATAAGATAAAATCGCCATAATCGCAGCAGGGGTAACCCCCGGAATGCGGGATGCTTCACCGATTGTCGCCGGACGGACTTTACTGAGTTTGAAAATCATTTCACGCGACAGGCCGCCGATTTTGCCGTAATCAATATCATCGCGCAAGCGCAGATTCTCATCTTTCTTGAATATTTGAATATCTGCCAACTGACGTTTTAAATATCCGGCATATTTTGCCTCAATTTCAATTTCTTCATAGACATCGGCCGGAATATCTTTTAATTCAGGCCAGATGTTTGTTATTGTTTCACGTGAAACACCTTCGTAAGACATTACATTAAAAGCCGTTCTTTTGGTTCCGTCTTTTTTGGTTTTAATCCCAAATTTTTCCAGCTCATTCGGCGTGATGAAAAGTTGGTCGGTTAATTGACGATATTGATTTATTTTGTTCGCTTTTGCTTTAAATACACTGTATCTATTTTCTCCGACACAGCCGGCTTTATATCCTTTTTCCGTCAGACGGGCATCGGCATTATCAGCCCGCAGATAAAGGCGGTATTCTGAGCGCGACGTAAACATACGATAAGGTTCATCAACGCCTTTTGTTATCAAATCATCTATCATTACGCCGATATAAGCTTCACTGCGGTCAATTTCAAAACCTGGTTTTTCCAAGGCTTTCAAGCCGGCGTTCACTCCGGCCAGTAACCCTTGGGCGGCAGCTTCCTCATAACCGGTCGTTCCGTTAATCTGTCCGGCCAAAAACAGTCCGGGAACTTTTTTACATTCCAAGTGATTGTTCAGCTCCTGCGGATCTACAAAATCATATTCAATAGCGTAAGCCGGGCGCAGGATTTCAACATTTTCCAATCCCTTTATCGTATGGATAAATTCTTCCTGAACATCCGCCGGTAAAGAAGTCGAAATACCGTTCGGATAAACTACATCGGTATTCAGTCCTTCCGGTTCCAAAAAAATCTGATGACTGGTGCGATCGGCAAATTTAACAAGCTTATCTTCAATGCTCGGGCAATAACGCGGTCCGATGCCGGTAATTAATCCGGAGAAGAGGGCGCATTTATCAAAATTTGCACGAATGATTTCATGCGTTTTTTCATTGGTATGCGTAATATGGCACTGAATTTGCGGATTGGTGATTTCTTTGGTCAAATAGGAAAAGGGAACCGGAGGATTGTCGCCGTCCTGCGTTTCCAATATATCCCAATTAATAGTCTTTCCGTTTAATCGTGCCGGCGTTCCCGTTTTTAACCGTCCGACTTTTAGTCCGACAGACTTTAAATACGGTGTTATTCCCGTGCAGGTTACATCATTAACCCGGCCGCCGATTGTTGTCTGGTGTCCGATAAACATTACGCCGTTCAAAAAAGTGCCGGAAGTCAGAATCACTGTTTTAGATTTTATTTTGCCACCATCGGCCAAAACAACACCGGTAATTTTATTTTCATCAAAAATCAGACCTTCAACCGCGGCCTCTATAATTTCTAAATTTTTTTGCTCTCGCAAAGCTTCCAGCATGTATTTTTTATACAAATCTCTGTCAGCCTGAGCACGCGGGCCACGAACGGCCGGACCTTTGGAGGCGTTTAACATTCTAAACTGGATGCCGGCCTTATCTATAACTTTTGCCATTAAGCCGTCAAGCGCGTCAATTTCCCTTACCAAATGACCTTTGCCCAGTCCGCCGATTGCCGGATTGCAGGACATTTCGCCAATTGTAGAAATTTTGTGTGTTATTAAAGCCGTTTTTGCGCCGACACGAGCCGCTGCCGCACAGGCTTCACACCCGGCATGTCCGCCGCCAACGACTATTACGTCATATTCTTTATTATTATTCATTATTTCTGACCTAAGTTCTTTTGTCTTGGGTATAATATAACTGATAAAAGTTTGCAAGAGATTAATAGGGTATAAATTGTTCCCTCCCTCTGAATTCACTCTTTATTTATTTTATAATTTTATTTTTCATTGTTACTTTTTAAGTGCTAAAAAGTTCTTTTCTTATTTCTTGTTTTTTATCTGAAATTATTTTTCATTGTTACTTTTTGAATGTCAAAAAATCTTTTCCTTACTTCTTGTTTTGTTTTTTTATCCGAAATTATTTTTTCTTTGTTACTTTTTGGGTGCCAAAAAGTAACCAAAAAAGCAGCCCTACGCTCATTTGCTTAGGTTTCAGAGCAAAATTAACCTCGCTACGCTCTCTACCATTGTGCTTCAATTTCGGTTTTTGCTCCAAAACCTAAGCCATTCGCAAAGGGCACTCAATCGTGCCCAAATGGATGTTTTGTGCTTTTTTTGATATGACAGAAAAGTTAGCCCTGAACTCGTTTTCTAAGTCTTCGTGAAAAAGTTCAGGCCGTCTAAGCCAAGGCTAAGACGGCAAGAAGGCACATAGTGTTTTTAATTTCCTCTTTTTCACAAAGACTAAGAAGTACTCGTTAAAGGGCATTTCTAACGCCCCCTGCCCCCCTCTTAGCAAAGAGGGGGTATAAAGTTTCTAAACCTAAGCTATTCGCAAAGGGTAGTTAAAAGTGCCGGACGAGGGATTGTGCTTGAGGTATTGTCATTCTCGGGCTTGACCCGAGAATCCACAGGCAACGGCCTGAGCGGTCAGTTGTTGAAATTGTGCCACAACGACCGCGTTGCTCCATTGTTTTTCACAGTCAAGATTGTGTTTTGAAATATGGATCCCCGGGGCAAGCCGGGGATGACTAAAAAAATAAAGTGCCCGGGTATGACCGGTGCGACCGGCGAGCGGTCAGTTGTTGAAATTGTGCCACAGAGACCGCGGTGCTCCGGCATTTTCTGTGAGGACTTTGTGCTTTGAAGGGTGGATTGCCGGGTGTAAATTCCCGCAAGCGGGCCCCTTTCGTCCCGTAGGGTTCGAACTTCGTACAAATCTAAGCTAAAGCTAAGGATTTGCACTCGTTCTCACCAACTATCGACTTCAAGTCCGGCAATGACAACGATAATAAGCGGTTATTTAATCTCGCTCTTTTATTTAACCCTCTATCTCTTCTTCCAAGGCCTCAAAACTGTCGCAAGGGTCTTCATTGAAGTCTTCCGTCGTATGATAATAGAATTTTCCCATTTCTTTTTAGCTCCTTGTTTTGATAAAAAAAACCGCCGGAAGTTTTCTTCCTGGCGGTGGAGATCAAAAACTGTACAGACACAGTCGCCATGTTTCGTCCGCAAAGCGGCTTATTTTAGGCACTCCACCTCAAGGTGGATAAATCTGTAAGATGTTTTCTAGACACCACAACCGGTCTCCCGGCTGCGGAAGTAATCATAAACGAATCTGGGGCTTTTGCAAGGCTTTATTATTTGCCGATACAGAAATCACCGAATATCTTATCAAGAATCTCATTGACTTCTATGCGGCCGGTGATTTTGCCCAGAGCCCTGGCAGCCAGACGAATATCTTCTGCCGTCAGTTCGATTTCTTTATCAAAACTGAAATGCTGCAGGTTTTCCATAACTTCCTGCAATGCTTCACGATAGCGGCTGCGGGTTATCAGCAAATTGGAGTTGGAAGTAAAACGTTCGCAGATATATTCGTATATCCGGTCTAAAATTTGAGAAATTCCTTCCTTTTGTTTGGCGGAAATCAAAATACAACCTTGTTTTTCTAATTCAGAACACTGTTCGGAAGTTAATTTATCACTTTTATTTGCGACAAGTATAGTATTGTTTTTAAAAGAATTTCTTATATTATCAAATATTTGAACACCATCTTTTGAGGCATCAAACAAACATATTATAAAATCTGCCGATTTTATCTTACTATAAGCAATTTCAATGCCTTTCTTTTCGATTTCTTCATTTGCTTCCCGCAATCCGGCCGTATCGGTAAACATAACAGGGTAGCCTTTGATATCTAAATGGATATCTATCGCGTCACGGGTTGTTCCGGCAATATCAGAAACTATCACGGCCTCACGATTGGCAATTGCATTTAACAAACTTGATTTTCCGGCATTGGGCGGCCCGACAATCACAACACGAAAGCCTTCACGCAGACGTTCACCGATATTATCAGCTTTTAAATGTTCATAAACACTGTTTTCAAGTTTAAATACATTGTTTTTCATTTCTGACATAACATTATTCGGAATATCTTCATCGGGAAAATCGATAAAAGCTTCCAAATGGGCAAGAATTTTCAGCAGCTGTTCCCGCCAGTCGTCATACAGGTTCTTCAGTCCGCCTTCCATTTGGCGCATGGCATATTTTTGCTGTTCGGAAGTTTCGGCATCAATCAGGTCAGCCAGGCCTTCTGCCTCGGTTAAATCCATTTTGCCGTTATAAAAAGCACGTTTGGAAAATTCTCCCGGTTCAGCCATACGAAAATCTTCTATCTGCGCCAAAGTCGAAAGGACTCCGGAAATTACGGCCTTGGAGCCATGAGTCTGGATTTCGACAATATCTTCCCCGGTAAAAGAATTCGGTGCCTTAAAATACAAAATAAGGCATTTATCCAGCGTATTGCCTTCATTATTCTTCAGGCTGACAAAATAAGCGTAACGCGGTTTTATTTTTGTTGCATCCAAACTTGTCATTTTTTTCAGCGCCGCAAGGGCATTGTTTCCGGAAATGCGGATGATGGCAACGCCCGACTTGCCGTATACGGTGGAAAGAGCATAAATTGTCTGGTTGTCCATTTTGGCCTCAAAAGTTAAAATAACATCTGTGTCTGTTATAAATTCAAGCTTAAAAATTGGCAAGTTTTAAAATCGGGCGATTTTTTGACCACTGAAAGCAATTTTACTTGTTGTTAACCAATCTGTCATAGAATCGTCAAAATTCCTCTGTACGGGCTTTATACGGACTCGATTTTTTAATACTGAAAGTTTACAAAAATGATTATTAACAAACCAAAGCTTATAATCTGGGATTTTGACGGGGTTATTTCCGATACGGAATATCTGTGGCTTGAAAATTGGCAGATTTTGTTAAAAAAACGTTTGGACGTTGATTGGGATTTTGAAACCGTCAACCGGCACTTGGGCGGAATGAGTCCGAAAACAAAAATTGAGAATCTGGCAAAGCTCGGAATCATCATTGATAATGATTTTATTGACGAATTGAAAATTCTTGACTGGCAGGCAATGGAAAAAATGCTTCCGGTTGACGGCGTGGAAGAAATTTTTGAAACGGAAAATTTTGCACAATGCATTGCAACCGGCGGAAACAGAGATAAAACAGAAAAAAAGCTTGATGTTTTGGGGTTTAACGTTTATTTCCGGCCGGAATATATTTTTACGGCTCAACAAGTGGAACACGGCAAGCCGGAACCTGATTTATTTTTATTTGCGGCCAAGCAGATGGGGTATAGTCCGAAAAACTGTATTGTGATTGAAGATTCCCTTGCCGGGCTGACGGCTGCTCAAAAAGCCGGAATGACAACTTTTGCTTATCTCGGCTGTCCGATGAATAATCATCCGGAATACATAGAAAAAGTTAAGAAATTGGGCATAAAGCATATCTTTTTTAATATGCGGGATGTAAAAAAAGCATTGGAAAATTTATAAAAGAAAAGCCTTACTCAAAAAGTAAGGCTTTTTTCTTAAGAATTCATATTGTTGAAAAAGTCGTCGTTGTCTTTACTCAGACGGAGCTTGTCAAGCAGGAATTCCATGCCGTCGGTCATTCCCATCTGCATCAGGACGCGGCGCAATACCCACATTTTGGCCAAGCGGTCTTTATCAACCAGCAATTCTTCTTTTCGTGTTCCGGAACGGGTAATGTCAATAGTCGGGAACAGGCGTTTGTCGGTCAGTTTGCGGTCCAAAATGATTTCGGAGTTGCCGGTTCCCTTGAATTCTTCAAAAATAACCTCATCCATACGTGAGCCGGTATCAATCAAAGCGGTAGCGATAATCGTTAACGATCCGCCTTCTTCAACATTACGAGCCGCACCGAGCAGGCGTTTCGGGCGCTGCAAAGCATTGGCATCGACACCGCCGGTCAAAACTTTACCGGATGAAGGGATTACCGTATTATAAGCCCGGCCCAGACGTGTGATGGAATCGAGCAGAATGACAACGTCTTTTTTGGTTTCTACCAGCCTTTTGGCCTTTTCGATAACCATTTCGGCAACCTGAACATGGCGGGAAGCCGGTTCATCAAACGTGGAGGAAATGACTTCGCCTTTAACCGAGCGGGTCATATCGGTTACTTCTTCCGGACGTTCGTCAATCAGCAATACCATCAGGTAACATTCCGGGTGATTGGTGGCAATGGCATGAGCAATATTTTGCAACATAACCGTTTTACCGGTGCGCGGCGGCGCCACAATCAGTCCGCGCTGACCTTTGCCTTGCGGTGCAATCAAATCGATAACGCGGGTGGTATAATCTTTTTCGCCGCAAATGATGTCAAAATTGAGTTTTTCAGTCGGATAAAGCGGCGTTAAATTGTCAAAATTGACCCGGAGTTTGGATTTTTCAGGGTCTTCAAAGTTAATACTGTTGATTTTGGTCAGGGCAAAATAACGCTCGTTATCTTTAGGCGCGCGAATTTCACCTTCAACAGTATCGCCGGTTCTTAATCCGAACTTTTTAACCTGGGACGGAGAAACATAAATATCATCCGGTCCGGCCAGATAATTGGACTCTGCAGAACGTAAAAAACCGAAGCCGTCTTGCAGAACTTCGATTACACCGTCTCCGTTAATAACATTGTCTTCGTCTGCCACTTTTTTCAAAATAGCAAACATTAAATCTTGTACCCGCATGGAGGATGCGTCGTCAATGCCTAAATCTTCGGCCTGAGTCAACAGCTCTTTCGGGGACTTTTGTTTGAGATCTTTTAAATTCATTGATTACCTTGAAATTTGGATAAGATTAAATATTTCTTTGGAAGGTAAGTTTTTTATAGTATGTTCTTTGTGAGATGTCAAATGTTTGTTAGAAAAAAATATTAACAGCCCCGCAGGGCAAACATTTAAATTTTTAAAAAAGTTTTTGTGGTTTGTATATTCCTGTGAGTTCTGTGGATTAAATTTTATCGGCAGAGTTATCCAGATGTTAATAATTTATTAATCGAATCGTTAAGACTTTTTTAACCTTGGTTAAGAATCGTTTAAGAATCTTGTAAAGAGTTTTTTAACAATTTGAGCGAAAAAAAAGTTATCCAGAGCTGTTTATTCCGTTATCCCCCTGTATATAACTTTTAGATATAAATTCTTTTTACGGTGATAAAATTGTATAACAGTTTCAAAAGAGGCTGTTATCCACAGAAACGGCGCTTTTTGTGGATAAGACTCATAACCCTTTGTTTTGGGAGAAAGATATGAAATTGGCGGCAATTACCGGATCTATCGGCTGCGGAAAGACAACGCTTGCCGGTTTGGCCAGAGAGCTTGGTTTTGTGGTGTTTGATGCGGATAAATGGAGCCGGCGTCTTTATTTTCAGCAAGATTATATTAAGAAAATAGCCGAAGTTTTTCCGGATGCGATGGATAACGGGAAGGTTGATAAAAAAAAGTTGCGGGAGCTGGTTTTTAATGACAATGAAAAGCTAAAACAACTTGAGGCAGTTTCTCATCCTTTTCTAAAACAGAAATTAAAAGAAGTTATTAATAAAAACCGGTTTAGCGATGATATCTTTTTTTTGGATGCCGCTTTGCTTTTTGAGGCCGGATGGGATAAATACTGCGACCTTATTATCGTAGCTGATGTTGATTATGACATTCAGAAAAAAAGGGTTATGAAAAGGGACGGGATTTCGGCCGAGGCTTTTGACAAGATTAATTCCGTTCAGATGAAAAACAAAGATAAGATTGCTTTGTCCGATGTGGTTGTGGATACAGACAAGCCATTAAATTTGTTGAAAACAGAGCTGCTTTGCATTATAGATGATTTGTCTGATGCTTTTTAAGGAAACAATATGGCAAGAGAGATTGTATTTGATACCGAAACAACGGGCTTTGATCCGGAAAACGGCGACCGGTTGGTCGAAATCGGTGCGGTGGAGCTGATTAATCATATTCCGACCGGTGTTACTTATCATCAATATATTAACCCGGAACGGGATGTGCCGGAGGAAGCTTATAAAATTCACGGTCTGTCTTATGAATATTTGAAGGATTTTCCGACTTTTGCCCAAGTGGCTGACGAATGGGTCGAGTTTGTCGGCGATGCAACTTTGGTAGCGCATAATGCAAAATTTGATATTAACTTTATCAATTATGAGCTTAAGCAACTCGGAAAAGACGGGTATTCCTGGGACAGGGTGGTTGATACTCTGGAAATTGCCAAAATTCTTTTTCCGGGAGCTAGAAACAATTTGGATGCTTTGTGTCGGCGTTTTAACGTTGACAATACCGAACGTACGCTGCACGGCGCTTTGCTTGATGCCCAGTTGCTGGCTGAAGTTTATCTTGAACTGTTGGGCGGTCGGGAACCGAGCTTTTTGCTGGATAAAAACAAAAAACAGGCTGCCTCGGTTCAGGTTTCGGAATCCGATATTGTCAGAAAATTCCGGGAACCGCGGATTTTTGCTTTAAGTGAAGAAGATATGAAACTTCATAATGATTTTTTGAGTACGAAAATTAAAGATGCCATATGGACAGCTGTTTCTGAAACAGATGCCGTTAATAAATAATAGATATTTTTTGTTTTTTATGTTATATTTTTATAATAATTATTACCAGGTGTTGAAATGTCTGATTTTGATGTTCATGAACTTTTTGAAGAAGATAAATTGCTGGTGAGAGCAATGGATAATCCTATGCTTGTCAGAAGAAATCGTAATCTTGCTTATGATTTTTCAATATGGGCAGAGGAAGTTGAATTAATGAAAAAAGGCTGTTTTACAAGTGTTTCAACTACATTGCTGGTGAAAGGCGAGAAAATTCCTACCTATAAGAATATAGGCTTTCTTATAAATGGTAAAAAAGCAGAAGCTTTTCATTTTTCTGAATCTGACAGTGGAAGCAGCGGAAATATTTCCAATGGGGATTTTCATGCCAACAGAACGGATATTTATTCTTTGGAAGAATTGACGCAAAGAATTCGTGCTAAACATTCCGGTGTTATGAATGAAGTTAACCTGAATATAAGAACTATTGATGCTGTAGAAGGGTTGTTTGTTAATTTGGCAAAATCAGAGCTTCCAAAGGCTTATATTTTAATGGCTCAGGAGTATTTTAGAATGCAAACGGGCAGAAAATTGCAAATTTATACTTATGATATTGAGAAAGGTGCCTTAGAAGAATATAACCCTTCGAAAGAAGAAATAGAAGATTTGATGACAAGATTGAAAAATAATAAGAAATTGCGTTCGTCTAACTTGGGATATTGGCTGGATGAAGATGAAGAAGGTATATATAAAGATTATTTTTCAATACAATATGAAAAACGTCAGCTTGATGATAATACCCTTGCTTTTATGAATGTACGAACAAAAGGGCGTTAAAAAATCCCAAAGATAAAAACTTTGGGATTTTTTTTTATTTGTTTTCTGTCTGATTTGAGTTTTTTTGTTTGCGAATTTGATACATTGCCACAAAGTCTATCGGGTTTATCATCAAAGGCGGCAAACCGGCTGCAATCAGCGATGTTGTTATATAGCTGCGGGCATAAGGGAAAAGCATACGAGGGATTTCAATCAACAAAACAGGTTCAAGATGTTCTTCCGGTACGTTCAAAGCCGTAATGCCGCAATAGTCTATTTCCAATATAAATAAAGGCTGGGTGCCGACAATGCCGTCAATGCGGATTTTTAACGAAACGTTGAAATAGTTGTCATGCAGGTGGTCTGCGCGGACGTCAACATCAATATTGATTTCCGGCGTCTGGCTCAGATTGCGAAAGATTTCCGGTGCATGCGGAATTTCGAGCGAAAAATCTTTAATATACTGGGTATTGATGACAATCGGCGGCTGATGAGCGGCGTCGGCATTGTCATTGGCTGTCGGCTGTTCCGGATTTTGGTTTTCTTCTGACATAGTTTTCTCCTTTAATTGTATTTTGTTTATTGATATCCTGAAAATATTGAAACGTCAAATATTATAGTTGATAAAAGTTACAAATCGGCTATATATATAATACATAATCAGCAATTTTTTATTGGAGAAAATCGTGCCGGGTTACTTTGATATTTTGGTTCTTTTTGTGGTGGTTTTAGTAATTTTTAAGAGATTGTATTCTATATTGGGTACGAATGCTGAAGGCAAGAGCAAGGCTAAAATCGCCGAAGAAAATGCAGAAAGGATTTTTGACATTATCATGAAAGAAGCCGAAAAAAATCAGATGATGGAAATATCAAGAGATGAAAAATCTTCACAAATATCTGAGAATCTGACAGATACGGAAAAAGCTTTGCAGCAAATTCCGAATTTTGACGAGAATAAGTTTTTGTTTGGCGCCAAAAAGGCTTTTGAAATGATTGTCGAATCTTTTTCAAAAGGCGATATTGAGACTTTGGAAATGCTGGTCAGCAAAAAAATTTTGAAAAAGTTTCAGGATATTATTGAGCAAAGAAAAGCCGAAGGAATCGTTTCCGAGGCCGATTTTATCGGTTTTGACAAGGCTGAAATCGTCAAAGCCAAAATTTCGGCCGATAATATTGCAAAGATTACCGTTGAGTTTATTTCTCAGCAGGTTAATCTTTTGAAAAACGCCAAAGGCGAAGTCATTGAGGGTGATGAGAATTTTGTTCAATGTATTTCCGATACCTGGACTTTTGAAAGGGCTTTAACTTCAACTAACCCCAACTGGTTGTTGGTTTCTACGAGAAAGTAAATGATGACGGGAACTAAAAATTTGAAATTATTGGCTTTGCTGCTGGCGCTTTTTGCCTGCGGCAAGGAAGAAGAGCAACCTTCCGAACAAACGGAAGTTTTACCTGTGGCCGAAGAAAAAGCTGATAAGGCTGATTTTGAGCTTAAACCGGTTGATTATGGCTCTTTATCGGGATGGAAAAATGATGATTTGAAAACGGCCATGCAGGCTTTTTCTCTTTCCTGTCAGAAAATTATGACCTCTGACGAGGAGTTTCTTTCGGATCATTCTCTGGTTAAGATTCCGACGGCGGCTTATAAAGAAATTTGTCAGAAACTTGGGGCGACTGCTCCGCTTGAATATCATAATTTTATTGAGCAGAATTTTACGCCTTATCAGGTTTTGTTCAAGGGAAACGATATCGGACAATTTACGTCTTATTTTGAACCGACCATCAGGGTTTCCGAAACACGCGGACATGAATACAATTATCCTATTTACGGCCGGCCGTATGATTTGTTTGAATTGAATCTGAAGGATTTTGACGAGGCTTATCCGAATAAAAAACTGATGGGGCGTATTGTCGGACAGAAGTTTGTACCTTATTATACCCGGGAGGAGATTTCCAAAGTCATGATGAAAGCTCCGGTTATTTTATGGGCAGCGAATCCGGTGGATTTGTTTATTGTTCAAATTCAGGGCTCTGCCGTGGCTGAAATGGAAGACGGACGAAAGGTCAGAATTGCTTATGACAGCAATAACGGGCACAAATTTATCGGCATAGGCAGAATCCTGCTTGACAGAGGTCTTATTCGTAAAGACAAGTCTTCCATGATGGAAATTAAGAAATGGATGCATGATAATTATGATATTGCCAAGGAACTTATGAATGAAAACAAGCGTTATGTTTTCCACCGGTTGTCATACGAAAGCGGTCCGGTTGGGGCTGAGGGTGTTGTTTTAACAGCAGGAAGAAGTCTGGCCGTTGATGAAAATTATATTCCTTACGGGAGCTTGCTCTGGCTTGAAACAACAATGCCAAAATACGGCGAAACTTATAAAATGGTTGTTGCACAAGATACCGGAGAGGCAATAAAAGGTGCTATCCGGGGCGATTATTTTTGGGGTACGGGAAGTGATGATGTTTTGGAACTTGCCGGAAAAATGAATTCTACTGGACGCTATTATATTTTTATTCCCAAAGGCGTGGAGGTTAATCTTTAAAGATGGCCAGAAAGTCTCCCAATAAAGCTGATGCCCTGGTTTATAAGGCATTGCAGAAGGCTGTTGAACAAGACAGACTGCGGGTTTATCTGGATTATGCCAAAGTTAACCGGCCGCAGTCGCCGGTGTATGATCCGTGGGAATGTCTGCTGCCGGTTCTGATCCCGGTGATGATTGGTTTGCTGCTGATTGTCGGGGTCGGTGTTTTGTTTGGTTTGCTTTTTATTGTCGTGATGATTTTGGTCTATAGCACATATGTCAAAAAAATTATGCATAAAAAGCTGATTGAACGGACAAAACGCTTTTTGACGGCAGATTATGATAATTGCTGTAAATTGTGGGAGTTTGGCGGAATTGTTCTGGTGAATACGCAGAATAAAAAAATCGGCTGTGTGGCTCCGGAAGGCGACTGGAAAGATTTTGTCGTGCTTAATTATGCCGATTTGATGGTTGACCATAATAATGAAAAATCTGAACAAAAACAAGAAGGCGACGACTCAAAATCAGCCTGAAGACGTTGATTTCTGGCAGGAATTTGTTAAAGGCGTACAGAAGATTCCGGCGCCGAACCTTGATTTGTCCAAACCGCAGACCGAACTTCCCGAAATCAGGCAGAGTATTAATATTTTTGAGTTTTATAAAGGCGAAAAACTGGATTATCTTCGTCCGGGAAGTTTTAACAATATAGATGCCAATACTGTTAAAAGATTTAGGCACGGTGCGTTTAAAATCGAAGCGCGGCTTGATTTGCATGGTTGTCTGGTGGATGAGGCTTTCGGTAAAGTGGAAAAGTTTTTGCAAAATGCGGTTCAACGCGGGTTGCGTTGTGTTCAGATTATAACCGGAAAAGGACTGCATCGGGAAGATGATGATATTTTTTCTCCCCGCGGTGTCTTGAAAGATCTGGTGCCGCAATGGCTGAATCAGGATCATTTACGGCCGCTTTTGCTGGCTTTTGATTATTCTCCGGTTGAGGAAGGCGGAGACGGGGCGCTGCTTTTGCTTTTGCGCCGAAAGCACTAATTTTTGATTTTTTTATCCGTACTGTGGCAATAAGCGGCGACCGGACAGTTTGCACAATCCGGATTTTGGGCTTTGCAGATGTATCTTCCGAACAAAACCAGCCAGTGATTGGCATTTTTTTTGAAATTATCCGGTAGAACACTGTTCAAATCTTTTTCCACTTCCAGCGGGTTTTTTCCTTTGCTGAAATCTAAGCGGTGGGAAATGCGGAAAACGTGGGTATCAACGGCAATTGTCGGTTTGTTGAACCAAACGTTTAAGACCACATTGGCGGTTTTGCGTCCGACGCCGGCAAGGCTTTCCAAAGCCTTGCGTTCGGCAGGGACTTCACCGTTGTATTTTTCGACCAGTTCTTTGCTCATGGCCATAATGTTTTTGGCTTTGTTATTATATAATCCGATAGTTTTGATATATTCTTTCAGTCTGTCTATGCCCAGGTTCAGAATTTTTTGCGGCGTATCGGCGATTTTGAAGAGTTCTTTGGTGGCTTTGTTTACGCCTTTGTCCGTGCTTTGTGCTGATAGTATTACGGCAACAAGCAATGTGTAAGCATTGGCGTAATCGAGTTCACAGCGCGGATCCGGGTCGCGTTGGTTGAAAATTTCCATTATCTCAAGGATTTCTTTTTTGTTTCTCATCAGGCTTTTACTCCTCCGGCGCCGGCGGCTTTCGGGGCGTTTTCATCCAAAGGCCATCGCGGGCGCGGTTTGAAGTCCAGATTGTTGGTATAACCGGCGCGGAATCGTTCCAGTCCGGCCCAGGCGATCATAACGCCGTTGTCGGTACAAAAACGTACCGGCGGTGCGGAAAATACCATATTGTTGGCAATGGCCAGGAGTTCCAGGCGATTTCTTAAAAAAGTATTGGAAGCCACGCCGCCCGATACGACAAGATCTTTGCCGGCAGGGTAATGTTCATGGAAATAACGGATTGCTTTTTCCAATTTATGGCAGAGACATTCAGTAACGGCAAACTGAAATCCGGCACAGATATCTGCAATGTCTTGTTCCGGTAAAATGGCGTGTTCCACGATACCGTCCGGTGCGTAAGATTCAATGATTTTGCGAACGGCGGTTTTTAGTCCGGAAAAAGACAAATTGCAGTCAGGCGAGTTATAAAGCGGCCGGGGCAGAACAAAGCGCCGGCTGTTGCCGATATCGGCCATTTTTTCTATCATCGGGCCGCCGGGATAGCCCAGTCCCAGCATTTTTGACACTTTGTCAAAGGCCTCGCCGGCCGCGTCGTCAATAGTCGTTCCCAGACGTTCATATTCTCCGACGTTTTTAACTACTAAAATCTGGCAATGTCCTCCCGAAACCAACAGAAGAAGATACGGATATTGGACATCACTGGTCAGGCGGGCGGCAAGTGCATGCCCTTCAAGATGATTGACGGCGATAAAGGGTTTGTTTAATGCCAGAGCCATGGCTTTGGCCGACATTACACCGACAACAACGCCGCCGATTAATCCCGGTCCGGAAGATGCGGCGATTGCATCAACATCAGCGGGCTTTAACCGGGCTTTGGCAAAAGTATGTTCAATTATTTCATCAATATGTTCCAAATGGGAACGTGCGGCAATTTCCGGAACAACGCCGCCGAAAGGCTTGTGTTCTTCCAGCTGGGTCAACAGGCATTCGCCCAAAATCTGCCGTTTGTCATTGACAATAGCGGCGGCGGTTTCGTCGCAGCTGCTCTCAATTCCTAAAACTATCATTGTTTATCTCTTTTTTATTGCAGTTTTTTTTTTATTATATACACTATAAATCAGTTATTGCAAAGGCTAAATTTCAGGTGAAAGGCGAAAGACGGTGAATAAGGACGAGAAGAAAGAATCTGAGACGGAAAATGAAAAACAGCCGGTTAAGCAGGCGGAAAAAAGCCATTCTCCGGCAAAAGTTCTGGGGCTGATTTTGATTTTGGGCGCCGGGTGGTGGCTTTATAAGAATCCGCAGATTGTCGGACAGGGAAAAGCCTGGCTGCAAACGGCTTTTGAAAATTCTGAAAGCCAAACGGCCGAAGAAAAGCCCAGAGCTGTTTCCGGCATCAGTGTCGAAGATTTGCAAAAGCAGATTGTTATGTTGCAGACGGAGCTTTTTAACCTGAAAAATTCTATGCCGGCACCTCAGGAGCCGATTGATACCCGGAAACTTGACGAGCTTTATGATAAATTTGACGCCATTGAAAAGACCAATATGAATATTATTGATTCCAAAGCAGATGCGTCGGCCGTTCTGGGGATGATGTCAAGACTTGATACTTTGGAGAGAAAAGTCGGATATATCAGCAAAACAACCGATGAAAGCGCTTTGATTTTGACGGCGGCAATGTTGGTTAAAGATGCGGCCGGCAAAGGTGGAAATTTTGTTTATGAGGCGGCGGTTTTGCAGCAGCTTGCGCAAGGTAACCCTCAGCTGGGTACTGCTTTGTCAGTGATTGAAAAATCCGCTCAGCGCGGTATTGTTACAAACGCCCGCCTTATCAACGAATTTGAAGATATTTATTTTGCCGTTGTGAAAAAGCAAAAAGATGCCGCTGCGCAGACCTGGAAAGACAGAATTTTGAGCAAATTGGGCGATTTTGTTAAGGTTCGCAAGGTTAATGAAGCAGAAAAAGAAGAGATAAAAATTTTGCAGAATCTGAAAGATATCAGAAATCTCGTTCAGGAAGAAAATTTTGCCCGGGCGGCCGAGGAACTGGCTTTGCCTGAAAATGCCGCTTTAACGGAAGATGAAGGCTTGCAGAAATGGTTGCGACAGGTTTCTTCAAAAATTGAGTTTGACCAGGCTGTCAGCAAAATAGCAACTTATTCTCTGGCGGTAATGAAAGTTAATATCATTAAAAGGGAGGCAATGGAGTGACCAGAAAAATATCTACTTTTATTTTCATCGGACTGATTTTTACTGTTATTGCCTGGATGCTGGACAAGTCGAGCGTCGTAACCGTGGATTGGCGCAATTATCATGAAATTTTATCCGTGCCGGAGCTTATGCTTTTGGTGTTGGTTCTGGTTTTGGTCATTGATCTTTGCAACCGTTTTTGCCGCAAGATATTTAAATTGCAGGTTAAAGAGGCTTATAAGGCCTCTTATCTTGAAAATGAATTTAAGGAAAATGCGGCTATTGATGTTTTGGCAGATAAAATCAGTGAAAAAATCGTTATAGAACGGAAAGATTTTGACAAGTCGCTGCTTTTGGTTCTCCGGGCGATGACGGCAATTACGGCCGGAGATATGGATGAGGCCCGTTTTCATTTGAAAAATCTGAAAAAAGTTATCGGGAACGACCCGATTATTGATGTTTTGAAGATGAAAATTTATAAGGGCGAAAAAAATTATGACAAGATGGAAGAGCTTTCCGAAAAAATTATGAAAAACCACGATATCCGGATTATCGGTATGAAAGCTGCCATTGAAGCCCAGATGGAAAAGAAAGAGTTTAAAGAGGCTTTGGAAACGGCTAACAGAGCTTTTGAACTGCGGCAGGATTTGTATTGGATTATTGAAAGCGCTTTTGAATTGCGGGCGCAGGTACGTGAT
Organism: uncultured Alphaproteobacteria bacterium; assembly: GCA_944391715.1. Taxonomy (GTDB): domain Bacteria; phylum Pseudomonadota; class Alphaproteobacteria; order RF32; family CAG-239; genus MGBC133411. Next base: position 75,866 of record CALXUP010000001.1, read on the forward strand.
TGGGAAGGCGCTTTGCAGGTGCTTGATTCCGGCAGGAAAAAGAAAATTATTCCTTTGGATAAATATAACAAGATGAAAGCCATTATTTTGTTTGAAAGAGCAAGGGATTTTCAAAGAGCCGGCGATGAGGTTAAATTTTTTAAATTCTGTTCGCAGGCGGTCGAGGCTGACGATACATTGGTTCCGGCAGCGCTGGCATTGGCGGAATATTATAAAAATACCGATAACCAGATACGCAAGGCGGCAGATGTTTTGCTGAAGGTTTGGAAGAAAAATCCGACGGACGATGTGGCTTATGCCTATTTGGATTTGCGCCATCAAAATGATATGAATGCCAAAATCAGGGATATGGAAGAACTGGCAGCGAAAAATTTACGCCGGCCGTCTTTGAATAACCGCATTTTGGCAGAACTTTGCGCTCAGGCCGGACGTTGGACGCAGGCAAAAGAAGAGATGGAAATCTTTTTGATTAACAATCCCTGCACCAAGAAGATTTGTTCTCTGATCGCCGAATATGAAAATATTTTCAGCCATAATAAAAGGGAAGCCAAATCTTGGAAAGACAAATATAAAGATTGTGCTGACGATGCAGCCTGGATATGTTCGGAATGCGGGGAAATTACGGAAAAATGGCATTCGGTTTGTCCGAAATGCAAGGCTTTTGGCGCCGACAGGTGGCATTTGTATGTGGAAAAGGAAAAACCTGTTGTTATGACGGTTGATGACAGCCGTGATGATGAAGAGGAGGAGTAGTCCGGATGGATAATTTGCAGCTTAGAGAAATATGGGCAAAGAAATATGCCGATGTTGACAGAACTCTGGTCAGAATGAAAGAGGTTAAGGCTGCGGCAACGGCTTTTAACGCCAATATTGACGCTGTTGTTAAAATCAGCGGAAAAAGGCTTGGAGAACTGGTTGAGAAAAACGGTTTAAGCTGGGAAGACTTAAATGATGCCGGCGAGTTGAAACTGCGTAAGGGGACAGATGTTCTTCGGGGTGTGTTCAAGTGCTTTTCCCGCGGTATTGCCGAAGAATGGCTGACTGAAGACAAAGCCGTTTATGACTGGATGGTTGAGAATATCGGCTATGATCGTTTGCAGATGGGCGGACAAGGCGGTATTGTTGCCAATGCGCTGGCGGCGGCCGGTGTTTCCAAGGTTTATGCTCATACCAATTCTTTGCCGAAACTACAGGCCGGGCAATTTTTGAAATTGAAGAATCTGGTTTCTTTTGATGAAAACGGCAAGGAAAAACAAGCTTGTCTGATTGACCGGAAGAAAGATGTGCCGTTGATTCACTGGATTTTGGAATTTGACAAAGGCGATAAGCTGATTATCGACGGGCATGAGGTTGTTTGTCCGAAATCCAACCGTTTTATTGCTACTTATGATCCGTTAAACCTGAATTTGGTGAAAGATAACGCATTTGTCAGATTTTCTGAGACGCATCCGATAGATTATATTATCCTTTCGGGTTTTCATGCTCTGACGTCCAATAACCGCGGCTGTGAACTGATAGAAGGTGTTTTGCCGCTGGTTAAATCTTGGAAAAAGCTGAATCCGCAGGGAATTGTGCATTTGGAGATTGCCTCAACGCAGGATATTGCCGTCAGGAGCGATATTGTCAACAAAATTGCGCCTTTGGTTGATTCAATCGGGTTGAATGAGCGGGAAACAATTGATGCGCTTCAGGTTATCGGAGAAGAGAAATTTGCGGCCGAATGTGAGGCGAATACTGACAGCGCTCATATGTTGGAAGCGATTTACCGGATAAAGAAAAAGACCGGCTGTCCGCGGGTTCAATTGCATATGTTCGGATTGTATATGACTTTGCAGGACAAGGAATTCCGAATTAAGCCGCAGGAAAATCTGCGCGGTATGTGTCTGGCAGCTGTAGCTGCGGCCGGAAAGGCCAGTCTGGGCAAGGTTGAAAAACCGGAAGATTTTGTGGTTCGCAAAGATACACCGGTGAATGATGAAGCTTTGAATGTTTTGAAAAAGGCGGCAGCTTATGCCGAAGATGAAAAACTGGAAGAAGACGGTATTGCCGATTTCAGAGGATATGATCTGATTGCAATACCGACGATTTTGGTTCCGAAGCCGGTAACTTTGGTTGGAATGGGGGATACTATTTCTTCTATCTCTCTTGTCGCCTCCCGATAAAATAAAAAAACGCGTATAATGGCCGACTAATACAGATTTAGCGGGATGGAGAAATGCTCATGTACTATTTTGTACACTCCGCTTTCTCCACCCTAAAATCTTATTATTCGACTCATTCTCCGCGTTTTTATAGCGGCTTGAAAGGGGCTTTGTATAAGCGGTTGTTTTTACTTAGCGCTTCTACCGCGTTTTTTACAGAGGTCTGAAAAGAGAAGAATCATCTCGAATAATTTTTTTCATTTTCTTTTTGTATCGGATTGTCTTTTTGATAATTCAAAAAATTAGTGTGATGAAGTTCGTTAACTTTTTCCCGGCTGATTTTAATTGTGCCAAGTTGGGCTGTTTTCATGGGGTTTTCCGCTTGCAGCAGTCTTTTGCATACTTCGGCGGAAACAATGCCGCAGATGCCTTTCTCACGGCAAATCGGTTTGTTGTTCTGATAGGTGTTGACACTCATGCCCTGAGTCTCAAAAATTTTCTGCAAATGTGCCAGCGTCAGGTCTATTTCCTTGGAATAATCAAGTTTTCCGCCGTCTCTTAATGCATGTTGCTCCAAAATCATGATGTCGACATGCTTTTTATCTTTGTTGGAATCAATGCACAGAGCCACGCCGTGCGATTCCTTGTTTTCAGCGGCAATTGTCAATGGTGTGACCATTCGTCGCTGGCTGACGTCTTCAAGGCTCAATGTTTGTGCCGTAATGTTCATAATGCAGTCCAATAACAGAAAATTATTCTCTGAAGGATTGATGCCGATTTCTCCGGTAATCAGTTTCTCATTCATACAGGCATCAATTACCAGGTCGTCAGCCTTATCGCAGTCTTCTGTAGCCAGAGTACAATATTGTGTCGTGTCCAAAAAAGAGCATCCTTCGGTTTGTTCTGCTGTTTTTGAAGCGACATAGTTTGTTGCACGGAAATTATAGCCGCTTTTAGGAATGTCTAAAGTCAGATTGGGCTTGCGAGTAATGTTGTCACGACTTTCCTGGTCGAGTGTGAAATAGTGCATCTTATTTCTCCAGCGTTATATATTCCGGTGGGATGATGCCGTCTTTGATGATAAGCAGGTAGTATCGGACATAGGCAAATCGGCGTCCGAGCTTATAGTCACAAATGCTCCAGTCAATTGGAGAATAATCAATTTCCTCTATGCCGGAGATTTTTTGCAAAACTTCGTCGCAACCATGAGAATATTTAAGTTCCGGCGTATCTAATACTGACGGACTGACATATATTGCTTCCAGCAGACCATCTCTTTTTAGTGCATCTATATTAATGGAGAACATATCTTTATTTTCAATAAATTCTTTCAAATGCGGACTATTTTCAGTCCATTTAATCGGCTCTGAAAAACAGCGAATGCCACGACTGCGTCCGGTAAAGCAGTTTTCAAACCACTGCACTATTTGTTGATGCGTTTTTAAACCGGAACGTTTGTAATACGATTTAAGGTCTGCATCCGGATTCATCGCAAAAGACAGTATTCCTTCTGTCAAAGCCGAATTTCCTTTGGTAATGTAGTGATAAAGTTTCATTGTTATGCCTTGATTAGCTATTGAATTTTATTAATTCTATCATCTTTTTGTAATCAGGGCAATGGCTATGTTTTGCAGTCGAGGCGGCTGATTATGGAAACAGGGTATCTTTTGGTCGGAAGGTATTGCCGTTTTTTATCAAAACGGGTGTTGTTGGGTTCGGTTTTCGATTTTTCTTGCATTTCAGCAGATTAAATGTATATATATCCTATAATTTTTTGTAGGAGAAAAGAAATGGCGGAAAAGGAGCCTTCGCAGCGGCAGCTCAGAGTAGGGCAGGAAGTTAAGAAAATATTGGCCGGTTTTATTGACCGCGGGGAAATCAGAAATCTGGAAGGTATTCATACCATGGTAACAATTACCAAAGTCCGCGTTTCTCCGGATTTGAAATATGCTTCCGTTTATCTGATGACGACAAACGGCGAATATCTTAAAGAAGTTTTGGAAGGGTTGCAGCTGGCGGCAAATTATCTGCGCAAGCAAGTGGCCGGAAAACTGCAGCTGCGTTATGCGCCGGAATTGGTTTTTAAAGCCGATGACTCTTTTGAACAGGCTGATAAGATTGAAAAGCTGTTCAGAGATCCGAAAGTTCAGAGCGATTTGAACAAAATTTAGCATAAAGAACGGCAGAATCCTGTAGCGGGTCGTTAAAAGGAAACAAAGCGGAATGGCAAGGCATAAAAAAGGCGAAGATATTAACGGCTGGCTGATTGTTGACAAGCCCCGTGATATGGGGTCGACCGATGTGGTTAATTTTACGCGCCGGCTGTTTAATGCCAGAAAAAACGGCCATGCCGGAACGCTTGATCCGTTTGCGACCGGTGTGCTGCCGGTGGCTTTCGGCGAGGCGACAAAGCTTTTGCCCATGGTAACGGACGGCCGCAAAGAATATGAATTTGTGCTTCAGTGGGGTGCGGAGACTGATACCGGCGACAGTGAGGGAGAGATTATCCGCCATTGTGAAAAAATTCCGCACAGAGAAGAAATTTTGGCGGTTTTGCCTGATTTTATCGGTGAAAACGTGCAGGTTCCGCCGGCTTTTTCGGCCATAAAAATCAACGGGCAGCGGGCTTATGACCTGGCCAGAAAAGGGCAGAACGTTGAAATACCGGAAAGGCGGATTGAGATTTATGCTCTGGAGTTGTTGGAGGAATTGCCGGACAATCGGGCAAAATTCCGGGTAGAGTGTTCAAAAGGGACGTATGTCCGGTCTTTGGGACGGGATTTGGCGCGAAAACTCGGCAGTTTGGGGTATTTGCAAGAGCTTCGGCGGACAAAATGCGGAAAATTTTCGCTTGAAGATACGATTTTACTGGAAAATTTAAAAAAAGTAGTGCATACTGAGGCTCTGAAAGAATTTCTGCTTCCGTTAATAACATCACTGCGCGACATCGCGGTTTTAGCTGTATCGGAAGCTGATGCCGCCAAGCTCAGGCTTGGACAAGGGGTGTCTCCCAAAAATTATGATATCAGTAATTTGACGGGCAAACAGGCTGTGGCTGTGTTTGACGGCAACCCGGCGGCAATAGTCCGAATCGATGAAAGAAAAATTTCTCCGGTTCGCGTGTTTAACTGTTAAAATATAAAGGAAAATTTGATGTCGATTACAAATGAAAAAAAACAAGAAATTATCAAATCTTTTGGCCTGAAACCGAATGACACCGGTTCTCCCGAAGTTCAAATTGCCATTTGGACGGCTAGAATCAACAGCCTGATTGAACATTTTAATGTTCATAAAAAAGATCTGCATTCCCGTCTGGGTCTGATGAAGATGGTCAGCCGCCGTCGGCACCTGCTTGACCACCTGAAAGCTACCAGCGAAGAAAGATATCAGGATTTGATTAAGAAATTGGATTTGCGTAAGTAATAAGAGTTAAGATTTTATGTTGTTTGAGGAACGGTTTTTTTATCCGGCACAAGTATATGGTTCTTTTTTCAGCCAGGTTTGCATAGCCCGGACAAAGCCGTTTCTGCAACGGCATAAGTTTTAATTTCGGGGTGCGGGGCATTGGGGCTCCGCATTCCTTTTAAATCCTGCCAGGGGGCAGGTGAGGTATGTAAGATAGATTATAGATAGAAAGGTAAAAGAAATATGATCGATTTTAATGTCGTCAAGAAAGAGATGGATTGGGGCGGAAGAAAGTTAGTTTTAGAAACGGGTAAAATAGCAAGACAGGCAACCGGCGCAGTTATTGCCACTTATGGTGAGACAGTCGTACAAGCGACCGTGGTTGCGGCAAAAGAGGCAAAGGCAGATCAGGATTTCTTTCCTTTAACCGTTAACTATCAGGAAAAATATTATGCAACCGGAAAAGTTCCGGGCGGTTTTATGAAACGCGAAGGAAAGCCCAGCGAACGCGAGGTTTTGATTTCTCGTCTGATCGACCGTCCAATCCGTCCGCTGTTTCCGGATGCTTTTAAAAACGAAGTTCAGATTATCTGCACGGTTTTGAGTTATGACCAGGAAACGGATTCCGATATTGTTGCCATGGTTGCCGCTTCGGCTGCGCTGGCTGTTTCCGGTATTCCTTTCCTCGGGCCGATCGGCGCTGCCAAAGTCGGATATAAGAACGGACAGTTTATTTTGAACCCGACGATCGAGCAAATGAAAGATACCGAGCTGGAATTGACGGTTGCCGGCACGTCGGAAGGCGTTTTGATGGTGGAATCCGAGGCTCAGGAATTATCGGAAGAGACAATGTTGAACGCCGTTATGTTCGGGTTTGACAATTTCCAGCCGGTTATCAAAATGATTAACGAACTCAAAGCAGAGGCCGGCAAAGAGGCTTGGGAAGCTCCTGTTTTTCCGCCGGAATTTGACGCTTTGTATGAAAGAATTGAAAAGGAATTCCGCGGTAAATTTGAAGAAGCTTTCAAAGAGACCGATAAATTGAAACGCGGTACTTTGGTCGGTCAGGCTTCGGAAGAGGTCAAAGCGACGATTGATCCGGAAAACGAGCTGGAAATGCGTTATGTCGGCGATGCCATTGAAAAATTGATGCACAGAGTTGTTCGTGAAAAGGTTTTGACAACCGGACACCGGATTGACGGCCGCGATACCAAGACCGTTCGTCCGATTCAGTGCGAAATTGATGTTTTGCCGAAAACACACGGTTCTGCTCTGTTTACGCGCGGCGAAACTCAGGCTTTGGTTGTAACGACGCTGGGTACGGGCGAAGATGCTCAGATTGTTGACGGTCTGATGAACGAGTATAAAGAAGACTTTATGCTGAACTATAACTTCCCGCCGTTTTCTGTCGGCGAATGCGGTCGTCTGGGCAGCCCGGGACGTCGTGAAATCGGTCATGGCAAGCTGGCTTGGCGTGCTATTCATCCGATGATGCCGAAAAACAAGGATACTTTCCCTTATACAATCCGCGTGGTTTCCGAGATTATGGAATCGAACGGTTCTTCTTCAATGGCGACGGTTTGCGGTTCAACGCTGTCTTTGATGGCGGCGGGCGTACCGATGACCAAACCGGTGGCCGGTATTGCCATGGGGCTGATTAAAGAAGATGATGGACGTTTTTGCGTTTTGACGGATATTCTCGGTGATGAAGACCATCTCGGCGATATGGACTTTAAGGTTGCCGGTACAAAAGACGGTGTAACCGCTTTGCAGATGGATATTAAAATTACATCCATTACCAAAGAGATTATGCAGACGGCTTTGGCTCAGGCTCATGAAGGCAGAATCCATATTCTGGGTGAGATGGCAAAAGCGATTGCCGAACCGCGTCCGAATGTTTCGCCGTTAGCACCGGGAATTATTGCCATTAAGATTCCGGTTGATAAAATCCGCGAAGTTATCGGTTCCGGCGGTAAGGTTATTCGTGAAATTGTCGAGAAGACCAATACCAAGATTGATATCAGTGATGACGGCATCGTTAAAATCGCTTCTATGAAGAAAGAAGAGGGCGATGCGGCGCTGGAATGGATTATGGGTATTGTGGCCGAGCCGGAAGAAGGTATGATTTACAAAGGCGTTGTTACCAAAATTATGGATTTTGGTGCATTTGTTCGTTTCCTCGGCACGACGGAAGGTCTTGTTCACATTTCCGAGATTAAAAACGAGCGTATAGCATCTGTTTCCGACTTTTATAAGGAAGGTGACACGATGTGGGTTAAATGCCTTGGTATGGACAATCGCGGCAAGATTAAACTTTCTGCGAAGAGGGTGGATCAGGAGACCGGTGCCGACCTCGAAAAGTAAAAAGCTTGTAAAAGGCCGGTCATGCTTGTTTCTTTTCTCCTCGTGTACCTTTTGTTGTACACGTCGTCGAAAAAAAACGGCGCAGCATCGGCCTTTATCAAGCTTTTTAGTGCCCTATGGTCACCTAATATAGAAAAAAGAATTTTAGCTAAGTCATGTACCACCACGTACACTCCTGTCGCTAAAATTCTTTTTTCTTATTATCTGACTTAGGCATCTAGGCGCGCTGCGGTTGCTAACGCTTTCCTAGCTTGCCAAGATGTTCCAAAGAGCTTGCAGACAAAAACAACCGGAGTAGCGGTTGTTTTTGCTTAGCGCTTATATCGCAGTTTTTAATTGGTTTGAAGGCCGGTCATGCTTGTTTCTTTTCTCCTCGTGTACTTTTTGTTGTACACGTCGTCGAAAAAAAAACGGCACAGCACCGGCCTTTATCAAGCTTTATTAGTACTCAGAGATTTTAAGCACAGTCGTTTAAGAACAAATTTATTTATATTTCAGCGTTTTCTTTGATAAAGGAAAAGCGCTTTTTATTTGACTTTTTGTGGTTTTTGCCTGATATTTTTATCAGATGATTTATTATTAACTTTTATTCTTTACGCAATTAGCGTTTTTCATAATGAATTTGTTTAACTTTTAAAATATAAACTTATGGAAAATGTTTTTGATTGGCTGTCAATATTTGTTTTATTGTTGCCGATACTTATTTTTTTGGGGCTTTTTGCAATTTGGGAAATCAGATTTGTCATCAGTTCCGATGATTTTACCTTATGGATGCCGATATCGGGCTTGTTTTTGCTTGTGCCGTTTATGATTGATATTTATAAGTTATTTACGGCAGGTGATCTGGGGTTTATTTTCGGAACATCGGCGATTTTGTTGCTTTCGGCCTATCTGACGATGCTCAGAATCTTTAGTTTTAAGCTGCTGGATTGGGATAAAGCCTATTTGTTCGAACCTGCCGGATATGGCAATAATTGTCTTTTTGGCTATATAACGGAAGGAAAGCATAAATTTAAGGCCGTATTGGATGAAGTTTATTATCCGGAAAACGGAAGAGGAAAGCTTTATACAGTGAAAATTGAAAATATTTTTATTTTTGATTTTTTTCCGATACGGTTGAAAATGATTATTTGAAAAAAAGCCCGATTCTAAAATCGGGCTTTTTGCGGATTCTGTATATTTTTTGGATTCGTAAAGTAATTTTTAATCAAAATGAATCTGAAAATCAGCGAATCGAAAAATTTTTTTGTTTCTTTTTAATCTTATCTTTTATGTTAAATCAAATAGTTATATCAAAATCGAATCGAAAACGAATCCGGCTGTTAATAAAAATTTAAATCTTAACATTTAGGCTTGGCAAGTGAAAAGGTATCATTATTTAAATTAAAAACATATATTATGGAAGCATTATTAGGTGGAATATAATAAGGTTGCCGGCTTTGATGTCAAGAATGGCTGTTTCCGGCTGAAAACATTGTCTTAAAAACAGGCTGATCCCCTGTTGAAAGTATAAATGTTTTTGAATTGTGTGCAGAGAGAGTTTGTCTGTTATAATTTTTTATTTCAGACTTGTGTCTTTCCTCTCGGTTATAAAATGGAAAAAAGAGTAAATACCGTGGGTTATTCTGTTTTCCGATGTTATGGATTCTTTTTAGAGTTCCTCTTAATTATTGTGCTTGCATATAATATGTTTTGTCAAAGTAAATCTCGTATTCGTTTGTTTACGAGAAAAGATACATATGGATTTTAAGCTTAAGATTATTCAAAAAAAGGTTCTTAAACGCGCAAGAAGAACCTTTTTTATTTTTTAAATCCTTGACTTTGCAGCTTTTTGTTTTACACTTCTTTTCCGGATAATAATTATTAATTTTTGAGCTTATGTCAGTACTTTTTTATGGTTTTATTATTTTATTTCTGATTATTTTTATTTTATTTGCGTATGTTTTTTATCGGACGGACATTTGGCGGATGTGTGATGCAGAACGCATTGTTGAACAGGAAAAACAAACTAAACATACTGAAATATGAAAATAATAGTTCTTTTTTTTGTCGGCGGTGCATTTGCTCTGCTTGTTGCGGTCGGCGCTTATTCCATTTATTGCGGAATGCGTCGAGTATTCGGAGGAAAGTCTGATGATTGTTTCGATAAAGGCGCGAAATATTAAATCAGATTTTGTAAGACTGCAGATTTCTGCAGTCTTTCTTTTGAAAAAAGCCCTTGAAAAATAAAAATAATTGTTGTACAAAAGGCTGTCTGCCGGGAGCACCCCTGGAGGCCCCGCAGATATATTGATTTTAATTTTTGAGGATTTTTGAAATGGAAATTACTTTTAATGCGCAAAAGCGTGAGAAAGCAGGTAAGGGGGCAGCTCGTGCATGTCGTCGTGAGGGCCGTATTCCTGCCGTTATTTATGGCGGAAAAAAAGAGCCGGTTATGATCAGTCTGCATCCGGTTGAGCTTGAAAAAGCTTTGAACACTGCCGGATTTTATAAAGCCGATATCAAAATCGTGCTTGACGGACAAACAATTTCGGCCGTTTGCCAGGATGTTCAATTCCATCCGGTTTCCGATATGCCGATTCACGTTGATTTTCTTCGTAAATAGTTTTATTTTGAAGACGTTTTTATAAAATAAGGGGAGTTTGACTGACTCCCTTTTTTTGAAGGATGTTATAATGTTTCTGATTGTCGGTTTGGGAAATCCGGGGGTGGAATATGCAGAAACCCGTCATAACGTTGGGTTTGCCGCAGCCGATGCTCTTTGGGAAAAATATGGTTTTTCGCCTTTCAGGGCAAAATTCGACGGGCTGATTGCCGAAGGGAAAATCGACGGAGAGAGAGTTTTTCTGCTTAAACCGCAGACTTATATGAATCTTTCGGGAAATTCGGTGGTTAAGGCGGCGAATTTTTATAAGATTCTGCCCCAGAATATTGTTGTGATTCATGATGATATGGATTTGCCGGTGGGTAAGCTGAAGGTTAAAACCGGCGGAGGAGCCGGTGGACATAACGGTTTGAAGTCAATTGACGCTGCCGTTACACCGGAATATCATCGTATTCGTATCGGCGTCGGGCATCCTCACGGTAGCGGCGATGCCGTGGTGAATTATGTGCTGGGAGGTTTTTCAAAAGCAGACCGCGAGATTGTCAACGAGGTTATTGATTTAGTCGTTGATACCATTGATATTTTGTTAAAAGACGGAATGGCGGCTTATTCCAACAAAATCGGGATTTTACGAAAAGCAAAATAAAATATTCCTTGAAAAAACTTTATTTTTCGGCTAAAACTCTCCTCAACTTTATAAATATATTTGAGGAGTTTTTTATGGGATTTAATTGTGGTATCGTTGGTTTGCCGAATGTCGGAAAATCGACTTTGTTTAATGCTTTAACCCAGACAATTGCTGCGCAGGCCGCAAATTTTCCCTTTTGTACGATTGAGCCGAATACCGGCAGAGTTGCCGTTCCGGATGAGCGGTTGGATGCTTTGTGCAAAATCGTGAACCCGAAAAATGTGGTGCCGACGCAATTGGAGTTTGTTGATATTGCCGGCCTGGTTAAAGGAGCATCCAAGGGCGAGGGGCTTGGTAACCAATTCTTGGCCAATATTCGCGAGACCGATGCCATTATTCATGTTTTGCGGTGTTTTGACGATGACAATATTACCCATGTCGAGGGTTCGGTAGACCCGATCCGCGATGCCGAGATTGTGGAAACGGAGTTGATGATTGCCGATTTGGAATCTTTGGAAAAGCGCTTTGACCAATTGGAAAAAAAGGCTAAAACAGGCGGAGACAAAGAGGCTCAACTCAGGGTTTCGGTTATGAAACCGGTTATTGAGGCTTTGCGGCAGGGAAAACCGGCCAGAACGGCTGCGCCCGATCCGGCGGAGAAAGATGCTTATAAGCAATATAAAATGCTGCAGCTTCTGACTTCCAAGCCGGTATTGTATGTTTGCAACGTGGATGAGGCTTCGGCAGCTTCCGGCAATAAATATTCTGATTTGGTTATGAAAAAAGCCGAAGCTGAAAAAGCTCAGGCGGTTATTATTTCGGCAGAAATTGAATCAGAAGTCGCTCAGCTGGAGACGGAAGAAGAGAAAAAAGAGTTTTTGGAGTCTTTGGGTTTGGAAGAATCCGGCTTGTCTAAGATTATCAAAGCCGGTTACAAACTTTTGGGGTTGGAAACTTATTTTACCGCGGGACCGAAAGAGGTGCGGGCCTGGACTTTTCTTAAAGGTTCGAAAGCACCGCAATGTGCCGGGATTATCCATTCCGATTTTGAACGCGGCTTTATCCGGGCAGAAACGATTTCTTATGATGATTTTATCAAATATAACGGTGAACAAGGATGCAAAGAAGCCGGAAAGATGCGTTCCGAGGGCAAGGATTATGTGGTTCAGGATGGCGATTTGCTGAATTTTTTGTTTAATGTATAAAATATTTTGGAGAGAAAGCCCGGAATTTTTATTTTTCGGGCTTTTTGACATATTGACAAAATTTTTCATCCGGTGTATATTGTCCGGTAGAGATTGTATTATTAGAGTGTTAAATATTAAAAAAATTATTATTGTATGAGAACAAAAGAACAGATTGAAGAATTGGTTGTTTCTGCTTTTAACAAATTGGTAAATACAAATGCTGACTTGTCGGTAAAAGTTTCTCCGAGAGAAAAGTGGCAATTTATTCAGGCCTTGCGGGTTGTTTTTAATGATTTGCGGCTGAAAAATTCGATAAGTGTCGATACGTTGCAGCAGTTTGCCGATGTGGTTTATGCCGAAGAGCTTAGAAAACAGGAATTCTTTGAAGAAGTTCGACGCAGAATTAATGAAATTACTAAAAAAAATTACGCTTCAGACAGCGTGATTTTGAAGGGCGAAGATGTGAATTCCGTTAAGTTTTTCTTTGATTTTTCAAAGATTCTTAATCCGTTGATTAAGGAATTCAAGTATTCGGCCGATTATTCGGTTATGCAAAAATGCCGGACGCCGTATCAGCTGGCGGATATGTTTTATCGCCGCGGGCGTTTTTGAAAAAAATTTGCAAGAGAGCAGGCTGCCTTTATCGGCAGCTTGCTTTTTTTGTTGCCTTGCGGCAGCTTTTGTTGTAGCTAGAATTATATTTATTTTAAGGAGGTTTGCTATGAGACTGGCACTTTTTCAGCCGGATATTCCGCAAAATACCGGAACATTGCTGCGGCTCGGAGCCTGTTTGGATGTGGAATTGGACATTATTGAACCCTGCGGTTTTGTTTTTTCGGAAAGGGCATTGAAACGGGCGGGTATGGATTATCTTAATTTGGTAAAATACCGCCGGCATGATTCCTGGGAAGATTTTTTGGCATATCGTGCGACTCATCCCGATGAATACGGGCGGCTGGTTTTGTTGACGACCCATGCAAGCAAACCATATACGGAATTTGAGTTTTTGCCGAATGATATTATTCTAATGGGACGGGAAAGCGCCGGTGTGCCGCAATCCGTTCATAATATTGCCAATGCCCGGCTGTTGATTCCGATGAATGAAAAAGCGCGTTCAATTAATGTTGCGGTGTCGGCGGTTATGGTTATCGGCGAGGCTTTGCGCCAGACGGGTTTGTTTCCGAAGGCAAAGGGCTAACGGCCGGAGGATAGCGTCGGGTAATGTACCATAAGACCAAAAGCCCCGGAACGGCCATTAATGTGGTTGAGATAAAAAACGAACTCCAGCCGATATGCTGAACCAGCCAGCCGGAAGAAGAGGCGAGAACATCGCGTGCCAGGCTCATCAGGGACGAGAGCAGGGCGTATTGTGTGGCAGTGTATTTGACATTGCATAAAGAGGAAATATATGCGACAAAGGCTGCCGTTCCCATTCCGCCGGTGATGTTTTCGACTGAAATTGTCAGTGTCAGCATATATAAGTTATTGCCGGCATAAGTTTGAGCAACGTAAATCAGGTTAGACAATCCCTGCAGAATGCCGCAGAGCAGCAGGCCGCGGGTCAGGCTCATTTTGTTGAGCAACATGCCTCCGACCAGCATTCCGACAATGGTGGCTATAGTGCCGTAGATTTTTGTAACGGTAGCGATTTGCGAATATCCGAAACCCATATCTTTATAAAAAATATAGGCCATCGGGCTGATATAAGCGTCGCTCAGGCGGTACAGCAGAATAAATAACAGAATGTAAGCCCAGCCCGGACGGGACATAAAATCTTTGAAAGGGCAGACGACGGCATTTTTGAAAAAGTCTTTGATTTTTTCCGGAGAGGAACGTTTTTTCCGACTGGAGAAGTTTTTTCTTTTGTCTTTGGGTTCTTTAATGAGCCAAACTGCGGTCAGGCCGACTAAAATTCCGGAAGACATGACGGCATAAACGCAATTCCAGCTCATAACGTCTGCCAGATATAATGCGCCGGCACCGGAGAAAATAAATCCCAAGCGGTAACCGAGAATGAATGTGGCAGAAGCGGCTGCTTGTTCGGACGTTTTGAAATTTTCCACGCGGTAAGCATCAAGAACAATATCCTGAGAGGCGGAGGATATGCATAAAATCAGCGCCAGGGCAGCCATTAAAGACGGGTTTTCGGCCGGGTTGACCAGGGACATGGCAAAAATCGAGATACCAACCAGAAGCATGGTGAAGAAAGTCCAACTGCGGCGTCTGCCCATAAAAGACAGTCCCGGAAGCGGCAGACGGTCAACCAGCGGCGACCAGGCCCATTTGAAACTGTAAGGCGTTTTGAGCAGGGAAAACGTTCCGATAACGGCAAGAGGCAGTCCGGCTTCTCCCAGCCACAGGCTTAAGGTGTTAAAAACCAAAGGAAAAGGAAAACCGCTGGAAAAGCCGAAAGCAATCATCACCAACATACGGCGGTCGAGATAAATTTTTCCGGCAGAGAGAATTTTGGTCAGCATATTTTTTTCCTTTGTACCAAGTATATTCGCAATGTCTTAAAACTGTTTTAATGCCGCTATTGCATAAATGAAAAATTTTAACTACATATTAGAGCAGGTGTTATTTTAAATAAGGGAAAGATATGACAACAATTTTGTGCGCACGCAAAGGTGATGAGGTTGTTATGGGCGGTGACGGCCAGGCAACTTTGGGCGAGGCCATTATTTTTAAGGCCAATTCGGTAAAAGTCAGAAGAATTGGCAACGGGAAGATTATTGCCGGATTTGCCGGTGCGGCCGCGGATGGTATAACCTTGATAGAACGTCTGGAAGCCAAGTTGGAAAAACACGCCAATCAATTAAAGCGTGCGGCGGTGGAACTGGCGAAAGACTGGCGGATGGACAAATATCTCCGGCAGCTGCAGGCATTTATGATTGTGGCGGATAAAGATGTTTCGCTGGTGATTTCCGGTACCGGAGAGGTTATGGAGCCCGATGACGGGATCATCGGTATCGGTTCCGGCGGAAATTATGCCATGGCAGCGGCAAAAGCCCTTTATGACATTGACGGTCTGTCGCTGGAGGATATTGTCCGCAAGGCTCTGAAAATTGCCGGTGATATTGATGTTTATACCAATCATAACGTTATTATTGAGAAGATAGAAAAATAGAAAGGTTTGAGGGAAATGACAGCAACAACGTTCAGCCCGCGGGAAATTGTTTCGGAATTGGACAGGTTTATTATCGGACAACAGGAGGCCAAAAAAGCCGTTGCCGTTGCTTTGCGCAACAGGTGGCGCCGGATGCAACTGCCCGAAAAGCTGCGGGAAGAGATTGTGCCGAAAAATATTTTGATGGTGGGACCGACCGGTGTGGGTAAAACGGAAATTTCCCGCCGGCTGGCAAAACTGGCAAAGGCGCCGTTTATTAAGGTCGAGGCGACCAAGTTTACCGAAATCGGCTATGTCGGACGCGATGTGGAGAGTATTATCCGCGATTTGGTGGAGATTGCCCTGCATAATGAACGCGACAAGCAACGCAAGACTATGATTGTTAAGGCAGAAGCAGCGGCCGAAGAGCGGGTTTTGGACGTGTTGGTCGGCGACGGGGCAAGCGAAGAAACCCGTCAGAAATTCCGCAAATTGCTGCGGGAAAACCAGCTGAATGACCGTGAAATTGAGATTAAGGTTCTGGACAATTCCAATGCCAGCATGCCGACGATTGATATTCCGGGAATGCCGGGCGCCTCAATGGGGATGATAAGTTTGGGAGATTTGCTCGGTAAGCCTTTCGGCGACAAATATAAAATGAAGAAAATGAAAGTCGGCGACGCTTATAAAGTTTTGGTGGATGAGGAAAGCGACAAACTGATTGACTCCGAAGCCATTACGCAGGCGGCAATCAAATCGGTGGAGAATGACGGTATTGTTTTTATTGACGAGATTGACAAGATTGCCGGTCAGGATGAACGCCGCGGCGGTGATGTATCGCGCGAGGGTGTGCAGAGAGATCTTTTGCCGCTGATTGAAGGAACAACGGTTTCGACCAAATACGGTATGGTTAAAACCGATCATATTCTGTTTATCTGTTCCGGGGCTTTTCATTTGTCAAAACCTTCCGATTTGCTGCCTGAACTGCAGGGGCGTCTGCCGATAAGGGTTGAGCTGAAAGCCCTGACGCATGATGATTTTGTGCGAATCCTGACCGAGCCGGAAGCCAATCTGATTGAGCAATATGTGGCTTTAATGGGGACGGAAAATCTGACTCTGGAGTTTGAGAAAGAAGCCATTGACAAGATTGCCGATGTTGCCGTTCAGATTAACGAAAACGTTGAAAATATCGGAGCCCGCCGTCTGCATACGGTTTTGGAGGTTTTGTTGGAAGACATCAGCTACGAGGCCTCGGAGAAAGCCGGAGAAAAAGTGGTCATTACGCCGGCGATGGTGGAAGAAAAACTTTCCAAATTTACCCAGGCGTCCGATTTGTCCCGCTTTATTTTGTAGCGGTCTGCAATGGGGTTCGGCGTTTATATTCACTGGCCTTTTTGCTTGTCAAAATGTCCGTATTGCGACTTCTATAAAGAAGTCAAAAAGAATGTGCCGCAAGAAGAAATTGTTGCGGAGTATAAACGTGAGCTTGATTTTTATTATCAGTATACTTCCGAAAACATTGTCAGCAGCATTTTTTTCGGCGGTGGGACGCCTTCTTTGATGAAGCCGGAGAATGTGGCGGCGCTGATTGATTATGTTGCCGGCAAGTGGAAAACGGCCCCTGAAATTGAGATTTCCCTGGAGGCGAATCCGAATTCCGATTATCCTGAGATGTTTGCCGATTTGCGGCGGGCAGGCATTAACAGGTTGTCTTTGGGGGTGCAAGCCCTGAATGACGCTGATTTGCGTTTTTTAGGGCGAACGCATAATCTGAAGCAGGCTTATCAGGCAATTGACGGCGTTTTGCAGAATTTTGATAATCATTCGCTGGATTTGATTTATGCCCGGCCGCAGCAAAAGCTTTCAGATTGGGAAAAAGAACTGGCGCAGGCGGCATCGTTCGGTATGAAGCACCTGTCGTTGTATCAGTTGACAATAGAGGAAGGCACGGTTTTTGCCCGCAAAGGAATTAAGGCCTTGGATGAAGATGCGGCCGGGGAAATGTATTTGTTTACCGAAGATTATCTGGCGGATAAAGGGATTTATAAATATGAGGTTTCCAACTATGCCCGTCCCGGTTATGCTTCCCGCCACAATCTTCTTTATTGGACAGGCCAAGACTATATAGGGGTTGGGGTTTCGGCTCACGGGCGCTTTTGTTTTTCGGGTTTTAAGGGGAACCTTGAGCAGAAACGGCGAGATCGAAAAATTTCACGTACTTCTTTGTACGCTAAAAATTTTTCTCCTCTTGTTTCTACTCTATCTTCCTCCTTAAAACCCGAAAAAATGTGCTTTGAAGGGAACCTTGAGCAGAAACGGCAAGATCGAAAATTTTCTCCCATTTATTATGCCTCGACATATAATTGCCGGCTGGAGGAGCTTTCTCAGGCGGAGAGAGCCGAAGAACTTTTGTTAATGGGATTGCGGCTGACGGATGGAATTGACAAGAGGCTTTTTGCCGAAAACTGCGGTTTGGATTTTGACGATTTTATTGACCGGGAGCGGCTGAAATATCTCTGCGAAGCAGGGCTGTTGATTGATACGCCACAGAATATCAGGGCAACCCGCGAAGGTTTTTTGGTTTTGAACGGGATAATCGAACAGCTTTGTCCTTAATCGATAACACCGAATTTGCCGTTGACCAGAATCATCATTGCTATTAAGAAAAAAATCATAAAAATACCGGCTTTTACCGAGGCGGTATCCTGAATTTTGTTATATTTGTTAAAAGCCATGACAAACAGCGGTGATGTCAGCAGTAAAGCCGTTACATATCCGGGATTGGGGGCAATCCGCAGAGCCAGGTTTTTGGCCGTGATTAAAGCAGCACTGAAACTTATGAGGTATAATCCGGCGCGGATGGCAACCGGCGAAAAAACGTTTTTGAAAAAATCTTTGGCTTTTACTTTTTCCCGGCAGATGTAAAAAAAAGTATTGTAACAGCCGCTGACAAAAGTTGAGACGGACAGATAATAAATCATGGCGGCCCAGGTGCTTGAGCCGTGGATGGAAATGTCTTTGGTGATGATGCTCATAAAAGCCAGAGCCAGAATTACCGGCGCCATATAGGTTATGATTTCTTTATTGACCGGGCTTTTTAACATTTGCCAATAGCTCAGCGTAAAGCCGAAAAGGATTAAAATCAAGGTAATGAACACTGTTCCATTATCAAAAAGCTTTATAAATTCGTGCGGTGTAATCAGCCACCATAAAACGGTTGTTATCAGCGTTGTCAATACCATTACCCGGGAAGTCGGGCCGGCGCCGTATTTGGCAGAAGCAAAAAAGAGGTGGGAATCGTAAAAGCCGATGAGAAGCCCCTGGGTAATCAGCAAAGTCCAGTAATACATACTGTGCGGAACAGGAAACAACGGCATAAAAGGGATAAAAAAAACGGCAATGCCGAAACCGCGCCAGATTCCCAGCAGATAGCCGTTGAGTTTGTATTTTTGATTGACCAGAGTATATAAAGCCGTAAAAAAGCCATATAAAAGGCCATTGATAATCCAGACCATTCTTCGCCCTTTTAACCTTTATTGCATTTACCGGCTATGTAATCTTTTTTTGCGGGTTTTAAAGCGGCGGAGCGTTTCTCAGTTAAAATTTTTCAGCGTTCCGATAACGCGTTCAACAGTCAGGTCTACGGGTTCTTCTTTGGTTTCAACGACGATGTCTGCCTCAGAATAGTAGGGATATTCTTCCTGAATGTATTTTTCCAGCTTGCTTTTCAGTTCGGCGTCGTTTCCTCTTAAGAACGGGCGGTGTTTTCGGCCGGTTGTTCTTTTATATAAAACGTTAATGTCGGCTTTGAGCCAAACGGTAACGGCGTTGGTTTTGGCAAGAGCTCTGGTCTGGGCAGCAACAAAAGAACCGCCGCCGGAAGCCAAAACGCAGGGTTGTCCTTGCAAAAGGCGTTTCATTACCCTTTCTTCGCCGGCACGGTATTCTTTTTCGCCAAAGCATTTCAGAACGTCCAAAAGCGGAATGCCGGCCGCTTTTTCAACCTCTTGGTCGCCGTCGACGAAAGGCAGGTTCAGCTTGTTGGCGAGCCGTTTGCCGACGCTGGTTTTTCCGCTTCCCATCAGTCCGACAAGCAATATTATTTTATCAATTTTGGTTATATCCATTTTTTTAATTATTCTTTCAATTATTTTTGATATAAACTGATTAAAGTTTATGTACGTATATTTTTTATAAGGTTTATACATCATGAGACAGAAAAAATCAAAAACAATCTTTTATGTTATCGGATTAATTGTTGTTTTGGCGGTGCTTTTTGTGCTTTCACGCGAAGTTCCGATGCAAATCGAGCATGTTGAACAGCCGCTGCCGAATGACTTTGCCGCCGATCAGGAGTAGTAATGACGTCTTTTTCCGTGCTGTTGGGCGATTTTCTGGATATGATGCGCTCAGAAAAAGGGTGCTCGGAAAATACGGTTAACGCTTATCGCCGGGATTTGGAGCAGTTTTTTGAATGGTGCAATGCCAGACAGATGGAAATTGTTCAGGTCAAAAGGCAGGATTTGGCCGATTATCTTGGTGATATTGGCCAAAAGCAGCATTATGCCGCGCGGACGGTTGCGCGGAGGATTTCTGCCTTGCGCGAATTTTTTAAGTTTTTGTTCAGCGAAAAACAGATTACGGACAATCCGGCTGAGCGGCTGCGTTCTCCTAAAATCGGAAAACCTTTGCCGAAGTTTCTGACGGAAGATGAAATCAAGTTGTTGGCGGAGGCGGCTTTTTCTCATCAAAATCCTAATATGCAGCGTATCGGCATTATGATTGAGCTGATGTATGTTTCCGGTTTGCGGGTTTCGGAATTGGTGGCACTGCCCTTGACGGCGGTTAATTTTGACCGGGAAGTAGTTTTTGTCCGCGGTAAGGGGAGTAAGGAGCGGAGTGTGCCGGTTTCCCGCAAAGTATTGGATGCTTTGCAGAAATATATTAAGTATTCGCGAAAGGATTTTGTGCATCCCCGGCAGACATCAAAATGGCTTTTTCCGTCTTTACGTTCCATATCCGGGCATTTAACACGGGATGCTTTTTTTAAAGATTTGAAAATGTTAGCGGTCGAAGCAGGGCTTTCTCCGGCCAAAGTTTCGCCGCATGTTTTGAGGCATTCTTTTGCAACATCGTTGTTGAGGCATAATGCGGATTTGCGTTCGGTACAGAAAATGCTTGGACATGAGAGCATTGCAACCACGGAAATTTATACGCATATTCTTTCTGAAGATTTGATAAATAAAGTTTTGCAAAATCATCCTTTGCAACGTTTTAAAAAATGATTTTCAATTAATTTTTCCCTTTATTTTATAGCCAAAATCCCCAGTATATTTTTCATTATATATTGACTATTCGTTTAAACCGTGATATAATCTTCCTATGTGTTTGTTTTGACGGGAGAGGTTTGATGAAACAATTTATTTTTGGAAGCGTCTTATGCTGCACCGCCCTTACTTCCGGTTATGCTATAGCGGCCTGCACCCAAACGCCGGATTGCGAGGCGATGGGATACATATATACTGCCGATGAATGTCCGAACGGCGGTATTAAATGTCCGTTTGACACCAGCAAATATTTTTGTTTCGAGCCGCAGACCTGCGATTATACTTATACTGCCGAGACCTGTGCGGCTAATTGCCAAAATGTCGGGTCATCTTCCTGTGTCAGAAACGGTACAACTTACTACGCCTCCTGCGGTTCTTCTAAATGCTCAAGCGGGCAAAGCTGCAATAACGGGACGTGTATATCACCTGTACCAACAAGTGGATACTGCTGTGGATATACGACAGAGTGTGGATATGACGGCGGAACATCAAGCTTTTATGATTCTAGTTGTCAAAGAGAATTTGGTAAAAGTTGTTATCAAGAGTGCAAAAGTTATGGACTTCCAGATTGTAATGATATGCAAGATAGTTGTCGAGCCTCCGGCGGTACCCCGGTTTTCCTTAATTGCTTCAGCGTCGTCAGTGGCCACATGATCAATGCCCATATCGGTTGTGAGTAGTCGTTCTCGGTTTGTCATTCTGCGTCATCCTGAAGGTGTGATTCGAAAATCCAGAAAGACAATAAAGCCGATTTATTTGACTTGGATTGCCGGATCAAGTCCGGCAATGACAAAAGGAGAAAAAGTGCTTGGGATGATCTGCACGGCAGGCGGCGCACGGTTTGTCAGTGCCATGAGACCCGCGATGCTCCGGTGGAGCTTGTGAATGACTTTGTGCTTTGAAATATGGATCCCCGGGTCGCAGCCCGGGGATGACAATAAAAAAAGAGCCGGGGATGACAAATAAAAAAATCAGGAAAGGGTATTTTAGCCGTATTATCTTTCGTGCTGGATTTGTTGAAAGATACAATTTATCATATTTGATATTCTTTCCGGTGTCATCTTTTTTAACTTATCACTGGTGATGCGGATGATTTCTTTGCTGGTTTTGCGTTCTTTTAATGATCCTTCTACCCATTTCGGATAACTGCGGAAGATGAACAATTTGCTTTCATCCATTAAAAAGATTAATTTAAACGGCGTTTTACCGGAGTTGTCAAAGACTGCCGAGACATCGCTTCTTTTGAGCATTTCCGGGAAATTTTTGATGATGTTCGGATAGCGCCGTTCTATATCTTCGGCAGGAACATTGTGTCCGCCTTCGCGTACTCGTTGTTGAACGCGCAAGTGGGACAATTCAACCGAGGACAAGCCAATAAAAATCGTAGCGATTTTAAAGCCGGCTTTTTGGGCTCTATCCATATATTTTAAATGGAGTCTGCCGGAAGATGTTGTCTCATAAATAAAACTTTTTTTGGATTTTAGTTTTTTTTCAAGTTCGCCGATGACGATTTTTCCGGCGTCAACCAGATGTTTGTTCGGGTCATCGCCATTGGCAATTTCTTTGGCGATGTTGTCCATATTAATCGACGGCGCTTTTTTGAGCAGCGGGTCTACTTTTAATACTTTTTCATAAAATGTCGATTTTCCGGCTCCGTTTGGTCCGGCAATAATGACCATCCATTTTGTCATTGGATTTCTCCGATGATAGTTTCATGATGATTTTTATCCAGTTTGACAATGTATTTTTTTCCGTCGGCTTCTTCTTTTATAAGCCGTCCGTTTTCTTCATAATATTGCGGATAAGTGTCAATTTTTATCTTTCCGTCAAGCCGGACGAATTTTCTTTTAAAATATTCAAACATTGCAATTTCCTTGATTTATGAGGAAGATTTATCATAAGTTTTTTTATTTTTCAAGAAGTTTTTGACAAAAAATTAAAATAGTTTGGCTAATTGCAGATATTGAGCGGGAGTCAGCTGTTCTGCACGGAATGTTTCCGGAATTTGAAGTTGCTGCAGCTTTTCTTTTATGCCGGGCAGGGATTTTAAGCTCTGGCGAATCATTTTTCGGCGTTGTCCAAAAGCCAGAGCCGTTATTTTTTCGATTTTTGTTATTTCTTCTTGGCTGATATTGCTATGGAGCGGCTGAAAAAGCAAAACGGTCGACCATATTTTAGGAGCCGGAACAAAACAGTTCGGGTTGAGCTCAAAAAGGCGCTCTATGCGGCACTGGAGCTGTGAGAGAACAGAAATACGCCCATAGTCTTTGCAGTTTGTCGGGGCGCATATCCGATCGGCGACTTCTTTTTGAAACATTAAGGTCAGGCTTGAAAAGTTTTCTATCTGTTTCAGCCAGCCGGTCAGCAACGGAACAGAAATGTTATATGGCAGATTGCTGACAATATTGCGCGGAGCGGAGCCTTTTTCGGCAAAATTTATTTTCATTGCATCGCCGTTGATGATTTCCAGCCGTTCTCCGACAATTTTTTTTAAATCGTTCATAATTTCAATGCAGCGTTCATCCATTTCAACAACGGTCAGTTTTTGCGGATCGGCCTCAAGAACGGCACGGGTCAGGCCTCCGGGGCCGGGGCCGACTTCAAAAACATATTCTCCGGAAAAATCTTTTTTATTTTGTTTTTCCAGAGAAAGGCGGATGATTTTGTCGGTGATATTGCGGTCCAGCAGAAAATTCTGCCCCAAGGCCTTTTTGGCCATCAGACCGTGAGATTCGACAGTTTCGCGCAAAGACGGCAGAGAATCGGGCAGCAGCGTCATTTTAGTTCCTGATGTCTATGACGGCCTGTGTCCGGAGTTCGGCCAGGTATTGCCGAGATGTTTCTTCCATTCTCTGATTTTGAAGATAATTGATGATTTCTTCTCTTGTCGGCATTTGCGGTTTGTCTTTTTTGGGATCAAATACCTTATCCAGTTTGAAGATAAAATATCCGTCAGCATAGGCAATCGGGTCGGATATTTCTCCTTCTTTGAGGCTGTTGAGGGCGGTTTCAATCGGAACGTTTAATTTGCCGTAATTGACCCAGCCGAGTTTGCCGCCGCTTGAAGCCGTCGGGCTTTCGGAAAACTGCATGGCATAAAGTTCAAAACGCGGGTCTTTTCGCAGGTTGTCTACCAGATCCTGAATGTTTTTGGCGTGTTCTTTTTTGATGAATATTTCCGAAATAAAATATTTGGGGGTTGTTAAGTCTTTTTTGGCGTCTTCCATGGCCTTGTTGATTTCCGTCTGAGTCAGGCTGTTTCCCATCATTTTACGTCGGACAAGGCGGCTCCAGGCAAGGTCGGCTTTGGCCTGATTGCGGAAAGTCTCATAGCTGATGCCTGCCTCCCGCAGGATGCTTTTCATTTGTCCTTCCGGGATTTTGTTGTTTTTTTCAAAGAGGCTGATAGAGCCGCTGACTTCTTTGTCCGTAACCTGAATGTCATTCTTTTCTGCGGATTGCAGTTTTATTTTTTCATCAATGGCGCTGTTCAGAACCCTTTCCAAAATCATATTCTGAGTGTGTTCGTTAAACGGGATTTTGGTGGTCAGGAGAAAAAGCTTGAGCTGGTTTTGGAAATCTGCCGAACTGATGATTTCATCATTAACGGTAGCAACAATTTTCAAAGATTGCTGCGGTTTGGCATAAAGTTCGGAAGTTGCGCCGAAAACGGCAATCAGAGCTGCAAGGAAAATTTTGGATAGTTTCATCTGAGGTCTCCTTTATTTTTGGGTTCCGGCTCCGCCCAGGGTTTTTAAGAAGAAGTTGACGCTGATTTCAAAATCTCCGTCATAATCCGGGCTGTCAGCATTGTTTCTGTCTGCGACAATCGATAAGGCAAAACATTCGTCTTCATAAGTGAGCATACCGCCGTGTTCAAGCGAAAAGCTGCCTTCGGCCAAATCCTGACGGTTGTACAGACTGAGCGACCAGTCTCTGGTGAGGTCCATGCGTACACCTGTATATAATTCTTTTCTTTCGCCGTACAAGGATGACGAGGTGTTGTCATTGTTGTAATCTTTCAGGAAAATGTAAGAAACATACATTCTTAGAGCTTTGGGACCGAAATTGGCAGACAGTTCGTTGTATTTGAAGTCTAACGAATCTTTATCGAGTTTGAAACGGTAGTTTAAATCAAGGTACTGACTGGGAGAGGCGTTAATACGTCCGACATAATCGCTGAAACGGCCGCTTTGGTCATCGCTGGTGCTGAAACTGCTGGTCTTGTCGAAATTGTAGCTTTGGGCAATGAAGGCTGAAGTCCGGCCGGTGCGGTTGCCGTAAGCACTCCAGTTTAATCCGTAGCTGATGCGGCTGCCGGTATCATTGCGATCATAACCGGCATAGCGGTCGATATCCAAAATGTTGGTGTCGTCAAGTTCAACGTCCTGGCTGTCGTCATTGGGTATTTTGTCCAGTTTGTTTCCGCCGTTTGGGGCGGCAACGGCGACAATCGTCGGCTCGATAATCTGGCGTGATGTTTCAGTGGCACGGATGAACGGCAATTTCCATTCTAAGCCCAATTGTGGGAAAACGCGAGCAACTCCGCCGTCAAAGGTTTCTCCTTTGTAGTTTTTATAGTCATCTATGTTATATAAGTCGGATTTTACGGAAGCCATTAAGCGGTATTTTTCACCATATTCGCTGGTATAAGGCAATACCCAGGAATTTATCATGGAAATACGCTGGCTGGAATTTTCATCGTCCCGGCTGATGACTGCACCATTGAACGTATTTTTGTTGTAAGCGCCGTAAGGTCCGATTTCTCCGATATTTTCGTAATTGAACCACGGCATAATCAACGGTTTGTCGATTTCTTTTAAATCGTAGCTTAGAAGTTTATAGGTGTAAGCTTCAATGGCAGCATAGTTTCGAAAATCAAAACCTTCGAGTTTGGCACTTGATGTCAGCCAGGCATCGTCTTTTTTGGGCAAAGACATATCTTTCAGATATGCTCTGTCAGATGCATAGTTGATGTCAAGATTGCCGACCCAGTAATCGTTAAGTTCATAACGTCCGGTCATAAATAAACTGCCGCGCTGGCGGTCATCATCGTCATCTTTCAGGTAGGTTCCGGTCGCTTCAACTTCTCCGTTGGTAAAATACTGGCTATAGGTACCACTTTGAACAATTCCGTGGTCGCTGCTTAAAATCGGCGAGTAGAGAAAATTCTGGTTGGGGGAAATATCCCAAAAGTATTTTGGCTGAATAGCGGCTCCGAGATAAGAGTTGCTACGGAAACTTGGCATTAAAAATCCACTGCGGCTTTTTACCGTCGGATCAGGATGCGAGAAAAACGGTGTGTAAAATATTGGAACACCTTTGAGCTCTATGGTTGCATTTTGGTAGTTAACATTTTTGGCTTCGGCATCATGTTGGACTTTGGTGGCTTTTATCTGCCAGAGGGGATCTTTGCCGGCACAGACGTCGCAAGGCGTGTAAACGGCGTTTGTCATCAGCTTGTTGTCTTTGGCAAGCCGGCGGAATTTGGTTGCGGCAATGCGGGCCTTGTTTTGCATAATAACTTTGATGTTATCCATTGACCCCTGGGTCATTTGATCCGTTAATTCAACATAATCGGAGAAAACAACGTTTCCGTCTTTTTCAACCAAAATGACGTTGCCGGTAGCAGTTACAATATCTTCTTTTTGATTGTAAATGACTTTATCGGCAATAAGGGTCAGATTGTTTCTGATGATGTTGACATTGCCTGTAGCAGTTACAACTTGCATTTCCTGGTTATTTTCAACTTCATCAGCGCTGAAATATATTTCGGTTTCTTCTTCTTTGTTTTTTTCTTCCGGTGTACTCAGTACCGACGTTATATTCATTTGAGGAGCTATGCTGGCCTGATAAGTCGGTTTTTCCGGCTTTTGCAAAACAGTTCCCGCTTCTTTTTTCAGCGGGTCTTTTTTATTTATCGAATCTTCCTCGGCAGAGGCATTGTTGCTTATGCAGGATAGTAAGGCCAGAGTGCATATCCAGAGAAGGCTTTTTTTAGGCATCGGCAATCTCCGGCGGATGGCGGCGTTTGGCAAACATTCCCGGTGTATAAAACAGCAGCAGGTAAACGCAGACGATAAAGGGAAGGATGAGGTTGATATACATCAACGGCAGCAGGCTGAGACTTTTGGCCGCAAGGTTGCCAAACGACAAATCCATAGCCTGTAGGAGAACCATGGCGATAATGCTGACGGAGATAATCCGGCTTTGTCCGCGGCGGTTGAAATTGCCGACCAGTAATCCGGTACAGCCCAAAAGAGCAAAAACGATATTATAAAAAGGGTTGATAATCCGGCGGTGTCCTTCGACAACGTAACGGCGTTGATCTTTGGGGGACAAAGAAGGATCGTTTTGGGCGTTCAAAAGTTCAAAAAAGCCTTTTTCCCGGGCGCTGGTGTCTTTGTCTTTTTTGTTGCCGCTCAATCCGAAATCTACGGAATAACGCTCAAAAGCCAAAGAAGAAAACTGGCTGCCGTTTTTGCTGAGCTCCTGGCGGGAACCGTTGACCATGATGATTTTGGGGCCTTTGTCGGTGTAAACAACACGCCCTTTTTCAGCGGAGATGGTCGTCCGGTTTTGCGGATTACGTTCGTCATTTACCAAAATGCCGGACATTGAGCCGTCTTTTTCATGCGTGGTAATAAATACGGTCAGGCCGTTTTGCAAATCAGTGAATTCGCCTTCGCGGAACATCAGGTGTGAAACGTCGTTTTTTATTTGCCATTCCAGTTCGTTAAAAGCCTTTTCGGCTGCCGGAATTCCGTAGTTATAGGTATAAACGTTGATGACGTATAAGAATATTCCGATTATCAGCGCCGGTTTGGCTCCCTGCCACGGGCTGATGCCGGCCGATTTGATGACAACAAGCTCCCGGTCGCCGAGCATCCGGTTATATACAAACAATACCGCAACAAAAGCGCATATCGGAGACAACAGCACAAACAAGCGCGGCATCAGCAGTGAAGTCAGTTTTACAAAAATTCCGACGGGGATGCCTTTGTTGGTGATCAAATCTACAAAGCGCAACGACTGCGTCAGCCATAAGATGGAGAGCAGCGAAAAAGTTACCAGCAGAAACCCGATAAAAATTTGTTTTACTATGTAGCGGTTTAGTTTTTTCATAAGCGGAATTATAAACAAAATTATTAATAAAAAAACAATTTTTTTTATCTTTTTTGTGTCTTTTCAGGTTTTTTTGCTATTTCTTGGAAACTTTTTCCGGCAAGCGGTTGTAAATCAGGCCGCTTAACCGTTCGGGAAGAACCGAAACCAGCCAGGCACCGAATCTGAGCGGCCAGGGAAAAGATATGAGTCCGATGTTTTTTTCAATCCGTTCCGCAATAACGGCTGCGGCTTTTTCCGCCGGCATAAAAAACGGCATCGGGCAGGTGTTTTGGTCGGTAATCCGGGATTTTACGAATCCGGGGCAAATGACGCTGACATTTATGCCCAGAGGTTTCAAACGTCCCCGCAATGCAGCACCCCAAGCCTTGACGCAGGCTTTTGAGGCCGAGTAGGAAGGACAGGCCGACAAGCCGTGGTATCCGGCAATCGAGCTGACGATTGCAATGGCTTTGCGGTCGCTTTTATATAGTTCACAACCAATGTCGCCAAGATATTTTTTGCTGAACATATCGCGGAAAAAGGCTCTTTTTTTGGCTTTTGTCCGGGCAATAAACTGATCCAGAGAAGAATTCTGGTTTTGTCTGGAAAGGCGTTCCCGACGGTCTTGATAAATTTTAACGGCGGGAAGCACCGTGTTGATGACGCCGAAAATATTGATGTTAAATGTATTGTATATATTTTCTTCCGTTTCGGTAACGGCCGCGACTCCGGCGTTGGCGATAACCAGATTGATGTCGGCGATTTTTTCGCATTGTTCCATCCAAGTCTTTGTTTGCAGTCGGTCGGTAACGTCTATGACGGAAGCATATACGGCAGTTTCATATTTTTGGCAAAGAACGCGAGTTTCATTGAGCCTTTCTTCGTTTCGTCCGCAGATAAAGAGGTTTTTGGCGCCGTTTTGGGCATAATAAAGCGCTAAAGCCCGGCCAATTCCGCTGCTGGCGCCGGTAATCAGAATATTTTGGCCTTTTTTAATCATATCTTCCTCAAAAAGTAAAAGCTTGTTAATGATTATCAGGTATATTATCAAAAAATTTTTAACAGGAGATTATATTTTGTATATATCCAGTATGACCGGTTTTGCAAGAAAAAACAGCAGTTATTCCGCCGGTAAAATTGAATATTCCTGGATTTGGGAAATAAAGTCCGTTAACGGAAAAGCTTTGGACGTGAAAGCCAAATTGCCGGCGAATCTTGAAGGTTTGAGCCTTTTACTGAAAAATGCCGCCGGTGAGGTATTGCACCGGGGCAGTATCAGTGCCTTTTTGGAATTGTCGGCTGCCGGGAGTGAGCAGAATATCCGGATTAATAAAGATCTGATGCGTGAGTTGGCGGCAGCAGCGGCGGATTTGTATGAAGAGAGCGAAGGCAGGCTGGAAAAGCCTTCCGCTTCGGATATTCTCGGTATTAAAGGCGTGGTGGAAATTGAGGAATATCTGCCGGATGAAGAAGAGCAGGAGAAACTGCAACAGGCTTTGCTGCAGTCTTTTACCGAAACTTGCCGGGATCTTCAAACGAATCGGGAAGCTGAAGGAAACAGGATTAAGAATGTATTGTCGGGGATTTTGAGACAAATCCGAGAAAATGTCTTAAAAGCAGAAGAAATTGCTTCCGGTTTGCCGGATGTTTTGAAACAAAAATTAAAAGAGCAGATTTCTTTATTGCTGGAACCTTTGGAAGGAATCAGCGAAGACCGTTTGGCGCAGGAAGTTGTTTTGCTGGTGAACCGCAGTGACGTGAGAGAAGAACTTGACCGTCTGAAAGCTCATATCCGGGCGGCGGAAGAAATGTTGGAGCAAGGCGGCGTTGTCGGTCGGCGGTTGGATTTTTTATGCCAGGAACTTAACCGGGAAGCCAATACGCTGTGTTCAAAATCAGCGGATACCGGGCTGACGAATCTGGGAATGGATTTGAAGGTTCTGATTGAACAATTCAGGGAACAAGTGCAAAATATCGAATGAGGTTAATATGTCTGAAGTTATAGAAAGATTGAAACAAGTCCGTAAGGGGGCAATGTTTATTATTGAAGGGCCTTCGGGAATCGGCAAAGGAACGGTTGTCAAAGAGCTGTTAAAGCGTGACAGCAACATCAAGTTTTCCGTTTCGGTAACAACCCGGGAAAAACGGGTCGGAGAGCAAGACGGCGTGGATTATTATTTTATCAATGACCAGCAGTATGACGAATTTTTGGTGCAAGATGCTTTTTATGAATATGTCAATTCGGAATACGGTCCGCGTTACGGGACGCTGCGTTCCGAAGTTGACAGTTTTATCAATGTCGGACAGGACGTGTTGTTTGACATGGACTGGCTCGGTGCCCGCCAGATGCGCGAAAAAGCCAAAGACGACGTGGTAACGATTTATCTTCTCCCTCCGTCGATTAAAGTTTTGCGTGAACGGCTGGAAAAGCGCGGGACAGATTCAAAAGAGACAATAGAAAAGAGAATGAGCGTTCTTTTGGACAAGATGAGCCATTGGAATGAGTTTGATTATGTGATTGTAAACGAGAATCTGGAAGATACGGTGTTTAAAATCCAAAAGATTATTTCCGGAGAAAGAATGAAGAGAGTCCGCCAGATAGGGCTGCCCGGTTTTGTTAAAGAACTGGTGGAAGAGGCCAAAGGCGGAAAATAGCGTTTATTGTCCGGTTTCTTCTTCCGGCGGAATGTATGCTTTAATCTGCTGCCGTTGTTCGGGTTTCATAACCTTATAAACAGCGGCGGCATTTTTTTCGGCTTCCGGAACTTTCAGAAAAATGGCTTGTTGATATAGATTAAATGCGTGAACCAAATCCTGAGGGATTCCGATGCCGCGGGCGTTCATCCAGGCATAAATCTCAACGGCGTGCGGGTCATTGTCGGCAACGCGCATCAGAATCTCGTCCAGCTCAACCGGTGTGACGCGGTTTTCTTTGACGGCGCGGATTGCATTGTCCCATTTACGCTGGCGGGCAATTCTGGCTTCTTCTTCAATTTTATATTTATCTATTAACGGGATTTGATAGGGTGAGATTGCCGGTTCTTCAGCTTTGATGGCAAGCGGCGTTTCGGTAATGCCGTCTTCAATTAAAACATCGGGAATTTTGCGGTTTTTTACATAAAGCGGCAGATAGCCTTCGTTATCGGATTTTACCAAGTCGCGGTAAATCTCGTCCAAACTGGTGCTGTGCGCCGGTTTGACGAACAAAAAGGCGAGAAGTGTAAGAAATGCCAGCTTTTTCATTTTCCTTGTGTCTTTTTCCTTAATTTTATTGTAATACTACTCAAGACTTGCTACATATTAAAGCAATATTTATGGCTTATAAACAAGGCGCAATATGATTTTTTATCAGGCCGCCGGGAGGTAAAAATGAAAAAAATTTATAATTCGATTACGGAAATGGTCGGGCGTACACCGTTGCTCAAACTTTCCCGTTTGGCAAAGAAATATAAACTGAAAGCTCGTCTTTTGGGAAAATGTGAGGCTTATAACCCGGTATTTTCAATTAAAGACCGGGTGGCCAAACAAATGCTTGAAACGGCCGAAAAATCGGGAAAAGTCAATGCGGAGACCGTTTTTGTGGAGGCAACATCCGGCAATACCGGGATTGCTTTGGCGGCCATGTGTGCGGCAAAAGGGTATAAGCTGGTGATTACCATGCCGGAGAATATGTCAAAAGAACGAATTATGTTGATGCGTCTGTTTGGAACGGAAGTGATATTGACTCCGGCGGAAGACGGAATGGCTGGTGCTATTGCCAAAGCTGATATGCTGGCGGAAAAGAATCGGAACGTTATTTTGCTGAGGCAATTTGAGAATCAGGCTAATCCGGATGCGCACAAGTTTGGAACCGGTATTGAAATTTTTGAGGATACCGGCGGCGAAGTGGATGCGGTTGTTATTGCAGTCGGTACGGCCGGGACTTTAAACGGTGTGGCATCAACTTTGAAGAGTTATAATCCGGAGCTTTTTGTGGCAGCTGTTGAGCCGAAAAGCAGTGCGGTATTGAGCGGAGGAGAAAAGGGCGCGCATAAAATTCCGGGTATCGGCGCCGGTTTTGTTCCGAAATTTTATGATGCGGGGTTGGTTGATGAAATTTTTGACATTTCTGATGAGGCGGCGGCCGAAACGGCCAAAGAATGTGCCCGGACGGAAGGGCTGCCAATCGGCATTTCCGCCGGTGCGGCGCTGGCAGCAGCTCTTGAACTCGGACAGCGTGATGAGATGAAAGGCAAAGTAATTGTTGCTATTTTGCCTGATTCTGCCGAAAGATATCTTTCAACCGGATTTTTGGATTAGGAAGCAAAATATGTTATTTCACAGGGTTGCAATTGTCGGTATCGGGCTGATCGGCTCGTCTTTGGCAAGAGTTCTTAAACATAACCGTTTGGCGGAAACAATAGTTGTTTACGACAAGAATCCGGAATATGGAAAAAAAGCCGTGGAAATCGGCGTTGCGGATGAAAATTCGGAAAGTGCGGCCGTAGCCGCTGCCGGAGCTGATCTTGTTGTTCTTTCAACCCCGGTCGGTGCTTATGGCGAAATCAGCAAAGAGATTATGCCGGTTTTGAAAAAAGGAACAATTGTTACCGATGTCGGTTCGGTTAAAAAATACGCCATTGCAGAAATAGAAAAGCATATTCCGGCAGACAGAGGCATTGTTTATATTCCCGGGCATCCGGTAGCCGGTACGGAAAAATCCGGGCCGGAAGCCGGTTTTTTGGAATTGTTTGAAGGGCGCTGGTGCATTTTGACGCCCGGAAAATTTGCAACACCGGAGGCGCTGGAAAAAATTTCTGAAATGTGGCGGGCAGCCAAAATGAAAATTGATACCATGACGCCCGAACATCATGATAAGGTGATGGCGGCGGTTTCGCATCTTCCGCACCTGATTGCCTTTTCCATTGTCGGGACGGTGGCTGATTTGGAGGGCTATGAACAGCAGGAAATTATTAAATATTCTGCTTCCGGTTTTCGGGATTTTACCCGTATTGCCGGTTCTGATCCGACAATGTGGCGGGATATTCTGCTGAATAATAAAGAAACAATTTTGGAGCTTATTCAACGCTTTGTTGAAGATTTGATTGCTTTGGAACGCAATATCCGCTGGGATGAAGGAAACAAACTGTTTGAGCTTTTTTCCCGGACGCAGAAAATCCGCAAAGAGGTTATTGAGGCCAAGCAAGACCAGCCGGAAATTGAGAAGAAGATTTTGGCCGAAATTAACCGCGAATAATAGTCTTGATAAATAAAAGATTATTTTATATTCTGAACAGAAACGAACTAACGATTGGATAACAATGAACCCGCAGTCTATTCTTGGAAGATATCTGACCAAACAGATTATTTACAATTTTCTTGCCGTTTTGCTGATGGTAATCGGAATTGTTATGCTGTTTGAAGTCGTTGAACTGTTGCGCCGGGCTTCCGGCCGGGACGATGCGTCTTTCGGCCTGATTATGGAGATGGCTTTTACCAAACTGCCGAAAACCGTGGAAATGGTTTTTCCGTTTGTGATGATGATTGCGGCCATGATTACGTTTTGGAAACTCAGCAAAAGTAATGAATTTGTGATTATCCGGAGTGCGGGCGTGTCTATCTGGGGTTTTCTGGCGCCGGTTCTTTTGGCAACGTTTTTGGTCGGGGTGGTCAATGTTACGGTGGTTAATCCGATTTCTGCCCGGATGAATGAATTGTACGAGACGCTGAATTATCGTTTTAAAACACGTAATCCGAAAGCTGTTCTTTTTTCTGAAAAAGGGTTGTGGCTGCGGGAGGCAATCAGCGCCGATAAGTTTCTTTATCTGCAGGCAAAATCCGTCCGGCAGGAACAAGATACATTATTTTTGCGCGGCGTAACGATTTTGGAGATGAGCAGGGAATCGCAGAATTTGCGCCGGATTGAGGCTTATGCCGCCAATTTGAAGGATGATGTGTTTGAACTGATTAACGTTAAAATTTATGAGCCCGGAAAGCCAACCGTGTCGCAAGACAGGCTTATGTATAAAACAACCTTGACAATAGAAAGGATAAAAGAAAATTTTGTTGAGCCGGAATCTATCTCTTTTTGGGATTTGCCGGATACAATCCATTTTTATGAGATGTCGGGCTTTTCGGCGCAAAAACACCGACTGCGTTATTTGTCCCTGCTGGCCTCGCCTTTTCTGCTTTGTTCCATGGTTTTGGTGGCGGCGGTTTTTGCCTTGCGGCCGAATAACCGGCGCGGCGGTGTGATGTATCTGATTGTCGGCGGGCTTTCTACCGGTTTTATCGTCTATTTTATGTCGCAAGTAATTTATGCTTTCGGAATCAATAATATTATCCCCGGTTTTTTGGCGGTTTGGACGCCGGCGCTGATTGTGATGATGATTAGCGTGTCGGTTCTCCTCCATCTCGAGGACGGGTAAAAACTGCGCAATACGGACGCCTAATACAGAAAAGGAAAATCCGGCTAAGTTACGTACGTCTATGTACGCGCCTGTCGCCGGATTTTCCTTTTCTTATTATCCGTCTTAGGTATCTAGGCGCGCTGCGGTTGCTAACGCTTTCCTAGCTTGCCAAGATGTTCCAAAGAGCTTGCAGACAAAAACAACCGGAGCAGCGGTTGTTTTTACTTAGCGCTTCTATCGCAGTTTTTACAGCGGCTTGAAGAGACGTTTGTTATGGAAAGTTTAAAGCTAACCTGTCGCTAAAATTCTTTTTTCTTATTATCTGACTTAGGCATCTAGGCGCGCTGCGGTTGCTAACGCTTTCCTTGCTTGCCAAGATGTTACAAAGAGCTTGCAGACAAAAACAACCGGAGCAGCGGTTGTTTTTGCTTAGCGCTTCTATCGCGTTTTTTACAGCGGCTTGAAAGGAGATTTAGTATGGAAATTTTTTAGGTGGCTAAGTTACGTACGTCTATACGCGCCTGTCGCCTTAAAGTTTTTTTCTTATTACCAGTCTCATTTTCTTTGTTTTTTACAGTGGCTTGAAGGAAGGTCGTTAACTTTCCAAAATGTTTAAGCTCTGGCTGGTTTTGGCGATATCGGTGGTTATTTTACGGGTTTCTTCAATATTATCAGCGTTTTCAAAGATATAGAGTGCATCGTGAAAATATTCCAAAGCTTCTTCCAGCAATGCTTTGTCTCCGGCGTTTTTGCCCAGGCGGTAATAGATTTCGCCGATGTGTTCCTGGCTTTTGGCCCATTCCATCGGTGCCCGCCGTTCGGTTATGACTTTTTGCTGGTTTTTATAGCTGGCAATGGCAAGTTCCGAGATTTCCTCGCTTTTGGTAAAGTTGCCGAGAAGGCCGAGCATATAGCCCAATTCGCCTTGGATTTGCGCCCAGAATTCCGGAAACAAGGCAAGCGTATAAATTTTTTCCGCTTCCCGCAGTTGAAAAACGGCATCGCGCAAAGCCTGAATGTCTTCTTTATACAGCCAGTAGCTTAAAAACAAATGGGATAATTTATAAGATATATAGCCGTAATCATACGGGTAATTATATTTGCTCAAATATCTTTGCGCCTGGCGGTAATAGTTAATGGCTTCCCGGAAATGACGAGCCGATTGTTTGGGGATGTATTTGGTCGAGCAGTCATAGAGCTGTCCGAGGTGGTTGTAGATACAGCCGAGATGGATTGGTGCGGTTATCAAATCCTGATGTTTCAGCGCCGTGTCGAAAAGGTTTTTTACGATTTTGAAGTCTTTGCCCTGGCCGCGGTCAAAACAATAACTGAGGTAAATGATACCCAGAAAGTTCATTATATAAGGCATATATTCGATGGAGAGGTTTTTGGCGGAATCGTCCTTTGAAAGAGAATTGATTATCCTTTTCAGCAAATATCTTTTTTGGATTTTCTTTTCTTTTGAAAAAGTATTGAGCGAGCTGACAACGGCGCCGTAAATCAAATTGCCGACGGCGGGCGGAATTTTGTTTCCGGAGGATAATAAATCAGCCGGGATGTATAAACTGTCCAAGAGTGAAACAAAAGCGCAGTCTTCGTTTTCATATTGTTTTTCGGTCTGAAAATTCAGACGGATCCTGCTGCCTTCGCGATATCCCCAAATTAAAACGTCGGCCTGTGTCTTGTCCAAAATGGTTTGTCCCCGGTCAATCAGATCAAACAGTGTCCGGCTTTCCAGATTGAGAAAGGTTTTGGAGAAAGGTTCATCAAAATATGAGACTTCCAAACCGTCTTTGCCGCTTAACAGGCGTGCGATGACTTCACCGCTGTTGCTTTCTATATTTTCGGAAAACTCAACGACGACGACCTTGAATTTTATCAAATCTATGGCATTGACCGCCAAATTCAGATTATCGGGGCGGGTATGAAAAATTTTATGAAAAAAATCGGTCAGCCGCATCAATTTCTTTTATCCTTATTTATATTGTCTTTAATGTCTTCAAAATTGCTTTTGATTTCGTTTATGACATTTCGGTTGATTTCGCGAAAACTTTGATTAGCGGTTTGCCAGTGTTTCAGTTTGCTTAAATACCAGGCCGTGATTACGGCGCTTAATACCGGGATGGAATAGATATTCGGAGAATAGGCTTCGAAATATCCGAGAACAATCATGACAATTTCCAGGCGCAGAATGTTGTTGGCGATGTTATCGGGAGAAAGCCCGGAAATATTGGCCTGGAAATAAGCAGTGTTTGCCGTGATATCGGAATATTTGTCTCTTAAAGCCAGAGCTTGCAGTAAGGCCCAGGAAACTTCGATGATGAAAAACATATTGAAAATTATCAGACAGGGCGCTGCGCCTTCCGAGGCAGAGCGGAATATTAATCCGCCAAGCAAAAATCCCAGAGCCGTGCAGCCGGCGTCGGAAAGCTGCAAGCGGGCGGGATACCAGTTGAACAAGAGAAAGGCTCCCGTAACGGCAGCCAGAATCAGCGCCAGAGCGCCGAGCAGATGCGGAAGTGCAGCGGCCAGGGATAAGGTAAATATACCGAGTGCAACAGCAACCGTATGAAGACCGGCAACACTTTCGACCCCGTTTAAAAAACGGTACAAAAAGCTAAAAGCGAACCATAACAATACAGAGAGGAGCAGGCTTAACGGCGCCGGAATTTGAGGAAGCAACGGTTGGCTCTCCGGCATAAGGAAGGTCAAAACTGCCGTTCCGGACAGCACGGTCAGGGCGGCATATTTGGCTGAAAAACGTGAAGAAACATAAAAAATCAGAGCGGTTGCCGCGAGCAGAATCGGAAGTTCAAGCACGGAATATCCGCTGATAAAGTCATTGTCTTGTCTGAAAACAAATGCTGCAATCAGACCGAAAACGGCGAAAAAAACAAAAATAACGGCAAAAGGCGGAATTTGCCGTTCAAGCCGGGAAATTCTCTGTTGGTTCAGGACATAAAAACCGGCAAAGCTTAAGAAAAAGCTTGCAACAGCACAAATTGTCAAGAATGTATTGTCAAAATTCATTGCCTGTTTTCTCCGGTTTTCCAAACTATTGTAGTCGATTAATTTATTTGTTCAATAATCAATGTATTTTTATGCGGAGATATCTTTGGGAAGGATTTTTTTCAATGCCGGGATTGCAATATCGTGGCGGCGGGCAAAATCCGAAACGGCCATATTGATGTTGTTGATTTCCCGGCGGGACGAATCTCCCGGCGTTTGAGTGTCATAAACATAATTTATCGGCGTGTTATATATTTTTTTTAATATTTCGGCGTTATCCAAAGAGACATTTTCGGCGGCGGCCAGGGAGCATATTTCATTGACGGCGTCTTCAATGTTGTTTTGTTTTTCTTTGTTCTTCAGTATGTTGAATATGCTTTGGCGGTAAAAGGCGGAAGCCAGGGCCGAGACGGCGTAGACCGAAAAAGCCTGCCAAAATACCTGGTTTTTGTCTTCGCAGGTTTGGCAGAGAATCTCGGAACTATGAAAATAACTTAATGCTTT
Source organism: uncultured Alphaproteobacteria bacterium (assembly GCA_944391715.1). Taxonomy (GTDB): domain Bacteria; phylum Pseudomonadota; class Alphaproteobacteria; order RF32; family CAG-239; genus MGBC133411. The sequence continues at coordinate 113,638 of CALXUP010000001.1, forward strand.
CAGGGAATATTCCAGAGTGTTAAACGGTTTGGAAAGGGTAATCTGCGGTTCTCCGCCGAGAATGAAAATCTGGTTGTCTTTTGAGAGCAGCCAGCCGTCAAAATATGCCCGAATCGTACTGTGCCGCAACAGGCTTTCGATAATTCTGAAATCGGGGAGCATTGAAAATACAACAACCGGCGCATTTGAAAAATGAGATGACGAAAGCAGCATCAGTTCGGATTTTAAGTTGCGGCTTTGGGAGGTGATTATCAGCATTTTGGCTTTTTCGGAGGAATAATGCCGGCAGGGAACGTTTGTTTTTTGTTTTTTCAGGCTGTGTTCTTCCCGCAGGCTGATTTCAATTTCGGAATCGCAGCTGTTTCGCGGCGCGATTATAACGGCATTTTCTCCTTTGGCGATGAATTTGGCGGCAAGATATCTGCCGAGAGGCGTGTTGCCGAGGATATATATCGGTGGTTTTGATACGGATGTTGTTTCTTGAGGTACGGGCATGGTTTATTTTGTCCTTTGCATTTTGGCAATGAAGAAAGAATCGGCTCCTCCGTAAGACTGCAAATGATACGGAAACGTGCGGATAAAGCCTTCGGCGGTAAATATTTCAGCAGGCATTGTACCGGAAAAATCGTTTGGCGACAACGGAAACAGCCGGAATTCGGAATTGTTTTGCAGAAAAGCGGTTATTTGCCGTTCTCCTTCCTCTTTGGCAATGGAACAGGTGCAATATGTCAATTCTCCGCCGGGGCGCAGAACCCAGGTCGTTCGGTTGAGGATTTCTTTTTGCAGACCGGCCATTTTTTCAATATCCCGGGTATTTTTGATATGAACGATTTCCGGATGGCGACGCAAGGTTCCGGTTGCCGAACAGGGGGCATCAAGCAAAACGGCGTCGTAACGGTCAGACGTTTCTTCCAGATATTTTGCGGCATCGGCACAAATAATCCGCGGGGCCGGCAAGTTTAGACGACGGATGTTTTCAGCCAGTCTTTTCAAACGTTCCTCCGAAATGTCAAGCGAAACGACTTCCGCACCGGCAGCCAGAAGCTGGGCGGTTTTTCCGCCGGGTGCCGCACAAAGGTCCAAAATCTTTTTTCCGGCCGGGGCGCTTATGGTTTTGGCGGCGAGAGAGGCCGAGAAATCCTGAACCCACCATTCGCCTTCCTTATAACCGGGAAGTTTTTCTATTTTTCCGTTGTTTTCCAGGCGGACGGAACCGTTCGGCAACAGTATTCCGTTTAATTTTTTTGCCCACTCCGCCGCGTTTTCTTTGATCGTCAAATCAAGAGGCGGTTCATTCAGTGAGGCGGCTTCGATTAACGCCGTTTGTTTTTCGCCGTAGTCTTTTTCCAGGAGTTTTCGGAAACCGTCGGGAAAAAATATGCCGTTATCCGCTTTCAGGAGTTCTTCTTTGGCGGCGGCAATTTTGCGTAAAACGGCATTGGCAAAACCGGCGACGTATTTGTCGTTTTGCTTTTTTATCAGGTTGACATAGCTGTTGAGTACGGCGTAATCAGGCGTATCAAGAAAAAGGATTTCGGCGGCGGCCAAAATCAGCGCATAACGGGCAAAGGCGTGTTTGGCCGGGAGTTTTTTGGCGGCAAAAGTCGAAATGACTTTTTGCAAGAAGACCAACCGGCGCAAAGCAGTGAGCACCAGCATATTTAAAAAAGCCGTATTTTGCTGTTCGGCAGGAGAAGAAATGTTTTTTATCTCGCTGAAAAAACAATGTTTTTCCAATATGTCCTGCAAGGTTTCGGCAGCCTGTTGACGCGGATCGATCATCCTTTTTTCCAATATGTTTCGTTTTGTCGGTATTTTAGCGGATTGCCGCGGAAATACAAGTGTGAAATTTTTATTTTGGACTCTTGTTTTTTGGATGATTTTATTATAACCTGAGCAAAGCTTTGTTTTTTTAAGGAATAGGACAGATGAAAAAAACGCTTTTGACTTTGTTGGCGGTTGTTGTTATGACCGGCGGCTGCTCGTATTTTTCGTGGATGAATCCCTGGGCTGACGATAAAAAACCGGAAAAGGTTAACGAATTACCGGTAAATGAATTTTTATGGCAGGCTGCTTTGGACCGGATGAGTTTTACACCTTTAAAAACAAGGAATCCGGGAAAAGGGCTGATTGTAACAGACTGGTTCAGAATGGAAGGGTATCCGCGGGAGTTGTTTATGGTCAAAGTTCAGGTGTTGACCAAGGAACTGCGCAGCGACGGCGTTAAAGTCAGCGTCGAGAAAAGAGTGTTGCGCGACGGGAAATGGTATGACGAAGAGGCCGGCAGCCGACTGCAAAGCGGAATGGAAAACAGAATCCTCCTGAAAGCAAGGGAGTTATACAGAGCAAGTTTATATAAATAAAAATTTTGAAAAACAGAATTGAGAACAAAAAATGACTGACAGATATAATGGAAAAGGCTCATTTGAGGAATGGGCAAAAGAATGGGAAACGGAAGACCGCTATAATTTTAAAAAAATTGAAAAAAAGTGGCAGAGCATCTGGGATGAAAACAAGGCTTATAAGGTAGAAATCGACAAGAATAAGGAAAAATATTATGTTCTGGTCGAATTTCCTTATCCGTCCGGCGCCGGTCTGCATGTGGGACATCCTCGCTCTTATACGGCATTGGATGTGGTAGCGCGCAAAAAGAGAATGCAGGGTTTTAACGTTTTGTATCCGATGGGCTTTGATGCTTTCGGTCTGCCGGCGGAGAATTATGCGATTAAAACCGGCGTTCATCCGGCAGTTTCCACTAAAGCCAATATTGAAAACTTTACCCGCCAGCTGAAGTCAATCGGATTCAGCTTTGACTGGGACAGAGCTTTTAATACCTGTGATCCGGAATATTATAAGTGGACGCAGTGGATGTTTATCAAACTTTTTGAAAAAGGTTTGGCATATAAAGACAAAATGGCAATCAACTGGTGCCCGTCCTGCAAAGTCGGTCTGGCTAATGAAGAGGTTGTCAACGGCTGCTGCGAACGTTGCGGTGCGCAGGTTGTTCGTAAGGACAAAGAGCAGTGGATGGTGGCAATTACCAAATATGCCGACCGTTTGATTAACGATTTGGATGATTTGGATTTTATTGACCGGGTTAAAGCACAGCAGATTAACTGGATCGGGCGTTCGGAAGGTGCCGAGCTGGATTTTGATTTGGTTGACGTTCACGGTAATTCTTTGGACGGAAGAAAGCTTAAAGTCTTTACAACGCGTCCGGATACGGCCTTTGGCGTGACTTATATGGTTATGGCGCCGGAGCATGCCTTTGTATCCGAGCTGATGCCGCAATTTGAAAATCCGGAAGAAATCAGAGCTTATGTGGCGGAAACGGCCAAAAAGTCTGATTTGCAGAGAACGATGGATGACAGCAAAACAGGTGTTGAACTGAAAGGGATTAAAGCAAAGAATCCGTTTAACGGAACGTTGATTCCGGTATTTATTTCCGATTATGTGCTGACCGGTTACGGTACCGGCGCAATTATGGCGGTGCCGGCTCATGACCAACGCGACTATGATTTTGCCAAGGCTTTTAATCTGCCGATTATTCAGGTTCTGGCCGGCGGCGATATTGCCGAAAAGGCTTGGGAAGAAGACGGTGCACATATTAATTCCGGCTTTATGGACGGCATGAATAAAGATGAGGCGATGAAGGCTGCAATTGCTTTTGCCGAAAAGAACGGTTTTGGCAAATCGAAGGTTAATTTCAAACTGCGTGACTGGGTATTTTCACGTCAGCGTTATTGGGGCGAGCCTATTCCGATGGTCTATTGCGAGCATTGCGGCTGGCAGCCGGTTCCGGAAGACCAGCTCCCTCTGACTTTGCCGGAAGTTCCAGATTATCTGCCGAATGATAACGGCGACTCTCCTTTGGCAAAGGCCACCGACTGGGTTAATACAACTTGTCCGAAATGCGGAGCTCCGGCACGCAGAGAGACCGATGTTATGCCAAACTGGGCGGGTTCGTCATGGTATTTTCTGCGTTATTGTGATCCGCACAATGACAAAGAGTTTGCCTCTAAAGAAGCGTTGGATTACTGGATGAATGTCGATTGGTATAACGGTGGTATGGAGCATACGACTTTACACCTGCTTTATTCGCGTTTTTGGCATAAGTTTTTGTATGACTGCGGTTATGTGCCGACCAAAGAACCCTATCAGCGCCGGACGTCGCATGGTATGATTTTGGCTGAGAACGGCGAGAAAATGTCAAAATCGCGCGGTAATGTGATTAATCCCGATGATATTGTTAATAATTACGGGGCAGACAGCTTCCGTCTGTATGAGATGTTTATCGGGCCGTTTGACCAGGTGGCAATGTGGTCCGATGACAGTCTGAACGGTGTATACCGTTTTGTCGGCAAGGTGTATAACCTGTTTAAGAAGGTTAATAAAAGTGCCAAGCCCTCGGCTAAAGATATTCAGATGATGCACAAGACCATTCTTGAAGTTACCGAAAGAATTGATCAGATGAAGTTTAACACGGCGGTTTCTTCTTTGATGACCTATGTAAACCATTTGTCTTCTTTGGATGAGATTGCTCCGGAGCTTTATGAAAATCTGCTGCTTTTGATGTGTCCGTTTACGCCGCATCTGGCAGAGGAAATGTGGGCAAGAATGGGGCATACGTCATTGATTATTACGGAGCCCTGGCCGAAAGGCGATGCCAAACTGGCTGAGGAAAATACCGTTACTTATGCCGTTCAGATTTGCGGCAAAATGCGCGGTACAATCGATTTGCCGAAAGACGCACCGCGCGAAGAGGTTGAAAAAGCCGCATTATCGCTTGAAAATGTTAAGCGGCAGTTGGAAGGCAAAGAGGTTAAAAAGGTTATTGTGGTGCCTAATAAAATCATCAACCTTGTTGCGTAAAAACTGCGCAATACGGACGCCTAATACAGAAAAGGAAAATCCGGCTAAGTTACGTACGTCTATGTACGCGCCTGTCGCCGGATTTTCCTTTTCTTATTATCCGTCTTAGGTATCTAGGCGCGCTGCGGTTGCTAACGCTTTCCTAGCTTGCCAAGATGTTCCAAAGAGCTTGCAGACAAAAACAACCGGAGTAGCGGTTGTTTTTGCTTAGCGCTTCTATCGCAGTTTTTGCAGCGGCCTGAAGGGGCTTTGTTATTGCAGATGTTTTTCTTATTTGTGGGCTTTTCCGTAAAAAATTATGGACTTGTGGCGGAAATGCGGTTAAATTTGCTGTAAGTTAATTTTTTATAAAAGGACGAATATGAAAAAAGCAATCGGCGGGTTTTTGGCGTTATTTTGTATATCAGCCTGTGGTTTTGAGCCTCTGTATGCGCAGAGAGAAGATCCTTCGGGATGGTATTTCAGCGGAAATTTTGATACTTCAGTAACATCTGAAATGGCTAAAGTTAAAGTCGAGCCGATTGCCGATCGTTTTGGTCAGGAAATCAGAAACGAGCTTTTGGATTTGATTACGCCGAGAGGAATGCCTAAAAATCCGCAATATCGGCTGTTTGTAACCCTCCAGGATGAAGAAATCACGCAACAGGCGTTGCGTCGGGATATTACGGCGACCCGCGAACGTGTTCGTTATTCCGTAAGATATGAACTGGTTTCGACAACAAGTAATGAAACGCTGGTAAACGGGGACAGTGTGTCTTTTGTGAGTTATGATATTTTAGCGAACCCTTATTCGACGACCATGGCGAAGAAAAAGACGCAGTCAGATGCGGCAAAAATTATTGCAAATGACATAGTTTTGCGGTTGGGTGCTTATTTTCACCGTGAAATGGGAATGCGGGGGAACTATTAGTGATTTATAAACAGGCGCAAATTGAGAAATTCTGCAAAAAGCCCGATGAACAGATAAAATGTTTTCTGGTCTATGGCAGTAATGAAGGTTTGCAAGCTGAGTATGTGAAGAATCTGACCAAAAGCATTAGTCCTGATATTTATGATCCTTTTCAGGTCGTATATTTTAATTGTTCTGACATTCTTTCTGATATCGGCGCTTTGGCAGCGGAATATTCCAGCCAGTCGTTGATGGGCGGCCGGCGGGTGATTGTTATTAAAGATGCCGATAATAACTTGACCAAACATTTGAAAGCTCTTTTGGATAATTCGGTCTCGGATACTTTGATTATTGTTTCTTCCGGAAGTTTGAATAAAAAGTCTTCTTTGGTTGCTTTGGGAGAATCACGGGAAGATATGGGGGTGATTGCCTGTTATGATGACCGGGACGAAGACGTGTTTTCTACTGTACGCGGAAAATTGAGCGAAAACGGCTACAGTATTAACAATGAGGCTTTGCAGCTTTTGTGTTCCCGCCTTTCCAATGACCGAAAAACCAATCTCGGTGAGATTGAAAAACTGATAACTTATATGGGAGATAAAAAGGCTGTCGGCAGTGATGATGTTCGGGCGGTTATTTCGGATGCATCTGCGTCCAGCAGTGAAGATGTCTGTTATTTTACGGCCGGCGGAGATAAGGAAAAGGCGCTGCGGGCTTATCAGAAGATGATTAATGAAGGGAATGAGCCGATTTCGATTGTGCGGACGCTGACTTATCATTTTAATAAAATTCTGACGGCTTTGTCTTATATGGAAAGCGGCGACAGCGTGGAGCGGGCGATGGGACGGCTGATTCCGCGGATTATTTTCTTTCGTGAAGGAAGTTTCAAACGCCAGCTGAATATTTGGAACAAAAATAATGTTCTTGGTGTTATTGAGCTTTTGTATAAATGTGAACGGGATTGTAAAACGACAAATATGCCGGTTGAGGAGATTGTCAGTTATACGTTGATGCAGATATCTTCCAAAGCGGCAAGATTAATCCGTTAGGTTTTTAGTTCCCGGTATAGGTAAAATATCGTTAATGTTTCAGCAGAAAAGGTTTTAGTTTTCTTTTCGGCAAAAACGGTTAAAAAATAAAGCCAGCTGCCGGATGAAAAAGATTGCGGCGATTGATGAAAAATGGAAGAACATAGCGCAGGCTCCAAAAATGGCCAGAACAGGGATCCATTTTCCCGAAAGTTCAAAATCCGAATAAAATACCGGAATTCCATAGCATAAAGTTATGAATACATAAAGCATCAGCAGAAAGTAGATTATTCTTATTATCGGGCGGAGAATAAATTTTTTGAATTTTCCGCAGGGCTTGTTTTTTATGAATTTGCGTATTTTTTGCCACTGATACGGGGCAAAAATGTTTCCGCCGTATATTAAAAACATAATGCAAATAATATTGAGGAACATAAAATTTAGAAAAGCCTGACTACTGAAGGAAGGTGAGGCAAAAAAGGCGTCATTTATGAAATTAACAACGGCATTTTTATGCTCTATTCCCGGATTGCTGAGGTAAAGCGCATTTTGGCAATAAAGGATTATGTAAGCGAAGAACCCCAGAAAAAGAAGAAAACGGTCAATGAATACCTGATCGACAAATTTTCTGATTTTTAGAAGATGCTTTTCTTCTTCCGTGGAAAGCCGTTCAATTTTTCCGATGTTGGCAATGATGAAGAATTTATTGAAAAAAGTTTGTTTTATTTTTCTTCTGAATGAGATTTTTGTGCCGGTGTTTTGCTCTTTTGCTTGTTTCAGGGCACGGTTTATTACTGAATAAGTTTTGAAAAATAAAGTTATCTGCGGCAGGCAGTAAGGGGTAATTGGAGATTTTTTCCAGGTGATAACGGCAAAGGCATATACGGAAAACAGCATAATCATCATTGCCGGTGCCGAAGGATGTTTTTGGTACAGGGCGGATCCGGCAAAAAATGTCAGATAGGCAAGCCAGGCAAGGCATATTAATTTGAAAAGGATTCCGTTGTTTTGTTTGTTTTCAATATGTCTCAGCAGTTTTTTCAGCGGATTGCCGGCCGCCAGCCGATCGGAGATTCTTAGTCCCGGAATCTGTTTTTGGAATTGTTCAAAATTTTCGGGCAGAAAGTCTTCGGGTGTTATGTCGGTCATTGCGTTTTTCCTTTTCCGTTTGTTGTTCGGAGATCGACGGCAAAAATCCTGTTATAAAGTTTGACGTAGAGTTTTGACGGATTTTTTCTCCGGTCGGCGCTCAGATGAAGAATTTGTTCCGGGTGTTCCGGGGCGGAGGATATTGTAAATTTTTGCGGATAAGGCGGGCAGCCTTCGTAAAAGCCTTTTTGTTTTTTATATTTTTCCGGAATGTCTGCCAGTTTTATAGTATCTGAGAACTTTGGATAGGTGTCAATAAAACGGATGTAATTGGTTCCGCAATAGGTAAAGCGGTCTTTTTGCGGGCAGAAGTTCATTATGGAAACCGTGAAGAACCCTTTTTTATCTTTTAACGGAACGACCTCGTAACCGGCAGCATAAAGCCTGTAGTCTTTCTGGTCTTTGGTAATGAGCAGGTCAGAAGAGAACATCGGTCTGAAGAAAGGATATTTCCAGTAAGAAACGGCAATCGGAGATAAAATATTTTCGATTTTCGGCTGGCATTTATTTTTTGAATCAGGAAAGGTGATTTTTTGCAGTGAAAAAAACGGAAATTCCGTTTGGGGAAGATGCAGTTTTAATTTTTCGTACTGATCCGTGCGGGTAAGTGTGCCGGCAAAACCGCTGTTGATGATGCCGAAATTGTTTTCTTTTTTCAAATTTGTAAAGTCGGAGATTTCCGTATATGTGTTGGTTAATGTTATGGGCGATATGGACGTTGTTTCTTTTGTTGACGGCCGTTGTTGAAGTAATTCCGAGCTTTTTCGGGCATAATGGGAATCTTTATATTGATTGTCGATGCAGGCGGTCAATTTATCTAAGGAAAGAGTGCTGCTGCACCAGAAAAGCGGTTGGGCTTCGAAAAAAAATTTATAATATTTGTTGTACAATTTGACATTTATGACAATAAGCACGAGGACAAATATGAGAATAAGGATGCGGCGGAAATTGCTCAGAGGCATACATTTCTCCTTTTTATAAAGGCGTTATATTGTTTGTAGTATAAAAAGGAGCTTATTTAAAAACAGTTAAAGGTTGTAAAAGGATAAGATTTTGATTGTAATAAAAAAGCCCGCCGGGAAAATTCTCGGCGGTTTGTTTTTTATTCTCCTATTTTTTCCCGACAATAAGGTAAATCCAGAATTGCAATAACAGCCGAAATTCCGACCAGCATATAAATAATCTGGGTCAGAATACCGGCCTCTCCAAAGATGAAAGAAACAAGATTAAATCCAAAGAACCCGATCAGTCCCCAGTTGATCCCTCCGATGATGGTTAAAATTAGAGCGATTTGCCGTACAATGTTCATTTTGCTTCTCCTGTAAATAAAAGTTGGCATTTTCTGCCAGTATGATATATATGCCATAAATGTTTTTTCAACGGAGAGAACCATGTACAGCGAAAAATTTGCCAAAGCGGTTGAGATGCTGCAAAAAGATTTTGCTTTGGAAAGATCTATTGATGAAAAAATTTGTGCCGATCGGGACGGAAGGCCAATTCCCTGGTATACATTTCCGGCGATTGAGTATTTATCGCAATTTGATTATCGAAACAGAAAAATTTTTGAATACGGCTGCGGTTCTTCTTCGCATTTTTGGGCGGAGAGAGCCGAAAAGGTCATTAGTATTGAAGATAATCCGAAGTGGTTTGAGAAATGGCAGGCAGAAATGACGGAATCTAATCTGGAGGTTCGCTGGCGGGATGAAGGCGAGATTTATGAAAATGCCATTTTTGAACAGGAAGATTTGTTTGATGTTATTGTGGTTGACGGTAAAAGACGGGCGGAATGTTGTGCGGCGGCGGTGCAAAGACTGACTAAGGGCGGAATGATTATTCTTGATGACAGCGACAGGGTTAATACCAGCCAGGAATATCGAAAAGCGATTGCCATTCTTCGGGAAAGCGGATTGATTCAGGTGGATTTTTATGGTTTTTGCCCAATGAATTGTTATACCAAAACAACCAGTCTGTTTTTGAGCCGGGATTTTGATTTTGAATCAAAATATGAGGTTCAGCCGATAAACGGATTGGGAAATTTATGGTCGATGAGCCGACGAGAAAGAAAGGATTTTTATAAGAAAATGGCATAAAAAACAGGATTGCGGTTTTTTACCGGAATCCTGTTTTTTTTGTATCAGTCATCATATCTGTTAACATTGCGGTATTTGTATATATCATACCACATTATCAGATATACAAACACTGTAAATACGACCCAAATTAATCCTGTAATTTGCCAGCCGTTTAATGAAGCTAAAAAGTCGACCATAGTATTTTTTTATTTAATGGTTAATGAATTCAAAAAATTTATAAAAAAATGTATGCGAATTTTTGTTTCATAAAAGCAATATAATTAAAGTTAATAATAAATTTTGTGCTTTCCAATATATGCCAGAACGTCTTTGTAGTCAACAGATTATTGAGCAAGGCCGGCAATCTCGGCCCGGAGTTCTTCCAGACCCAGCTTTTTTTCAGAGCTGGTTGCCAAAAGCCGGATATGAGCAGCACCGTGCTTTTTGATGTTTTCCTGAGTATCAAAAATAACTTTTTGCAGCTCTTTGGCGGAAATTTTATCTGTTTTGGTTAAGACAATCTGATATGTAACGGCAGCGGCATCGAGCATTTTCATAATTTCTTCATCGACTTTTTTGATTCCGTGGCGCGAATCTATCAGCAGAAAAACGCGTTTCAGGTTTACCCGTCCCTGCAGATAGGCAAAAATCATTTTCTGCCATTGTCTGACCATATTTTCCGGCGCCTGGGCAAAGCCATAACCAGGTAAATCTACCATCAGCAGTTTGTTACCGAGATTAAAATAATTCAGCTGTTGGGTACGACCGGGTGTGTTGGAGGCTTTAGCCAGATTTTTTTGGCCGGTCAGGGCATTAATCAGGCTTGATTTTCCAACGTTTGAACGTCCGGCAAAGGCAATTTCACCGAGTTCGGAAACCGGAAGCTGGTCTAAACGGGCTGCACCGAGCATAAAAGTGCAGGGGCCGGAGAGAAGCTTTCTTCCGGCGTCTATTTGTTCAGGGCTCAATTCTTCTGTTTTTGTTTCCATAAATCAGACTCCGACTTTGCGCATAATGGCTTTTTGCTGGATGATGGAGAGCAGGTTGCTCAATGTCCAGTATATAACCAGTCCTGAAGCAAAATGTCCGAGCATAAAGGTGAAGATTAACGGAAGCAGAGCAAAAACGCGCGCTTGATCTTTATTGGCCGGTGCGGGATTCAGCTTTTGCTGGATATACATGCTGATGCCCATCAGAATCGGCCAAATGCCAATGTCCAGGATTCCGGGAATCGGAAGATGCGACCAAACCGAAATTGTCAGCGGATCCGGTGCGGAAAGGTCTTTAATCCAGCCGATAAACGGTGCGTGGCGAATCTCGATAGAGATATTCAGTACTTTATACAGAGAGAAGAATACCGGAATTTGGATCAGAACCGGCAGGCATCCGGCAGCGGGATTGATTTTTTCTTTGCGATAGAGGTTCATAACTTCTTGCTGCATTTTTACCTTATCGTCTTTATATCTTTCTTGAATTTCCAGCATTTTAGGCTGAACTTTTTTCATTTTAGACATACTTTCGTAAGACTTGTTGGCAATCGGATACATCAGCAGCCGGAGCAGGGCGGCAAAGAGCAGAATCGCCCATCCCATATTGCCGATAATATGATATAAAAAGTCCAGAATGTAGAAGAACGGTTTGGTCAGGAAGTAGTACCAGCCGAAATCAACTGCCAAATCGAATTTGTCGATATTATATTTTTTGGTGTAGTTATCCAGCAGTTTGATTTCTTTGGCGCCGGAATAAAAGCGAATATTCTGGGTTCCGATGGAGCCCGGAGCGATGTTGGCAGCATCGCCGAGGTAGTCAACCTGATAAACGTTGTCCGCGGTTTTGCCGAACTTGACTTTGGCGTTTTGATTGTTGCCGAAGACCAGAGAACTGAACCAGTACCGGTCGCCGAATCCGACCCAGCCGCCGTTGGTTTTGAATTCTTCCTTTTCTCCTTGTTTTTTTAAGGAGGAGTATTTGATTTCTTTCAGCGAAGAATCGATGACGCCGAGCATTCCCTCATGAACAACGGCGTTTTGGGAACTTTGGTTTTGGTCGATTGTCCGGCTGATCAGCCCGTAAGGATAAAGGGTGATTTCTTTTCCGGTGTTGTTCTCGACAGACTGCTCAATATTGAACATATAGTTTTTATCGAGGCTGATTTTACGGATAAAGCGCAGGCCCTGTCCATTGTTATATTCCAATACAAGCGGGGTTTCCGGTGTCAGTTCTTTGGTTTTGGCCTGCCATTCGGTTGAGTTGTCCGGTAATTTTAAATTCCGGTCATTGGAGAGCCAGCCGAACTCAGCATAATAGGGTTCGATTGTCCGGGTCGGAGACAAAAGTTCAACATCCGGGCTGTCTTTTTCCAGTCCGACTTTGTACTTGGAAAGGTAAAGTTCATCAAAACGGGCACCTTTCAAGCGGATGCTGCCGTGAACGGCATCATTGGAAAATTTTATGCGTTTTTCAGAAGCGACGGCTTCGGCCGTGGTCAGGGGCTTTTCATCAATTATGATTTTGCCTTCGTTTTGCGAATCAGACAGTTTTTCTTCTGCAAGGCTGATTTCCGGTTCTGCTTTGTTTTGCGGGGCTGCAGGCGTTGTCGGAAACAGATAGTTGGTAACGAAAATGGCAATAACGGATAGTATAACGGCGAGAAACAAGCCTCTGGTTTCTTCTTTCATAATGTGCAACAGCTCCTTTTGACTTTATCTTTCAGTTTTTTGCAATAAAAAATATTTTATAACATATTTAATCTATATTCCGGCGCAAAGCAAGCAATTATCAATGATTATGCGGTTTTTCTTTTGGCGGAACAGGGTCGTATCCGCTGCCGCCCCAGGGGTGGCAGCGCAGTATTCTTTTTGTTCCGAGCCACAGGCCCTTGAAAATGCCGTGAATCCGAAGTGCCTCAATCATATATTGCGAGCAGGTCGGACGATAGCGGCAAACCCCGGGAAAAAGCGGAGAAATGAGGAATTGGTAAAGCTTAATCAGCAGAATCAGCGGCAGGGTCAGGAGTTTTTTCATTGGCCGACTTCTCTTTTTTTAATATTTTATTGATGCGTTTCAGCGCGATAATCATTTCTTCTTTAAGCTTGGCAAAATTGCAGGAGGCCGTATTATGACGTCCGATCAAAACATAAGAAACGCCGGGCAGGGAATGGCGGGGAAAAATCTCCCGGGCAGCGGCGCGCAGACGGCGTTTGGTCCGGTTGCGGACATGGGCTTTGCCGATTTTTTTTGTTACGGTATATCCCAAACCGGCGCCGCCGGAAATTGGTTTTACGGCAGGAATATGAAAAGCCGCCTGCAGAATCAAAGAAGATGATACCATTTTTTGACCTTGCGAGGCGACTTTTACAAAATCTTTGCGTTTTTTTAAGATAAAAACTTCAGTCATAGTTTGCTTTCAAAGAAAACTAAGCAGAAAGTCTTTTACGTCCTTTCAAACGACGGGCAGCCAGAACTTTGCGGCCGCCGACAGTTGCCATACGGGTACGAAAGCCGTGACGGCGTGCTCTTACCAGCTTGCTGGGTTGATATGTACGTTTCATTTTGTTTCTCCGGTTTTTTAGTTATTTATTTAAAATTTTCAAAGCAAAACGCAGTGAAAATTCTCGGGTTACAGCCTCTTATAGACAGTTTTTGCCGGCAAGTCAATGATTTTTTTGAAAAAATTTGTTCTTGGTCTGGATATGCGAAAGTTTTATATATTTTGTTTTGTCGAGAAAATGATTTACATTTTTTTATTTTCTGTTATCTGAAAATATTATGAGTAAAGGTTATCTGCAAAAATTTATAAAAGTTGATGAAGTTCATACAGTTGCTTACAGAGAATATGGCAGACCTGATGGAATTCCGGTTCTTATGCTGCATGGCGGACCAGGCGGCAAAATTGATTTTCGTATTTTGGATTTGATTGATTTAAATTTCTTTCGGGTCTTTACGATTGATCAGAGAGGTTGCGGGTTAAGTACTCCTAAAGGTGAGTTGCGTGCCAATACATTATTTCATCTCATATCTGATATAGAGAATATCCGGCAAAAGGAAAAACTAGGAAAATGTATTATTTTTGGACGTTCTTGGGGAACGGTGCTGGGATTAATGTATGCGTTAAAATATCCTCAAAATTGTTTACATTTAATATTGCGTGGAATTTTTTTAGGACGAAATACGGATGAATTGTGGACGTTTGAACAATCAAAAGTTAAGTTTCCGCAACAATGGGCTGAATTTAGTGATGGTTTGACTTCTTTTAGGCCTTTGAATGAACAATTTTATGAAAAGGTTTTTTCGGAAAATAAAAAAATTGCATTATTTTATAGCTCTAAAATGACGCATTATTTTGATATCTTGGCGACTAATAATGTTGATATTCCGGTAGAACCTGAATCTGAAGAGAATTTAATTGCTAATAAAATTTTTCTTCATTATAGTGTGCATCATTATTTTTTTGACGATGTTTTTTGGGAACAACATCTTGGAGAGCTTGATGTTAATGGTATTCATGGCGTTATTCTTCACGGTGGTAAAGACAATGATTGTTTGGTGGAGCAGGCTTATTATTTGCATAGCAAATGGAAAAAATCTACTTTGATTGTTGAACCTGATGTTTCCCATTGTGATAATCAACCAGAAATTAGAAAACAAATTCAGAATATTTTTACGACATTAAAAATTTATTTTAGCCATCGTCTATAAATACTTTTCAAAAAGAATCAGTCTCTTGGGATTTTTTTATCCGGTGGGAGACTGATTTTTTTATCTTCATTAAAATGCTTGATGCAAATTATTTTCTGTCGCCGATTAGCTGCAACAGGTGAATAAAGATGTTGATGAAATCAAGATACAAAGACAAAGCACCGGCAATAGCTTTTTTGGAGGCTGTTTCGCTGTCTTCGTAATCAACGTACATGGCTTTGATGTTTTGAATGTCATAAGCCGTCAGTCCGGTAAAGACCAAGACGCTTATGAAAGAGATGGCATAGGACATTCCGGTGCTTTTCAAAAAGAAAGCATTTACCAGTGAGGCAATGATTATGCCGATCAAGCCCATGAACAAAAAGCTTCCCATTCCGCTCAAGTCGCGTTTGGTTGTGTAGCCGTAAAGGCTCATGGCGCCAAAAGTTGCAGCCGTAATCAGGAAAACGCGGGTGATGCTTTCTCCGGTATACAACAGCAGAATCGGGCAAAGAGATACGCCCATCAGTGCGGAATAAAGCCAAAATACCCCTTTAACCTGGGCGGCAGTGCCGCGGTTGATGACCCAGCCAAAGGCAAAGACGATAACCAGCGGCGCGAGAAAAGCAAGCCATCCGAATCCGGAAAGGCTGGCGCCTTGCGGCGTGATGTTATAAAAAATGCGCAAAATCGAGGGATTGCTGATCATCAGCCAAGAGACCAGAGCCGTAATGCAGAGGCCGCCGGCCATATAATTGAATACCTTCATCAGGTATTGACGCAGACCTTCATTGACAACTGTCGTTTCGACAGGGGCAGTGTAAATTTTGTTTTCCATTAAGATATTTCTCCATGTTAAGTTATATCTGTTTTTAAATATAGAAATTCTTTACGGATTAATCAAGCTTGGCGGGAGAGTTATTCGTATATATACAATTCTTTGCCGTGTTCTTTCAGCCAGGCGCGGCCTTTCTCGCAACGAGGATTCAAAAAAGCGACGCAGTTCCAGAATTCTTCGGAATGATTCGGGTGGCGCAAATGGGCGACTTCGTGTGCAATCAGATATCTGATGACATAATCGGGAGCCAGAGAAATCCGCCAGTTGTAGTTGATGTTATTACGGTTTGAGCAGCTGCCCCAGCGGCTTTTGGTGTCTTTGATGCTCACGTCGTTGACCCGGCAGCCGATTTTTGCCGCCAGGCGCTGGGAGGCCTGATAGAATTTTTTTTGAGCCTGTTCTTTGATAAAATCGCGCAAGCGGCGGTGCAAAAATTCCCTTCCGCCGGAAACACAGACGGAATCGCCGTCAAAGAAAACGCCGGCGCGGGCTTTGGGCATGTGTCTGATTGTGTAGGTTTTGCCGAAAAGAGAGATTTGCTCGCCGTTTTGAAATTTTCTTATCTGCGGAAGCTTTTCTAAGCAGGAATCTATCCATCCCTGATTGCTGCGGACAAATTCCAATGCGCGTTTGCTTGAACAATAGCGCGGAATGGTTAAAACAGGAATCCGTTCCTTGTTGTCTATTTTTAATATTAATTTGCTGGCGCGGGGCGACTTGACGACTTTGATGTCGTAGCCCAGAGCTTCGGCATAATTAAAGGTCCGGCCAGTCAATAATGTAATTTTCATAATCTTCTATTCCTGTTTCGGAGACGGTTTCTTTATCTTTTAACGACATTTTGGCCTGATGGACGCTGTCGGCGCGGCCGGTTTTCAGCGGATGCCAGTCCGGCAAATCGAATCCGTTGTCCAACAGCCAGTAAGCGCAGGTTTTGGGCAGCCAGCGGGGTTTTTCTCGAATGGCAGCGAGGTCAATGTCGCGGCAGTCGGGGACTTTTTCAAAGCGGTGATAATAAATCCGGCACAAACAGCTTTGACAGTCCAAAAAGCGGCAGCGGGTGTTGGTAAACTTTATTTTTCCTTTTATTTCCAATTTGTTCAGACAGCATTTTCCGCAGCCGTCGCACAAAAGTTCCCATTCTTCTTTGCTCATTTCCGATAGTTTTTTCTTTTTCCAGAACTCAGGCTCGAATCGGGAAAGGTCTTCGTATCGGGATTGAGGATCATAGCTGTTTTCTAAATTGTAATCTTTATTGCTCATTTCCGTCCTCGATAATATGGTCTTCAAGCTCATCTTCTTTGACTTCGGTTTCCGGAATGCAGTGGTTTTTGATTGTATATTCGTCGGGAAGCCGTCCGTTGTTCAATAACGGATGCCAGGCCGGCAGTCCTTTGCCTTCTGCCAGGCAGCGATAGGCGCAGGTTTGCGGCATCCAGCTGATTTTATCGACATTTTCTTTGGTCAGTTTCAGGCAGGTCGGAACCAGTGTACAGCGCTCCTGATAGCGGGTGCAGCGACAGTTGCTCCGGTCAAAGTAGCGGCAGACGACATCCGTATAAAAGATTTCTCCGCTGTCTTCATCTTCCAGTTTGAGCAGGCAGCATTTTCCGCAGTTCATGCAAACGGCTTCCCACTCTTCTTCCGTAAAATCGGCGAGTTTTTTATGTTCCCAAAAGCGTTCCTGCAAATTTTTTCCTCTTTTTTAATGAATTTCCGCTATAATACAATAAATGATTTCAAGGAGAAAGCAAAATGTTCGGATGGCTGGCAAAAATGTTAATCTCTACCCCGATACAAGGCTCGGGATGCGCCTGTTGCGAAGGAAAAAAGAAAAGACTTGAAAAAATGCAGGAGGCGATAGCGGAAAGGCGGATTTTGGAAGAACCGGTTGCCGAATCGGGGAAATTGAGTTTTAGCTCCGGCAGTTTTTCGGCGCATTTTAATCCGGACGGCAGCGGCGAGTTTGAATATTATGCTAAGCCTCAGGCCGAAGATTCCTGTTGTTGCGGTGGCGGGGACGGATGTTCGTGCGGCGGAAACTGCGGAGATGACGATGTTTGCCATTGCGGGCGCGGCGATGACTGTTGCAAGAAAACCGGCAAAAAGCATGCCGTCTGCAAATGCGGAAAGCATTGATGACAAATTGAGGGCGAATTTTTAATCTCGTGCCTGTTCAGGTAGGTATTCGTCTTTGGCAAGGTTGCCGAATTGGGCAAATTCTCCGTTCCAGAAAAGCTGGACGGTTCCAGTTGAGCCGTGGCGCTGTTTGCCGATGATGACTTCACCGATATTTTTGGTACGGCGAACGCGTTCTTCCCATTCTTCCTGACGTTTTTGGAAATGTTCCGGCGTTTCTCCGGCTTTTTGTTTGGGTTCTTCGTTTTGAATGTAATAATTTTCGCGGTAGACAAACATAACGATATCGGCGTCTTGCTCAATAGAACCGGATTCACGCAGGTCGGACATGACGGGGCGTTTGTCGTCACGCTGCTCGACTCCGCGGTTTAACTGCGAAAGAGCGATAACCGGCACATTTAATTCTTTGGCGAGAATTTTTAAACCGCGGGAGATTTCGGAAAGTTCCTGAACGCGGTTGCCTTCGTTCTTTTTGCTGCCGGAACCGGTAATCAGCTGGATGTAGTCTATGACGATTGCTCCGAGCCCTTTGTTGCGGCGCAGGCGACGGGCACGTGTCCGGATGGTGTTGATGTTTAAACCCGGGGTGTCGTCAATATAAAGCGGAATTTGTTCCAGTTCCTGTACGGCGGCGGCAATTCGCATAAATTCGGCCTTGTCGAGTTCACCGTTGCGCATTTTTTTGCCGTTGGTCTGGGTAACGGTGGAAAGAATACGGCTGGCCAGCTGGTCAGCGGACATTTCCAGCGAAAAGAAAGCGACTCCGCGCATTTTGGGATCCAGGTTTTTATTATTGGCCATATATTCGGCAACATTATAAGCGATATTGGTAGCCAGAGCGGTTTTGCCCATGGCCGGACGGCCGGCGATGATTATCAGGTCTGATTTGTTCAAGCCGCCGATCATATAGTCCAAAGCATCCAAAGAAGTCGGGAGTCCGGAGATTTTTCCGTCTTTTTCATAGGCTTCGGCAATCAGGTGCAGAGAGTTGTTCAAAGCTTCGGAAAAGTCGATAAAACCACCGCGGGTATCGCCCTGATTGGAAAGCTCAAACAGTTTTTTCTCCGCGTTTTCTATTTGCTCAAATGCGTTGGTGTCCAGGTCTTCTTTGGTCGCTTCGTTTACGATTTCAAAACCGGTATTGATGAGTTCCCGGCGTAGGTATTTGTCGTAAATAAACTGGGCATAATATTCGGCATTGGTCAGCGGAGAGGAACTGTCGGCCAACTGTATCAGATATTTGTAGCCGCCGACTTCGTCCAGTAATCCTTCCTGTTCGAAGTAATTTTTTAATGTGATGACGTCGGCGATGTGGCCTTTGCTGATGAGCTTGGAAATAATGTCATAAATTTTGGCATGGACAGGGTCGGCAAAATGTTCTGGCCTTAAAAATTCGGAAACTTTTTCAAAGGCTTTGTTATTGGCGAGCAGGGCACCGAGCAGAGCTTGTTCGGCTTCAATATTCTGCGGCAGTTTTGCGGTATCAATGTTTTCCATAATTTATGACAGTCCTGATGTTTTTTAATCTGACTTTTTATAGCGGAGATTTTTGCAAAATACAAAGAATTTTGGCGGAGATTTTGCACAGCCTGTTAATTATGGGGATAAAAAAAGAACCTCCGGAGAGGTTCTTGTCTGAAATCTTCTGAGAGAAGCGTTTATTCAGCAGCAGCTGCCTTGCTTTTTGCAATTGATTTTTTGATTTTGATTGCTTCTTCAGTCAGTTTTGTATTAGAAGTAGCTTCCAAGTAAGCATCCAGACCGCCGTTGTGCTCAATAGAGCGCAGCGTTTTGGAGCAAACTTTAAGTTTGAAGATTTTGCCCAATGTTTCACTCAGCAAGGAAACATTCTGCAAATTCGGCAAAAAGCGGCGGCGGGTTTTGTTGTTAGCGTGGCTAACGTTGTTTCCGCTCATAGCGCCGGTTCCTGCGATATCACATTTTTTAGCCATTGTTATAATCCTTTGTCTTAACCATAAAATAAACCTGTTGGCTTGTTAATAACTACAATTTTGCTAGAAGTCAAGAAAAAATTGAGATAAATGACTTTTTTTGTAGAATTATTGAAAATTTTGTTGTAATACTATTCGCGACAGTTTGTGTACCCGTAGCTCAGTTGGATAGAGTATCGGCCTCCGACGCCGAGAGTCGTGGGTTCGAATCCCTCCGGGTACGCCATAAATAAAAGCCACTCCTTTAGTGAGTGGCTTTTATTTATGTTGGGTGCCGGCGGATTTGAACTTACAGTTTTGTTTTCCGGTATCTTGTCTATATTAAACCGGAAAATTGTTCAGATAAAAACTGGCAAGGAGCAGGAGGATGAGCGGTAAAACAACTTTTTCAAACGGAAAATGAGCATGTCCGCCGTTTCCGGCCTTCATCCACTGATAAAATTTTTGCGAATAAATATAAATGAGCATCCCGAGCAGAGCGCTGAACAAAATCGGATCAAGATAAAAAACATACCAGATAATATGCGGCTGATAATTGACCTCGCTAATATAGATAAAGCCAATCATCCCCACGGAAATCAGCATTAAAAGAAAATCACGCCCCCAAAAATGCCAGTTTTTACTGTCGAAAAATTTGATGCACCAATAGCCGAGAAGTGTCAGCAGAGCTCCTGCCCACAAGCCGACGACAGAGTCTTCTATACCAAGTTTCCGGGCAATGCCGATTGATGCGCCAATGGCAACGGTACAGACGGCGCAGGCCGGATTAGCAAAGGCCTGTACCGGATACAAGATAAAAGCCAATAAGGATAATGTAAGATTTTTCATAATTGCCTCTTTTGTAATATATCAATTATAATACATATATTATATGCTATATATTATAATTGTCAAGATATAATTTTGTGACGCTTTCTCCTTGACTCTTATGCAAAGAGCGGTAATTTTGTAATGTTTAACAGAATTATTAATTAACAAAAGTATCATTATGGAAATTTATAAGGAAAATTTACCGCCTTGTTGGTGGGACGGGCGTTTTGGGAAATTTAACATAAAATGTTCTCTGTCGTATAGGATTTTGGCATTGGAAAAGGGTGCGGAAACTATGTGGCAGGAACGGCAATGGTTTATTTTTACGGATAAGCTGACGCGAGTTTCTCTGCGTTCTTTTGTCATGATTGAAAAAGAAACTTTTACCGGGCATCCTTTTTTCAAACTGGTTATTGAAAATGAGCCGGTTTCTGAAAGCGATTTTCCGGAAGATTCTTTGGTGTATGAAAGTTTTTATCAAGATCCGGTCGGATACGGTGCAACAGTCGGCAAGAACTTCTACAGCAGCTTTAGCGCCTTAATGCTTCCGCCCTTTCAAAATCAAACGGGATATTGTATTGGCGGTATATATTTTCGAACGGAACTTGATGAAGATTTTCAAAAAAAGAAAACAGATCGTTATCTGGTTACTCCGAAAGAATTTTGCGCAAAGGTTTCATGGAAACATCTGGTGAAATATGCCAAGCCGTACAATGCTTGTTTTGCTGCAGCGCGGGTAAAGAAATATCCGGACAAGATTTTTGCCGGACGGAGAGTTGTTCCGTTGTATATTGCGGATATTTGTGTCGGGGCAGAGCTCCTTGGCAGTAAGGGAAAGCCAAATTGCCGAGAGTATATGTCTTTTGAAGACTATTTGTCCTTATTGTAAATAAAAAAAAGCCGGGAGTTTTTTACTTTCCGGCCTTTTTATTTTTAAGACAATTTTCGGAGGAGGATTTTGAGCTTTCCTTTTAACGTCAACCTTGCTTTCTCCCATTGGACAAACGAATAAAGAACCGGATAGAGCTTGTCATTGATCTGAAAAACACAATGATAATTTTTCAGTTTATATTTTCCTTCGTCAACCAGGTCAGCACATCCCTTAGATACAGCATAAAGCTTGGCATTGCCGCTTTCATCCAAAAGAAGATAAGCATTGTCAAAAGTAATAATGTTTTTTCCTTCTGCAAAAAATTTATAAGCCCCGACTTTGGGAACAAAACCGTAAATTTTCATCTTGTTATTACAATCATCAACGGTTATCAACTCTGCTTTAGCAGGACTGTCGTAACGATAAATATCAAAATATCCATCACTTCTTTCAATAACAATCGTTTCATCACAGATAAAAAACGGTTTGCTATACTGTTTTTGAATAAGTTTAAAAGGGTCTGCTGTTAAAAAAGACATAGTATAATTTTCTTCCGGATAACTTTTCAGATAGAAACATTGTTTCGTTTTAAAAGAACCATAATTTTCGGCTTTTCCCAGACATTCATCTTTGCCCGAAACGTTTTTCCGTCTCAGATACCAAAGCCCGTCTTTTTGATATATCAGGCATTTGTCATATTTTTTGATATCAGAACAGTACTGCGGGGTTTGATGCAGTTTGTCATCCTCAATCCAGAAAAAGCGAAAATTTTCCTCTGAATCTCCCGCTTTTGCCTCCGTCAAAGATTGATCAACCGTAACAGTAATACCCTCGTCCAGCTTTTCAAACTTTTCCAATTTACTGTCCCATAGCCACAAAATATTCAGGCCGGCAGCTTTTGTAATAATAAAATGTTTCATGACATAAAAATATTTAATTTGACATAATTTTATTTTGCCCGATGAAAGTAGCATAACGTGCCGGAGAAGTCAACAGATGCTTGAAACCGGAGAAGCGGGGGCTATATCTTTGTTGTTTTAAGGAGGGGAAAATGAAAAAATTGTTTCTGATGAAAGGGGTTCGGGAGTTTATTGACAAGCTGGAAACCGGTAACGGCAAGCCGCTTTACGAACTTACGCCAGAAGAGGCCAGGAAAGTTTTGCTTGTGGCTCAGGATATTGACGTTGAAATTCCGGAAACCGATATTGAAACGTTTGAGATAACGTTGGAGAACGATCATCGGATTTTGGTAAAAATCGTGCGTCCGAAAGGGTGCGGGGAGAGATTGCCGGTCGTGTTTTATATTCACGGCGGGGGCTGGGTTATGGGAGATGATCACACCCATGCCCGTTTAGTGGCGGAGTTGGCGGTGAAAATCCGGGCTGCCGTTGTTTTTCCGGTTTATACGCCTTCTCCGGAAGCGCAATTTCCCGCAACGACGGACGACTTGTTTGCCGTATTGCAGCGTATTGTCCTTTCTGCCGCTGATTATAATATTGATGCATCCCGCCTAGCCGTGGCCGGGGACAGCGTTGGCGGCAATATGGCTATAGCCATGTGTCTGCTGGCAAAGGATAACGGAAATAATCCTAAAATTGCGTGTCAGGCGTTGTTTTATCCGGTAACGGATGCTGCTTTTGAAACAGAATCGTACTTAAAATTTGCCGATGGTCCCTGGCTGACCAAGAAAGCGATGGAATGGTTTTGGATGCAATATGCTCCGAATGAAAAAGACCGGCAGAATATTCTGGCCAGTCCGTTGCGGGCAAAGCCCGATGAGCTGGAAGGTCTGCCTCCGACTCTGGTTATTACGGATGAAAATGATGTTTTGCGCGACGAGGGCGAGGCTTTTGCTCATCGACTTAACACGGCCGGTGTTGATGTCGTTTCTTTGAGATTTGCCGGAACGATTCATGATTTTATGATGTTGAATGCGCTGGCAGATACCGCGCCGTCGAAAGCAGCGGTTTTGATGGCGGCGGCTTATTTGCGGCAAGGATTGGAGAATGAACCGGCAGAAAAATAAATATATTATTTTCTTAAAAAGCTCCCTTTTGCAAGGGAGCTTTTATGTTATTGCAGGGTTATGATTTTTTTGGAAATTTGTTCTGCCATTTCTGCCAAAAGCAGGCTTTGAGCAGAGACAAATTCTTCATAGTTGTCTCCGGCCGGCCGAGACAGGCTTGTCTGTCCTCGGTAGATGATTTGTCCGTTACGATTTAGAATATACCACCAGGCTTCCAGTGTGGCATTTTTATCAAATTCGCCGTCCAGTCGGTTGATTTCCAGCGATATGGTGTAATTGTAGTTGTCGCTTATGATGCTGCTCGGTTTTATGAACGATTTGGGCAGCAGATAAGCCATATCGGAGGCCAGTGTCCGACGGACGATGCCTGATAAGGGTGAACTCCAGCGGTTGAATTCCGATATATTGTATTCGACCGTGTTTTCAATTGTTACAATTTGCGGACGCTTGATATATTCGGGAATCTGGACTTCCTGAATGCCGATGTTTAAGCGTGTCTGGCTTATCGGATCGGCCGGGACGGTTTTGAGCATGTAAAACTGAGACGGCGGGCTTTCCGTGAACCCGATACAGCCGCAAAGAAGAAAAAAGGCACACAGGCTTATTAATCTTTTCATTTCTCTTTTCCTTTCAAAAGGGCTTCCGGATGGCGTTCCAGGTAGTCTGTCAGGTTGCGGAAAGAATCGGACGCCTCGCGAATGCTGGTCATGGTTTGGTTGAGGTTATACAAAGTTCCGGTTACGGCGCGCGGGTTGTTGCCCATTAACGTATCAATTTTGTCAATGATGCTTTCAACCTGCGGCATTTGAGCGTTCAGGTTTGTAAAGAATTTGTTGAAGTTGTCAATGCTTTGTTTGACCGGCAGGCTTTGCAGGTCTCTGGACAGTTCGGCCAGCGACGACAAGGTTGTCGGTACGACCAGATAACCCTGGCGGTTGGTTTGAGCAAAAGCCGAAGCATTGGGTAAAATGGTGAACTCGATCATCAGCTGGCCGGTTACGTAACTTTTGGTGGTTAAGCGGGCGCGGAGGCCTTTTTCTATCATTTTTTCGAGAAGTTTTTTCTTGTCGCGGTATTCTGCAATGGCTCTGATGTTCTGGTTACTCAGTTCAGCGTAGACGGCAATGCTGAAATCCATTGAATCCGGATTGGCAAAAATGCCGATTTTGGTGACGTTTCCGATTTCTACTCCTTTAAATATAACAGCGGAGCCAACGTTTAGACCTTTAACGGATTCCTCAAAATACATTACGACGGTGTTTTGCTTATTACCGGACAGGCGGGTTTTGACATATATGCCGGCCGTGATGACAATGATGGCAATACCGGCGGCAATAAAAAGGCCGATCAGGGGTTTGTTGGGTTGTTTAGGCATTTTTTTCTCCTCCACGCGTTAAAAATTCGCGAAGTTTGGGGTTTTGGGTGTTTTTTAATAGTTCTTTGGGATTGCCGCGGCCGGAGATCCCTTTGGTATCGGCATCCAGAAAGATTGAATTGTTACCAATGGCGAATATTGAATCGAGTTCGTGCGTAACAACGACAATGGTTGTGCCCAAGCTTTGATTGAGGTCCAAAATCAGATCGTCAAGCAGTTTGGAGCTTATCGGGTCAAGCCCGGCAGAAGGTTCGTCAAAATAAACGATTTCCGGGTCGAGAGCCAGGGCGCGGGCAAGTCCGGCGCGCTTTTTCATACCGCCGCTGATTTCCGAAGGGTAGTAGTCTTCAAACCCGGTCAGTCCGACAAGTGCCAGTTTCAAAGATACAAGTTCGTTGATTAATTTTGGCGAATAAGCGGTGTAGCGTTGCAGCGGCAAAGCGATGTTTTCTGCCAAAGTCATTGAACTGAACAAGGCTCCGCTCTGGTATAATATACCGCAACGTTGCATAATTTGGTTACGTTGCTGCGGCGAAGCTTTGGTAAAATCAGTGCCGCCGATGCGAATTTGTCCGCTAAACGGCTCCAATAATCCGGTCAGGGCTTTCAACAGGGTGCTTTTGCCGCCGCCGCTGGCACCCATAATGATGAAGATGTCGCCTTTGTTGACTTGAAAACTGATATCTTTCATCAGGGTAAAGTTTCCGTATCCCAAAGTCAGGTTGTTTACTTCTATTTCCGGCTGCTGTTTACTCATATTCCCAAAACCTTAAAGATAAATGTAAGTATGCCGGTAACAACAATCATCCAGACGATTGCCGAAACAACGGCTTTGGTGGCGGCCATACCGACGCTGTCAGCATTGCGGCCGCTGTTGACGCCGTAATAACAGCCACAAAGCGAGATAATCATTCCGTATAAAAAACCGTGGAAGACGCCGACCAGAAAATTGTCCAACTCAAAAGTATCAACCGAGTATTTGATATATTCCTGCAGAGAGATGTCAAGCATGACAGTTCCGACGAAAGTTCCGCCGAAGATACCCATAAAATCGGCCAGAACCGTTAATACCGGCATGGTAATAAGAAGGCTTAAAGTGCGGGGCAGAACAAGAAAATCGGTAACCGGGATACCCATGGTTTTTAGGGCGTCTACTTCTTCGTTTACCTGCATCGTGCCGATGGCTGCGGCATAAGAAGCACCGGTGCGGCCGGCCATGATGATTCCGGCCATGATGGCACCCATAATTCTGGTCATGCCGATGGTTACCAGACTGGCAACATAAATCTGCGCACCGAAAGTTTGCAGTTGGATGGCGCCGACAAAGGCCAGGATCAGCCCGACCATAAAACTGACCAGAGAAACAATTGCAACGGCGCGGTAACCGCAGTCTTCCAGGGCGAATAAAAAGTCTACCGGGCGCATAACGGCTTTTCCGGTCAGAAAACGCCCGATAGAGCTTAAAAGTCGTCCGAGAAATTTTAAACCGCTGACAAAACCCGTATATATGTTCAGTCCCCAACCGCCCAAGGCTTCCAGCCATGGTGTGGTACGGTCTGGCGGTGAAGGCGGGTTGCGGTCAACTTCCAAAGCCAGGGAAACCAAACGATGCAGGTTTTCGGGGAGAGAAGAGAAGTCATAAGATATTTTCTGTCTTTCTGCACGTTTGGCAAGTTCATACAAAATTACGACCAGCGTGGAGTCCCAGCGTCCCAGACCGGATGTTTTTACCAAAATGTTTCTGGCTTTGGCAGCAGCGTTAAACAGAGCAGTTTTTTCAGTTTCATTGTCATAGCCCGAAAAATTTCCGCTGAGTTCCAGTTCCAAAGTTTGTTTTGTTAAATTAAATGTTAACGGCATTTTGTTCTCTGAAAAAATTTTTTATTAGTATAAGATAATTCTTGGCAGGAATTTATCAAGACAGTATAATTTCTGGGGATAAAAAGGTATGAAAGCATATAAAGAACAAATCAGGGAAAATTTGGAGCAGCTGGCAGAAGACGGATATCGGAAATTTTCGGCGGCGCTGCTTCCGGGGGTTGAAAACGTTTTGGGTGTCAGACTTCCCAAATTGCGGAAACTGGCGCAGAAAATTGCGGCTGACGATTGGCAAGGCTATTTGGCCGACCCGGACGGGACTTATATGGAAAGTCTTATGCTGCAAGGAATGGTTATGGGATATGCCAAAGCGGAATGGGAGATTGTCCGGCCGTATATTGAAAATTTTGTGCCCAAAATTAACAGTTGGTCTGTGTGCGACTGTTGTTGCTCGAGTTTTAAAGTTTTGAAGAAAAATCAAGAGGCCGGATGGATATGGCTGCAAAAATATCTGCTTTCGGACAAAGAATTTGAAATCCGTTTCGGCCTGGTGGCGTTGCTTTGGTTTTTTATTGAAGAAAAATATCTCGGGCAGATATTTGAGATATTGGATAAAGCTGAGCCGGCAGGATATTATGTGAAAATGGCAAAGGCCTGGCTGGCGGCGGAATGTTTTATCAAATTTCCGGTACAAACGGCAGATTATTTGGAGAAATCAGGCCTGGATGACTGGAGTTTTAACAAAACTCTGCAAAAAATCTGCGAATCTTTCCGTGTTTTGCCGGAGGTTAAAGAACGAATCCGCAAAATGCGCCGAAAATAATCCGAATGAACTGCCGCTTTTTTTCGGCGGGAGAGACCGTGTTTATGTTAAATGAAACGGAAATGAAGACTGCGGGCAGAGCATTTCAACGTGTTTTTCCTGATTTAGTGTTTTAAGGGCTTTGTATTTTGTCATTGCCTTGAAGTATCCGGAGAACATTCCGGTAACCAGTACAGCAATGATAAGAAGTAAAGGAACGACGTACATCAGGGTGAAAATAATCCGGGCGCCGACAGTGGCTTTTTCTGCCGTTTCAGGATGTTCTCTGGTGTCGCGGAGTAAAATATACAAGATATATAAGCTTATTAAAAGTTGAATAGTTTTAGCGCCGACGGCAGGTAAGACAAAAGGAACGCCGAAAGAGATTATTTGTAGCAGAAAAAGCGTCCAAATACTTTTGCCGGCATCATTGAAACGCCGGATTGTTATCGCGGCCATCGGAATCAGCATGAAAAGGCCATAGAGAACAGCTATGATAGTTAAAAGGGGAACTGTACGAGCGAAATATATTAATAAGAAGATAAATAAAATGTTTATCAGTGTGAAAGACCAAAATTCTTTACGGGCAGCATAACCGGAAATGTTAAAATAGCGGCGAAAAGCGTTTAGATAAGATTGCCATATTCCAGTTGGAACAGAGGTTGTCATTAATCGTCTCCCTATAACTATTTGTTTTACCATATGATAAAAGGATTGGGAGAAATGTCAATTTTTTTTTAAAGTAAGGGGAACTTTTTGATATATTTTAATTTTTAGAAATTTATGGTTATAATTTCAGACAATTGTTTATGTTTATGCCTTTGCTGCGGCAGATGGTTTCGCGGTCGCTGTCGGGCAGGTCTTCAAAGTCGCCGTAATTGAGCATATCTTTTTCAAATTCTTCTTCATCGTCCAGGCCGGCGGCCGTATCAATCAGTTTTTCTTCGGCAATGGTTTTTACAAAAAAGTTTTTTTCGTCGTCTTCCTGAAACGGACGGTTGGAAACATCTTTGATTTCTACTTTGTCTCCCGGAGCCGGTGTGTACATTTTATTCTCCTTTTATTTGGGGTTATATTGGCTATATAGGGGCCGGAAGTAGAATCTCAACCTGTCTTTCCGGTCAGTATGGAGGATTAAAAACGTTATTTGTTTAAATCAAACAACAAAATATTGCTTTGCCGGTCAATGCCGTGGATTTGAATTTCGGTATTTTCGTCCCATATGGCATAGCCGTCGCCGGCTACCAGCGGTTTGTTGTTCAAAGCAACGGAACCGGAGGCGATTTGCAGCCAGACGGCGCGGTCTGCAGAAATTTTGTAGCTGACGGATTGTTTTTCATCAAGCAAAGATTGCCAGATGCGGGCGTCCTGATGAATTTGGATTGAATTGTTTTCTTTATCTGGCGATACAATTAAGCACAGACGGTTTTTTAATTCAGGTTCGGAGAAATTTTTTTGTTCATAATCCGGCCGCAAATCCCGTAAGTCCGGCATAAGCCATATTTGCAGAAAATGCGACGGTTCCGTGGCGGAAGGATTGAATTCACTGTGCAAAATGCCGCTTCCGGCTGTCATCTTTTGGATTTCTCCCGGGCGGATAACCGAGCCAGAGCCCAGGCTGTCTTTATGTTCCAAAGCACCGCTCAGTACGACCGTGATGATTTCCATGTTGTTATGCGGGTGCATTTCAAAACCCCGCCCGGGCTCAACAATATCGTCATTAATAACGCGGAGGTCGCTGAACCCCATAAATTGCGGGTCATAATAGTTTCCGAAAGAAAAACTGTGATAACTGTCGAACCATTCGGTTTGAGTATGGCCGCGTTCGTCGGCCGGTCTTAAAAAATGCATCTCTTTCTCCTTTGTTTTTGACGGATATAAGACGAGGATGAACTTTTTCAAGCTTATAACCATAAAGACTATTGACTTTTATACCGTGCCGGGGTATATTGTAATTGTACCCTATGGGGGTATGTGTCAAAATAAGGAGAAAAAGATGAGAAACTGCAATAATCCGAAATGTAAAAATCCGAACTGTACCTGCGGCGATAACTGTACATGTGATGAAACGCATCAGTGCGGAGAAGGCTGCGGATGCAACGAGCATTGTACCTGTGGCGATGACTGCCATTGCAATGAAGAGCATAAATGCAGCGAGAAATGCTCTTGTCATAAGGGGTAAAAAGATGACGGAAGGTCAAAGTTTTTCGGAACATCCGAATCACGAATCCGAATTGCCGCGGCTGAACAGAATCCTCGGTCAGTTGGAAGGCGTAAAAAAAATGATTGCCGAACACCGGTATTGTCCGGAGATTTTAATTCAGCTAAAGGCAATCCGGTCGGCAATCCGCGCCGTGGAAAGCAATATTCTGAACCGGCATTTGCAGGCTTGTGTGACACAGTCGTTTGACAGCGAAGAGGCCAAGGCCGAAAAAATTGCGGAATTGAAAATGCTTTTTGACCGTTTTGAAGAATAATTACCGGGGCTGCGGCGGCAGCCCTTTTCTATTGATTCCCGTTAAGCTTTTTGCTATAATATTTCTAATATAAGCGAACAGCGGAGAAAGATTTTATGAGCAAGAATGCCAAAGATATTCCCAATGATGCGGTCTCCCGTTTTTTGGCACAGGAGTATGCCAGATATAATATGACGCCGCAGGTTATTAAAATTAATAACCGGTCGGTGATTATTCCGTGTTTTTATATCAGAAATTTTTTAACAATAGCCGATGCAAAGGAAAATTTTATCAGAGGCTATTTTAGCCGGCAATACAGGGATATTAAACGTTATAAAGAAGAGGGCATTACACCGCGTAAGATTTTGTTTAACGGCGGAACTTTTGTTGTCCCCTTTAATAATCGTGACAGTGATAAAACGGACAGTGAGATGGTCGGCGAGATTATGCGTGCGGCTCATCGCGATTATCGGCGGGCGGCGGTTTATACCCGAAAGACAAACGAATGCGGAATCGGGGATGAGCGCCTGACTGAGCTCGGTTTGGACAATATTGAGGCAATGTCGGAAGCTTATAACCGTTATCTTGTGGAAAATGCAAAAGAAAAAGCTGCCGCATTTGCCGCGTTTTTGGCCAAAGGTGCCAGGTCGGCGTTTAACGGTGCAAAAATTTTGCTGGAAAATTCCGGCGGAACACGGAAAGTCAGACTTGAAACCCGGCGTTTTTGCGATTTGGCCAAGAAGACGGTTGTCGGAGCCGCTTTGACAACTTTGACGCTGGGCGGCGGAATGTATGCAAGCCAGCAGTTGCAATCCAAACAAAAAGAAAAAGACAAGACGGAGAACTTCATCAGAGCTGAGAATCTGCCAGAAAATGAGGATATGGCAGAGTTTGCCGGGACAGAAGAGCTTTGGGAGGAAGAAGAAATTGTTCCGGAAACGAAGGAAGAGGCCAAACCGGTTGAAAAAGCCGTAGAAACCCCGAAAGCAAAAGAACATAAAAAGCCTGTGGCGGATGTTTCAAAAACGGGAAGACTTCCGGAAGAAATCAGAAAAAAATACGGTTTGGATGACGAAAAATTTCAGCGCTTTATGGGGATTATTTTCAAGCACGAAGGCGGTTATCGTAATGTGCCGTGGGATTATCCGACGCAGATGGGGATTACCAGCGTTACGTTGAACAGCTTTTGGCGGAATAATAAGGAACTGGCCAGAAAACTTGATTTTCCGACGGCAAAAAATATTAAAAATCTGAATAAAGAGCAGTGTGAGCTGATTTATAAACGCGATTTTTATGACCATTACCGAATCGGCGATTTTAAAAATGAAAGCATAGCCTTGTTGTTGTTTGACATCCGGGTTAACCATTCGTCAAAGACGGCGGCGGAAATTATTGCCAACGGGATTTATCAGGCGCGCGGACGCAAAAATGTTCGCAGTACGGATAAAATTCTGGAACTGGCCAACGGTATTTCTGACAAGGCTTTGAATGAACAGTATTTTTATGACCATATGGTCAAAGCCCGGGTCGATTTTATTAATAAGAATCATAAAAAGAACGGCAGAAAAAGTAATGATTATAACGGGTTGATGAACCGGGCCAATAAGTTTAAGGGCAAATTTATGGCCACAAACCGCCAAAACAAAAACAGTTTGCGACTGGCGATGAACAATGTGCGCGGCAGATAAAATAAAATCCCGTTGAAACGGGATCTTATTTTTAATTTATTGCGGACGTCTGTTTTCCTGTTTTAAGAAAACACTTTGGTTGCTGTCCTGACGGCCTTCGATTTCCAGTTTGGGGTTAACGAAAGAAGTTGATCCTTTTTCATAAAAGTAAAAATCGCGGCGAATGGCGGCTTTATCTTTTATAGAAAGTTGATTCCATTCTTTTTCGTTCATGCCGTAGGGATAGGTTTCTTTGACTTTGGTTTCGGAAACAGCGCAGGCACTGACGGCAAACAGTAATCCCAGCATTAATAATTTTCTCATCTTTTCTCTCCTCAAAATCATACATTAATTATATTAACACGCCGGAGGGTTGATTCCAAAATAAATCTTTTTCTTTTCCAACAATATTTTTATAACCGGCCGAAAGAATGATATTTGCCGATTCTTAACCTATTGTTTAGAAAGAAATAATAAGATAACGGGCAGAACCACGGCGGGAATCCGTTTGGTTTCCGTTGGTTTGTTGGTATCAATCTATAAGGAAAATCATATGTTTGGTTTGAAAAATTTTAAGACTTTCGCCGGTGCCCTGATGCTGGCGCTGGTCGGGGTGGTTCAAGGGGCGTATGCTTCAGAAATCGACCTCAAAATTCCGTCTTTGGACGTGGAATACAATATCTTCGGTTATTCCGTCCTGGGATCGCAGATTTTGTTTTATGGTATGAGCATCTGTGTTCTCGGTATGCTTTTTGGTTTGTATGAATTTCTTAAAATCAAAAAAATGCCGGCTCACGAAGCCATGCTGAAAGTATCGGAACTGATTTATGCGACCTGCAAAACCTATATGAAACAACAAGCTAAACTGCTTTTGCTTCTGGAATTGTTTATTGCGGTTTGTATTTTCTACTATTTCTATTATCTCAACGCAACGCCGATGCCGAAAGTGCTGACAATTCTTTCCTGGTCGGTTCTCGGTATTCTCGGGTCTTATTCGGTGGCCTGGTTCGGTATGCGCATTAACAATTATGCCAATGCCCGCACAGCCTTTTCTTCTTTGGAAGCCAAGGCTTATAAGGTTATGAGCCTGCCGCTGCGTTCCGGCATGTCTATCGGTGTTTTGCTGATTTGCGTTGAGCTGATTATGATGATTGCCATTCTTTTGTTTGTGCCGAAAGAAAGCGCAGGCGCCTGCTTTATCGGATTTGCCATCGGTGAATCTTTAGGTGCGGCGGCTTTGCGTATTTGCGGCGGTATCTTTACCAAGATTGCCGATATCGGTGCGGATTTGATGAAGATTATTTTCAAAATCGGTGAAGATGATGCCCGCAATCCGGGTGTGATTGCCGACTGTACCGGTGATAATGCCGGCGACTCCGTCGGTCCGACCGCCGATGGTTTTGAGACTTACGGCGTTACCGGTGTGGCTCTTATCAGCTTTATCGTTCTGGGTGCCGGTATGATGTATGCCCCGAACGGTGATTTGACCCTGATGCCGAACGGTGTTGATTTTCAGGCTCGTCTGATTGTCTGGATTTTTGCAATGAGACTCCTGATGATTATTACTTCGCTGGTTTCTTACTGGCTTAATAACAAAGTTTCTTCCGCCCTTTACGGCAAAAAGGAATTTTTTGATTTTGAAAAACCGTTGACCAGCCTGATTTGGTTTACTTCCATTATCTCGATTGCCGTTACTTTCGGCGTTTCTTATGTGATGATCGGTGATCTCAGCCCGGATTTGTGGTGGAGACTTTCTCTGATTATCAGCTGTGGTACTTTGGCTGCGGCTTTGATTCCGGAATTTACCAAAATCTTTACTTCGTCAAAATCCCAACATGTTCAGGAAATTGTCAAATCCAGTCGTGAGGCCGGTGCTTCTCTGAACATTATTTCCGGTATCGTTGCCGGTAATTTCTCGGCTTTTTGGCAGGGTATAGTTATGGTCGGCCTGATGGTGGTTGCGTTCTTTACCGCCCAATCCGGTTTGGACAGCTTTATGGTTTATCCGACAGTCTTTGCTTTCGGTCTGGTAGCTTTCGGTATGCTCGGCATGGGGCCGGTTACGATTGCCGTAGACAGCTATGGCCCGGTAACCGATAATGCCCAGTCTGTTTTTGAGCTTTCTCAGATTGAAGGTATTAAGAACGTTGACAAAGATATTGAGAAAAAATACGGCTTTAAACCGAATTTTGAGCAGGGCAAACATTTGCTCGAGGCCAATGACGGCGCCGGAAATACCTTTAAAGCAACGGCTAAGCCGGTGCTTATCGGTACGGCCGTTATCGGTGCTACAACGATGATTTTCTCAATTATCCTGTTGCTTAACCTGAAACTGAATCTGCTGGATCCGCAAGTCCTGTTCGGCCTTATTCTCGGCGGTGCGGTGATTTACTGGTTCTCCGGCGCTTCAATGCAGGCGGTTTCGACCGGGGCTTATCGTGCAGTTGATTTTATTAAAAAACATATCAAACTGAGCGGTAAGAAAGCGGCTTCGCAGAAAGACTCTCAGGAAGTGGTCAAGATTTGCACAATTTATGCGCAAAAGGGTATGTTTAATATCTTTATCGTAATCTTTTCCTTTACGATTGCTTTTGCCTGCTTTGATGCAAATCTGTTTGCAAGCTATCTGATTTCAATTGCCGTATTTGGTTTGTTCCAAGCGCTGTTTATGGCAAATGCCGGCGGTGCATGGGATAACGCCAAGAAAGTGGTTGAAGTTGATTTGAACGAGAAAGGTACGCCGCTGCATGACGCTACCGTTGTCGGCGATACGGTCGGTGATCCGTTCAAAGATACGTCTTCCGTTGCTCTCAACCCGATTATCAAATTTACAACCTTGTTTGGTTTGTTGGCGGTTGAGATGGCCGTAGCGGCTCCGAGATGTGTATCTCTGGGGCTGGGTATTTTCTTCTTATTGTTGGGGTTGGTATTTGTATATCGGTCTTTCTACAAGATGAAAATATAAAAACTGCGCAATACGGACGCCTAATACAGAAAAGGGAAATCCGGCTAAGTTACGTACGTTTATGTACGCGCCTGTTGCCGGATTTTCCTTTTCTTATTATCCGTCGCGTCTATCGCAGTTTTTACAGGGGTTTGAAAGGGCGTTTAGTATAGAAAGTTCTTAAGGCTAATCATGTACCACTACGTACACTCCTGTCGCTTTAAAGGTTTTTTCTTATTACTAGCCTCATTCTCCGTGATTTTTGGTAAAAACAGCGCTCTGTGGTCACCTAATACAGAAAAAAGAATTTTAGCTAAGTCATGTATGCTTTTATACACTCCTGTCGCTAAAATTCTTTTTTCGTATTATCCGTCTTAGGTATTTAGGCGCGCTGCAATATGTTCCGAAGATACGGGGTTAATTATTATTTATTTTGTCTGATGCTGATATTCGTTTAAGGCGTTGCGGAGAATATTGACAATCTCTTTGGGATCATCTTGAAAAA
This sequence comes from uncultured Alphaproteobacteria bacterium, assembly GCA_944391715.1. GTDB lineage: Bacteria > Pseudomonadota > Alphaproteobacteria > RF32 > CAG-239 > MGBC133411. Next base: position 148,528 of record CALXUP010000001.1, read on the forward strand.
TAAAGGTAGGAATTCGAATATGGTTTCCGAATAACGGCTTGTCTATTTTTTTATAAAATTGTTGGAATTTTGATAGTCTTTGTAAAATATTACTGAGGTCATAAACATTAATTTCTATCATTTTATTATTTTTATAGGTTATCAGTTCTATATTTATAATTTCGGAATAGTGGATAAAGCCATATTTGCAAAGGTTATCGATAATTCCTTGCGGGGTTATGCTTAAGATAGATTTTTTTTGATTTCCGAACTGTAAAAATTTTAAGCACTGATATGAGGAAAATAAACAAATAACGCCACAGAAAATGATATCTATGTTTTTTTTAGGATTTCCCGCGTAAAGAAAAAGAAGGATGCCACAAGAAAGAGCTGCTAAAAATGTTATAAAACTGATAGTGTAACAACGGAATTTAGAAACTTTGAATTCTCTCGTCATTGATTTTTCCTTGTTATTGGGATTGAAAAGTCGGATTATCCTTCCAGAATTTCCCGTTTGCCGGCATGGTCGGGGGCGCTGATAATGCCGTCTTCTTCCATGCGTTCAATTAATGTTGCCGCTTTGTTATACCCAATTCTCAGACGGCGTTGGACATAGCTGATGGAGGTTTTTTTATCGTTTTTGACAAGGGCAACGGCCTGAGCGTACAAATCGTCTTCCCCGCCGCCGGCGCCTCCGCCGAAACTGCCTTTGTCAAAAACGGCACCGCTGTCTTTTTCGTTCAGCTGTCCTTCGGTTACGCCTTCAACATATTCCGGTGCTTTTTGCGCTTTTAAGAACTCGACGATGCTTTCAATCTCACTGTCTTTAACGAATCCGGCGTGAACGCGCAACGGGCGTTGGCCGGCCGGCATATAGAGCATATCGCCCATGCCGAGCAGTTGTTCGGCGCCTTGTTCACCCAGAATGGTGCGGCTGTCGATTTTGGAAGTAACCTGAAAACTGATGCGGGTCGGGAAGTTGGCTTTAATCGTACCGGTGATGACGTCGACGGACGGCCTCTGGGTGGACATAATCAAATGCAGTCCGGCAGCACGCGCCATTTGAGCCAGGCGCTGGATAGCCGCCTCAACTTCTTTGCCGGCAACGAGCATCAGGTCGGCCATTTCATCAACAATGATAACAATATATGGCAGCGGCGTGAGATCCAGGTCTTGCTCTTCATAAATCGGAGCGCCGGTTTCGGCATCGAATCCGGTTTGTATCGTCCGCTTAATCTTTTGTCCGCTGGCTTTGAGCTCGCGCAGTTTCTGGTTATAACCGGAGATGTTGCGGACATTGAGCTGAGCCATGGCACGGTAGCGGTCTTCCATTTCCTTAACAGCCCATTTTAAGCCGATAACGGCCTTGGCCGGATCGGTTATCACCGGCGTCAACAGGTGCGGAATTCCGTTATATAACGAAAATTCAAGCATTTTCGGGTCAATCATAATGAGTTTGCATTCATCCGGGCGCATTTTGTAAAGCAGTGATAAAATCATCGTGTTAACACCGACGGATTTTCCGGAACCGGTTGTTCCGGCCACCAACAAGTGCGGCATTTTGGCCAGGTCGGCATAAATATTTTTGCCGCCGATGTCTTTGCCGAGCGTAACGGTTAATGCCCCTTTGGCATTTTTGAATTCCTCGCAGTCAAGCAATTCTCTTAAATAAACAATCTCGCGGGTCGGGTTCGGCATTTCTATTCCGATGGTGTTGCTGCCCGGAACAACGGCAATACGAACGGAAACGGCGCTCATTGAGCGGGCAATGTCGTCTGCCAGGCTGATGACGCGAGCGGTTTTGGTGCCGGGAGCGGGCTCCAGTTCATAAAGGGTAACGACCGGTCCGGGGCGGATTTTGACGATTTTGCCGTTAATGCCGAATTCCTGCAAAACGTTTTCCAAATCGAGTGCAATCTTGTCCAGTTCTTTCTGGCTGACATTATGGGTGCTCTTTTCTTTGGGTTTGGAAAGGATTTCCAGGCTTGGATACTGATAATCATCGCCGGCGGGCTCCGGTGTGTAGGGTTTGGACTTTTCAAAGCCCGGTTCCTTTTTATCTTCTTTGTCCTTGGTTGTTTTTTCTTTTTTGCGGCGCGGAGCTTTGTCTTTTGCCGTTTCTTTCAGTTTTTCTTCACGGCGGTGCGGCGCAAAGCTGAAAATGTAACGGAAGGCAGCGGCTGTCCATAAAGCGCCGGTTTTAATCCAGCCGGCCAGGCGGCGGCCGAAATCCAGCCAGTTGCGGCAGGTAATGCCGGCAGCAAAGTTGAAGAAAAAGACGGAGAACAGCAGCAAAACCGTGCCGAAAATCCAATCGGCATAGCCGTAGACGTAAAACTTTTTGAAGAGGGTCAGAATATGGCTGGCAAAAAGCGCGCCGACGGTTCCGCCGAGCCGGAAAGTGCCGGTAAAATCAGGCAGCAGGCTTAAGAACATGGAAAAGCTCAAAATGCCGAAAAGGAGAGAGAAAGTACGGTAAACCGGAAATTCTAGTTCTTTGGCGCGCACCAACTGCCAGCCCCAGATTATTATTGCACAGAGAAACGGAAAAAGCGCAATGCCGAAGTAGTTGAAAATAAATGCGGCCGTGTTTGCCCCGCCGCTTCCCAACAGGTTTTTGACCGGTGTGGCAGAGGCGGACAAAAAGGAGTTGTCGCCGATGTGGCAGAAAATGCAGCTGAGAAAAGCGTAGAGCGGGAAAATAATTAATGCCGCTCCGAAAATGCGCCACAAAATTCTGACGATAATGTTTTTTTCTTTTTTCTTTTTTCTTGCCATGTTTTTTATGTCCGTTTCTTTTCCCTCGGCCGGATTATATGCCTGAAATCCTCAAAGAATTCTTAATTTTGGCAATAAATTTCGTTGGTTTTTTCTTTTTCTATTGCGGCTTTGATGCGGGAAATTATCTTTTGTTTTTCTTCCGGAGCGTAGGGTTCCGAATGGTTGTTCCAAACGGTGGTCGGCCAGTCGGGATCACCTTCTTTGCGGCAGAGAATGTGGATGTGAAGCTGCGGCGTTTTATTGCCGATCATTGCCACGTTGGTCTGGTCATGCGGAAACAGTCCGGCCATAACCTTTTCACAGAGCGCCATCTCGCGCATCAGCTGCAGGCGGTCTTCCATGCTCAGAAAGGTCATATTTTTGACGTTTTCCCGTTTGGGAACCAGAAAGATCCACGGATAAAAGCGATTGTCTTCAAACAAAACGGTGCAGAGTTTCAGGTCGGTAATGTGGGCTTTTTGCGCCAGTCCGGGAACGAGCTTGAACATATTATGTCTTCCTTTGCGATAGTATAAAATGGGTTTTTGTCTTGACTTTATGACAATAATCGATAAACCTTAACGCGATATTAATAGAATAAAGAGGTTTTAATGAAATATGCTTTTGTGTTCCCGGGCCAAGGCTCGCAATTTGTGGGCATGGGCAAGGAATTAGCAGAGAATTTTAAATCGGCCAAAGATGTTTTTCAGGAAGTCAACGAAGCCCTTTCGCAGGATTTGTTTAAGATTATGTCTGAGGGGCCGGAAAGCGATTTGACGCTGACGACCAATGCTCAGCCGGCGTTGATGGCTCATTCTATGGCCGTGGTCAGAGTTTTGGAAAAAGAATTTGGCGTTCAGCTTAAAGATAAGGCCAGTTTTGTGGCAGGACATTCACTGGGTGAGTATTCCGCAGCCTGTGCTGCCGGCGTATTCTCACTGGCAGATACGGCCAGACTGCTCAGAACGCGCGGTGATGCCATGCAGAAGGCCGTGCCGGTCGGTGTCGGCGGAATGGCCGCCGTTATCGGCGTTTCTTTCAAGGACGTTGTGGCTCTGGCAGAAGCTTGTTCCGAGGGCGGATATACCTGTGTGGCGGCAAATGATAATGCCGACGGACAGGTTGTGTTGAGCGGGCATATTCAGGCAATTGAAAAAGCTGTTGAAATTGCACCGGAATTTGGTGCCAAAAGATGTATCAAGCTGCCGGTCAGCGCACCTTTTCACAGCCCGTTGATGGGGCCGGCTGCTGAGGTTATGGCAAAGGCATTGGCCGAAGTAGAGGCTCATAAACCGCAGATTCCGCTGATTGCCAATGTTTTGGCCGAGGCCGTTACGGACGAAAAAGAGATTGTCAAACATTTGGTTGAGCAGGTTACCGGATCTGTCCGTTGGCGCGAAACCGTTATTTATATGAAAGAGCAAGGCGTGACCAATGCCGTTGAGCTTGGCGCCGGTAAGGTTCTTTCGGGAATTATTAAGAGAAGCGACAAAGAAATCAGCGCTGTATCGGTCGGTTCGCCTGCCGAAATTGAAGAACTCGCAAAAAGTTTTTAACTCGTTATATGGAGAAAACAAATGTTTAGATTAGATGGAAAAATTGCCCTGATTACCGGTGCTGCCGGCGGTTTGGGGGATAAAATCGCCCGGACGCTGCATGCTCAGGGGGCAACATTGGCTTTGACCGATATGCGCGAAGAGCCGATGCTTAAACTGAAAGAAGAGCTCGGTTCCAATGTTGAGGTCTTTACGGCCAACCTGACGAATCCGGATGATGTTAAGTCTTTGGTAGAAAAAGTTGAGGCAAAACTCGGCCGGATTGATATTTTGGTTAACAACGCCGGTTTGACCCGCGATAACCTTTTTATCAGAATGAGCGACGAAGACTGGCAGCTGGTTTTGGATGTTAACCTTTCCGCCGGTTTCAAATTGGCAAAAGCTGCCGTTCGCGGTATGATGAAACGCCGTTACGGTCGTATTATCGGCATTGCCTCGGTTGTCGGCGTTACCGGAAATGCCGGTCAGGCCAACTATTCTGCCTCCAAGGCCGGTATGATTGCCATGAACAAATGTCTGGCTCAGGAAGTCGGCTCACGCGGCATTACCGTAAACTCGATTGCGCCGGGCTTTATCCGCACGCCGATGACTGATGTTTTGCCGGAAGATGTTAAAAAAGCTCTGTTGGCGAAAATTCCGGAAGGCAAACTCGGTGAAGCTCAGGATATTGCCAATGTTGTAGCATTTTTGGCTTCCGATGAGGCGCAGTATATTACGGGACAGACTATTAATATCAATGGCGGAATGGCCATGATTTAAAACTTGCAAAAGGCCGGTCATGCTTGTTTCTTTTCTCCTCGTGTACCTTTTTTGTACACGTCGTCGAAAAAAAACGGCGCAGCACCGGCCTTTATCAAGTTTTTTAAAACCGCGCTCTGTGGTCACCTAATACAGAAAAAGGAAATCCGGCTAAGTTATGTACGTTTATGTACGCGCCTGTCGCCGGATTTCCTTTTTCTTATTATCCGTCGCGTCTATCGCGGTTTTTACAGCGGCTAAAAGGGCTGGTCATACTTGTTCCTTTTCTCCTCGTGTATCTGTTTGGTACACGTTGTTGGAAAGTAACTGCGTAGCACCAGCCTTTTATAAAACTGTGTTTTGTGGTTACCTAGTATATAAAAAACTCCGGAAGTGTTTTCCGGAGTTTTACATTCTGAATTATTAACAGTCAGTTGCCGCCTTTGGTAACGACGACCATTGCCTCGCGCAAAATGCGGTCATTAATCATATACCCGGTTTGCAGTTCGGCAACAATGGTACCGGCCGGTTTTTCTTTGTCTTCAACTTCCTGAATAACTCTTTGGTAATTTGGGTCAAAGACTTTTCCCAGGCTTTCTACTTTTTGAATGCCGAATTTCTTAAAGACTTTCATTAACTCCGTTTCGGTCAGTTCAACACCTTTCAGCAGGTTTTTTGCCTCTTCGCATTTGGACTTTTCTGCATCCGGCAAGGCTTCAATCGCGCGGTGCAGGTTGTCGGCAACGTTCAGAAGGTCTTTAGCAAAAGATGAAATGGCATATTTGGTGTTTTTTTCAATTTCCTGAGCGCAGCGTTTTTTGGTATTTTCCGCATCGGCGTAAGCTCTTAAAAACTCATTTTTCAAAGAGAGGTTTTCGGCTTTCAGTTTTTCAATTTCCTGACTGAAATCAATGGCTTCTTCCTCTTGTTCTTCAATGTCTTTTCCGGTGGTTTCTTCGGTGTCTTCAATATCTTCCGGAGCTTGGATTTCCTCAGGATTTTGGTTATCAACTATTTTTTCTTTTTTCATCTTTTCCTCTTTAAAATTTAGGATATTGATTGTATATATAAGATATTTAGTAATTATTGGCAGACAAGTCAATAGCAGAAGTCTCTGATGTCCAAAATATGGGGGATAAGCTGCATTGTGTCTGCCGGGTTGAGAGAGTAAAAATGAAGCACAAACCTGTGAAAGGAAAAATGGGTTCAAGTTTGTTGTCTAAACATAATTATCAGGACTATTTGAAATTTTTGCCGGAGCGCGTTGATAAGATTGAAGAATATCTAAAAGGGGTTGCAAAAGAGCAATGTATGTCTTTGAAAAAATGGCCGCAGATTGAAAAAATCGAAGCCTGGATGATTTCTTCCGAGACGGCAACCTTTATGAAAGTCGGGGGGCTTGGTGTTGTCGCCACCGAACTTCCGGAAGCTTTTAACCGGGTGTTTGCTCCCGGAGGCGACAGAATTAGCGTTGTTACCCCCCTTTATACCGGCGATACTTCTCACAAAAAAGCCACTCTCCGCAAAAATGTTTATACAGGTGCCGAAAATCGTTCGGTCAATATCACAAAAATTGGTGAAATTAATGTGCCGTTTGTCGGCAAAAACCGAGTTGTCCGCCGGTTTAGCGTGAAGGTTTATTCCGCTGACGACGGACGCTGCAGTTATATCTTTCTGGCTAACCGGCGCTTTTTTACCATTACAACGGATTATCGGAATCCGGGATGTCTGGACGGCTGCTATGTTTTTAATAAGCTCGGCGTTAATGAGGTTGAGCGTTTTGCATTTTTTTCAAAATGTGTTTTTGTTTTGCTTGAAAACATTTTGTCGGGAAAATTTCCGCAGCTTAATGTGCCAAACATTCTGATAGCCAATGACTGGCATAGCGGCGCGTTGGCCGGTTTGTGCAAATATCTGGCGGCTTATCGCGGTGCACAGGGACGGATGGATAAAGTTTTGGCAGACAAAATCTGCAATATTCCGATTATTCATCTGATTCATCATATGGGATATCAGGGCTGGGATTATGAAAATACCGTCAAAATTCTTAATTCCCTTTACGAAGACGCTGTTAAACCAATCCTTTTGTCGGCAGAACCTTGTCTGAAAAACAATCCCCGCATTGAGAAAACTCTGGTTGTCAGCGATACTTATAATCAGGCCGGCTGCAATCTTCAACTGGCCGACCGCTTGGTGACGGTTTCAAAGAATTATGCGCAGGAGGTTTCTAAAAAAGAGTTTGGTTATGATTTTGCCGAACTGCTTGCTCAGCGTCAGAAAAACGGAAATTTCTTTGGCATTGTCAACGGGTATGACAAAAAGCTGATCGCTCCGCTGGCCGATAAACTTGAGCGGATTAACCGTTATTTTGACGGAACCGATTTCAGATGTTATAGCGAAAAGGATGTCGGGGTCAAAAAGCATAATAAAAAAGAGTTTATCAAGCTGATTTCCAAGTTGGCGGCAGATGACGGATTTAAGCAGAAGACGTTGCCGCTGGTGGATTTTTATAAGTTTGACGATATTTCATCTTTGGCTGACAAATGTGCCGATATTCCGATGTTTTGCGCGACCAGCCGTTTGGTAGAACAAAAAGGTTATGATATTGCCGCGGAAGCGATTATCAAATTTTTGTCCGCGCGTAAATACCGGGAAGCGCCGATTTGGGTTTTGGGCGGTGCCGGAGATGCTCGTTATTTTGAATATTTGATCAGGTTGAAGGACTATGTGGCGGCGAAGGATCCGGAAGCGGCAAAGCGGATTTTTGTTTTTCGCGGTTATAAAGACGAATTTGCCTATGTTATTCAGCTGGCCAGCGATTTTTATATGATGCCCTGCCGTTTTGAGCCTTGCGGGCTTACCCAGATGGAAGCAATGGCAAAAGGAACATTACCGGCTGCAATGTCAACCGGCGGATTGGTCGATACGATAGAAGACGGGGTTGACGGTTTCCGGACGCTGGTATTTTACGGCGAAAACGAGCAGGTTTTCGGGACGGAGAAAGATGCCAAAAAACTCAAAAACAATGTTGACGCTTTTGCCGACGTTTTGAAAAAAAGTACGGAGGTTTTTGAACACGAGGCGGATAAGCTGCAGCAAATGGCTGTCAGAGCTATGGAAAAAGATTTTAGCTGGGATGTGGAGAACGGCAGCGTATATAAATATTATCATTTGTTTAAAACCGGCAAGATAGCATAGCCGTAATTGTTAGGACTAAAAATTATGAGACATTCACAAAGAAAAAATGACGAAATCAGAGATGTGGAAATTATTCCGAATTTTAATCCGTATGCCGAAGGCTCCTGTTTGATAAAATGCGGCGGGACGCATGTGGTTTGTACGGCCAGCGTGCAGGATAAGGTTCCGGCCTGGCTTAAGGGACAAAACCGCGGCTGGATTACGGCAGAATATGGTATGCTGCCGCGTTCTACCCAAGTACGCGTGCCCCGGGAGACAACCAAACCGTCCGGGCGGACGCAGGAGATTCAGCGCCTGGTCGGCAGAGCGCTGCGTTCGGTGGTGGATTTGGAAAAATTAAAAGATATGTCCTTTTGCATTGACTGCGATGTTATTCAGGCTGATGGCGGAACCCGGACGGCTTCGATTACCGGCGGTTTTGTTGCTTTGTATCTGGCAATTGAGAAACTGCGCAAAGAGGGCAAACTTTTGGTTAATCCCATCAGGGAGTTTGTTGCGGCTATTTCTTGTGCCATTCATAACGGAGAAGAAATTCTGGATGTGGATTATCTGGAAGATTCTTCGGCGCAGGCGGATATGAACTTTGTTTTGACCGAAAGCGGAAAAATTGTTGAAATTCAGGGAACGGCAGAGGAAAAGCCTTTTGACGAGGCGCAATATGCCAAACTTTTCGGTCTGGCGAAAAAGGGAATTGCCGAGCTGATTGTCAAACAAAAAGAAGCTTTGGAGATTAAGTAAATGAATTTGCAAAAAATTGTCATTGCCTCGCATAATCAGGGCAAGGTTGCCGAGATTCGCAAGATGCTGGCACCTTTTCGGGTTGAGGTTGTTTCAGCCGATGAACTGAATCTGCCGGATGTTGAAGAGACCGGAACGACTTTTGAAGAAAATGCACGTCTGAAAGCGGAAACACTGGCAAAAATTTCCGGTTTTCCATGTCTCGGCGATGATTCCGGTTTGTGCGTTGATGCTCTGGACGGACGTCCGGGCGTCTATTCAGCCCGTTATGCTCCGAAAGATGCTAACGGTAAACGTGATTTTGACAAAGCGATGGACAAGCTTGTCGGCGAGTTGCAAAGCTGCGGAACGTCTGACTGGTCGGCACATTTTTCCTGTGTTCTGGCTTTGGCCGTTCCCGGGCAGGAAACAAAATTTTTTGAAGGCAGGGTTAACGGCAGAATCGTTCCCGAAAAAAGCGGTGACAAAGGGTTTGGTTTTGATCCGGTGTTCGTGCCTGATGGTTTTGACAAGACTTTTGCCAATTTTTTGCCCGATGAAAAAGCCAAAGTTTCTCATCGCGGTCGGGCGTTTGACAAGATGATAGCAGCGTGTTTTGCGAAGGAATAGAAAATGCCGGAAAAAATTATTCAAGCTTTTATTTTAGCGGCCGGGCGCGGCAAAAGAATGTTGCAACTGACGGATGACAAGCCTAAACCGCTGGTCGAAGTTGCCGGAAAGGCTCTGATTGATTATAATGTCGAGCGTTTGCAGGAAGCAGGGATAAAAGATTGTATTGTTAATCTCTGTTATAAAGGCGAGATGATTAAAAATCATTTGCGGCAAAAGGGAGGCTTGAATTTTATTTTTTCGGAAGAAGAAGAGGCTTTGGAAACCGGCGGCGGTATAAAACATGCTTTGCCGAAAATGCGGCGGGAGGCCTTTGTGGTCGTTAACAGTGATGCTTTGTGGACAGAGGCGCCGGGGCATTGTCTGATTCAAGATATGATGAATGCCTGGGATGGTGAAAAATATGATATGATGTTAATGCTGCAACCGCTAGAAAATGCTTATGATACGGCCAGAAACGGCGATTATAACATTAAAGCCGACGGCTCTTTGGAACGTCGGCGCGACCGGGAAGCTAAAGCCGCATATTTATACGGCGGTGTTTTGATTGTTCATCCGCGGGTTTTTGATAATGAGCCGGAGGGGCGTTATTGGCTGATAGATATTTTTGACCGTTTGGAACGGGAAAAACGGCTGGGGTATTATATTCATCAGGGAAAATGGTTTCATGTCGGCAATCCGGAAGCGACGGCAATTGCCGAGGATTATTTTACCAAACTAAAACGGCGCTCCTGTGCGTAAGCATATTGGTTGGGAAGCAGAAAGATTGTGATTGTGCCGTTGGTGTGTTTGGTCAGGTCAAATTCATCGGCAACGATTTTTTCAACGTCAATGCCGAATTTGTCATCGAAATAGTCTCTTAAGGCAAAAGCTTTGTCTTCGTAGGAGAGTTTTTTTATCTTGTAAAATTGTTTGTTTTTATCAAGCCGCTGGCGGATACTGAGGATTTCTTTTCCGCGGGAGAACAAATCGCCGAGCTGAATCAGCCGGTCATAATCGTTATATTCGATTTGTGACAGAAAGCCTTTGGTCTGGTTGAATAATGCCGGGCTGTAAGTCGGATAATCTCCCGGTTTGATGTCTTTATCGATAAAATTGTGGGTTAAACATATCGGAGCAGCTCCCGGATAACCGAGTTTGGTCAGGTAGCGGTAGCCTTCAATGCCGTGCGGCACCATGGTTACCGTTTCATCTTTAACACGTCCGACATCATGCAGGAGGCCCAAAATATAGGCTGTTTCGGGGTTTATTTCGCCGCCGGTTTCACGGGCGATGGCGCGGGCGATTTTGGCAACGTTGAAAACATGAACGCCGTGCTCATAAATGATTTTCGGGTTTGAGCCGTTGCGGATGCGTGTCTGCAGATATTCTCCGGCAATGCGAAGAGCCGCCAGCTTGGACGGGAGGCGGTTGTTTTCATAGTCGTTTATTTTTGAGTTGAAATCTTGTTGCACTTAACTTTCCTTATCTGCTTTTTTTTATTCCATTCTTGCGGCAAAGGCAACCCTTTGTTTGGAAATTTTAATAAATTGTGCAGTATATTCAGGTTTTTTGTGTTTGGGGTTGACTAATCGGGAATCTGTCTTAAACTTGCCGGTATGAAAAGAAAAATTTATAATATTCCCGCCAGCTGCGGCTTTGTTGACGTTCTTGCTCGAAAATTTTTGCAAGAATATCAAAATGACAGAACGGCTTTGGCCGATGTCTTGTTTTTGCTGCCAAACCGCCGGGCCGTTAAGGCTCTGGCTGAGGCTTTTGTGCGGGAAGAGGGGCTCTCTCCGATGCTTTTGCCGCGGATGATGCCGCTCGGCGAGGCAGAAGAAGACGAGTTGTTTTTGACCGGTGGCGGCGGCCGGCAGTATTTGGCCGGGATGTTTCCGGCAGTCAGCGCAACAGAACGCAATCTTTTGTTTGCCAAGATTATTATGGTCAAGCCCGGCGATTTCGGAATGGAAAAAATGTCTTTGAACCAGGCCTGTTATCTGGCGCAGGAACTTTCCGGGCTGATTGATCTGGCTGAAAATGAACAGCTTGACTTTTTGGAGCTGGAAAAGCTTGTGCCGGCGGATTATGCCGAGCATTGGCAGGAAACTCTGAAATTTTTAAAGATTATTACCGAATATTGGCCGTTGATTTTACAAGAAAGGCAGGTTATTGACCCGGCCGAGCGACGCAATCGGTTGTTGGAGGCGCAATGCGACATCTGGCAGCAGAACCGTCCGGCAAAAAGGATTGTTATTGCCGGAACAACGGCAACTTACCCGTTGATGAAAAAGCTGGTTAAGACGGTTCTTGATTTGCCGAACGGAGAACTCTGGTTATCGGCGCTGGACAGGAAACTTGACGATGAAAGCTGGAATGCCGTTGATGAAACACATCCGCAGTTTGAGCTTAAGCAGCTGTTGGAATATCTGGATATGCCGCGGGAATTGGTTGTTGACGTTTGCCCAGCCGAAAATACGCAACGGGAATTATTTGTTTCAGAAGTTATGCGTCCGGCAAAGGTAACGGAGCGTTGGCTTGACATCGGGCAAAAAGGGTTGGACCGGCAGGCCTGGGAGCAGGTTAATCTGTTAAATTGCACGGACTTGCGCGAAGAGGCACTGGCGATTGCTCTGATTATGCGCGAGGTTTTGGAAACGCCGGGAAAAACGGCGGCACTGGTTACGCCGGACAGAAATTTGGCCCGACGGACAGCGGCGGAATTGGAACGTTGGGATATTCAAGTGGATGATTCCGCCGGCCGGCCGTTAAGCCTTACGCCTGTCGGTATTTTTCTGCGGCTGGTTATTCAAGCGGCCGAAAACAAATCGCGGCTTAAGTTGTTAGCGTTGCTGAAACATCCGTTGCTTCGAATGGGCAGAGAAGCGTCGGATATCCGTCTTTACGTCAGAGATTTGGAAAAATGGTGGCGGAATGCCATAGCCGATGACGGCAGGCTTGAGGCTTTTCTTCATGAAACGTCTGAGCAACTGGCAGATTTGTCAGAGATGCTGAAAAATACAAAGAGCTCTTTGAAAGATTTGCTGGCATGTCATATAAAAACGGCTGAATTGTTGGCCCGGACGCCGGAGCAGGACGGTGAGCAGATTTTATGGCGGGGAGATGACGGTGAGGCGGCCGCACAGTTTGTTGCCGATTTGTATGAAAATGCCGAAGTTTTAGGCGAGATTGAGACTTCTGATTACAGCGGTCTGCTGGAGGCTTTGATGACCGGGGTTAACGTTCGTCCGAAATTCGGAGGGCATCCGCGGTTGAAAATCCTCGGCCCGATAGAGGCACGGTTGAACAGTTTTGATGTTGTCATTGTCGGGGAGGTCAATGAAGGAAGCTGGCCCCGGCAGGTTTCTTCCGATCCGTGGATGTCCCGTCCGATGAAAAAAGATTTTGGCTTTCCTTTGCCGGAAAAGGCAATTGGGATTGCAGCGCTGGATTTTGCCCGTTTGTTATGCGGCAAAGAGGTTTATCTTACGCGTGCCGAACGAGTCCAGGGAACACCGATGGTTAAATTGCGCTGGTGGCTGCGTTTGGAAACGGTGTTGAAGGCCTTAGGGCAGAAAATCGTTGAGCGGGAGCTTAAACCTTATGGCTATTGGGCAGAAAAACTTGACGAACCTGATGAATTTATCCGATTGAGACCGCCGGCTCCGCGGCCTCCGGTCAGACTGCGGCCGGATGCTTTGTCGGCAAGCGCGATTGAAAAATGGATGCGCGATCCTTATGAAATTTATGCCCGCTATATTTTAAAGCTTAAACCCTTGGAAGAAGTGGAGCAGAAACTTGATTTTTCCGATTACGGAACAATTGTTCATGCCGTTTTGCAGGCTTTTAACGAAAAATATCCCGGCCAGTTGCCGGAAAATGCCCGTGAAGAGCTGATGAGTCTTGGGGAGACTTATTTTGCCGAAAATCAGGTTGCACAGGAAACAAGGGCTTTCTGGTGGCCTAATTTTGAAAAATCGGTTGACTGGTTTTTGCGGCAGGAAAAATCTTACCGGCCGCAGATTGTGCAGGTTAATACCGAGGTTCCCGGTGCTTTGACGATTAAAACGGCCGGACGGGATTTTACGCTGAAAGCGATTGCCGACAGGGTGGACATTACCAAAGACGGAAAATTTAACATTATCGATTATAAAACCGGCCGGGCCAGAAAAGCAAAAGAAGTGCGAACCGGAAAGGCGCCTCAGCTGCCGATAGAAGGCATTATTGCAGAGGGCGGCGGTTTTGAAAATCTTTCTGCCCGGAAAGTGGATAAATTGCTTTATTGGCAGCTCGGGCGGCAGGAAACGGAAATTTCCGGCGATACAGAGCAGGTTCTGAGCGATAATCTTGAAATCCTCCGCCAATATATCAGTGATTTTGAGTTTGAAACAACAGCCTATGTCTGTCAGCCGAATCCCAAAAATATCCCGGAATATTCGGATTATGAGCATTTGGCAAGAATAAAAGAATGGTCGGTGAAAGACAATGATGATTGAGCAGGAAAGAGAAAATCGCGGCAGACGGGCGACCGAACAGCAACGCCGGGCGGCGAATCCGCAAAAGTCTGTCTGGGTGCAGGCTTCGGCCGGTACCGGAAAGACCAAAGTGCTTTCCGACCGGGTTTTGCGTATTTTGCTGGGCGGCGGGAATCCGGGGCGGATTTTGTGCCTGACTTATACCAAAGCGGCGGCGGTCGAAATGAGTTCGCGTATTTCCGAAAGATTGAGCAAGTGGGCGGTTATGCCGCAGAAAGAGCTTTTTGCGGAATTGGAGGCCTTGCTCGGCAAACTGCCGGAAGATAAAGAAAAGCTTGAAAAACTGGAGGCTTCCGCCCGTCGGTTGTTTGCTGTTTTGCTGGATACGCCGGGCGGGATGAAAATTCAGACCATTCATTCTTTTTGTCAGGAAATTTTAAAGCGTTTTCCGCTGGAGGCTCATATTTCTCCTTATTTTGAGGTGATGGACGACCGGGCGGCGGCGGAAGCACTGGCAGATATTCAGTCGCAGCTGCTGAAGAAAATCGAGGCGGAGCCAGACAGCCGCGCCGGTCAGGCATTGAGCTTTTTGACCCGGAAAGTCAGCGAATTTTCTTTTCCGGAGATTATGAATACGATTGCGGCGAACCGGAATAAAATTGCCCAAATGTTTGAGCAATATAAAAATGCGGAAAATGTTTTTGCAGAATTGATGACGAGGCTTAATCTGCCGGAGAATTGCAGCGAGGAAGCGGTTAAAAGGGAATTTATTGCGGGGTTTGAGCGTGATAAAGCCGTCCGGTTAATGCAGGGTTGGGCAGTCGGCGGAGTAAAGGAAAAAGAAAAAGCCGAAACTTTGGCCGGGCTGTTGGAACGGCCGTTGCAGGAAGACGATTTTGACGCGTATGCCGGATGTTTTTTTAACAAAGACGGAACCATTCCGGCGAAAGCGGCAACAAAAGCGGTTTTGGCGGCGGATCCGGAGTTTGAGAATGTCTTTTTGGGTGAGGCGGACAGGCTTGACGGGCTCAAAAGAAAGATGGCGGCCGTGCGTCTGGCTTCCAGCACAAAAGCGATTTTGTTTTTGGCAGAAGATTTGATTTCGGCCTATACCCATTTTAAACGCGTCCGTTCCAAGATGGATTATGAAGATCTTATTGTTACGGCCCGGCGGCTGCTGGAGAATAAAGGTGTGCCGCAATGGGTGATGTTTAAGCTGGACGGCGGTATTGACAATATTTTAATTGACGAAGCACAAGATACTTCGCCGGATCAGTGGGCTATTATCCGGGCATTGACGGAACAGTTTTTTGATGATGTCGGTGCCGGAAATGTTCGGAAAACGGTGTTTGCCGTCGGGGATAAAAAACAGTCGATTTACAGCTTTCAGGGAGCCGATCCCAAAGGTTTTGCCGAGATGCAGACATATTTTTCCGAAGCAGTAAACCGTGAAATTCCGGGCGGCTTTGATAAGATAAATCTGGAGGTTTCTTTCCGGTCAACGGCGGCAGTTTTAGAGACGGTTAATCATATTTTCCGCAATTCTCCCGGACGAGACGGCGTGGCAGACGAGGGTGAAGATATTACGCATATTCCTTTTCGGGCAGGAGAGGCCGGCAGGGTTGAACTTTGGCCGCTGACTGAGCCGGAAGAGGGTGAAAACCGCGATGTCTGGCTGCCGTCCATGGAACGTATCAGTGTCGAATCGACCAGTTCCCGTTTGGCCAGGCAGATTGCCGAACGGATTAAAACAATGGTGGAAAGCCGGCAAGAACTGAAGTCTCAGAAACGTCCGGTCAGATACAAAGATTTTATGATTCTGGTGCAACGCCGCAACAGCTTTGTCGAAGAACTGGTCAGAGCCTGTAAAAATGCCGATGTTAATATTGCCGGGGTTGATAAGATTAAGCTGCTGGAGCAAATTGCCGTGCAGGATTTGGTTTCTCTCGGCAAGTTTCTGCTGTTGCCGACAGATGATTTGACACTGGCTGAAGTATTAAAATCTCCGTTGTTCGGTCTGGATGACAAGGATTTGGAAAAATTGTGCTGCGAACGGGGAAAAGGAGTCAGTCTGTGGAGCCGGCTGAAAGATGAGCCGGAATATGCCGAAACTTACCGCGTTTTGCAGAATCTTAGTTCAAAAGCCGGATTTATGCGGCCGTTTGAGATTTATGCCGAGGTATTAAACAGTTTAGACGGCCGAAGAAAGTTTGTGGCCAGGCTCGGATATGAGGCGGAAGACGGTATAGACGAATTTGTGAATCTGGCGATAGATTATGAACAGGAGCATATTCCGACTTTGCAAGGGTTTATTGATTGGATAAGCAGTGATGAAGTTGAAATCAAACGTGAACTGGAGCAAAGCGAGGCCGATGCCGTGCGGATTATGACGGTTCACGGTTCAAAGGGGCTGCAGGCGCCGATTGTTATTTTGCCGGATACCGTTCGTGTCGTGAGCGTTAAAAACGAAAGCGGCATTTTGTGGGATGATTTGTTTTATTATCCGCTTTCTTCGCAGGATTATGACGATACCTGTAGGAAGATTAAAGAGAGTGAAAAAGAAAAGGCTTTGCAGGAATACAGGCGTCTTTTGTATGTGGCGTTAACCCGTGCGGAAGATTTGCTGATTATTTGCGGCTATTATAACAGTGCGCGTTCAAAGCCGCATGAGGAATCGTGGTATAAGATTTGTGAACGTTCCTTGAAAGAAATCGGGACGCCGACAGATGATAATATTGTGGTTTATGAATGCGGACAAGATTTTGAACCTAAACCTAAAAAGCCGGATGACAGGCCGGTTTATGAAGAATGTACGGCGTTGTGGTTGAAAGAAAAAACAAAAACCGAAAATGCTTTGGCCAAACCGTTGAGCCCGTCGAAACTTGATGAGGAAGATGAGCCGGCGTTGTCTTCGCCGATAGGAAAACACGGTCGGAGCCGGTATCGCCGGGGGTTGATTATTCATAAGTTGCTGCAATTTTTGCCGGATGTTTATGTGCAGGACGGCAAGAATGTTATTTTTGAATATTTGGAAAAAAATGCGCCTGATTTAACTCAACCGGAGAAAGAGAGAATTGTTGAAGAAGTTTCCGCCCTTTTGGAGAATCCTAAGTTTTCGGCTGTTTTTTCTTCATCATCAAAAGCAGAGGTTCCGATTATGGGAATGGTGGACGGCAAGATTATTTCAGGGCAGATAGACCGGTTGGCCGTTGAAAAAGACAGAGTTTTGCTGGTGGATTATAAAACGAATCGTCCGGCAGCCAAGTCGCCGAAAGACATTCCGTCGGCTTATCGGAAACAAATGGCAGCTTATAGAGCTTTATTATCGAAAATTTATCAGGGAAAAGAAATAGTTCCGTTGATTTTGTGGACGGATACGGCGGATTTGATGGCAGTGGAAGAATAAGTTTGAATTTTGTGCAATTCCTCTTTAATATTAAAAAAAGATTTACTATATTAGAAACATTACAAAATTATATTGAGGAAAGGAAAGTGTAATGCAATCTATTGTCGACAGTCAGTTTGATGCTGAAGTATTAAAATCAAAGGGCTTGGTAGTGGTGGATTTTTGGGCGGAATGGTGCGGTCCCTGCCGTCAGCTTGGCCCGATTTTGGAAGAAGTTTCCAAATCTTTAGGCGATAAAGTGAAAATCTGCAAAATGAATGTGGATGAAGCTCCGAATACGGCTGCCCAATATGGAATCCGCAGTATTCCGACTCTGTTCTTGTTTAAAGACGGCAAGCAGATTGATACAAAAGTTGGTTTGAACTCCAAAGCGGTTTTGGAATCTTGGATTTCTTCCCACGTTTAACAGAAATATTATTTTCTATGCAAGAATAAATTTTATTATTAATTGAAAAAGCCCCTGAGTTTTAATTGTTCTTTTGTTAGGGATAATTAAATCAGGGGCCTTTTTTGTTAAACTTCCGGGACGGAAGAGTGGGTTCGTTTTTCTTCGCTTACCGGTCCTTCATCGCTTTTATCAATCTTTTCTCCGGCAATGACTTTTTTGATTTCATCACCGGTGAGCGTTTCGTACTCTATTAACGCCTGAGCCAGCATTTCCCATTCTTTTTCTTTTTCCTGGAGGAGCTTTTTGGCTTTTTCGTATCCCTCCGTTACCATGCGTTTGATTTCGGAATCAACCAAACGGGCTGTCTCTTCGCTGATGTTTTTATTTTGAGTAACGGATTTTCCCAAGAAAACCTCACCGGAGTTTTCAGCATAAAGAACCGGCCCGAGCAAATCGCTCATTCCCCATTCTGTTACCATTGAGCGAGCCAGATTGGTGGCTGCGGCAATATCGGAAGATGCTCCGGAGGTAACGGCATTATACCCGAACTTTAACTCTTCGGCAACGCGGCCGCCCATCATAATAACCAGACGAGAAAGCATTTTCAGACGAGTATAAGAATACTGGTCTTTTTCCGGCAGTTGCTGAACCATACCTAAAGCCCGTCCGCGCGGGATAATCGTAGCTTTATGAATCGGGTCTGTTTCTTCAACAAACAGCGAGCAAATGGCGTGTCCGGCCTCGTGATAAGCGGTCAGTTTTTTCTCCTGTTCGTCCATAGCCATTGATTTCTTTTCGGCACCCATCAAAACCTTGTCTTTGGCCTCGTCAAAGTCTTTGGAGGTTACTTTCCGCTTGTTCTTGCGGGCTGCCAACAGAGCCGCCTCATTGACCAGATTTGCCAAATCGGCACCGGAAAATCCCGGTGTTCCGCGGGCAATGACCGAAATATTAACGTCTTTGGCCAGAGGGACTTTTTTGACATGAACATTCAGGATTTCTTCCCGGCCTTTTTTGTCCGGGTTGGTTACCGTTACCTGGCGGTCAAAACGTCCGGGACGCAGCAAGGCAGGATCCAAAACGTCCGGCCGGTTGGTGGCGGCAATGACAATAACATTTTCATTAGCTTCAAAGCCGTCCATTTCAACCAGCAGCTGGTTTAATGTTTGTTCACGTTCATCATTTCCGCCGCCCAATCCGGCTCCGCGGTGGCGACCGACGGCATCAATCTCATCGATGAAGAGCAGGCAGGGAGAGTTCTTTTTGGCCTGTTGGAACATATCGCGCACGCGGGAAGCGCCGACGCCGACAAACATCTCTACAAAGTCGGAACCTGAAATTGAGAAAAACGGCACATTAGCTTCGCCGGCAACGGCTTTTGCCAGCAGGGTTTTACCGGTTCCCGGAGGGCCGACAAGCAAAACGCCTTTAGGAATTTTTCCGCCCAGACGCTGGAATTTTCCCGGTTCTTTTAAAAAGTCGATGACTTCTTCCAGTTCTTCTTTGGCCTCGTCGCAACCGGCAACATCAGCGAAAGTTACTTTTTTGGTGTTTTCAATCAGTCGGGCGCGAGATTTGCCGAAACTCATGGCTTTGTTATTGCCGGAGTTGGCCTGGCGCATAAAGAAAATCCAGACGCCGATAAGCAGAATCATCGGGAACCATGAAATCAGGACGCCCCAAAAAGTGTTGGCCGATGTATCGACCGGTTTGGCCTCGACCTTGGCACCACTTTTGCGGATGGTTTCAATCATTGTCGGGTCATAAGGAGCGTAAGTCGTGAATTTTTCGCCGTTTTTGGTTGTTCCGGTAATATTCGGCCCTTCTACCATAACATCGGACAATTGTTTGTTGTCGGCGTAATTCATGAAGTCGGAGAATGCGACTTTGTTATAATCTTTTACCTGTTGGGAGGCATTGAAAATATTCATAATCAACGACAGCGCTACGAATATTGCCAGCCAGATAATGAGGTTTCTTCCTGATTTCATTTTTATTCCTTAACATAATAGTCAAACTACATATTATATAGAATTTTTTATCCTAAAACTCAATAGAGATTAAGAACTTGTCAAATAAAAAAAGGCTGTTATAATCGCGTTTCTAAAATTTTATTATTAAGAATTATTTTTAAATTACTAAAGTATGGAACAAACAAAAGTCAGCCGCAAACAGGTGGCGCTGTTTTTTAACGGAGAAAATGAAAACAGAAGTTTTATTGCCAAGCAATGGCTGATAAAACAAATTCTGTTTGAAAAAAAGTATTGTTACGGGGATTTTTATTTTATTGATATTTGTAATGAAGATAATTGTCCCGATGATAAGTTTGGCATTTGCCGCAGTGTGCTTGTTTCTGAGATGATCTGCATTGTCTGTCGACAGGAACAGGGAATTGAAGCTTTTTTTGCTTTTTTGCGGCAGGCACCGGATTGGCAGGAGTTGCTTTCTGAAATCCTTTGTCATCCGATGGTGGAAAATAATCTGGAAATGGTTCGGATTATTTTGCGGGAGCTTTGCTGTTCTTCGGTTGATGAAAATTTACTTCGTCAGGTTGTCAGTCTGCTGATTAACAACAGGGAACTTTGGCAGCATGATGATGAAATTGCCGAAGTTCCGCTTAAGCTGCTGCAAAGTTTTGTTAATTGCGGCGGAAAATTAAAACGGAAAGAATTTCTTGCCAGAGGTGCTTTTCATTATCTGGGGCTGAATATGGCTTATGATTTTGAGTATTTGGCTCTTAGCGGCGGTATTTTTCCCGAAGAAAGGGGAAGTGCGGCTTCAGATATTTATAATATCTGTCAGTTGGCGCGGCTTTTGAAGAAAGAAAAAGAGACGCTGGTTTTGTTTCGGCAGGTTATTTTGGGCTGTGATGCCGATGTCGTTTGTCATGAGTTAATGACTTTTCGCCAGGAGTTTATGCCTGAGGTTTTGGAGATTATAGCCTTGCGCCCGCCTCTTTTTTGGAATGATGCAATTTTGTTTTTGAAACGGCTCCGAAATATTTCCCATTCAGGGATTCCATCCGGATTGAAGGCAGAGATTGTTGATAAAATTGCCAAGCAGACAAAATTTGTTTCGGAAAAATTTATTATTGAAATTGCCGAGACCAATTTTGAATCGGTTGAATACTTAGATTTTTCTTCGGAAAAAGAAGGCGAGTTTTCTCCTAACATCATCTCTCTTTACAATCTGTTGGACGGGCCGGCGGCTGAAACAGCCGAAAAGATTATTGCCCGGAGAAAGCTGCAAAATCTGATTGTGAAGTATAAGGAGAAAGGGCGTGAAGCTGATTGGCTGGCAGAGCAGATTTTGAACAATAATGTTGTTTGTGACTGATTAAAAAAAAGCCTCTCTTTTCAGAGAGGCTTTTTGCGGTTAAAACGGCCTTTTATAATGTTGCGGCGATTTCTTCAATTTCATAACATTCGATAAAGTCGCCTTTTTGAATGTCATTATAATTTTCAAAACTCATACCGCATTCATATCCTTCTTTGACTTCTTTGACATCGTCTTTGAAACGTTTGAGCTGGCCGAGGTTGCCGTCATGAATAACAACGTTGTCACGCAGCAGTCTGATTTTGGCACCGCGGCGTACCATGCCTTCGGTAACCATACAACCGGCCACCTTGCCAACGCCGGTAATGTTGTAGACTTCGCGGATTTCGGCATAGCCCAGGATTTTTTCTTTGAGTTCCGGAGAAAGCATACCTTCCAGACCTTTTTTAACATCATCGGCAACGTCGTAAATAATCGAGTAGTAGCGAATGTCTACACCGTCGCGGCGGGCCATATCGCGAGCCTGCGGGTTGGCGCGGACATTGAACCCGATGATAAAGGCATTGGATGCTTTGGCCAGAGAAATATCGGATTCTGAAATCGGGCCGACGGCAGAGTGCAGAATCTGGACGCTAACCTCGTCATTGGACAGTTTTTTGATAGTGCCTTCAATCGCTTCAATGGAACCTTGGACATCGGCTTTGATAATGACCGGAAGGTGTTTGACTTCACCGGATTTAATTTTATCAAGCATCTGCTCCATTGCAGATTTTGCGCTTTTTACCAGTTTGGCTTCGCGTTCTTTGCGGATGCGGTAATTGGTAACTTCTTTGGCCTGGGTTTCATCATTGACAATGATAAAGTCATCACCGGCAGACGGTGTGCCCTGCAAACCAAGCACTTCAACCGGTGTGGCAGGGCCGGCTTCAAATATCTTGTGGCCGGTTTCGTTGAACATGGCACGGACGTGTCCCCATTCTTTGCCGGCAATGCAGATATCGCCGACATGCATGGTGCCCCGTTGAACCAAAACAGTTGCAACGCTGCCGCGGCCTTTTTCCATTTTGGCCTCAATGACCGTGCCTTCCGCTTTGCGGTTCGGGTTGGCTTTCAGATCCAGAATTTCGGCTTGCAGCAAAATGGCTTCTACCAGTTTGTCAATGTTAATGCGTTTTTTGGCAGAAACTTCGGCACAAAGGCATTCGCCGCCAAGTTCTTCAACGGCAATTCCATGGTTGAGCAATGCCGTTTTTACTTTCATCGGGTCTGCACCCGGCAGGTCTATTTTGTTGATGGCAACGACAATCGGAACTTCGGCTGCCTGGGCGTGGCGGATGGCTTCAACTGTTTGCGGCATAATGCCGTCGTTGGCGGCAACAACCAAAACAACAATGTCGGTTACTTTGGCACCGCGGGCACGCATTTCGGAAAAAGCTTCGTGTCCCGGGGTATCAATAAAGGTGATTTTGTCACCGGTTTCTACCTGAATTTGATAAGCGCCGATGTGCTGCGTAATACCGCCGGCCTCTTTGGCGGCAACGTTGGTTTCGCGCAAAGCATCGAGCAGGGAGGTTTTACCGTGGTCAACGTGTCCCATAACCGTAACGACCGGCGGACGCGGTTTTAAATCTTCCGGCTTG
Organism: uncultured Alphaproteobacteria bacterium; assembly: GCA_944391715.1. Lineage (GTDB taxonomy): Bacteria > Pseudomonadota > Alphaproteobacteria > RF32 > CAG-239 > MGBC133411. The sequence continues at coordinate 171,273 of CALXUP010000001.1, forward strand.
TCTTCCGGTCCGGTCAGCCCGACTTCAACATCGCTTTCGGCAACGCGTTTGAACTTGTGGCCGAACTCTTCGACGATAATTTGAGCCGTGTCAGCGTCAATCGGCTGGTTGATGGTGGCCATAACGCCTAAGGACATCAGCTTTTTGATAACGTCGGCGCTTTTTTCGGCCATACGGTTAGCCAGTTCCTGAACCGTGATGATTTCCGGAATGGTTACTTCTTTGATGATTTTTTCCTGCGGCTGCTGGACGACGACCGGTTTGGGCTGCTTTTTCTTAAAGCGGCGGCGCGGGCCTCCGAATCCGTAATCATCGTCATCTTCGTCGGCAATGCTGTTTAAGCTGAGTTTGCCGCTGCGGCGTTGCGGTTCAAAGCTGCGTTTGACGATTTTTTTGCGTTCCTGCTCATACATATTCTCGCGGGACATATTTTTTTCTGCAGAGGATTTTTTGCCTTTTTTATAATAATTACCGTCATCGTCTTCATCATCTTCGTCGTCAAAATCTTTGGCTTTTTTCTCTTTGTTTTTGAAAGACTTGTCTTCTGTCGGCGCCGGTTTGGCATTTTCGGCCGGAGCGGCTTTTTTCTTTTCGGCTTCTTCCGCACGGGCGGAGGCTTCTTGAGCGGCTTTAGCGGCAGCTTCGGCCTGTTCTTTTTTCTTTTTTTCTTCTTCCTGACGACGGCGGGCTTCGCGTTCTTCTTCTTCGCGGCGTTTTTGTGCTTCGTGTTCTTTAGCCTCGGCAATCAGTTTTAATTTGGCGGCGGTTGCCTCGTCAATCTTGACCTTTGGTTCGGCAGTTGTTGTGCCGGCCGGGGAAATTATTCTTTTTTTGCGGACTTCAACCTGGATGACCTTTTTGCCGTCCCCGGTTTTATTCTGGGCTTTGTCGCCCAATTTCAGTGTGAGTTTTCCGGATAATGTGAGTTTGCTTTTTGCATTATCTTCTGTTTCTGTCATATAATTTTTTCTCCGTATTTGCGTCTTTATCTTATGAATTTAGAAAATCTTTGATTCTGGCCAGTTCCGTATGTACGGATTTTGCCATTTCGCTTTTTTTGAAAGCTATGTGAACCGTGTTTACCTTGTCTAATGCCTTGTCTAACTCCTCAACACTGTATAAGTTAAAAATTTCTAATCCCTGAGATAAAGATAAAATCTTATTATGCCCGTCGGTTCCGGCGTCTGTTGCCTCCAGAATGAAAGCGGCTTTGTCTTTTTTGACCGCTTCGCTGACTTTTTCAAATCCGGTCAGCAAAATTCCGGCCTTGCGGGAAAGAGAGATCAGCTCCAAACCGCGTTTTTTTAGCAGGTTTTCTACCAGGCTGATCAACTGGGTATCAACGTTGACTTTCTTTTTGCAGGCTTTGGAAAATAAGTTTTTTTCGATTGCAACGGTGAGGGCTTTTCGGGAGTTTTTGACGTATATCCCGGTTCCGGAAATCTTTTTTTTGAAATCCGGAACAATCTGCCGGTCAGGCGTGAGGGCAAAGCGGAGAAGTTGTTCCTTCTCCAGCACCTCACCGCTGACAATGCATTTTCTTATTTCTTTTGCGGTTGCCATTATTCCTCTTCAAACCAATGGGCACGGGCAGCCATGATGATTTTTTCCGCTTCGACTTCGGTCAAAGTGTTTTCTCCCAAAATCTCAATCAGCTCATCGGCAGCCAAATCGGCCAAGTCGTCAATGGTTTTAACACCTTTTGAAGCTAATGTCAAAAGCATATCCTGATCCAGGCCTTCGATTGCCTGAATTTCTTTGTCCAGACCCAGAGATTTGCTTTTTTCTTCAAATTCGTGGTTGCGTTTTTCAACAAAAGCCTTGGCACGGTTTTGCAATTCTGCGGCCAGGTCTTCGTCAAAGCCTTCGATTTCGGAGAGTTCGTTCAGCGGAACCAGAGCGATTTCATCAACGGTAGAAAAGCCTTCGGCAATCAGCAGGTGGGCAATCATTTCGTCGACGTCCAAAGCTTCCATAAAGCGTTGGGAGCGGACTTTGTTCTCGTTGGAGCGGCGTTCCTGCTCTTGTTCTTCTGTCAGAACGTCAATGTCGCAGCCCAGCAGCTGAGATGCCAGTTTGACGTTTTGACCGCGGCGGCCGATGGCAACCGAGAACTGCTCTTGCGGGACAACGACTTCAATGCGGTTGTTTTCTTCATCCAAAACGACTTTGGTTACTTCGGCCGGAGCCAGAGCGCTAACAATATACTGAGCTTTGTCCTCGCTGTAAGGTACGATATCAATTTTTTCGCCTTGGAGTTCGGTTACAACAGCCTGAACGCGGATACCGCGCAGACCGACGCAGGCACCGACGGCATCAATGGTCATATCATCGGTTTTGACAGCGATTTTGGCTTTGGAACCCGGATCGCGGGCAACGGCGACAATCTTGACAATGCCGTCATAAATTTCCGGAACTTCGGAGGCAAACAATTTGGCCATAAATTCCGGACAAGTGCGGGACAAGAAAATCTGCGGGCCTTTGGTTTCGCGGCGGACGTCCAGAACATAAGCGCGGACGCGGTCGCCGTTTTTGAATTTTTCCCGCGGAATAATCTCGTCGCGGCGCAAAACGGCTTCGGTCTTGCCAATATCCAGAATTACATTGCCAAACTCAATCCGTTTGACGGTACCGTTGACAATGGTGCCGATTTTTTCTTTGTATTCTTCAAACTGGCGGTTGCGTTCGGCGTCGCGTACTTTTTGAACAATGACCTGTTTGGCGGTTTGAGCGGCAATGCGGCCGAAATCAATCGGGGGCAGGGCATCGATGATGAAGTCGCCGACTTTGGCGTTTTCATCGTAATCGCGAGCCTGGTCAACCGTCAGCTGGGTAACCTCGTTTTCCACTTCTTCAACGACTTCGCGATAACGTGCCAGGGAAATTGCACCGGTTTTGCGGTCAATATGAGCGCGGATATCGTGTTCGAATCCGTATCTGGAACGTCCGGCCTTTTGAATGGCAACTTCCATTGCGGTAAAAACGTCTTCGCGGTCAATGTTCTTTTCACGCGCGACGGTGTCGGCAACGGCAATAATTTCTGGTCTTGGCATACTTTCGTTATTTTGCATTTTGAATCCTTTGTTAAAAGTGGAATTAAAGTTCTACGGCCTGAGCTTCGGCGGCAGCCTGCAGAAGCTCGTCGGTTAAAATCAGTTTGGCTTTGCTGATGTCGTCAAAAGCAATGGCGTAATCTGTGCCGTCTACATCAATATGAACACGGTTTTGTTCATCGACGTTGCCGAGAACGCCTTTGAAACGTTTGCGTTTTTCAACTTCAACAGCGGTTTCAATCCGGGCTTCGTAGCCGGAGAAACGTTTGAAATGTTCAATTTTTGTCAGAGGACGATCTAAGCCCGGTGAGCTGACTTCTAAAGAATATTGATCTTTTATCGGGTCTTTTTCATCTAAAACGGTCGATACGGTGCGGCTGACTGTGGCACAGTCTTCAACGGTGATGTCTTTGCCGTCCAGGCGGTCAATCATAATCTGCAGCGTCGGATTTTTCTGTCCGATGGTCAGAATCCGGACAACCTCGTATCCGAGACCGGTAATGACCGGTTCCAACAGGTCTTGCAGCGGGTGTTTTGTTTGCATGGCGTTTTCCTTTAACAAAAAAGCGGGGCTTTTGGCCCCACTCTCAAATTGTATTATGAAAGGTATGATGTATTTATAGCATAGAAAAATTGAAATTCAAGAATTTTTTTATTATTTTTCCTCCGCTCTGAATTCATCCTTTATTTTTGTTTTTCTCTTTTCCTGTTTCTTATTTTTTATAATTTTCTTGTTACTTTTTGAATGCCAAAAAATCTTTTCCTTACTTTTTTCTGAAATATTTGTTTTCGCTACTTTTGTCATGCTACAAAAGTAGCCCAAAAAAGCTAGCCCTGAACTCGTTTTCTAAGTCTTCGTGAAAAAGTTCAGGCCGTCTAAGCACAAGGCTAAGACGGCAAGAAGGCACATAGTGATTTTAATTTCCTCTTTTTCACAAAGACTAAGAAGTACTCGTTAAAGGGCGGGTCAACTCCCCCGCCCCTCAGGCTTGAGGGGAGAGGGGGATTAAAACTTTTTGCTCCAAAACCTAAGCCATTCGCAAAGGGCATTCAAAAGTGCCGGACGAGAGATTGTGTTTGAGGTATTGTCATTCTCGGGCTTGACCCGAGAATCCATATTAATAAATTAGCTTTATTGTTGATTTGGATCCCCGGGTCGGAGCCCGGGGATGACGATAAAAAACAGAGCCTGGGGATGATGGAATAAAGAGCCCAGAGTGATTAAAGAAGGAAAAAAACGACCAGAGAGGATGTGATAAAAAACTATCAAGGGATGGTAATATAAAAATGACCAGTATTATACTAAAACAATAAGCCGGAAAATGATGAAGGAAAATCTCTGGGAGATCTATATGATTGGTGAGGTATTCGTTTGCTGGTGTTCTGAACTTTTAAGCAAAAAAATCCGGGAATTATCTCCCGGATTTTTTGGGGGCTTTATTCGTAACCGCCGCGTTTGTTGGTATAACCTTGTTCCCAACGTTTTCCCTGCAGGGTATCCAGCCGGACGCCGGCAAGGTCTTTTTCAGCTTTGGTTGCGTCTTTGTTTCTTAAAGTTTCAATTTGTTGTTGAATCAGCGCTTTTTTGTCTTTGGCGTCAAATTGTTTCATCTTATCTGTTTTCAACGCTTCGCGCTCTTCTTCAGATGTGTTCGAATCGTGAAGTTTTTCGACCTTGGCCCGCAACAGTCCGACCTGCATTGTGCCGAGCAGTTTGGCAGCTTCTTCCGGAATCCCTTCTTTGGTTTCCTGATTGAGCTTCAATTTGTCTACGCCTTCAACCTTCAGACCCATTTCCAAAGCTGCGGCAATCGTCTTGTTTTTGGCGGCCTCGTCAGAAAACTGCATTTTGCTGATATCCAGAGCTGTCATTTCTCCTTTCGGGTTGCCGTTTTCGTCTTTCTGGCGTTCCTGAATGGCTTTGTAAGCGGCCAGACCTTCTTTGATGCTTTCATAATCGACTTTTTCAGCGGCATTGGAATCGCGGTTGAATATTTGTTTATCCAGGACTTTCAGCATAACATCGTCCGGGATGTCTTTGATGATTTCCGGGCTTAAATCGAGTTTGTTCGGTGCCATTTCGACTTCCATGTCGTGCGCATAAGCCGCGGCTATCAATCTGGTGGCATAACCGGGCGTTTTGATGTTGCCGCATTCGATGACATCGGCCTGGGAAACTTCTTTTGCCGCTTTGGCCATTTCATCAAAGTAAGCATAATCCGTCATCGGCATTGTGGCTTCGGTTTCGCTGTAATAAGTTACTTCAGCGCCTTTGGCCTCCGGATTTTGAGCTTTCAAGGCTTCCGTCGGCTCAATCTCAAATTTTAAGAAACCGTCTTCATTTGGGATTTCTTTGAATTTGCGGAGCGGCTGATCTTGTTCGTCTTTGGTTTCTTCGCACCATTTTTCCCAATGTTCTTTTATGCTTTGCAAACGCTCGTCATAAGCGGCTTGTTCGTCCTGCGGTTGAGCGGGTTCTGCCGGGATTTCCTGTTCGGAGACCGTGAGTTTTTTGGTGTCTTGTTCCAGATTATCCTGCAGTTCGGCAGATTCCGTCGGGATTTCTTGTTCAGAGACTGTGACCTTTTTGGAGTCTTGTTCCTGATTATCTAGGTTATGGGAAGCCTGTTGGGCGTTATCTTCTTTTGAGGCAGAAGATTGTTCATTGCCGTTTTGTTCAATGACTTGGGTTTCAAAATCATCTAGATTCCCGTGTTCGTCAAAATAAGCACTGGCTGCTTTTTTAGCATCATCCGACAGGTTGTTCAAATCAATACCTTTGTTTTTTGACCAATTATTCAAAGCTTCGTCATAAAGCTCTGATTTATTTTTTTGTGTATTTTCTTCTGTCATTGTTTTATCCTCTTGGTTGGGGTATTCTTTTAAAAATTCTTCGGCGGCTTTTTTCTGTTCTTCCGGGGCAAGGAAAGAAATATTGATGATCCGGTTGCGGATTTCCTGGGGCAGGTTTCCGTCGGGAAAGTGTGTTTGAGCGCTTTGTTTTAAGCGGTCTTGAACCTCTATTCTTGCTCTTCTCTCGTTCAGAAAATTTTCTTTTTCATTTTCCGGCAGGCGGTGAAAATATTCCCAGGCGTTATCAAGCTCTTCTTTGTTCGGATAAAGAGCTTTCAGGTCTTTTTTGCTGTATTGTGATTTTTTCTTTGTCGGATTAGCCATTTCTGCCTCGCTTTTTGTAAACTATAACTAGACTATAGCACAAAAAAAATGTTCTGTCTATATTTTTGTCATTAAATTAACTTTTTTAATTGGTCGAGGGTTTCTGCTTTAAGATAGGGATTGCAGTTTTTTTCTTCGCCCAGGGTTACGGGGCAGACAGGTTGCCCTTGTTTGAGCTTTTCATCGGCGCGCCGTAAGTAATTGCGCAGGTTTGTATCCTGCGGGGCAGCGTGAAATGCGGCGGCTGCGGCATGGATGGTATATTCGTGTCCGGGATAGAAGTTAACGTCGTCGGGCAGGGCTTTGATTTTTTGCAAGGCGGTGTACATTTCGTCTATACTGCCCTCAAACAGGCCGCCGACGCAGAGGTTGAACAACGTATCGCCGGTGAAAAGAGCTTTGTCTTTCGCAAAATAGTATAAAATATGTCCCTGCGTGTGGGCGGAAACATCAATGATTTGGGCAATGCTTTGTCCGAGCGCAAAGGTTTTTCCCGGCTCTACCCCGATGTCAAAGCCTGGGATGCGGGCGGAATCGTTGACGTTGGCAACAACTTTGGCCTTGTACAGCTCTTTGAGCGCCAGATTGCCGTCGGTATGGTCAAAATGGTGGTGGGTATTTAAAATATAATCCGGCGTTATGCCGAGTTTGGTGCATTCGGCAATGACCGGTGCCGGTTCCGACGGATCAATGACGGCCGAAAGACCCGTGGCCTCGTCTATCAGGATATAAGCATAATTGTCCATTGTGCCGGCGCGGCATAAAACAGTGTGAATTTTCAGCATTACAGGTAATCCTCCGGGTTTACGTTGTCTATTTGTTCGGGATTCATATATTGGCGGGCGTAGTCTTCGTAAACCTTGTTGTTGATGAAAACTTCGTATAAATCGCGGTCAATATGGCCGGTTTCTGACATTTCTTTGAGAATGGCCAAAGCCTGAGACAGGGGTTTCGGCTCTTTATAAGGGCGGTCGGCAGCGGTTAAGGCCTCAAAAATATCGGCGATGGCCATAATTTTGGCCGGAACGGACATCTGGGCGCCGGTCAGTCCGTTCGGATAGCCTTTGCCGTCGATGCGTTCATGGTGTGAGCCGGCGTATTCAACGACATTGGACAGTTCTTTGGGAAAAGGCAGGGCTTTTAACATATCAATTGTTACAACAATGTGCTCATTGATTTTTTCCCGTTCCTGTTTGTTTATGGTACCGTTGCGGATGCGCAGATTGTATAATTCTCCGTGGTTGTACGGCGCCGTAACCTGGTCTTCGCGGTTTTGAATCAGGCTTTCCAATGACGGGTTGGAATAAAGCTCGGTATCGGTAATGCTGTTTTTTTCCGCCCAGGACAAGCCGAGCATCCGGTTGAAGTACCGCATAAAGCGGATTTTGGCAATGTTTTCCAGCCGCTCAATGTCTTCTTCCGTCATCGGAATATCACCGATATTACAGCGGGCGATAAATTCGTAATCGTCTTCCAACTGTTTGACCCGGGCGACAAACTCTTTTTGCAGATTTTCCTGCGTATCGGTGTTTTGCAGGCGTTTTTTTAAGTATTCAATATGTGCGTCGCGGCGCAGAATCTCAAATCGGTTGCGAATCTCGTGAATCCGGTTGTTGATGGTTTCCAGTTTTGTGGCTTTGTTGACGATATATTCCGGCGTGGTTACTTTGCCGCAGTCGTGCAGCCAGGAGGCAATATGCAGGGCATACCAATCGTCATCGGACATTTCAAAGTTTTTTAAAGGTCCGCGTTCGGTCTGAACGGCAGCCATGGCCAGCATACGCGCAATGACAGGAACCCTTTTGCAGTGAATCCCGGTGAAAGGAGATTTGGCATCAACCGCCCGTCCCAGAACCTCAATAAAAGATTCCAAAAGGCTGGCGTAATCTTCGCTCAGTTTGTGGCTTTCCAGAAAAGGAGACAACAGGTTGCAGACGGACTGTGTGTTTTTTTGAACTTCCGAGGTGAAACTGATGTAGCGTCCGGCCGCATCCATGGCATTAATGAACTGGGCGACGCCGATGATGTTGCCTTTGTGGTTTAAGACCGGAATGACCAGCATGGAAACCGAGCGGTAATCGTAGTCTTTGTCAAAAACATCAAAGACCGAGTTGTCAAAGTTTTCGGCATAAATGTCAGGCGTGTTGATAATCTCTTTGTTCAGCGCGGCCGCGATGATAATGCTTTTGGGGTTGATGCGCCGCTGATCCGGCAGATAGGTCGGGTTTGTGTAATATTTGTTGTCGGAGCCGATTTTGTGAATTTTCAGGCTCTTGCTGTATGAAAATACCAACCGGAGAAAGTTGTCGTCATTAACGGTATAAAAAGTTGCGCCGTCGGCATTGCAGATGTCTTGCGCCGTGCGGATGACTTTTTCGATGATAACCATCGAATCTTGTTCCTGACTGAGCGAATTGGTCAGCTCAAGGAGTGTATCTGCGCTGATATTGACCGCCAAATTTTCCCCCGCAAAATCTAACTGATTTTAGAAATCAGATAATTAATATCTTCCTCTTTGAATTCTTCCGCGGCATTGCCAAAAGACAAAATCCGCTCAATTACGCGATGAGAAAAGGCGCTGCGGTCATTGTCTTTGACGTCAAAGCGAATCTCCTGAATGACTTTCAGAGCGCTGAATACCGCCGGAAACATCGATTTCGGAATATATGCTTTTCTTAGCAGATTTCTAATCATAAAGTCAAGAGAACTGTTAAACAGTATTTTGCGAACTTCGGTTATCGGCGTGTTGGAAAGATATACCAAGGCGTATTCAAAAAAGGTCAAATCTCCGAGGCAGATGGAGCGGACGACCAGAGACGGCGTCAGGCGGTTGTTGGTGTAAAGCTGATGGACAAGTTCTTCTATTTGTTTGTCTGAGCTGTATTCTTCGGAAATTTTGAGGGTGGTTTTTTCTTTGACCTGTTCGATAAGGTCGCTGGCGATGTCGGTGGGAAGTTTGTGAGTGATAATCAGGCGTCTCTTTAACTCTTGAGACAGATAATTGATGATTTTTTCTATAACGGTTACCGGTAGTTCCGGACGGGAAATCAAGCTTTCTTTTATGGTGTCGTTGTCGTGGTATTTATTGATTATTGAAAAGTAAGATTGTTCTTTTATATTGGCGGTCGGGTTTTGGATTAGGGTGGTTATGACTTCTTCGGGACATCTTTCGACAATAAACTGGGATATGTCTTCTGTCAGATTTTCCCGTTCCGCAACCGCTTTTTGCTTGTTGATGCTTTGGAACTCCAGAATCTGAAGCAGGTCTTCTTTACTGAAGTCTTCATACCATTTAATGAAAGGGATTGCAACGCTGTCGTGGTCATTTATGATGGCTTCTACGATATCTTGCGGAATGTTGCGGGCTTTTTTCAGACTTTCCGACAAAACTGCCCTGACTTTGATTTCAACATCGTGAACCATTATTCTGAAAATGTCTTCGGCGATTTTCATACCTTCGGCGGTTAAGGTGTTGCCGTTATAATAAGCGCTGATTTTTTGCGCCGTGATGATTTTATTGTCGGCGGTGAAATTCTTAGATAGTTTTATGACATCCTGTGATGTTAAAGCATTATCCATATTGTCGTCCTGTTACGATTCGATCTCACGCTTGTTATCATAGCGACATTTTGTACAAAATACCAGAAAAAAAGTTAATTCTTGTGGAATTTTTTTAAAAATAGTTTGATTTTACTGTTTAAAAGTTGTGTTTTGTCTCTAATTTCTTCTATCTTTTTCGGAAGAAACGGCTGTTAGCCCCTCGGCGAGAGTCGTTATGTCCAGATACATCAGGCGATAAAATGTTATGGTGTATTTTAGAATTCCGACATAATTTTTCAGCGGGCTTTGAAACAGCATGGAATGTGCCATTTCCTGTCCGGAAAAGTCGGCTCCGTCGGCCAGGCGGAGGCTGCGAAGATAACGGGTATGGTCAAAGTCGACACTTGAGTTGAAGTGCAAGGCATAAGATGCCATCGAATCGTACAGGCTGGGAAAGGTGCGAATCCGGTAGGAATCGTCTTCGGTTTCATCTTGGGGTTTCAGCCCCTCATCGGTGTACCAGCTTAATTCTTTGTATAAAGAGTTTCCTTCTTTTACAATGCGGGAGGATCCCCAGTTGGTTTCCATGGCGGAAACGGCGATTAAAAAAGAGACCGGAACCGGAACAATGCGCGCGCGCAGCATTTGGATTTGCAGCTGTTGGCGCCGGTAGCCTTTTAGTCGGGTGAAAGCATCATATTTCAGGGCCAGTTCTTCCAATCGTTTGGTTTGCGAATCGGAAAGGCCGCGATTTTTTTTGAAATCGTCGTTTAGGCGCAGAAGTTCTTCCCGCTCTTTGGAAATTTCGGCGTTGACCTTTAAGGCCAGAGGCGTGAGGATTTTTATGAACATCCGGTTGCGGACGTCATTGTCTTTGATTTTATCAAAATTCCGCGGAAATTTTTGTAGAAATATCGGTGGGACTTTGCCGTCTTTTACAAAGAGATAGCTTTTGTAGCCGTATTTGTCATAGAGGTTTTGCAGCCGTTGTACCGAAATGTTTTTGATGTACAAGCCGTCTTCAGCAGTCCGGCCGACGGACGGGAACAGCAATAACAAAGCAAAACATATGTAAATACAGCGTCTTATCATTTTGCTCCTTTATCAAAGTTTTTAACGGCTTTGACTTGCGGAATATAGGTTTTGAGGATTTTTTCAACGCCTTCTTTTAAGGTAACGGCCGCATAAGGACAGCCGGAGCAGTTGCCCTGAAGTTCTACATAAACAATGCCGTTTTCATATTTACGAAAGGCAATGTCGCCGCCGTCTTGTTTTAATGCCGGACGGATGCGGGCGTTTATCAGCCCTTTGATTTGGTTGATGACTTCTGCCTCGTCAGGGTTTTCTGCGGATTGGACGATGATGTCTTCGCCGGTGGAAAGATAATCCATTATCTCGGCCAGAATCTGCGGTGTTAAGTCATCCCAATCCGCTTCGGGCGTTTTGGTAACTGAGAGCATATCCGATGTGATGAATATGGAAATAATGCCGCCAAGGTCAAAAATCTTTTCCGCCAGCGGTGATTTACGCAAGGATTTTGCGTCGACAAATTCGGCAGAACCGGATTTTAAGAGCTTTTCAGGCGGAAAAAAGTTTATGACGTCGGCATCGGGAGTATGTTGGGTTTCGATAATCATTTTTTGTCCTTATATTATTGCGGCCGCAGAGGGCGGTTTTTGAGAATCTGGGATATTTCCCTCATTAAAAAGCGGGCGCGGCTTGTATAAAGCGCTATGGCAATCAAATGATTGGGCGCGGAAATGCTGTTTATTTCGCCGTTGCGGACGATTGCCGGCGAAATCTGCGATCCGAGTTCCAGAGCATTGAGCATTTGCGTCCAAGGCAGATAGAGGTTGTGATCCAGAATGATATGTTTATAATCGGCGCCGAGCGCTTTAAGCAGCAGGTAATCGGCATAGATTTGTCCGCGGGTATAATAAAATATGTCGTCGGCTTTGTTGTCGGTGAAATTGGAGCTGTATTCCCTAACCTGCATTTCTATTTTTTCGAGGCTTTTGCCAAGACCGGCGGCGAGCCTGTCGGCAAAATAAGCGAGGTCTTCCGGAGTCCGGTAAAAGACTTCGGAGCCGTCGTTTAATCCGTAACTGTATTTTATCAGCTGTTTGCGGGCTTTTTTGTATTGGCTGTTGGAAGAAGGCGCCGGCATCAGGCGGTTTTCCGGCGAGAACATCCAGATATTGCCCGGATATTGCAGCAGTTTGGCGGCTTCAACAAGATGTTGTTCCCGTTTGTCATCTATCGGGCGCGCCAGCCTTTGCGACATGGCCTGTGCCAAAGTCGAGACGCTTGACATCATTCCGAGCTGGAAATTCGGCATATTATCCAAAAAATAAGACGGAAAGAAAAAGGGCAGGTTCGGCGTCCACATTTTCTGGCTTACCTCGCGATTGATGATAAAGGCCATCATTTCTACGGCAGAGGATTGTTCCGGGCGGTTTTGAACAATTTCTATGTTTGTGTTGGCGTCAATGTCTTCTACCAGCATTCCGCCGACCGGATAATATAAAAAGACTATGCCGGCAAACAACAGGGCTATCAGCTGCCACCAGGAACGGAGAAAACGCCCGATCCGGTGCCGGATGACGGGGAAGTTTATTTTCTTTATCCAATCCCGGATAAAACCGGTGCAGGTTTTGAGGCAGTTTTTTAATTTTTCAGGCATTATCTTTTTCCCTTTTTAAAAAGAATCGCGGCGATTTCCATAATATCCAGAGCGCCCGTCAGTTTGGCCATTATAGCAAAGCTTGCCAGACTGATAAAGCATAAAGTTGCAAAAACGGGAATTTTTATCAGATACGGTTTGGCCAGCCAGTTTCCGAAATAGGCATCGGCGCCGTATTGGCAGATCATCAGAATGGCGCCCATTATCAGGGAAGAGGCAATGATTTTGACAATTTTAACTGTTAATTGGTGCGAGAAACTCCAATAGCCACGTTTTTTGAGGCCATGACAATATTGATACAGGGAAACCAGAGCGGCAATCGTGGTGGCGCTGGCAATGCCGACATGGCCGAACGGTTTGATGAGCAAAAGGCTAAATATAAGATTTGTTATGAGAACGACAATGCTGTATTTGACCGGTGTGCGGGTATCGCCGCGGGCGAAAAAGTTTGGTGTCAGCGCTTTGACAATAACGTAAAAAGGCAGACCGACGGAATAGGCAATGACGGCCTGTGAAGTCATTTGAGTTTCAAAAGCGCCGAAACGCCCGTGCTGGAACAAAATATTGATAATCGGTTCGGCAAGAACGATTAAGGCTACGGCAGCAGGAACGGATAGCAGCGCACCATATTCTACGGCTTTGTTCTGGGTGTGCTCGGCCTGGGCCGGCTCGCCGGCTTTTATCTGACGGGAAAGAATCGGAAGCAGGGCAACACTGATGGAAGCGCCGACGACACCAAGGGGAAGCTGCTGCAAACGGTTGGCATAGTAGAGCCAGGAGATGGCTCCGGCACCGACCAGGGAGACCAGAATCGTATCAACCACCATATTGATTTGATATACGCCGGCGCCGAGAATCCCCGGCGTTATACGGCGGAATAAGGTTTTGATGTCCGGATTGCGGATGATATTCGGCAGATGAAAATCCGGACGGAGGCGGATGCCTTCGCGGCGGAGAAAATAGCCGAGCCAGAGAATCTCAAGAATTCCGGCCAAAAGAACGCTCCAGGCCATGCTGTATGCGGGTGCAATATTGAACGGAATGAACATAAAAACGGCAGCAATCATCATCAGATTCAGGATGATTGAGGCAGCGGCAGGAGCAGCGAATCTGCCAAAAGAGTTCAAAACGCCGGATTGGAACGCGACAATGGATACAAAGAATAAGAATGGAAAAGTAATGCGTGACAGTTCGGTAGCCAGTTTGATGTCGCCGCCTTTGGTAATGAAACCGGGGGCTAACAGCGGAATCAGCCAGGGCATAATGATTTCCATAAACAAAACCAGCAAAAACAATATGAAAGCCAGAATCGATATGGCGCGGGCGGCAAAGCGAAGAGCGTTTTCTTTGTCTTCGGAAACCAGCTTATGCGACAGCATCGGGACAAAAGCGCTGGTAAAGGCACCTTCGGCAAACAGGTTGCGGAAAAGATTGGGCAGTTTGAAGGCGACAAAAAATGCATCGGAAACAATGCCGGCGCCCAAAAAATTTGCCAAAAACATATCACGGACAAAACCGGTTATCCGGCTGATGAGCGTGATTCCGCCAAAAGCGGCAATAGATTTGAACAGCGACATTTTTTTCTCTTAAGACTTAATTTACTTGTTTTTTGTTACTATATGGCATAAAAGTTAAAAAAGCGCATAAAAAATAGCATAATCCGGCTTTTTTTGAGGATAAAAATAAAAATAACCGTTGACAAAAGTTCTTTAACTTGTGATAATGGACAAAAGAGAAGTTGTTTCGTAACGGAGAAAATTAATGGACAAAGAACAATTAAATAATGTGAAAGCACTGGGAAAAGGAAATAATGCCCAGACGAAACAGTTTGTGTTGAATAAGGGAATTTCCGGTATATTGGCCAGTGCAAGTTTGTCTAAAGCTGATGCAGAACGTACGGCCATGGCCAATGCTTTGGAACATAAAGGCAAGATGGTTTATCTGGGTGGCGGAAAAGAGCCGGAGGCTGATGCCTCTTTGTCTTATCAGCTGAATCTGGCTCATAAAAAAGCGACGGTTTTGTCTGCCGGCGGAATTTTTCGTGATGATGAAAAAGCCAAGAAAATTGAGATGAAACTGGCTATGGAAGACCAGATGGCGGAACGTTTGAAAGGTGATAATACCAGAGCCTGAGTGTTTGGTGCTCAACAAGTTAAAACCCCGGAAGAAAAACTTTCGGGGTTCTTTTTGTATCCGGGAAATCCCTGCCGCGATAATCGGCAGGGATCAGATATTATTCGATAATATCGGGTTTGGCCCGTTTACGCATAATCGGGTCGAGAATCCGCTTACGCAGACGCAAGGTTTTGGGTGTAACTTCCAGGAGTTCGTCTTCCTGAATGTAAGAAAGTCCTTGTTCCAAAGTCAGTTTGCGCGGCGGAATCAGGTCAATGGCCTCGTCTTTGCCGGCCGCACGGATGTTGGTCAGCTGTTTGGCCTTGCAGGGGTTGACTTCCAAGTCGTTCGGTTTGGTATGTTCACCGATAATCATTCCGGTATAAACCGGTACGCCCGGGTCAATAAACATCGGGCCGCGGTCTTGCAGTTTCCACAGGGAATAAGCAATGGCGGTGCCGGTTTCGCTGGAAATCAGCACACCGTTGCGCCGGCCTTCAATTTCGCCTTTGTACGGTTCATAGCATTTGAACAGACGGTTCATGACGCCGGTGCCGCGCGTGTCGGTTAAAAATTCGGAGTGGTAGCCAATCAAACCGCGGGACGGTGCGTTGAATATCAGGCGGACTTTATTGCCGACCTGAGACGGAATCATCTCAATCAGTTCACCACGCCGACGGCCGAGTTTTTCAACCACGTTTCCGGAAAATTCTTCATCTACGTCGACAACAACTTCTTCAATCGGTTCAAGCAGAGCACCGTTTTCATCGCGTTTCATCAGAACACGCGGACGGGAAATGGACAGTTCAAAACCTTCGCGGCGCATGGTTTCAATCAATACGCCGAGCTGGAGTTCGCCTCGTCCGGCAACTTCAAAAGAATCGGTCGAATCGGTGCGGGAAATCCTTAAGGCAATGTTTCCTTCGGCTTCTTTGCACAGTCTGTCCCAAATCATACGGGAGGTAACTTTGTCGCCTTCACGTCCGGCCAAAGGAGAATCGTTGATTGAGAAGGTCATGGCCAGGGTCGGCGGGTCAATCGGCTGAGCATGAATGGCCTGGGTAACTTCCAGGGCGCAGATTGTATCGGCAACCGTGCCTTTGACAATGCCGGCTACGGCAATGATGTCTCCGGCATGGGCTTCTTCCAGACTGTCTCGGGTCAGGCCGCGATAGGCCAGAATTTTGCTGATGCGGACGCGTTCGATTTCTTTGCTTTCACCGTTTAAAACCTTAACGGTATCATTAACGTGCAGCGTTCCAGACTGAACTTTGCCGGTCAACAGGCGGCCAATGAATTTGTCGGCTTCCAATGTGGTGGCCAGCATGGAGAACGGAGCATCGGGGTCGCAGGCCGGTGCCGGAACATAAGAACAAATCAGCTCGAACAGCGGGGTTAGGTCTTTTTTCTCGTCGGTCATTTCTTTAACGGCCCAGCCGTTGCGGCCGGAGGCATAAAGCACCGGAAAATCCAGCTGTTTGTCATTGGCGTTCAGGCTGACGAACAGGTCAAATATTTCATCCAAAACGGCATCAACACGGGCATCGGCTTTGTCGGCTTTATTGATGACGACAATCGGGCAAAGGCCGAGTTTTAAAGCTTTGCCGAGGACGAATTTGGTCTGCGGCATCGGGCCTTCGGAAGAATCGACGAGCAAAACGACGCCGTCAACCATAGACAGAATGCGTTCGACTTCACCGCCGAAGTCAGCGTGTCCCGGGGTATCTACAATATTGATATGCGTGCCTTTCCAATTGACGGAAGTGCATTTGGACAAGATTGTGATGCCTCTTTCGCGCTCAAGGTCATTGCTGTCCATAACGCAGGTTTCGACCTTTTGATTTTCACGGAAGGTGCCGCTTTGTTTTAACAAACCGTCGACCATTGTTGTTTTGCCGTGGTCTACGTGGGCGATGATGGCAATATTGCGCATTTCCATTATTTTATCTTTCCTAAAAACAGTTAAATCCCGCAGGCATAACCATATAACCGGGAGGTTGTCCCGGCGAAAGTGCCCGGCGGAAATTTGGGTATAAATTTTTTCCCACAATAACAAGTTAAATTTAAATTTCAAGATTTTAGTGCAGAAAGGCGGAAGTTTTTTGACGATTTTTGTTGCTTTTTCTTTATAAAGGTGTATTTTGCCGGGTGATGAATGAATTATGTTGTTTTTATTATTGGGATTATAACTATGGAAAATTTTTTGTTTGTACTCAGAATTGCCGGTTGTGTGAGTTTTTTTGCCGGCGTGTTGCTTGTTATGGGTATTGTTTGGTATTTGTACAGAAGAGATTTGAAAAACAGACGTGACGGCCAACGGATTTTGGAACAAGCTCAGAAAGAAGGTCTGAAAGAAGGTACATATGAAATTGAGAATGCGCAGGTTGTTGTGGAAAAGAATGAGCAAAATGAATCTTTTGTGGCACGGGTTTCTTTTCCGGTTTCTGACGCTTGGCAGGAAAAATTATCCTACATCTCTTGTCATTGTATGTTGATCGGGGCTTTGCTTTTTGTCGGCGGAATGTTCGGATGGTTTGAAAATAGGCAGTTATGGCTTTTAGCTTTATTGTTTTGTCCGATTGTTCCTTTTGTTGCCGTCTGGCTGTGTGCTTTTATCGTCAGGCTGGGTATGATTATCGTCAGGCTGTTAGATATTTTTGCTTCTTTTTTGCAATTGCTTGTGGCAGGCATATTACTTTTAGGCGTCCGGCTGATATTTGGCCTGACAAGTCTGATTTTTAAGCTGAAAAGAGCTTGAAGAAAATAAAAGCGTTGTTCTTTTGAACAACGCTTTTTGTGATTTTTACAGGCGTTTTCCGTATTGCAGAAGTTTGTTGCGGACAAAACCCCGCAGGCTGACATCCGGACGGGCCCCGTAATGGCTGATGATTTCTGCCGCGGCAATGCCGCCGATTAAGGCACAGGTGCCGAGGGAACGTTCCTGCGTATAGCCATACAGAAAGCCGGCGGCATACAAATCGCCGGCGCCGGTTGTGTCGACGACGTTTTCAACTTTTTCCGCTTCCACAAAAGTTTTGGTTCGGCCGTTAACGATAACCGAACCTTTGTCGCTGCGGGTGATGGCCGCCGTTTCAACCTCGGTTTTTATCATATCCAGCGTTTTATAAAAATCCGGTTCCTGAAACAGAGCTTTGATTTCTTCTTCATTGCCGAACAAAATGTCTACCGAATCGGAAATTAATTTTAAAAATTCTTCGCGATGGCGGTCGACGCAGGATTTGTCAGACAGGCTGAACGCAACTTTTTTATTATGCTTATGCGCCAGTTCGCAGGCTTTTTTGATGGCTTCTTTAGCTTCGCCTTCATCCCAGAGGTAGCCTTCAAGATAAACGATTTTGGTGCTTTTGATGATGTTTTCGTCAATGTCTTCGGC
The DNA here is from genome assembly GCA_944391715.1 of uncultured Alphaproteobacteria bacterium. GTDB lineage: Bacteria > Pseudomonadota > Alphaproteobacteria > RF32 > CAG-239 > MGBC133411. Next base: position 189,235 of record CALXUP010000001.1, read on the forward strand.
AGACAGTCTTGCTGCGGCTCCCAGATAAGTGAACATGGAACGCTCGGCATCCGGCGTTACCAAAACGATGCTGCGGCCGGTCATCGGGCCCTGGTTGAGCGGCGGGGTAAAGAAATCTACGCCGGCGCCGCCGATGCTGCGGCTGAATTCCTGGCCGAGTTCGTCATCATGGACTTTGCCGATAAAGGCCGGTGCACCGCCCAAAGAAGCCAGCCCGGCGACGGTGTTGGCAGCAGAACCGCCCGAAACTTCCCGTTCCGGCATAATGTCGGCATAAATTTTGCCGGCATCCTGGGCATTAACCAGGGTCATTTCGCTTTTGGCCAGCTTGCGTTCGGACAAAAAGCCGTCTCCGACTTTTGCCATCACGTCAACCATGGCATTGCCGATACCGACAACATCATAAAAAGTCGCGTCTCTGTTTGACATTTTTTCTTATCCTCAAAGTAGTTTTTCTTACTTACATTTTATGTATTCTTTTTTTGCCTGAAAAGCAAGCAAATAAAAAGGCTCTGCATTACAGAACCTCTTTATTTATACAGAAAAAATTCATCAACGGGATTAGTCGTTGGCGCCCGGGCAAACTTTGGCCTGCTCGGCGTTGAACTTGATCCATTTTTCATCAGCGTCGCTGTCAGAGCTGATAGCTTCCTGCGGGCATTCGGAAATGCAAACGCCGCAATCAATGCAGGTATCGGGATCTACAACCAGCTGAGTTTCACATTCATGAAAAGCGTCAACCGGGCAAACATCAGCGCAGGATTTGCATTTGATGCAGGAATCGTTAACTACAGAAACCATTTATAATCTCCTAAAATCAATTGATTTGTTTCAGTGGGTAATTTATCTAAATTCGCAAGAAAAGCAAGCAAAAAATCGATTTGTTTGTGTTTAAGTCTTGCGAAAAACTGTTTTGTTTCCCATATATCTGAATAAATAAAAGTTATTGGAGGAAATTGAAATGTCGGAAAAAATGAATTTTCAGGCGGAGGTTGGAAAACTTCTGGATATTGTGGTCAATTCTTTGTATTCGGAAAAATATATCTTTTTGCGGGAGTTGATTTCCAATGCCAGTGATGCCTGCGACAAGTTGCGCTATCTGGCGCTGACGAATCCGGATATTGCCAAAGCCTCGGGAGAGTTTAAAATCAAAATTACCCCCGATGCCAAGACAAATACTTTGAAAATTGCCGATAACGGTATCGGCATGAATAAAGACGATCTGGTTAACCATCTGGGGACGATTGCAAAGTCAGGGACGGCGGAATTTGTTAAGAATGTCAGCGACAACGGTTCGGCGATGGATTTAATCGGGCAGTTTGGTGTCGGCTTTTATTCGGCCTTTATGGTTGCTGACAAAGTTGAAATTCTGACTCGCAGAGCCGGCGAGGACAAAGCGTGGTTCTGGACTTCCAACGGGCGCGACGGTTTTGAAATCCGTGAGGCCGAGAAAGAGAGAAACGGGACGGAAATCAAGCTCTTTTTGAAAGAAGACCAGAAAAATTTTGTTGATACGATTTATCTGCGGCATATTATCCGCACTTATTCCGACCATATCGGGTATCCGATTGTTTTGTGTCTGGGCGAGGCCGGAGAAGAAACGGTTAATACCGGATCGGCTTTGTGGGCACGGCCGAAAAGCGAGATTACGCAAGATCAGTATAAGGAATTTTATCATCATATTTCCAAAAATTTTGACGATCCGTGGCTGACGCTGCATTTTAAGGCGGAGGGGAATATTGAATATACCGGTTTGCTTTTTATTCCTTCCGAACCGCCGTATGATTTGTTTCAGCCCGACAGTCAGAACGGTTTGAAACTATATGTCAACAAGGTCTTTATTTCCGAGAAGGTTGAAGAATTGATGCCGCATTATCTGCGCTTTGTTAAAGGTGTGGTTGACAGTTCCGATTTGCAGCTCAATATCTCGCGTGAGATGTTGCAGCATAATGCTTTGATTGAAAAAATCAAACACGGACTGGTCGGGCGTTTGCTGAAAGAATTGAAAAACCGTGCCGCAAACTATGATGATTATATGACATTCTGGAAAGCTTTCGGGGCGGCATTTAAGGAAGGTATTTACGAAGATTTCGGCAATCGCGAGGAAATTGCCAGTTTGTCGCGCTTTCTTTCAACGCATGATTTGGAGAAGTTTACATCGCTTGACGAATATATTGAGCGGGCGAAAAATGTTAAAATCGGCGAAAATGACCAGAAGGCCATTTATTATATTACCGGTGACGATGTTAATGTTTTGGCAAACAATCCGCAACTGGAGGCCTTTAAAGCCAAAGGAATCGAAGTTTTGCTGCTGACGGATCCGATTGATGAATTCTGGACGCAGACACTGCCGAATTATAAAGGGTTTGCCGTCAAACATATTTCGCAGGCCGATATTGATCTGGCAATCGACCGAAAAGACCAGAAAGCCGGTGACGGCGATATGGAAAAGCTGACCAAGATGATGAGCGAGATGTTTAAAAATGATGTCGGAAAAGTTACGACAACCGAACGTCTGACAAACAGTCCGGCCAGCCTGACCGTGGAGCAGGGGCAGATGAGCATTCACTTGGAGCGGTTGATGCGCAATCATCAGCAGCAGACGGCTTTTGCCAGCACCCGAATCCTGGAACTGAATCCGTATCATCCGCTGATTATTAAATTGGCTGATATGGTCGGGGACGAAAAGCAAAAGGCCAAAGTTGAGGAGATTGCCAAGATTATTCTTGATCAGGCCAAAATTGCCGAAGGCGAGCCGATTTCGGATCCGGCCTTTTATGTGGCCAAATTGAGTGATTATATTTTGAAAGCAATATAAGAGAGAGGGAAAAGGGAGAACTTGTTTCCCCCTTTTTTATATCCCCTGGGGGATATCATTTTCATCCTCTCTTTATTTTTTATTGTTACTTTTTGGGGGGCAAAAGTTCTTTTCTTAATTTTCTCTGAGATATTTCTTTTGTTACTTTTGTCATGTAACAAAAGTAACCAAAAATACTAGCCCTGAACTCGTTTTCTAAGTCTTCGTGAAAAAGTTCAGGCCGTCTAAGCACAAGGCTAAGACGGCAAGAAAGCACATAGTGCTTTTAATTTTCTCTTTTTCACAAAGACTAAGAAGTACTCGTTAAAGGGCTGGTCTAACTCCCCCTATCCCCCTCTTAGCAAAGAGGGGGGATAAATGAGCTTTACTTTCAGGTTTTGCTCCAAAACCTGAGCCATTCGCAAAGGGCACCCAGTCGTGTCGGACGAGGGATTGTGCTTTAAAAAAGTACAAGCGTGCCTGTTATCTTCGGGGTGGATTTTGGGATGGTAATAAAAAGGAAGCCCGCGGGAAGCAGGCCTGAAGTTAGTTAAGCAGAATATTTAAGACGGGCAGCTAATTTTGATACAAGTTCAATAATCAGACAAATGAGCAAAATTGCAGCACTGCCTAATTCTACTATTCTTTTTACCGTACCTCCGGGCAGATACATTCCGATAATAAGAGCGGAGATACAAATCATGATAATTTTTTTATTTAGTTTCATACCATTTAATTTTGTGCTTCAGCGCGAGGCTTGGGCGGGTTCATAATAATTATTTTACATTATATTATTATACCACAATTTTTGCTCTCTGACAAATGCTTATTTTTGAGCTTTTTTAAGCTTTTATTAAAATGATATTAATCTTTTGCGGTTAGAGTTTTCTATTATAAGTCTATTATGGAGAATTTTCAGATGGTTTATGCGCTGGCCGGTTTTGTTTTTGGCATTCTTATCCCTTATATATCGCGGCGGTTTGCCAAGTTTATGCCGGCAACCATGGCTTATGCGCTTTATCGGATTGTTTGTCCGGGTAAAAAAGTTTCGGCAGAAAAGCGGCGGAACAACTGGCATTATACTAAGATGGTTTCTCAATACCGCTGGCGCAGCCTTATGTGGGGTATTCTTACCGCGGCTCTCAGCTATGGTGTTTTTTATGAATGGGGCAGTCCGCTTATCTGGTGGAAACTGATTTTTATCTGGATTTTGCTGCTGTTGGCCGAGATAGACGGACGGATTATGCTGTTGCCGGATATTCTGACGGTTCCGTTGCTGCTGCTTGGTTTTGCCTTTTCGGCATTATCCGGCTTATGGACGATGCCGTATGATTCTGCTTTGGGTGCGCTCTTCGGCTATTTTGTTCCGGCTTTGGTCAGTCTGTTTTTTGTCTGGAAGAATAAGGATGCTTTCGGCGGCGGCGATCTGAAGCTGCTGGCGGCAATCGGTGCCTGGCTGGGAGTGGAGAAACTTTTATATACGATTATCGGCGCCTGCGTTTTGTTTGCACTGTATGCAGTTATTATGCGCAAAAGGCAGGGCGCTTTCGGTCCGGCGCTTTCGGCAGCGGCAATTGCGGTTGTTTTTTACTATTTTTAAGATAAACAGAGTTTGAGGATGAGTAAAATGGGTTTTTTTGATTTGAAAAGTTTGAAAAAAGTTCCGGCGGCGAAAAAGCTTTTTCCGAAGGAAGACAAGCGCAAACTTAAAAAACTGGTTACCGGCAAAAATTTTGACCTGTTTATTATGTCGATTATTCTGGCCGATGCCGTGGTTTTGGGTATGATGACGACAGACTTTTTCCGGGAGCGTTTTGAACAGGGGCTGTTTTTGCTCGACCGGCTGTTTATGGGAATTTTTATTGTTGAAATGATTATGAAAATTTATGCCGAGCGGCGCGATTTTTGGAAATCCGGCTGGAATGTTTTTGACTTTGTGATTGTGGCCGTATCTTCCGTTCCGGCAGCGAGCTCTTTTATCATTATTCGGAGTTTCCGGCTTTTCCGGATGTTTAAATATTTGTATCAAGCCTCCGGAATTAATAACATTATCAGTACGTTTTTGCTGCTTTTGCCGGTATTTGCTTCTTTTCTGGCCGTTTTTGCCGTCTTCTTTTATGTGTTTTCGATTATCGCCGTCAGTCTGTACGGAGATATCTTTGTAGAGTTTGCAACACTGGGGGCGTCGATGCAGGTGATTTTGCAAACCTTTACCATGGATGGTTGGGCGGCGGGAATTGCCAGACAGGTTATGCGGATTTTTCCGCAGGCCTGGATCTTTTTTGCCACGCAGAAAATCGTTCTTTTCCTGCTGCTCGGCAGTTTCTTCCTGACGGCGTTCCGGGTGTTGGCCCAGCCGCAGAAAAAATAGGTGCTTTCTCCCTGCATTTTCCGATGCAGGGATTTTTTTTGTTTTTTTCGCGGCGGCTGCTTGACTTTCTAAAACTAAATTCCTAATTATCCTTTTAGATTGAGAACAGATAAACTTTTAAGGAGTTGACAGATTATGAATATTAAACCTTTGCATGACAGAGTTTTAATTAAAAGACTGGAAGAAACGACCAAAACAGCCGGCGGGATTATTATTCCCGATACCGCTAAGGAAAAACCGAGCGAAGGCATTGTCGAGGCCGTCGGAAACGGATTCAGAGCCGAAGACGGCAAGATTGTGCCGATGAGCGTTAAACCGGGTGACAAGGTTTTGTTCGGCAAATGGTCAGGCACGGAAGTCAAGGTAAACGGCGAAACCCGTCTGATTGTTAAAGAATCAGAGATTTTGGGCGTAATTGAAGAGTAATTTGAGTGGATTTTTTAGAAAGAAGGAAGGAAAGTTAAAATGGCAGCAAAAGATATTGAATTCGGAACTGATGCCAGAGCAAAAATGTTAAAAGGCGTGGAGACTTTGGCAAGAGCCGTTAAAGTTACGCTCGGGCCGAAAGGGCGCAATGTGGTTTTGGACAAGTCTTACGGCGCGCCGAAAATTACCAAAGACGGTGTTTCGGTTGCAAAAGAGGTTGAACTCCCCAACAAGTTTGAAAATATGGGCGCGCAGCTGATTAAAGAAGTTGCCCAGAAGACTGCCGACAAAGCCGGTGACGGTACGACAACCGCAACCGTTTTGGCAGAAGCAATCATTCGTGAAGGTTGCAAAGCGGTTGCTGCCGGAATGAATCCGATGGATTTGAAACGCGGTATTGATATGGCAGTTGACGCTGTGGTTGCGGATATTAAATCCCGTTCAAAAGATATTAAAACCTCGGAAGAAATTGCCCAGGTCGGTACGATTTCGGCCAACGGCGACCGTTCAATCGGCGAATATCTGGCTCAGGCCATGGAAAAGGTCGGCAATGAAGGCGTGATTACGGTTGAGGATGCCAAAGGTTTGGAAACCGAGCTTGACGTGGTTGAAGGCATGCAGTTTGACCGCGGTTACCTTTCTCCGTATTTTGTTACCAATCCGGACAAGATGACCTGCGAATATGAAAATCCGTATATTATGTTGTATGACCAGAAAATCAGCAATTTGCAGCCGATGATTTCTATTTTGGAAGCGGTTGTTCAAACCGGACGCCCGTTGTTGATTATTGCCGAGGATATTGAAGGCGAGGCTTTGGCAACATTGGTTGTCAACCGTATTCGCGGCGGCCTGAAAGTTTGTGCCGTCAAAGCTCCGGGTTTTGGCGACAGACGCAAAGCCATGCTGCAGGATATTGCCATTTTGACCGGCGGACAGGTTATTTCCGAAGAACTGGGTATGAAGATTGAAAACGTTACTTTGGATATGCTTGGTACGGCCAAGAAGATTGAAGTCAATAAAGACGATACGACAATTGTTGACGGTGCCGGCGAGAAAGATCTGATTGCTGCCCGTGCTGCCCAGATCCGTAAGGAAATTGCCGATACGACTTCTGATTATGACCGTGAAAAACTGCAAGAACGTTTGGCCAAGATTTCCGGCGGTGTTGCCGTTCTGCGCGTTGGCGGGGCTTCAGAAGTTGAAGTTAAAGAAAAGAAAGACCGGATTGACGATGCTTTGAATGCTACCCGTGCAGCCGTTAAAGAAGGCGTAGTTGCTGGCGGCGGTTGTGCCCTGATTTATTCTTCCGGCGCTTTGGATAAGCTGACACCGGCTAACCAAGACCAGAAAGTCGGTATCGATATTATCCGCAAGGCTATTCAGGCTCCGCTGCGTCAGATTGCCGAGAATGCCGGTGTTGACGGTGCGGTTGTGGCCGGAAAACTGATGGAATCGAAAGATACCAACTTTGGTTACAATGCCCAGACCGGTGAATATACCGATATGGTTAAAGCCGGTATTATCGACCCGACCAAGGTTGTTCGCACGGCTTTGCAGGATGCTGCTTCGGTCGGCGGCCTGTTGATTACGACAGAGGCTATGATTACCGAACAGCCGCAAAAAGAATGCTCTTGCGGCGGCGCTGCTCCGGCAATGCCCGGCGGAATGGGTTTCTAACGGCCTGATTTGATGAAAATCCTCCGAACTTTTCGTTCGGAGGATTTTTTTGTTATCTTTAAATTAACGGAAAAAGAGTTATGTTTAGCATAAATGAATGAGGGAGATAAATATGCCGGATTTGGTCGATTTGCAAAAACTCAGAGAAATGCGGGACAGCGGGCGCATTACAATTGAAGAATATGACAAAGGCACCGAACGTCTGTATCAAAAATCCATGCTTCAGGCCGGTGAGCGGCGGGCGACAAAAAACGGCGCGGTTTATATTTTACTGGCCGGTTTTTTAGGCGTTACCGGAATTCATAATTTTTATGCCGGTTTTTGGGGGCGCGGCCTGATACAGCTCGGTTTGAGCCTGACTTCCTGGCTGTTTCTTTTTTTGCCGCTGATTTTGGTGGTTCTCTGGGTGTTGGCTGAAATCTTTCTGCAGAATAAAGATGCTGCGGGGAATCCGTTTGGCGGCAGCCGTTTTCTGATTGTCGGGCTGCGTATCGGAACAGTATTGTATTTGGCCTATACTTTTTATACGACCTGGAAAAATAATGAATTTATCTGGCAGGACAATACGGTTGTTGTTGCTGATGAAGATATGGTATAGGGTTTTGATGAAACAGAAAATTTTTATGAATATAAAAAAAGCCTCCTTATTCAGGAGGCATTAAATGGAGCGGGTGAAGGGATTCGAACCCTCGACATCAACCTTGGCAAGGTTGCGCTCTACCCCTGAGCTACGCCCGCATCGGTAGAACGAGTAATTAAATATCACATCCAAAATAAAATGCAAGCATTTTTTTGTTATTTTTCTATTTTTTTTATCTCTTGTCATTGTTGTTTTTTTATGTTACGGAAAAAACGTAAAATCATTATTATTGAATCATTATGGAAAAGGTTTTAAACATGCAGTTAGGGCCGGCACTTATTGTTTTGGTCGTGGTTGTTTTGCTTGTTAATGCCGTGACTTTTTACAGATTGCGGAAAGCGGGGAAATTGCCGAAGGATGAAGCAGAAGCGAAATTGCAAAAAATCGGACTTAAAGGTATTTTGGCAGAAGGTCTGGTTTTTGTCGGTTTTGCAATTTATTGTTTCGGCAGCGGCAATCTGAGTATGATCGGAGGAAGTACAGTCGCTTGTGTTCTTCCGTGGTTTGTTTTATTGTATCCTCAGGAAAAGAAGAAGTCCTGACTGAAAAAAACACCGTTTTATATGAAAAACGGTGTTTTTTGTTTGGGAAAACAAAATATGAATACTTTATGAACTATCTTTTGGAAAATGAATAGCTTACAGAAAGAGGGAAGTTTTTTAAGCGGGTTTTTGGCGGCGGTGGCCGGCATGCTTTTTTTGTGTGCGGATATGATTTTTGTTTTGCGTTCACGGGAATCTGCTGTAGTATATCCAGTGATAGTTTCATAGTGTAGGAGGTGTTATTTTGTATTGTATTTTACAAAATGAACGCGATGAGTTGTTGTTTATCATAAACGATACACACAGCCGCGAGGTCAACGAACCGGTGTTTGAGTATTGTAAGAATACCAAAACGGCGTGTTTGAAGAAAAATTCCGCCACAATTGTGGATTTGGAGCATGTGAACGAAAATATTGAAGATGTGTTATTGAAGTCGGATAAGGTTTATCTGATTGAGCGTTCGGCGGAAGATACGATGTGCGACAACTATATTGCGAAGGTCAGGGTTGTTTAAAAGGGTATTTATTTGATGAAAACGGATGTATTTTCTGGTTTTTTGAAGGGTAAAGTCAGGATCTTTTGCGGGGATGACGACGAGCTTCCTTTTGGGGCAGAGGAAAATGCGGATTGGGGAAGTATTTTGGCTTTTATCAAAAGAAAAGAAACGGAAAATACGGAAGATTGTTCCGACCTTTGATTTTTTTGATAAAAATTCCTATGTTATATAAGGAAGATGTTTTTGGAAGGAAAAGTATTGGAACGTTTTTTATCATTTGTATTTATGGCGGCTGCCGGTTTTTTGTTCTTTATGTTTTTGGGGGTTGCTCTTTATATCGGCCTGATTCTTTGTCTGGCGCTGGTGGCTTTTGTGTTTATCACTGCCGGGGCGGAAAAGGCTCAGGAATGGTGGCAGGCAAATTCCCCGGCGATTATCAACTGGTATCGGCGGATGTGGGCAAAGTTTAAAAACTGGGGAAAGCCAAAAGAAAAGCATGAAGTTTATGAAATTGACCCAGATAATGTTGAGCTTCTGACACCGGAAGAATATGACCGGAGAAAAAAAGACGGCTGTAATATATAAATGATTGATTTTTTTGTGAAATCAAATAAAATAACCTTGCTTGGTGCGGTTTGTCAGGAGGTGGGGCATGAAACACGTTATACCTATTATTCCCTGGTCTTATAGTCAAATTTTGGAAGGAAAAAAGAAAATTCAGCTGGCTGTGTTTGATAAGGTGGCGCAGCAGGTCAGAGTTAATGACGAGATAGAGTTTGAAAACGTTATTACAAAAGAGCGGCTTTCCTGTGTTGTTAACGGTTTTGTGATTTTTGAAAATTTTGAAATGATGATAGATACACTGCCGCCGGAGCTTTTCGGGTATGATAACCGGAAAGAAGTTAAAGTCCGGGTCAACCGTCTTTTTCCGAAAGAAGAAACCGAGAACAATTTTGCCGTCGGGTTTTTTATCCGCCCGATTTTGCCGGATGTTCAGAAAATCCGTTCTCCGAAATATAATTTTGAACGGGTGCCTGAGCAGTATCAATACGCCCGGGGTTGAATTTGAGGCTAACAGGGGTTAAATCCCCTGTATTATTTGGATAAGGAGGGCTGAGGTGAAAAAAGAATTGTTAGAAATGATTGAAAAACGCCGGTCAATCTATGATTTGGGAAGCAGAAAGGTTTTATCGGAAGAGCGGATTTCCGAAATTGTTAAAGAGGCGGTGAAGTATTGTCCGACAGCGTTTAATTCGCAGAGCGCGAGGGTTGTTGTGCTGTTTGGCGAAAATCATCAAAAGCTGTGGGATATTGTTTTGCAAAAGCTGAAAGAAGTGGCGCCGCAGGACGGATTTGCCAAGACGGAACTTAAGATAGCTTCTTTTGCCGCCGGATATGCGACAATTCTCTTTTTTGAGGATTTGGATACGGTGGAAGATTTGCAGAAAAAGTTTCCGTTGTATGCGGAGAATTTTTCAAAATGGTCGTTGCAGGCAAACGGAATGTTGGAATATATCGTTTGGACGGCGTTGGAGGCAGAAGATGCCGGTGCTTCGCTGCAGCATTATAATCCGTTGATTGACGATGATGTGAAAAAAACATGGAATTTGCTGCAGAAATGGCAGCTGCTGGCTCAAATGCCGGTCGGCAGTATAGAGGCTCCGGCCGGAGATAAAAGCTTTTTGCCGATTGACGAAAGAGTTAAAATCTTTAAATAATGCTTGCCAAATTGATTATTTCGCCGTATAAACCAGTTCCATGGAGAGATGGCAGAGTGGTCGAATGCGGTTGACTCGAAATCAATTGTACTCTTTACGGGGTACCTAGGGTTCGAATCCCTATCTCTCCGCCATTTACAACAAGGCCCGCGTGAAGCGGGTTTTGTTGTAAATGATGAGGAGAGTCGGATTAGAACCCTAGGGAACAGGGTTCGACTACCAGCGAAAGGCGGGCGGGAGAACGCCGGTCGGCTTGAAAAAGCCGATGAGCGCCTGTGCAACTCAAGCTATAGCGCAGAGTAATCCCTATCTCTCCGCCATTTACAACAAGGCCCGCGTGAAGCGGGTTTTGTTGTAAATGATGAGGAGAGTCGGATTAGAACCCTAGGGAACAGGGTTCGACTACCAGCGAAAGGCGGGCGGGAGAACGCCGGTCGGCTAAGAAAAGTGTATCCTCATATAAAAAGCCTCTCTTTTTATGAACCGACCGGGGAATTGGACAATTCATTTTAGAGAGGCTTTAATAAGTTTAATCAATATAAAAAAAGGTTTCTCTTTCACTCGTCATAACCATTTGCAACATGATGTAATAGTTATCAATATCTTGATATGTCATCGGGCGGTAGTATTTTCCATTATCTATATGGCACTTTAATCCGTTTCTGTTACGATAATCAAATTCTGCCTGAGAAATCTGAGTGCCTATTCCGTCTTTGGAGACTTTGTTTGGATAAATCTGAATTTCTTTTTGCAGAGGTGCCGGCAGGCTTGTCATCAGCGTTTGGGCAAAGACAACATAAGCTTGGAGAAACATACAGTTGTTGATAAGTTTGCCGATGATTTTTTGCTTTTGTTCAAAGGGTAATTTCTGAAGAAAAATTAGTAACGAAGATTGTTCTAATCTGGTGTCAGAATCCCAATATGCTTTTGCAAATATCTTAATCAGACTATCAAACAACTGTTCATCTGCAGCATAAAAATTACTTTCTTGAAGTTCCAGCATTTTTTTTAGCTGTAAAATTTCATTTTCGGAAAACCGAACGTTTTTTTCGTTCAAAGTTTTTAAAAAAATAATGTCCATAATTTTATAAATTTAAAAATTAAATAATTCAGATATATATACAAAAATGTATTGCATATATATTCTTGTTATTGCGAAAAGTCAATGTGAAAAATTATGTTTTTTTGGACAAAATAATTGACATTTGGGGAATGATATTATAATATGACAGCGTTTTTTTATTATTAATTTTAAAAATAGATATTTATGAAAAATTATTTTGGAACTAAAATCGGAAAGTATGTGATTTTTGGTATTGTGGCGATATTTGCCATATGTTTGCTAATCAGCAGTGTTTATGTCGTGAATCCGGGATATCGGGCCGTTATGGTAACGCTGGGTAAGGTTGAACCGCGCTCGATTGCCAACGGTATTGGTTTTAAGTGGCCGTTTGTGTCTACTGTCGTGGATATGAATGTGCAAACAAATGAGATGACGGATGTGGGGACAACTTATACAAAAGATGTTCAGACAGCCGAGATTAAATATACGTTTACTTATAATCTTAATCCCGAGAACGTATGGATGCTGTATGAAAGGGTCGGTTTGGATTATGCCGCCAAGAAAATTGTGCCGGTGTTGAACGATGTTATCAAAGATGTTATCGGAAGATGGCAGGCGCAGGATTTGGTGGCAAGCAGGGATTCTGCCAGAATCGAGATTACGGCGCTGTTGAGGGAAAGAGTGGACAAGACTTATTTTCAAAATTTGACATTTCAGATTATAAATCTTGATTATTCCGATGCGTTTGAGCAGGCAATTGAAAATAAGGTTATTGCCGATCAGCGGGCGCAGGAGGCCGTAAACAATACACGCCGGATTACTGAAGAGGCCGAGCAGAAAAGGATTGCGGCAAAAGCCGAGGCCGATGCGATGGAAATTAAGGCGCAGGCTTTGACCAAAAACAAAGGGCTGACCGAGTATGAGGCCGTGCAAAAATGGGACGGAAAGCTGCCGCAGTATATGCTGGGGAATGCCGTGCCTTTTGTGGATTTGAGCGGCAAATGAGATTTGTAAAAAAAAGAGCGCTACAACAGCGCTCTTTTTTCTATATTGACAAAATTTTGTATAATGGTATCATGACCTTGTTATATTTATTATTAATTTTAAAAAACCTAATTATGAAAAGTATTATTTTGATTTCAGGAGTTGTGCTTTTTTTTGCAATTTTGTGTTTTTGTTTCTTTTATCTGAAAAAACTGCGCAGGCATTTTGCCGATGCAGATGTAAAAAATGTTAGCGAATCTGATGCAGAAAGGATAGTGAACGCTTATATGGTGGAAGAAGGATATCTTCGCCGCCGATCGCGTATGTGGATTTTGACGATTGCGTTGGAAGCTGTTATCGTTTTGGCAACAGTGGGAAGTTATTATTATTTGGATAATAAAGATCACCGGGCGGCAGAAAGAGAGTTAGCGCAGGCTCAGAAAAAGCAAGAACGTTTAGAAGAAGAAAAAGCCAGAGAAACGGAACGCTTGGAAAGAGAGCTGGCACAGGCTCAGAAAAAGCAGGAACGTTTAGAAGAAAAAAAAGCCAGAGAAGCGGAACGTTTGGAAAGAGAACTGGCGCAGGCCCAACAACAGGATTTAATCATGGGGCTGACAGAAGAGGAATCTCGCAACAAACAGGAAAAGCTGATGAAAGCACGTGAGGCTATGTTTGAAAAGTATGAAACTTTTTTTGCAGCTAAACAGAATTGTAGCAAGATGCTTAAAGTCTATGGATTTTCTGAAGAAAACGCGGATGATAGTATATATCGGCAATGTCAACAAAAAATTCTTGACACAAAAGAAGATTATTGCAGGAAGGTGACACAAGGTTCCTTTTGTAGTGATGAATATCAGCAGCAAATTGCTCGTTTTTATAGAGATTTTTCTTTATTAGAAACGGCCATTGCCAGCTATGATCAATGGCAAGCAGCCCAAAACTTGTTGGATGGTTTGCAGCAAATAACTGTGCAAGAGTGGAAAGAGATGCGACATGATAACGTTATGGATAATGTTGCGCTAGCTATTCTGCTTCTTCCCGGTGTTCTTATACTTGGGTTTATTGTTTATTTAAGATTCAAGGACGGATTCTAATTTTTTGATATGTAGTACTGGTGAAAATCTGCAATATAAAAATAAAAAAACTCTTGGTATTGTCCGAGAGTTTTTTTTGTATATTTTGTTGACAAAAATTGGGGAAGTGTTATTATATTTCTGTTTTTAATATTATTTATTTAGTTATGGTTACATTTATTATTTTTACGATTTGTTGCTTTTTGGCCATAAAAGGTTTTTTGGTTGTGCACCGCTTGTTGAAGAACATTGATAAAAAGAGCAGGCAGGAACAAGAAACTTTTTCTGGAGAGAACAAAACAAGTTCAGATTCTCATCTTCCGTCTCAAAATCTATGGAAACGGCAAGCAGAGGTTTTTACTTATCAGAATGAGATTGTAGAAATGAAGACCAGACTCCGGATTGGTTTGGTTGTGTGGTTGGCAGTCGTTTTTCTGATAGGTTTTTTATTGGATGTCAGTTTGGAACACTTTAAGCTGTTGGAAGAAGGTTTGAGTTTTGATTCGTTTTTTTCAGCGGCTGTTTTGTTTGTTCTGGGGGCATTGTGTCTTGGAATTCTGCTGTTGCGTATAGTGTTGCGATTGGTTGGCATTAATGTGTTGCTTTTTGGCCGGAAATGAATAAAAAAACAGAGATTGGAGAACCAATCTCTGTTTTTTTTGTGTTTTTTAGTTATCTTCCAATTGGAAAATGCGTTCTTCACCATCGGAACCTATTGCCGAAATAGTTTTATTTTTGACAATTTGGCAGTTTTCCATGGTATGGACAACTTTGTAAACAACTTGTTTTCCCTTTTGTAATACTTCAGGAATGGTATTAAACTTTCTTGGTTTTAATGTCATTTTTCCTTTTTCCGTGAAGATGCTGATTGCAAAGGTGCCATCGTTGAGTTCTTTTTGCTCAACATCATGAATAGTCAGTGTTTCTTCTATGTTTCGTGACGTCATTTCTTTTAGTTTCTTTTTGCCGTGGCTGAATATGGTGTCAATTACGTCTTCGGAAACTTTAAAACATTTGTTTTTTCCGAAATATACTATCAGAATGGCAATAAGAAGAAAGACCAACAGTCCTTTGGCAACCCAGGGAACCATCAAAATTACAGCAATAAAAACTGCTGCCAGAATGATTAAATATTTTGTGTTCATAAGTTCTTACAATTTGTAGTTTGACAAATTTCTGATAATAGCCTGAGCTGAAGAATATTGACTGGACAATACGGCGCTTTCTTTTTCATTAAGCACTCCTTTGTCGCTTGCCAGTTTAATTTCTTCTGCCATTTCCAAAAGACGATTGCTCATGTTGTCGATAAAAATCTGATGTCTGGTGCGGAGCAAACCTTTTTGATGCTCTTTCCAGTTCTGATCTTTCAGAGACAGTTCATTTTCTACTTTTTCCAAATTTTGCTTGGTTTCTTTTAGTGCATCATCCGTGTTTCCAAGATTGTCTTTGAGTTTATTGACGTCATTGGAAACATTTTGATGTTCAACATTAAGCAATTTGCATTTTTTGTAGGTGTAAACTGCCAGCACGATTGTGAACACAAATAAAATACCTAACACTACAGCGGTACAAATACCACTACTCATTGAAAAAAACTGAGTTGTTTCCATAAAATTAAGGTTTAATAATAAAACAAAAAATTAAATTAACAGAACATTTAATATAATAGTTTAAGAAATTTGTCAATAAAAAACGACATTGACAAAAAATTTTTTTTGTGATAATTTTGACTTCTAAAATGCTTATATATATTTATATTAATTTGTTTATTTTTATCAAATATGAATCAACTGACAAAGAACTTTTCCAACACGAATGGCGGAATGCTTGATTCGTTGTTGGCGGCAGATTCACTTAGTTTGTCGAAAAAAGCAAAGGAAAAATCGCGCCGTTTGGTCTTTTCTGAGTGCGTTTGGGGAATTAAAAACAAAGAAGAGTTTATTTTTGATCCTCAAAAGTATGGAATTCTTGATTTTATGAGAGAAGATGTCTGTGATGAAATTCTGAGTGATACTGTAATTGAGTATTATTCTGATGGGTCACGTGTCGTCAGTCCTGCGAGGACTCGTTTTTTTTCTTATAAAGAGTTGTATTGGCATCCTAGAGGGTATTATCGTGACGAGCCCGGATATTGGGCGGATATGTCTCAGATGCTCACGCTGTTTCCTAATGATTCTTATCTAAAGCTGCTGAATGAAAAATATCCGTATTTGCAAGATATTGCTAGGTTTCGTGTGGCAAAAGATATGAAAACTTATGAATTGGCGATGGCGTTGTATTATACGGAAAAGTCTGTGCAGGATTCCTTTTCTTCGCTCTTACGGTATAACTTTTTTTCATCGTTGGGAAATTTGCAAAAATTTTTTAAAGCTTTTATTTCTCTTATTAAAAATGAAAATGTTGATAAATGGATGGGAGCTCAAGGAATTACAGCCAAAGCTGGAGGTGTTACAGGTAAATGTGAGATCTATGCCGGTTTTCCGGATTTGACTTATCATATGGTAGAGACGATTTTGACCAGAGCCGGCAAAAGTACTGAGAATTTGAAAAAAGTATTTTTGGAATCAGGTGAACCGTTAAATCTTACTTACGGATTAACAGTGTTTAGTGGAAAGGATTTTAATAATTTTAGTTATTATAATTCTAAATTGGGCTGCCCTTATAAAGGACGTTATATGTTTCGTCCGGAGGTCTTTGAGGCTTGGGGGGCCGATTTTACACCCGCTGAGCTTAGTGTGATTACCCGAGAAAGATTTTTTTATTATTGTAATCCGGATTGCAGAGTGGATTATCCGAAATTCTATAAGACAAGTGAGAGAAGAGTGAATATTGCTAATAAAATTAAAAAATTCATGAATTTATGGGATTTATAATTTTTTTAATCATTTGTGCTGCTTTGTATGCTATATACAAGCTTGTTGTGGCAGTTGATGTGAATTTGCAAAAGAACCGTAAAAAAGGTATTGTTGTCAGAGAACCGGAAAATGAGGAGGAAAAGCAGGTTGCTTCAACAGCTTTGCGTTTGTACGGAAGGGATTCTGATTTACCGATTCTTGTTTGTCGTCAAACCCCGGAAAGCGAGGAAAAGCATGATAAAACGCTTATTTTGTTTTTTCTGGCCGTATTATTTGTGGTGGTTTTGGCTATCGGTTTGATTTTTGCCTTTTTATAAAAAAGGTTATTGATAAAAAAACCTGCTTTATGCAGGTTTTTTTCTTATACATAATAGGATAAAAACAGAAAGAATGTTTTTTATTTATATTCTTCATCCGTTACGGGGTTGAGCCAGCGTTGAGAAAAAACAAAGGCCGAAAGTTAGTGCCAATAAAATTTTTTTCAGTGAAAAGGCCTTATTCGTAAATAGGTTTGTAGTTTTCAATTTCGGTTTCCTTGATGAGGTTGATTGTTGTCAGGGCATTTGGCAAGCCGATGTAGGGAATCGCCTGGAGCATGGCGGCCAAGAGTGTTTCTTTGTCATTGCCGGCAGAGAAGACATTGCTTTTTTGACTTTACTGCCATAAAGGCCGGTTTGGCATGGCTGTTGAGCAGAGCCGACTGGATTGTGCCTATTCCGGGAACAACGAAACTTGCCAATCTGGAAGAAAATATCCGGGCGGCCGAAGTTGAGATTTCTGCGGCGGACTGGAGAAAACTCGAGAAAGAGTTGTCTGAGATTGACATTATGGGCGATCGTTATCCGGCCGATCAGCAGGCACAGGTCGGAAAGTAGATTTTTACGGATTGCCGTTTTCAGAGAGCAGGAACTGTCTTTAACTCCTGCTCTTTTCTGTTTGATTTAACGGCGGTTCTTCCTTTTGACCTTTTTGACCGTTTAAATTGCTCAAGAACTGATTTTCAATTTTCATATATTGGTCAAACAGCCATTTTGACTGGAACAAAAGGACGATTGAAGCAATCAGCATCAGCAGGATGACTTTGGGGTTTTCGGTTAAAAACTGGTGAACGACCGTTACAATGAAAAATGCAACCAGCAGCAACCTGAAACTTGTTAGCACTATGAGCGGCAGGCGGTTGATTTTTTTGGCCATCCAGAGTTTGTGGTATAAGGCTGCAACTTTGTTGTTGGAGATGAAAAAGTTGCGGAGGTTTTCCGTTTCTTCGCCGATGACGTTGCAGAAACCCATTTTTTCTTCAATCTTGCGGGAAACGGATGTTTTGACCCGGTCTTTGTCTTTAGACGGGAGGAAGCGGCAAAAAGCGGCGGCAACTTTGTCTTTTAACAGGCTTGGGAGAATGGCTTCCCAGCCGATCAGGGCTTTTAAAAACGGTGCCATCAGAGCCAGGGTTATAACGGTAACGGCCAAGTTTGTCGGAAAGCCGGAGAGCAGCGTGTTGATGAACGGTTTGATGAAATATCCGGACAGGCCTATAATGGTATAAAGAATCATTGCCAGCAGCCCTAAGCGTGAGAAATAGTTTTTGAACAAAAGCTGCCAGAGTTGTTCTTCATGTTTGTTTTCTTTTGAAACTGTATTTTGTTCGATATATTTGTTCCAAGATGCCGGGAGTGTTTTTTGCAGCAGGCGGTATGCCGGTTCGGAAGACTTAATCATCATCGGGGTTAAAAATGTGGTAATGACCGAAACTGCAACGATAATCGGATAAACTCTGGCGTCCAGAACGCCGATGCTCATGCCGAGGCTGGCGATAATAAAAGCAAATTCACCAACCTGAGCCAGGGAAAAACCGCCTTGTACGGCCGTTTTGAGCGTTTGTCCGGAAAAGATAAAGCCAAAGCAGGAAAAGACGACCTTGCCTCCGATAACAATCAGGGTAATGACGAATATCGGCCAGGCATATTCAAGGAACATGGCAGGGTTGACCATCATACCGACGGAGACAAAAAAGACGGCGCCGAAGAAATCTTTCAGCGGTTTTATGTTTTTTTCAATTCGTTCTATAATCTCGGTTTCTGCCAGAATCGACCCCATGATGAAGGCGCCGAGAGCCGAAGAAAAGCCGGATGAGGTTGCAAGCAGAACCATCCCGAAACATAGACTTATCGTGATGAGCAGCAACATCTCGTCGGTGAGGAATCCGGTGATTTTTTTCAGGAAAGTCGGAACGATATAAATGCCGATGACAAAGCACAAAACCAAAAAGAAGACCAGTTTTAACGTGCTTAAAGCGAGTTCCTGACTGTCTATCGTGCTGCCGAGTGCGATTGTCGGCAAAAGTACCAGCAGGAGAATGCCGACGATATCCTCGACTACGAGAACGCCGAAGACCAGGTCGGTGAATTTTTGTTTTTTGACGTTCAGGTCATCAAAGGCTTTGATGATGATAGTGGTGGATGACATGGATATCATACTGCCGAGGAAAAAGCTGTCAATGGCCGACCAGCCCAGAAGAAGACCGGTATTGTAGCCGAGAAACAGCATAAACAGGATGTTGACCGTGGCCGTAATCATTGCCGATTTGCCGACGTTCATCATTTTTTTGAAACTGAATTCCAGCCCCAAGCCGAAAAGTAGGAAGATAACGCCGATATCTGCCCAGATGGTGAGATTTTGCTGGTCAGAGACTGTTGGCAGAAAATTAAAATACGGTCCGGCAAAAATTCCGGCCAGAATATAGCCCAGAACAGTCGGCTGTTTCAGCTTTTTGAAAATCAGCGTGATAATACCGGCGTAAATCGTAATCAGGGTCAGATCGGTAATCAGGGTATGAATCGAGTGCATTGTTTTTTCCTGCCAAGGGGTTGTTTTAACCGAAAGAGACTAGCAAAAAAATCTTAAAATTTTGTTAGGTCTCGGAATAATATAATTTTTTTATTTGATTTTGGGAGAGCAAAACACGCCGTTTGAAACGGCGTGTTTTTGAGAAAAGCAGTTTTTATTTATTAAAATCATAGAAATTAAGGCCGACTTCCGGATTGTATGTCCGTTCAATATGTGTGTGAGGGAAATTTTGGATGTAAAATTCTCCGGCGCCATTGATGTCTGCCGAAAGCAAATGTCCTGCAATGCCTTGATATTTGCTGTTGCCCAGCGTTATATGCAGATGAATATACTCTTTGCCGTTCATTGTTGAAATATTGCCGGTCAGATTGGTAATTTCCATTTGACCATCAACGGTTTTGTCGACATATTTTTTTGTTTGGGGATCAAAAAAACGTAAAACGGCACGATTGACCGCTCCGATGCCAGTGATGTTTCCGGCAGTGATTTTGTTGGCCTTTACAAAATCTTCCAGAGCTGAAACAAGTTCGGCATGGTTGTTTATGCTGACAATGTAACCGGTGCCTGCTTTAGCCGCCGTCCAGTTTGTTCCTTTTCCTTGAAAATGTTCGCAATTGAAAAAACGGTTCCAAATATATACGGCAGCAGCAAAGATTAAAATTATTGCTATAATGGATAAAAAGTGGTGTCTCATGTTATTCTCCTTTTTTAGAGCATTTAGGAAATTGTTCACAGCTGATAATCGGCTGTTTATGTTTTTTTTGTTGCAGCAGGCGGATATGGACGGGCGTGCAACCTGCGTCATAAGATTTGCAAATGTTGCCCGGTTTGACGATTGCACAACTTATGCCGTTCCAGACTTTGCCGCCCGGGCATTTGCAGATATCAAGAAAAACACTTTGTGCTTTGTTATATATGAATTGTGCATTAATCCATTCTCCGCCGAATTTTTGGCATCTTTCCACAATCGGAATCTTGACGCAGTTGCGGCCGTCCCAGGCTCTGAGCGGCGGACAGGCAAATTCGGGATTGGAGCTTCCGCAACGAACGGACATTAACTTTCCGTTCAAATCGTGAGCAAATTTTTTACATTCCGCCTGTGTCTGTGGGCTATACAACAGAAACAGGAGCAGAAGCAAAATCCGTATCATTATTTGCTCCAGCCGATTGCCTGTGTTACGATGACTTCTTCCGGTTCCTGCAGATTGAGTTCTTTGCCGAGCGCGGCATGATCAAAGTATCCGCGGACAACGTTGTTAAGCCCCTTGGATGCGCAGTAAAGGCCGACATTCTGATAGGCAGAACCGGCGTGCATCGGGGAGTTCTTTTTGTCGCTGCCGACAAAAACCAGATGAAGAGGCGCCTTTTTTACAAATTCCTGTGTATTGAGAATGCTACGGACATCTTTTCGGCTGATGTTTTGGAGGCTGTTTTTTTCCGGATTATAAAGCCAGATACCGTCAGCTTGTAAAATATAAACTTTTAAGTTTTGTTTGTTTTGCGATGTCGGTATGCTGTGTTTGCCGTCGTGCGTGATGCCCCAGGCCGTCCAGAGGATTTCGCTCAAGGTCTGAGGATCAATTGCCCGGGAAGCAAATTCACGCGTTGTTTTGCGGGCGGCAACAGCCTGCATCAAAGGCATTCCGCCTTCGGTTTGCGGCGCCGGGAGTTTGGTTTCCTGCGTAGCAGCGGAAAAACTTATCAAAAGGGCGGATAAAAATGACAAAGCTTTAAGCATTTTGTTTTCCTTTCTTTTTGTTGCGGGTAATTTTGTTGTCCAGGCGTTCTTCTTTGATACCGGCCGGATCCTGATGGACGATAATTTGGGCATCGGGATATTTGCTCAGGATTTTTTCTTCTACCATGCTGCAATAGTGATGAGCCTGGTAAAGAGATAAATTGCCGTCAAGTTCAAGGTGGAATTCGAACAAATATGTTCCGCCGAGGTCGCGGCTGCGAAAGTCGTGAATGCCGCGGATAAAGTCAAAGGACTTTGCGCATTTTATGACTTCCGAACGGATGTTTTCATCCAGTTCTTCGTCTAACAGCTGGGCAATGGCCTGTTTGGCCAGGTCATAAGCGTTAAACAACAGATAGGCGGCAATAATTACGGCTGTGAGGGTATCAAACCAGATGAAGTCAAAAAATTGGACGACAATCAGGCTGAGGATGATTGAACCGTTGGTCAGCAGGTCAACAACATAGTGGGCGCTGTCGGCTAAAATTGCCTGGGATTTGGTTATCTTTGCGACGTGTCTTTGGAAGGTGATTAAGGCGAGCGTGGCAAAAATGCTGATAATCATAATGATTAACCCGATGCCGGTGTCGGCAATCTGCCGCGGAGAAACAAAGCGGTTAAAGCCGTCATAGATGACGAAAAGACCGGAGCCGGCAATGAAAGCCGCCTGGGTCAGCGAGCTCAGTGCTTCGGCTTTGCCATATCCGTAACGGTGGGTAACGCTGGCCGGTTTGGCGGAATAGCGTACGGCAATCAAAGTAATCAGAGAAGCGAAAATGTCAGACAGGCTGTCAACCATTGATGACAGGACGGCCAGGGAATCGGTAACGAAAGCACCGAAGATTTTTAACAGGCACAAGATGACGGCAACCGATATGCTGGTGCAGGCGGCCAGGTTCTTCAGGCGGTCGCTTTGGGCTTTAGTGAGCTGTGATGACATTTCTGATATTCTCCAAATCTTTTCTGCTTATCTCGTAATAAATGTCTTTAGTATATTTTTCATAAAGCTGCAAGGTCTTTTCATTCGGAATGCCGGCGTATTCTATTTTTACAAAATATTTGCCGCCGCTTTGAAAGAACTTGTAGCTGATATTCTGGTTATTTTCGGCCGACAGCCGGAATGAGAAAAGCTTCCGGGCGCCGGGGACGGCCGTTTGAGCATCGGATAACCGGGTGTTCAGCATTGCCCGGGCGAGCAGACTGATGCGATAAGAATCCGTGACCGAATCAAAGCTGATTAAGCGTCCGAGACGCAGGTTCCATAGGGTGCTGAACGTCCAATCGACAAAATCGGGAGAAAGGTCGATAAAGTCGGCGGCTGCACTCCAGACCTGGAATTTGGGCGGAAATTTGACATAGGCAGCGCGAGAGCCTCGGCCGATGTCTATGTCATAGCGTCCGATGTCAAAACGGACAAGCTGCCGACCGTTTGAGTCTTTCAGCGTGACTTCGGTTTTGGGTGAAGCCGGGTCGGTCAGGTCTTGTAATCCGAAATGGGCAAGATGTTCGACTTTGTCTGACTTCTTTTCAAAATAGCGAGCTTCAAGCAAAGCGCTTAAAAAGCTGCGGATGCGGTCTTGCAAAACCATAAAATGCGGCTGCCCTTTTAGTATCCATATACCGTTTTCTTTGGCAAAAGTCAGATTGCCGCGGGTGGTGGTCAGCGAAATTTCGGAAACATTGTTTATTTGCTGCGGAAGCTTGTCAAAAAGCGGCTTTTCAATCAGGTCTTCCGAGCTGTCCAGCCGGACAAAGTGGCTTGAGGCCAGACCGGCAGCCAAAAGCAGCAGCGATACGGCCATAATGGCGGCCGGGCGGCGTTTTAACTTTTCTGCAGAACGGGTATGGGGGAGCGTTCGCCGCTTCAGCCGGAGCAGGAGGAGCGCCAATGCAAAAAGCAGCGGCAGGGCGTAGATGTTGACAAACTTGACGGCGAAATCAATTTTTTGAATTTGAAAACGGCTTTCTTCCCGGACTTTTTGCAAATCCTGACGAAGAGTGTTTAGCTTTTTGCGGATACCGGCGATGAGCGCCAGTTCATCCGGGGTGAAATTCTCCCGCTGTTCAAAGGTTTTTTTATTCCATATCTCCTGAATGCCGGCTTTGGCAAAGTCGATATTGTCCATAATTTCGTTTTCTTTGATTTTGGCTTCGCGCAGTCCGGCTTTGCGGATATGTTCCACGCCGGTAAACGGACGGAGTTTTTCCGTTTGACCTCTCAAACTCAGAAGTTCGGTGTTTCCGGTCAGCAAATCCAGGCTGTTCAGCACAAAGTTGGCGTTGTCCAACAACGGGATGAAATATTGTTTGTCGCCGACAAAGATGTTTTTTCCCCAGTAAGAATCGTACAGAAAATCCGTGTCGCCGACAACAATCAGGTCAAAGGCTTTGCTCAGATTGGTGCTGGTGATGCGGGCCGCGATATATTTGGTATAGTCGTCGGCTTTGAAACGACGGAGCAGGTCTGCCGGATTGGTGCTGCGGCGAATCAGCTCGGCCGGGATTAAGGCCGAATTTCGGCTCAGGGAAATCAGCGGAACAAAACTGATATGTTGGTTTTGATCCGGTTCAATAACGGTAGCGGAAGAAAACAGCAGCTGTTTGAGCCGGGATAATCCCGGGAAGGCCGGGTTGAAGTTGTCTTCCTTTAACAAAAACTGGACAATGTCCTGAGTAAAACTGACGGTTCGCGTGGTGGTGCCGGAAGCGTTGACCAACAGCGAATTTTCCAGATCCGTGGCGGCAACGTCGGGATAATAATGGAATCCCCAGATTTTATCCAATCCATTTAAATCAGACGCTTCCGGTCTGGAATCAACCGGTGCCAGATTGTTTAACGCCTCGGAGGCAATGTCGATGAAAAGCATAATCTTTCCGCCCCGGTAACTGTAATCCTGCAAGGCTTTGACCATTGCTTCGGACGGGTGTTTCGGGTGGATGATCATTATGGCTTTGAGGTCTTGGTTTATGTCTTCCGGCCGGTTTATCATTCGTATGCCGTAGAAATTATCCAGACGGTTCAAAAGCTCCCAGCGGGGCGTAACAATATTGTTGATGCTTTCGCTGTTTACCGGAAGATAGGACAGTATTCCCAGCAGCGGACGGTTGTTGTTGATGGCATATAAAGCCTCGGTTATGTCCTGCTCTATATAGCCCTGACGTTCCAGGGGCAAAAACGGGATAACCTTCTTATTGTCCAGGCTGTCCGTAAAGACAATGCCGAAAAAGGCGGCCTGCGACTGATCGATAACAGGGAGACTGTGCAAACCGCTGGCAATGGCATAATCTTCAGATTCATCCAGCGGTTCAACATAATTTATCTGATAGGTAAATTTGCCGCCGGAGATGTTTTCGTATTGCTGAAGCAACAGGCGAACCCGGTCAAAATAACTGCGGAAATCGGGATTGCGTTCGCTTAAAATTTTGGAATAGAATATTTTAGCCGTTACCGGAGAAGGCAGGTCTTGCAAAATTTTCCGGGTTGCCGGGGTTAAGGTGAAATTGTGTTCTTCGGTCAGGTCAAAACGGATATTGCGCAGATGGTTGTTGGCAAGCAGGTTTAAGCCGATAAAGCCAAGCAACAAAGCGCAGAACAGTAAAATATAATGCAGGCGGCGGCCGGAACGTACCAGGGTTGAAGTGCCGGAGGTTTTAAAGCTGACGATGATTTCCGTCGTGAAGTTAAACAATAAAATGATAGAAGCGTAGAATATGATGTCGCGCAGTTCCAGCAATCCCTGGGCGATGGTTTGAAAGTGAGTGATGAAACTGAAAGAGGCTATCATATCCACAATAGACAGCGGCAGAAACAAGCGGAACAGGCTGAGGACATATTCCAGGGAACTCAGGAAAAAGAGCAGGTTGGCAATAACGGACAAGACCAGGGCGATGACCTGATTTTTGGTTAAGGACGACATGGTCTGGGAAATGGCAAGCATACAGCCGGCCAGCGTGAGGCTGCCGAAATAGCTGAGCAGAATGACGCCGTTGTCCGGTTGTCCGAGAAAATTAACCGTTAACCAAAACGGAAAAGTCAAAACCAGTGCAATTGCACAAAACAGCCAGGAGGCCAGAAATTTTCCCCAGACCAGAGATGTGGTCGTGACGGGCATGGTCATAATCTGGACGATGCTTTTGCTTTTGAATTCTTCGGCCCAGAGCCGCATTGAAATCCCGGGAATGAACAGCAGATACAGCCAGGGTTGAAAGCCGAACATCGGCAGCAGGTCGGCCCGTCCGCGTTCAAAAAAGTGGCCGAAATAGACGGCAAAAGAACCGTTAAGAATCAGAAAGGCTATCAGGTATACATAGGCCAGCGGCGACGTAAAATAGCGTTTGAGCTCGTTTTTAGCGATGATAACGGTACTTTTCATTAATTGTTCTCCAAAGAGGTAAGCTTTTTAAAGGCATTTTCCAAATTGCGCGAATGCGTTTGTTTTAATATTTCCGGCATGCTGCCGTCTGCCATAATCTGGCCCTTGTCTATCAGGATAATGCGGGTGCTGATGTTTTCGGCTTCGTCCAGCAGATGGGTTGAAATAATAATGGTTTTGTTTTTGCCCATTTGTTTTATCAGGCTGCGGATGTGTTCTTTCTGATTGGGGTCAAGCCCGTCTGTCGGCTCATCCAAAAGCAGAATCTTTGGGTCGGAAATAATGCTTTGGGCGAATCCGACGCGGCGGAGATAGCCTTTGGACAGGGTTTCTATGCGTTGGGACAAGACATTTTCAATGTTGGCGGTTTTATAAACTTTGTTCAGGCGCTCTTGTTTCTTTTTTCCGGAAAAACCGCGGAGTTCGGCCATATAGTTCAAAAAGGCGCGGACGGTCATATCCGCATACAGAGGGGAGCCTTCTGACAGAAAGCCGATGTTGCTTTTGGTTTCCAGCGGGTATTCCCGGATGTTTTTGCCCAGAACGCAAATTTCTCCGGAAGAGGGGGCCAGATATCCGGTAATCATATTCATCAAAGTCGATTTTCCGGCGCCGTTCGGGCCGAGGAGTGCGATAATTTCGCCTTTCTGCGTACTGAAACTGATGTTGCGGACAGCCTGTAAATCATCAAAATTTTTGTTAAGATTTTTTACCTCAATCGTTGCGACCATATTTTCCCCTTTCATTAAACTGTGCCGATTGTACCGGTAAAAGTTAAAAATATGGTGAATCAATCCGGCGTTTAGCGCCGGTTGATTTCATAAAGGGCTATTGCCGCGGCAGTAGCGACGTTCAGGCTTTCGACTTTGGGAGAAATCGGCAGCTTTACGGAGGCATCGCAGTTTTCTTCTACCAGCCGCCGCATACCTTTGCCTTCCGACCCCATAACAATGGCGGTTTTTCCCGATTTGTTGATTTGGTCAATGGTTGTTTGGGCATAGCCGTCCATGCCGAGAATCCAAAAACCGTCTTGCTTTAAACGGTTTAATGCCCGCGACAGGTTGGTGACGCGGCAAACCGGCAGCAGCTCTATCATACCGGCGGAGGCTTTGGCCATGGCACCGGTTTCGGCCGGGGCATTCTTGTCCTGCATAATGAGAGCCAGCGTGTCAAAAGCAACGCAAGAGCGGATGATGGCGCCGATGTTTTGCGGATCGGTTACCTGGTCGAGCACCAGAATATGGCAGTCTTTTTTTTCAGACGCCAGAGCACAGATATCTTCAATCGAATAATTTTCCAACTCTTTGCATTGCAAGGCAAAACCCTGATGAACGGCCTCCCGCGGGAGCATTTTGTCGATGTCTTTGCGGTCAACAATCTGGAGCGGGAGATTGTCTTTTTGGCAGGCCGATAAATGCGTTTTTATTTCTGTGGCGTTTTCAGCCGACGCATATATTTTCAGAATCCGGCGCGCCGGGTTGGAAATGGCGGCAAGAACCGGATGGCGGCCGTATAAAAGCACCGTGTTTTTATCGGAAGACGAAGAATTTTTGTTTTTAGCCATAATTTTATCCTTTGATGATTTTTCTTAAAATGCCGCCGTTTTGAGCGAGAAGTTTTTCCGCTTCGTCCGGGGAGCATTTTCGGGCAGCCATAACACAGGCGGCTTTTACGTTGTTTCTGCTTTCAGCCAGAAATCCGGCAGCCTGATCCTCGGGAATTTTTGCGATTTCCGAGATTATCCGGCAGGCGCGGTTATGCAGTTTGTCATTACCGACCTGCAGGTCAATCATATAGTTTTTGTAGGTTTTTCCGAGCCGAATCATTGCGCCGGTCGTGAGCATATTCAGAATCAGTTTTTGGGCGGTTCCGGATTTCATTCTGGAAGAACCGGTGATGACCTCCGGACCGACCTGCGGATTGATGAAAATATCAGCATAACGGGCAATTTCCGCCTGAGGATTGGAGCTGACTGCAATGGTTTTTGCTCCGCGTTTCTGCGCTTCGGCAAGAACGGTCAGAACATAAACAGGTTTGCCGCCGGCTGAAATGCCGACCACGACGTCTTGCGGCTGCGGAGAAAATTTCTTCAGGTCTGAGAGGGCAAATTCTTTACTGTCTTCGGCGTTTTCAACCGCTTGTCTGAGCGCTTTTTCGCCACCGGCGATAAATGCCTGGACTTTGCTGCCGTCAATGCCGAAAGTCGGCGGCATTTCGGAGGCATCAAGAATGCCGATACGCCCGCTGGTTCCGGCACCGAAATAGGCAAGCCGGCCGCCGTTTGCAAGGGCGTTTGCTATAGTTTCAATGCCCAGGGCGACCGAATCCAATACATTTTCTACCGCCAGGGCAACTTTTTTATCTTCCTCATTTATAATCCGGGCAATTTCCAAAGGCGTCTGCAGGTCTATTTCCGCCGAGGCCGGGTTGCTTTTTTCGGTTAACTCAATGACAGGCATAGTTTTTTTCCGTGTAAAAAATATTTATGGGAGGAATTTAATCCAAATAAATTAAGAAATATATAAAAAAGATGTTGACATTATGGCAAAAATGCTATTATTTGCAGGTTAGATGATTTATAGGATTAAATCCTCAATCCCCGGATTGGAAGTTTCTAAGGAGGGGTGGCAGAGCGGTCAAATGCAACGGACTGTAAATCCGTCGACTTTCGTCTACGAAGGTTCGAATCCTTCCCCCTCCACCATTTCAATCTTGGTTTGCTCTCGAGAGAGGACGATTAAGCGGGTGTAGCTCAATGGTAGAGCAGAAGCCTTCCAAGCTTATGACGGGGGTTCGATTCCCCTCACCCGCTCCATTTTTCTTCCCCACTTGAGTTTTATTGTAACAACATAACAATTTAGGATTAATAACGATGGCAAAAGAGAAGTTTGAGCGGACGAAACCGCACTGCAATATCGGAACGATTGGTCACGTAGACCATGGTAAGAC
>CALXUP010000002.1 GCA_944391715.1 uncultured Alphaproteobacteria bacterium
CGGAGTTTTTAAACACCGCAAATAAAAATGGTGCCGATTGCGTGACTCGAACACGCGACCCACGCATTACGAATGCGCTGAGGATAAAAAAGTTGACTTAACGTCAATTTTTTTACCGCAAGAAACTTTTTTGTTAATCAGCCGGAGCCGAATAGGCAACGGCGGATGTTACAAGAAAGCTGACCGCAGCGAGTTAATGTTTAAAACATTTACGAGCCAGAGCTAGCAACGCAAAAACTTCGGCAATTTTAATGGCCGGAGTTTTTAAACACCGCAAATAAAAATGGTGCCGATTGCGTGACTCGAACACGCGACCCACGCATTACGAATGCGTTGCTCTACCAACTGAGCTAAATCGGCAACGGCACTAATTTATCTTTTTAAAATTAAAAATGCAATATTAATTTTTATAATATTGAAAAAAAGCATCCAAATATTATCTAAAAGGCATAAAATAACAGCATAAAGGAGAGAAAAATGGGAAAAAAGATTCTGCTGACGGTGCTGAGTGCGATTTTTTTGTTCGGCTGCGCCACGTCGGCAAATTACGGAAAAAAGCTGCAAAACTGGGTTGGCAAACCGGCAAGCGAACTCGAGGCCAAATGGGGACGCCCCGCGCATACCAAAGTTTTTGCCAATGGTGACAGCATAATCACTTATATCAAAGCCAATGACGTATATGTTCCGAGCGAATATATCATTTTTAATGAGGGATATATGCCGGGTGATGACATAACCATCCAGCCTTATCCGGGTGTGTCGTCAAACTTTATGAATACGGAAGAACTGGTCGGATACGAAACCGAATACACCTGCCAGACGTCATTTTTGGTTCAAAACGGAATAATCACCGGATGGCGTTGGAGCGGCAACAACTGCGTTGCTTATTAACTTGCCTTGAAATACGAAACAAAAAATTAAACCGGTTTTTCGGCCGGTTTAATTTTTTTTGTTTTAAAGATTG
Source organism: uncultured Alphaproteobacteria bacterium (assembly GCA_944391715.1). Taxonomy (GTDB): domain Bacteria; phylum Pseudomonadota; class Alphaproteobacteria; order RF32; family CAG-239; genus MGBC133411. The sequence continues at coordinate 965 of CALXUP010000002.1, forward strand.
TCTGCCGTAACTTTTTTTTAACTTAAATATGATGTTCTGATAAATAAGAATAATAAAAAAGACGGAAAGAAAAATGGGGATATTTTCAGAACTTCAGAGCCGGTTGAAAAATTCCGGATTGCTTCTGGTTTGCATATTGCTGTTTATTTATTTTGGCTATCACGCAGTCAACGGCGAGCGTGGTTTTTTGCGCTATATGTATTTAAAACAGGAAATTTCGGAAGCCCGGCGGATGGCTGAAAATTATCATAATCAGAAAATCAAACTGGAAGACAAAGTCCGTCTGCTGTCTTCTTCAAGCCTTGATCTCGATATGCTGGAAGAACGGGCGCGTGTTGTGCTGAATATGGCCGGGCCGGATGAGTTTATTATTTTGGATGAACCGGAAACAACCAGGTAAATGTAAAAAATCCACAAAAATCATTCTTAAAATTTATAGAAAAAACAAAAACTTGTCAGTGCAAAAGGGACAAGAGTATAAAAAAGCTGTATTTTTTGATTTTTTTCTGCTATAAACAGCTAACACGTTTGCAAAAACTGTTAAAATTTAAAGGTTTATTATGAAATTCAAGATATTCGGCAGAAAAAAGAAAAATAATTATACCAATTATAAAGAAAAAAGACATTTTTTTGCTGCCAAAGAGTTTATTTTTCGTACGCAGGGCCGGGCACAGGTGATTACCATCAGTTCCCGTACCCAGATTATTGCCTTATGCCTGATTCTCGGAGTTGGCATATGGAGCTTTTATTCATACCATTTGTATAATAAAACCGACAATATTCTATATAGCAAAGATGCCGAACTTGTAAAAACCCGCGATGCTTATTTAGACCTGATGACCAATTTTGTCATTTTGCATGATAAGATAGAAGAGGTTTTGTCAGACCCTAAAATGGCGGATGCCCAGAAGAAAAGCGATGTTGAAAATTACAAACGCCGCGCTGCCGTTCTGGAAGAGAAGATCAAACAAATTCAAAATGAAAATAATTGGATAGACGAGAACGTTGTTTCTGAAAAAGTAACGATTAACGAGGCTTTGCTCCAACGGGACATTGCAATTTCCGAGCGCGATGAGTTAAAGAAAAAGGTTGCGGCCTTGGAAAATGCCATTGAAGACATTCGCGGCGCGGAAACCGAAGTTTTGGAACAGGTCAAAAAGATTGCCACCAAAGAAGTTGATAAAATCAAAAAAGCATTCAGCAGCATTAACGTGCCGTTAAAGCAAAAAGGCTTGTATTTTAACGCCTTGGCCAACCGGAAAGAAGGCAAAGGCGGTTTGTATGTTCCGGATAAGTCAAAAATCAAGGATAAGGAAATCAGCCAGCAGGTCAATGCAATTTATGACACTGTGCAGGATTTGGAATATTATCGCGAGGTTGTTAAAGCCGTTCCGATAGGAAAGCCGGTTTGGAGTTACTGGCTGACATCGCCGTTTGGTTCCCGCCCGGATCCTTTTCAAAACAAACGCGCCGTACATAAAGGCGTAGATTTGGCCAGCCGCACCGGCAACAAAATCAGCGTCAAGGCAAAAGGAAAGGTTACTTATGCCGGCTGGATGAACGGCTATGGTTATATGGTCGAGGTCAATCATGGCAACGGTTTCAGAACAAAATACGCCCATATGAACAAAATTTATGTAAAGAAAGGCGATGATGTAAAATATGATACCGTTTTGGGAGAGGTTGGCAGTACCGGACGATCAACCGGCCCGCATTTGCATTATGAAGTTTTGTATAACGGCGTACCGGTAGATCCGATGCCTTTTATCAGAGCTAAAATATAAGGACAGAGAGATGAAAAAAATTAAAAAGCTTTTATATCTGAAATTAGCCCGTAAAATGAATAAAAACGGCGGAACTTCCGCTGTCCCGACCATCATCAGCGAAGACAGCAAAATCATCGGAAACCTTATATCTTCCGGTATCGTTCATATTGACGGCCGCATAGAGGGCGATGTCTGCTGCGATGAACTTGTCGTCGGAATAAAAGGAAGCATTAAAGGCCTCGTTCAAACGGAAAAACTTGAACTTTACGGCACATTGCAGGGCAAGGCCAATGTTGACAGCCTGTTTATTGCCAAGAGCGCCAGAATGATCGGCGATGCCACGCACAATTCAATTGCGATTGAGCCGGGTGCATATATTGATGGCAGTTGTATTCGGGCCGACCGTCTGCAACCGTCTTCCAAACAGGTTCAACAGATAAATAAGACGGCGTTGTCGGCGGCAGAGCGTCCGGTTGAAATTGCCAACACGCCCAAGACGGTAGTTTTGAGCGTCGGGTCGTCTAACAGCCCCAAAAAACGCGTTTCTAAATAAGTTTATGATAATATAATAAAGGCTCATACGGATATGAGCCTTTATTTTTTTCTAAATAACTGGAATAATTATAGACATTCAAAATAGACAATAGAGTGGTAGATGGGAGCACCGCCTCCGTAGTCACAATCTCGAAAGACCGGGGTATTGCCGGAGGCTCGGCAACTTGTTTGCATATCATTACAATCTGGAAGTCCATAACTTTTGCACTCTTGATAACAATTTCTGCCCCACATACTCTGACAAGTAGAGTCATTAGAATGTGACGTTCCGCCGTCATATCCACACTCTGTCGTATATCCACAGCAATATCCTCTTATAGCAACTTCGGTAAAACAAATCCCGTTATAACAGTTTTGTCCGCTTGAGCATTTGGAGGAACCGCAGGATTGGTAATAAGTCGTGCCGTTTCTGACACAGGAGGAAGAACCGACATTTTGGCAATTAGCCGCACAGGTCTCGGCCGTGTAAGTATAATCACAGGTTTGCGGATCAAAACAAAAATATTTGCTGATATCAAACGGACATTTAACCCCGCCGTTCGGACATTCATCGGCAGTATATATGTATCCCATCGTCTCACAATCCGGCGTTTGGGTGCAGGCCGCTATAGCATAACCGGAAGTAAGGGCAGTGCAGCATAAGACGCTCCCCAAAATATATTGTTTCATCAAACCTCTCCCGTCAAAACAAACACATAGGGAGATTATATCACGACTCAAATGAATAGTCAATATATAATGAAAAGTATAATGAATATTTTGGCTAGGGACAGAGATAATAAAAACCCGCTTTTTGAATTTTTCTCCGGAGGGCGGAAAGTTCAAAAAGCGGGATCTTTGGTCAGGTAATATTTTCTAATAATAAGAATTATACGGAACGACACGTGCTTGTTTGCCGTATAAAACCAGACACCTTTGTCCCGGTTGCAGCAAAATGTCCGTTCCTTGCGTAATGGTTACCAACCCGCCGTTTTCCAACTGAATGGTATATTCATAACCGGTCTGACGGGTAACACCCTCCTGCACGGCATCTCCGACAATACCGCCCAAAACGGCACCGCCGACACCGCCCATAACGCGTACGGCATCATTTCCGCCAATCATCGAACCGGCCGCACCGCCGGCAATTGCACCGGAAAGTTTGCCGATCTGTCCGTCTCCGTCAGAAACGGTAACCTGACGGACGGCAACGACAGTTCCTCTGGCAGCCCGGTTGACCTGCCCGACGCTGGATGTGTTATAGTGGTTGGCGCCGATATTTTCGGCACAGGCGCCAAGCAGCAGAGTCAAAGGCAAAACAAGAGCAATAACAAATTTTTTCATAACACGATTCTCCGTAAAATAAACCTGCATAAAATTTAATCTGTATATGCGGCTTTGTCAATGCTGGACAATTAAACTTTCTTGTTGTATATTCCCAAACGGTATTATTGAACATAACAAAAAATATTGAGGAATAACAATGTTACAAAGAACAAAAATAAAAGCTTTGCTGGCAGCCGATGCGCCGCTGGCCGAAGTTTTGGTCAAAGGCTGGGTCAGAACCCGCCGCGATGCCAAAGATTTTTCTTTTATTGAGCTGAATGACGGCTCCTGCCTTAAAAATATTCAAGTTATCGCCAATAATAACCTCAATAATTACGAAGATGTCAAAAAATTATCAACAGGTTCGTCCGTTGCCGTAACCGGTGAACTGGTGGAATCAAAAGGCGGAAACCAAAAGTTTGAAATCGTTGCCAAAGATATTTTGATTTATGATATTGCCGATGATGATTATCCGCTGCAAAAGAAAAAACATACGGACGAATACCTGCGGACGATAGCCCATCTGCGGCCGCGTACCAACAAATACGGCGCCGCTTTCCGGATTCGTTCGGAACTGGCTTTTGCCATTCACAAATTTTTCCATGACCGCGGTTTTCGCTATGTCCATACACCGCTGATTACCGGCTCGGATTGTGAAGGCGCCGGCGAAATGTTCCGGGTAACGACTTTGGATATGGAAAATCTGCCCAAACTTCCGGACGGCAAAATTGACTATTCCAAAGACTTTTTCGGCAAAGAAGCACACTTAACCGTTTCCGGACAGCTCAACGGTGAAATGTATGCCATGGGACTGGGCGATATTTATACCTTTGGACCGACGTTCCGTGCCGAAAACTCCAACACGGCGCGTCATGCTGCCGAATTCTGGATGATTGAACCGGAGATGGCCTTTGCCGACATTTATGACAATATGAATGTGGCGGAAGATATGGTGCGTTACTGCGTTAAGCATGTCATGGAACATTGTCCGGACGACATTGAGTTGTTTGAAAAGTTTGTTGACCCGACGTTAAAAGACACGCTGGACAACATCATCAATAATGACTTTGCCCGCATTACTTATACCGAGGCCATTGAGATTATGAAAAAATCCGGACACGACTTTGAATATAAACCGGAATACGGAATTGATATGCAAACCGAGCATGAGCGCTTTTTGGCCGAGCAGTATTTCAAAAAGCCGGTGATTGTCCGCGACTATCCGAAAGAAATCAAAGCCTTTTATATGCGGCTGAATGACGACGGCAAAACCGTTGCAGCCATGGATGTCTTGGTTCCGCGGATTGGGGAGATGATCGGCGGTTCGCAGCGTGAGGAACGGTATGATGTTCTGGTGCAAAAAATCAAAGAATGCGGAATGAAGGAAGAAGACTATGCCTGGTATCTGGATTCCCGCAAATACGGCTCCGTTCCGCATTCTGGCTTTGGACTGGGATTTGAACGGATGATGATGCTGGTAACCGGCATCAGCAATATCCGCGATGTCATTCCTTTCCCGAGAACGCCGAATTCAATCAATTTCTAGGAGTTTGGAATGCAAAAATTTCTGTGGCTGCTTTTGGTATTGGCTGTCTTGATTTTTCCGGCTCGGGCCGATGAAAACTTAGGCCCGTTACCGAAAGCCGCTGCAGAAATGCAAAAGCCTCTGCCGCTGTGCAGTGATGAAAAATTAAAAGAGCAGGTGGAAGCCAAAATAACGTCTTATTTTGAGAATACTCCCCGCCTGAGCCTCATCGAACGGCGGCATCGGCAGCTTTTGTTACGCAATCTTCGGAGCTTTTCCGAAATCCCGCCGGCTGAGTTTGATAAAAAAGAGAATTTCGCGGTTGCCGATAAAATGTTAATGGCAAAAATCAATGACGGCCTGAATGATGAAGATTTGAGGCTTTGCCGCAGCACGTCCGGCGGAAGGGTGCCGCCGGTTTATCTGTTGATTCGGCCCGAAAACTATCAGGTCATTGTCGATATTTTGAACTTTCTTCCCGGTTCGCCGGCAAATTCCGATTTTTTTATTATTTATGAGTAAAAAATAGATTCGGCCTCTTGCATTTTTATCAAAATAGTGTACTATTCTTTTCCCATGGATATTGAAATTTAGATGAGATATATCTAAATTAGTGTTCATGTAAATTATATGAAAAGAGGTTGAGGTTTATGATTGCTTCATCAGAATTAGTTTTAAGAAGTTCAAACAATTTACCGGCAGTCGTTGACGGTAACAGCTTGTTTTCGTATTTGGAAAAAATCAAAAAATTCCCGATATTGACGGATAAGGAAGAATTGGATTTGGTCGCAGCCTTTCAGCAAAGGGGTGATTTGTCGGCTGCCCAGCAGCTGGTAACGTCGCATTTGCGTCTGGCGGCCAAGGTTGCTTTGTCTTATCGCCGGTACGGCTTGCCGATGAGTGATATTATATCGGAAGCCAACATCGGTTTGATGCAGGCGGTCAAGAAATTTGACCTTGATAAAAAGGTTCGTCTGGCGACTTATGCCGTCTGGTGGATTCGCGCATCAATCAACGACTATATTCTGCGTTCCTGGTCTCTGGTCAAAATCGGAACCAAAGCGGCCCAGAAAAAACTGTTTTACAATCTGAGCCGTTTAAAAGCGCGTCTCGGCATCTATGACAATCGTGAACTGGCGCCGGATGCTGTTAAAAAAATTGCAAAAGAACTGGTCGTCGATGAAAGCGATGTTGTCGAAATGAACCGTCGTATGGGCGGAGACAAATCGTTAAACGTTGCTGTTTCGGATGAAGACGACAATGAAAAAATAGATTTGCTGGTCGATTCCCGGCAAAATATTGAAGAGCGTCTTTCCCGCCGCCAGGAACAAAGCCTGCGGAATAAAATTCTCCGCAGCAGTCTGGCACAGCTTAATGAGCGCGAAAGAGAAGTCATCCGTGCCCGTATGTTAACGGAAAATCCGCTGACATTGGAAGAACTCGGAAATAAGATGGGCGTCAGCCGTGAACGTATCCGCCAGATTGAAAAGAAGGCTTTTGAAAAGCTGTCTTCTTTGGTTCGGGCGGAAATGTCCGAACAAAAAAACGCCGCCTGAATTTGTTAACCTGATAACCTTTTGGTGAGAGAAATGGCCGAATTGGAAAATGTCGACAAAGGGCTTTGCCGCCCTCAGTTGGACTGTTATTACGATGAAGAAAAGTCATCGGTTTTCTGCTGGAAAGCGTTTGAAGACCGGATGTCTGAACGTTTGTCTGCCGTCCGCGCCCAAAAACTCAAAACCGGGACTGTCGAAGAAGTGGCTCCTGCCGTAAATTTAAAACAAAAAATAATCTGATAATGGCGGACTGTTTATGCCCCATTCCGTGAGTGAAATTTACGATTCGGCGGTCGTCCGTCTGACAAAAGCGCAAATCCCGTCGCCGCGCCTGGAAGCCCGGCTGATGTTGTTGGAGGCACTCGGACTCTCGGCAGATGAGGCTTTGCCCTTTTCGGCCGTTGCGGACGGACATCAAAAAATCTTTTTTGAAACAATGCTGAACAAGCGCCTGCAGCATTTCCCCTTGTGCAAAATCCTGGGACGGAAGGGCTTTTATAAATATGACTTCATCGTGAATGAACAAGTGCTTTCGCCGCGTCCGGATACCGAGACGCTGGTCGAAGCGGCTGTTGAATTTTCCCAAAAATACGGGCTCCGGCAAATGGTTGATTTCGGTACGGGATCGGGCTGCATTCTGCTTTCGGTTTTGGGAGATATTCCGGAAATGACGGGCACGGGCGTGGATATTTCTTCCGGAGCCGTAGCCGTGGCAGCACGCAACGCAGAAAAATTGGGGCTGTTTACTCGTGCAGAATTTCTGAATGCCGGTTGGTTTGACAAAGACATCGTTACCCGTCTCGGCCGGAAATATGACCTTATGGTCTCCAATCCGCCCTATATTCCGAGCAAAGATATTGCCGCTTTGGAAGAAGAGGTCAGGGAGCATGATCCTCTTTTGGCACTGGACGGCGGAAAAGACGGACTGCGTGATTATCGCCGTCTGGCGGAAATCGCCCCTTTAATTTTGCGTCCCGGTGCATATATTATGTTGGAGGCCGGTATCGGTCAGGCGGATGAAATTGCCGCCGTTTTTACAAAACAGGGGTTTGCATTGGAGCAGATTCGCCCGGATCTTAACGGGATTGCCCGGTGCGTAATTTTGCATAATTGAGAAAAAATATTTGCAATTAAAAAAAATATCTGTATTATCCACATTGTTGGTGCTCGTATTTATTTGTTTTGCGCCTTATTTTTCTCAAGAAAAATGACATTGGATATCAATATTTGTCTGAATAATTCATAAAAGAAGAATTTTCTGATAATTAGCTTTGTGTGGTAAAAATATATGAAAAAAAATAACAGTAAGTATCGTAATAATAACAATCAGATTTATTCCCTGAATTATAAATTTGACAGCTGCAGTATTGCCGGCAAAATAAACGGAACAGCGCTGGACCTGATAAAAAAATATAATGAGTTGGCCAAAGAAGCGCATAGCAACAGCGACTATGTCAGTGCCGAAATTTTCCGCCAATATGCCGAGCATTATCGCAAAATCGTTACCGACATCAACGAAAAGCGGAATCAAAACAACCTTCAGCGCTCCCGCTTGGAAAACAATGCTGATGTTTCTGAAGAAACGTCCGGTCTTGATGTTATCAGCAGCGCCATAGAAAATGATGAAGACGCACATGTTGAATTGTTTGATTCTTCGGACGAAGTGGTCAACCCGGCCGATGACATAGAGCTTACCGGCAATGTTGTTGATATGTTTACGGCTCTTCCGGCCTCCGGTGAAAAAAACTCATCAGAACCCGAACCGGCTCCGCTTGCGCCGAAATCTTTTACGGTAATTGAAATCAGCCCGGAAAATTCCAAAGCGGAAGTGATTGAGGCCGCTGCAGAAACAGCGCCGCGCCGCAAATACACCCGCAAAAAAGATTTGGCCGTCTGAAATCCTGAAAAAGGAGAACATATTTGTCTTTCGCCGTTGCCGCATTTATCGTCGGATTTTCCTGCGCCGTTATTACGGCCAAAGTGCTGTTGGGATACAACAGCTTTAGCGTATGGCTGAAAATCCCTTTGGCAACGGTTATTTTTGCAGCCTGGTTTACGCCGGTGATTTTGGGCTTTGTCCGCCGCCATCGGTTGATTGACGATATGGATGTTTATGCCGGGTTAAGCAATTTTATGTATTATCTTTTCGGCTTGGCTTTTATAATTTTTTGTCTGTTGATGGCACGCGACATAGTCTGGTTTGCGGCCCACGGGATTGCAAAACTCATCGGTCATGCGCCGGAATACCTTGACCCCAAGAACCCTCGTTCCCTGGGAATAAGCAATGTCGTCGTTCTGTTTGTTTCTCTGCTGATTTCTTTTTACGGCGTATACCAGGCGGTCAAAGTGCCGGAAGTCCGGGAGCTTAACATCTCCAGTTCCAAAATATTAAAACCGGCAAAAATCGTCCTCTTGAGCGACTTGCATATTAACCGCACGAGTTCCCGAAAACGTCTGGAAAAAATCATTGACAGGGTAAACGGCTTAAAGCCCGATGCCGTTGTTTTGGCCGGCGATATTATTGACGACCGACTGATAAACATACATTCCAAACTCAATGTCTTAAAAAAGATTAAAGCCTCGGAAGGCGTTTATTCCGTCTTGGGCAATCATGATTTGTGGGCCGGCATTCCGGCCTGGTTTATGAAGTTCGGCAAACTCGGTCTTCATCCGTTGATAAACAAAGGTGAAAGATTGGATAAATACGGCATTTTCATTGCCGGCGTTCCGGATGCCTGGATTGCAATGTTCAGTCAGATATTTCAGTACAATTTCAAAAGTGCGCTGCGGGGTTCGCAGGAAAACGATTATAAGATTCTGCTTTCTCACAGCCCGAAAATAAATCTGCAGGGCAATAAATTTGATTTGCAGTTGTCCGGCCATACGCACGGCGGACAGATTTTTCCGTTTCACATTTTGGCAAAGCATAACAACAAATATCTGGCCGGCCATTATAAAGACGGCGATATGGATATTTATGTTTCGCGCGGAGCCGGATATTGGGGGCCGGCAATGCGGATATTGGCGCCGTCCGAAATTACGCTGATTAATTTAACGCCTAAAAAATAATCTGAAAAACTTGATTTCTTGCCACCGCCTTTCCTATATAAATATTAAGCGATATAAAGGAAGGTGTTAAATTATGGATTATGAAAAATTAACCAACAAATCAAAAGAGGTCATCCAGGATGTAATCAATCTGGCTGCGCAGCACCGTCACCAGTACATCACGCCGGAACATCTCTTGCAGGTGCTGATAGACTTAAAAGACGGCACAATTCTGGATCTGCTTGTCAAATCGGGCGGCAGTCTGATTCAGATTCGCCAAAAACTGGAAGAGGCATTGAGAAAGCTGCCGGAAGTCAGCGGACAGGGAACACAGAGCCTGATGTCCCAGGAGTTTACCCGCGTTATGCTGGAGGCCGAAAAGCTGGCGGACAAGGCCAATGATAAGTTTGTAACAATTGAGCGGATTTTGCAGGCTCTGGCCATGAGCAAAGGAACCGAGGCGGAGAAAATTCTGCACGAAAGCGGCGTTGACGCAGTCAAGCTGAACAATGCAATTAACGAATACCGCAAAGGGCGTCTGGCCGATTCTGAAAGCGCCGAAGACAACTTCGAGGCTCTGAAAAAATATGCCGTTGATATCACGGCGCGTGCCAAAGAAGGAAAGCTTGATCCCGTTATAGGTCGTGAACACGAGATTCGCCGGACAATTCAGGTTTTGTCGCGCCGGACAAAGAATAATCCGGTGCTGATTGGCGAACCGGGCGTCGGTAAAACAGCCATCGTTGAAGGCCTGGCCATTCGTATTGTTAATAATGACGTACCGGAAAGCCTCAAAAACAAAAAACTTTTGGCGCTGGATATGGGAGCGTTGATTGCCGGAGCAAAATTCCGCGGTGAGTTTGAAGAGCGGCTGAAAGCGGTTCTGAAAGATGTTGAAGCATCAGACGGCAACATCATCTTGTTTATTGACGAGATGCATACGATTGTCGGCGCCGGCGCCAGCGAAGGCTCAATGGATGCGTCCAATCTCTTAAAGCCGGCCTTGGCACGTGGTGAGCTTCATTGCCTCGGCGCCACGACATTGAACGAATATAAAAAATACATAGAAAAAGACGCGGCACTTGCCCGTCGTTTCCAACCGGTATTTATCGGTGAGCCGACGGTTGAAGAAACCATTTCCATTCTGCGTGGTATAAAAGAAAAATTTGAGCTTCACCACGGTGTCCGAATTTCCGATTCTGCTTTGCTGGCCGCTGCAACTTTGTCCAACCGCTATATTACCGACCGTTTTCTGCCGGATAAAGCCATTGACCTGATGGACGAGGCTGCCAGCTCATTAAGAATGACGATAGATTCCAAACCGGAAGAACTCGATGAACTTGATCGCAAAATTTTGCAGCTCAAAATCGAGCGCGAAGCTTTGAAGAAAGAAGACGATGAAAAGTCCAAACAGCGCTTGGAATTGATTGGTTACGAGATTTCCGGCCTTGAATCCAAAGCCAAAACTTTGGAAGAAAAATGGAAAGCCGAAAAGCAGGTGCTGGCAGATCTGACCGGTTTGAAAGACAAGTTGGATAAGGCCAAAATCGAGGTTGAAATTGCCAAACGCAACGGCCAGTATGAAAAAGCCGGCGAGCTGCAATACGGCCTGATTCCGGAATTGGAAAACAAAATCAAAGCAGCGGAAGAAGTCTCCCAGCAAAAGAAGAGCGGTTTCAGCGAAGTTGTTACCGATGAGAATATTGCTGCCGTCGTTTCCAAATGGACGGGCATTCCGGTTGATAAAATGCTGGAGGGTGAAAAAGAAAAACTGCTGCATATGGAAGAATTTTTGGGCAAACGCGTTGTCGGGCAAAAAGAGGCCATTGCCGCCGTCGCCAATGCCGTTCGCCGTTCTCGTGCCGGTATCAGCGATTCCCGCCAGCCGATAGGATCGTTCTTGTTCTTAGGGCCGACCGGTGTTGGTAAAACCGAACTGAGCAAAGCTCTGGCGGAATTTCTGTTCAATGATGAAACGGCCATGATCCGGATTGATATGTCCGAATATATGGAAAAACATGCCGTTGCCCGTCTGATTGGTTCGCCTCCGGGATATGTCGGCTATGAAGAAGGCGGTGTATTAACCGAGGCTGTCCGCCGTCGTCCGTATCAGGTCATCTTGTTTGATGAAGTTGAAAAAGCCCACCCGGATATTTTCAATGTCTTGCTGCAAGTGCTTGATGACGGCCGTCTGACAGATGGCAAAGGCCGCACGGTAGATTTTAAGAATACCATTATCATTATGACTTCCAACCTGGGCTCGGAGATATTGTCCAATGCCACGGGAGCCGATGATCCGCGCAAGATTAAGGCGCAGGTAATGGATATTGTTAAGGCGTCTTTCCGTCCGGAGTTTATCAACCGTATTGACGAGATAACAATCTTTCATCGTCTGGATAAAAACAACATCAAAGACATTGCCGAAATCCAGATTAAGAACATTGAAAAACGGCTGGCGGAAAAGAACATCAAACTGCATGTCAACGATGCCGCCTTTGTCTGGATTGTCAATAACGGATATGATCCGGTTTATGGCGCCCGCCCGCTCAAACGTCTTTTGAAAAACCAGATTGAAAACAAGCTGGCCGTAAAGATTTTGAACGGCGAAATCGGAGAAAACGATACGGCAAATATTATTGTCGTAAACGGAGAATTGGACATTGTCAGAGATAAAAAAGCCAATGCAAAAGCTGTATGAACAGGCAATGAGGGCGGCGACGGAAGAAGACGTTTCAACGCCGCCCGATTCTCTGGTGCTGTATAGCATAAGCTATCAGCCGACGGAAGAAAACAAAGACAAGGCTTTTGCTTATCTGCAAAAAAATCCGCAGGCGATGATGATTGACCAAACGCCCTGCGGCCAAAAATTGATTGCACTGGGAATGTTGGAAGATTCCCTGCCCAAAGAACAGATAACGGAAGTCTGGCGTGTGGCAAGCCGCCGCTTGATTGCCTCGGCTGAGGGAAACATAACGGCTTTTGTGGACAATGCCGACAAACGCAGCGTCTTTCGGGGAGAAGAGCTTCCCGGATTGTTGAGAAATCCTAAAGTCAAAACCATAAACGGTATGGATAAATTTGCTTTTGCCGCCCGGTTTAAGGATTAAGCCTTTACCTGAGCGGCTTTTTTCCATACTTTTTAGCAGAGTTCATAACAGCTCATTCCGCTATAACTCTGGCAGTAGTTGTCATACACGCTTGACGTTCCTCCGCTATATCCACATTTATTAACATATCCGCAGCATAATCCAGCGGTTGGGACAGAAGGGGTCGGATCGAAACAGAAATATTTGCTGGTATCAAACGGACATTTAATCCCGCCGTTCGGACATTCGTCGGCAGTATATATGTATCCCATCGTCTCACAGTCCGGCGTTTGAGTGCAGGCCGCTAAGGCATAACCGGAAGTAAGAGCGGTGCAGCATAAGACGCTCCCCAAAATAAATTGTTTCATCATTTCTCTCCCGTCAAAACAAACACATAGGGAGATTATATCACGGCTCAAACGAATAGTCAATATATAATGAAAAGTATAACGATGATTTTGGCTAGAAGATAAAAAATCCCCGTTTGAAAGAACGGGGAAGAAAATTAAATCATACTCTCCAGAGAATTGAACATTTCGGTAATGTCTTCCGGATTGCAAAGCCGGTGGTTGGAATTTTTCAAAAGTTTCACAACAACTTGCGGGCTGCGCAGACATTTTGCAATATTTTGCGCTTTGTTCGGCTCTATGCAATCGTCTTTCATTCCCTGCAGCAAATGAACCGGACAGTCTATCGGAATTTCTTTGCCGAGCAGACACATCGGCCGGGCGGAATCAAACATTTGCTTGGTAAAAAGATAAGTAAAATCTTTGGTAGAAAATTCGAGTCTGCCGTTTCTTTCCATATCCTGCCGTTGTTGCGGCGTAAAGACATATTCTTCCAAATCGCGGGTAAAATCGGGCGCGGCCGCCAGCCCGACAATGCCCTGTACCCGTTCCGGCCGTTCGATTGCAGCCAGCAGACTCAGCCATCCGCCGATGGAAGAGCCGATTAAAATCACTTTGCCGTCGACGGCCTCGTCAATAATTTCCAGCAGCTGAGCCTTCCAAATCTGCATGTCGGTTCCCTCGTACCGCGCCGAGTCGGAACCATGTCCGGCCAGCTCGTAGCGAAAAAATCCGATATCGTGCGCCTCGCACCATTCTTTAACGCTTTCCGGCTTACGCCCCCAGCAGTCCGAAAACAACCCATGGGTGTAAATCACGGTAATTTTGTGGGTTGACAAAGATTTTGCTTGGCTATAGTCAATTTTGGTTGTAAAGTTTGTCTTAAATTTGCGATTTTGCATAATCACCTCAAATTGAAAAATTTTTGAAAGGATTGTAGTTTAGAAATGAGCAGCAGTAAAGATAAAACTCCGGTTGTTCTCCAGGTTTTGCCAGAAATGGAAACCGGCGGCGTTGAAGTCGGAACGGTTGAAATCGCCTCTGAGCTGCAAAAACGCGGAATAAAAAATTTTGTGGCATCGCAGGGCGGCCGGATGGTTTATGACCTCGACAGATTGAAGGTGCCGCATTTTACGCTGCCGCTCAAGAGCAAAAATTTTTTCAGAATGCGCAAAAATGCCAAGGCCTTGGAAAAAATCATCCGCGATAACGGCATTAATATTGTGCATGCCCGTTCCCGTGCGCCGGCCTGGAGCGCTTATTGGGCGGCCAAACGCGCCGGGGTAAAGTTCATCACCACGTTTCACGGTACTTACGGACTTGGCCCGTTCGGGATAAAAAAGATATATAACCGGGTAATGACTTATGGTGAAAAGGTAATTGCCATTTCAAACCATATCAAAAACCATATCTTGCAAAATTATAAAATTGATGAAAGCAAAATCAGGCTGATACACCGCTGTGCCGACATTGAGCGTTTTTCGCCGTCGGCCGTCACGCAGGAACGGATGATAAATAAAATAAAAGAATATAACATTGCCGATGACAAACCCGTGTTGCTGCTCCCGGGACGTATTACGCGCTGGAAAGGCCAGCATTTGCTGATAGAAGCGCTTGCAAAAATGCAAAACCGGAATTACTATTGCATAATCACCGGTGACAGCCAGGGCCGCCAGCATTATATGGACTATCTTGAAAATTTGGTTCATAAATACAAGCTGGAAGGCCGCGTCGGCTTTTTCGGGCGTTATTCCGATGTTCCGGCCCTGATGATGGTTGCCAACGTCATTTTGTCGACGGCAATAGAACCGGAAGCTTTCGGACGGATTTCAATCGAGGGGCAGGCAATGGGAAAAATTGTCGTCGCCTCGGATATCGGCGGAACGCTGGATACGATTATTGACGGCAAAACGGGCAAATTGTTTAAGAGCAATGATGCCCAGTCGCTGGCCGATGCGTTGGATTGGGCTTTGAGCCTTTCTCCGGCAGAGGCGGAAAAAATCGGCAAAGCCGGCATAAAGAACGTGCGCGATAATTTTACCAAACAGATTATGTGCGACAAAACGATTAACGTATATAAAGAGCTTTTGGGAGAATAACGGTTATTTTCCCGGCGGAACGACGGATTGCCATTTGCCTGCCGTTCTGTAAGATAATAAAATGGCAAAAAGTAAAATAAGGAAATTTAAAAATGGTTGCGATTAAATTGCCTGACGGCAGTATTCTTGATATGGAGAGCGGTGTCAACGGTTTTGACATTGCCAATAAAATTAGTTCTAACCTGGCCAAGGCGGCCATAGCCATCACCGTAAACGGCACAACCCAGGATTTGAGCACCCCTATCACGACCGACGCAACCGTAACAATCATTACCGGCAAAGATAAAGAGGGTTTGCACATCATCCGCCACTCCTGCTCGCACGTTATGGCAGAAGCGGTAAAAGAACTGTGGAAAGATGTTCAGGTTACCATCGGCCCGGCCATTGATAACGGTTTTTATTATGACTTTGCCCGCAAAGAACCGTTTACGACCGAAGATTTTGAAAAAATCGAAGCTAAAATGCACGAGATTGTCAAACGCGATGAAAAAGTAGAGCGGATTGTTATGCCGCGTGCCGAAGCAATTAAATTCTTCAAAGATATGGGCGAGCATTATAAAGCCGAAATTATTGAAGACCTGCCGGAAGACGAGGTAATTTCTCTGTACCGCCAGGGCAGCTTTACCGATCTCTGCCGCGGGCCGCACGTTCCGTCCACCGGCAAAATCGGTGACGCTTTCAAACTGATGAAAGTTGCCGGAGCTTATTGGCGCGGCGATTCGACCAAAGAAATGCTGCAGCGTATCTATGCCACGGCCTGGGCCGATAAGAAAGATTTGAAAGCCTATCTCGAAATGTTGGAAGAAGCCGCCAAGCGCGACCACCGCAAACTCGGGCGTGAAATGGACTTGTTCCACTTTGAACCGGACTATGCGCCGGGTGCGGTTTTCTGGCATGACAAAGGCTACAAAATTTACCGCAAACTGATTGAATATATGCGCAAACGTCAGGAGAACAACGGTTATATTGAAATCTCCACCCCGCGCGTTATGGACCGCTGCTTGTGGGAAACTTCCGGCCACTGGGACAAATACGGTGCTCATAACTATTCCGGCCAGACGGAAGATAAAAAATGGTTCTGCATTAAGCCGATGAACTGCCCGGGCGGCTTGCTGGTCTACAAACAAGGTATTAAGTCTTATCGTGATTTGCCTTTGCGTATGGCCGAGTTCGGCAAAGTCAACCGGTATGAGGCTTCCGGCTCTTTGATGGGGTTGATGCGCGTTCGCGAGTTTACGCAGGATGATGCCCATATTTTCTGCACGCCGGAACAAATGGAAGAAGAATGCATTACGACTTTGAAGCTGATTTTGGATATTTATAAAGACTTTGGCTTTAATGACGTAAAGATTTATCTCTCAACCCGTCCGGACAGCATTTACCGCATCGGTTCTGACGAAATTTGGGATTTGTGTGAAAACGCGCTGGCCAATGCCTTGACTTCACACGGTTACAAGTTTGAAATCAACGAAGGCGAGGGCGCTTTTTACGGCCCGAAACTGGAGTTTATTTTGAAAGACGCCATCGGCCGCGAATGGCAGTGCGGAACAATCCAGGTTGATATGAACCTGCCGCAGCGCTTTGATATTTCTTATATCGGCGAAGACGGCGAGAAACATCAGCCGGTAATGCTGCACCGCGCGTTGTTCGGGTCGATTGAAAGATTCTTAGGTATTTTGATTGAGAACCATGCCGGCAAACTGCCTTTGTGGCTTTCTCCGGAACAAGTTGTTGTCGCGCCGATTGTCAGTGAGTTTAACGACTATGCCGAAGAAGTCGCCGCCGCTTTGAAAAAAGCCGGCCTGAGCGCCAAAACCGATTTGCGCAACGAAAAAATCAATTATAAGATTCGCGAACATTCCGTTGCCAAAATTCCGGTTATTGCCGTTGTCGGGGCTAAAGAAAAAGAAAACCGCACGGTAACCGTCCGTCGTATCGGTTCGGATAAACAAGAGGTTATGAAACTGGACGATTTTGTAAAAGCTTTGGCACAGGAAGCCCAAATGCCGTCACAGGATAAATAACTGATTGGTAAAAAAAGGAAAAACCGGTTGGAAACAACCGGTTTTTTTGTTAGAAAATCAGCAATGCTTTGCTTTATCTTTCTTTCGGACTCCATTTTTTACGTCACCCCGTGCCCGTTTTTTATTATGTCCTCCCCGGGCTCTCTTTTTTATAGTCATTGCCGGACTCTCTTTTTTATAGTCATTGCCGGACTGCGTTTTTTATTATGTCATCCCCGGGCACCGACCCGGGGATCCACTCTTCAAAGCACAATGCCCTTCACATCCCCCGCCGGGTGCGCCGCCGCCGTTCGGTCGGACGGATTAAAATTCATAACTAACACCGGCCTGGAGGTCAATACCTTCGCGTCCGCCGTTACGATAAACAAGTTGGAAATAGCTGTCCACAACATCCCATTCCTTTATCACGCCAAGCGCATATTCACTATATGGCTTAACCGATATTTCCGGCAAAACAACATTATTCGCCTTAACCTTGCTGTCATCAACCAGATTCCAATAATAACTATACCCGATATACGGCATCCAACCGTTGCCGGCATCCCACATCAGGCGCAGTCCGGGCGTCAGCTGTACAATTTGTATGGCGTCGGAATCTATATCAACACCGGCAGATGTTGTATAATCTGATGTTTTCACATAAGTATAACTTCCCATAAAGCTCGGCTGCAGTGTAAAGCCGTCCCCGAGATAAAAATTCCTGCCGGCTTTCATGGCAAAACCCGTAGAAAGATTATGAAAATCATCCGTGCCAAAACGCGTGTGTGCCTTGCCGTCGCCATACATCACGTTAGCTGTCAGTCCTGTCCAGAATTCCCCGCGTTTAAACATTGCGCTTGCACCTAATACCGCCGCTTTTTGGTTAATTCTGACGCCGTCATATTTCTGACGAGAGCCCGTTGTTCCGACATAGCCGGAAAATACGCCGTCCCAACAATTGTCAAAATAAACTTTCCGGCTGTCTAATCCGACAAGCATCCCCCATACCCGGTTGTCAACTTTCGGGCCGTTATCCAAACTGACTTCTTCATCGCTCATAAACGGCCTCATCCATACCCGTCCGGCCATCACATCGCCGGATGCCAGACCCGCCGGCGAAACCGGCATCATCGCCGTGTTTCCTAACGCTTCGCGATAAACATTGGCTTGCGAAATATAAACCCCGGCATTTGTGCTCACCGGAACAGTCGTCACGTCGGGGTTCAAATCGCCATAGCTGACATCGCCGCCGGACGTTCCGCTTTCTGCCATTCCCGCATTAACAAACTCTATTTCACCGGTGGTTTTGTCATAAGACGTGTCATATTTATAAATCGGACCATATGCCTCTATATCTTTTTTTATGCTTGTTTGCTCCGACAAGCCGCCTTTGGTGTCGACGACCGCAACTTTGGTGTTGGGCGAAGTCTCATCGCTCAAGATATTTAACTCATCAATAAACAACGATCCGCCATACAGATTTATTGTATCTGCCGTAATAAAGTCGCCGGTCTTGTTCGCCAGGTCAATATCCAATCCCAAGCGGGTCACGCCGGACATCAGGTTGAGTTCTTTGGGGCTAAAACGGTTGATTGCCTCGTCAATCAGGCTGATTTTCCCGCCAAAAGTATTAAAGCCGCTGGTTGAAAAATCGCTCCCCGATTTCATCACTGCTGTAACATCGCCTTGCAAATAAAGCGTCTGTTCTTTGACTTCGTTACCAAACTCAACCCGCCCGCTTTCATCGCCGGTTATGGTTATTTCGGGAATACCCAAAACACTGCCAAAAAGTTGCATAACATACCCGTCTTCGGTCTTATGAAAAACCGCCTCCTGCCCGTTCATAACAATATGATAATCATCACCTTGCTGTGTGATCTGTGCTCCCTGATTTTCATACCCTTCCAATTCAGCTTCCACTTCTTCTGCCGAAAGAATATCAGAATAATCTGTCATCATATAGCCGCTCTCCGTCAAAACCAGATGTCTCTGCAGATTTTCTCCGTCATAAACATAATACCCGCCGGCATTATCCGAAACAACGTCATAACGCCCGCCATCAGACAACTCTTCCTCTATATCAATATAAACGCCGTTAATTTTATCATCAAACCGGATAATCCCGTTATTAACGGCATCTAAGGTCAAACTTCCGGCGTTATAAATTGCTTCATTATCTTCAATCTTGTTGTCATTCTCATCATTATGAATAACCTTATTGCCGGAGAATTCCGATGCCCCGTTATCAGCCGTGATTGTCATGAGATTTTTATTATAAATAGCCCCGCCCAAAGCATCGCCATTATCAGCTTGAGCATAGTTGTCATAAAAACTGCTGTTGGTTATGCTCATCACTCCGTAATTATAAATAGCCCCGCCCAAAGCCCTACTATTTCCTTGAGCATAGTTACCGGTAAAATCGCCGGTGATATTGCTGATGCTTCCGCTATTATAAATAGCCCCGCCTAGGCCGAAAGTTCTCCCAACTCCAACGGCATGGTTACCAGTAAAATTTCCCTCAATTTTTTTTATGGTGCCGTTGCCTGTGTTAGCTATTGCTCCGCCGTTAGCGCCGTAAGAAGATGTTGTATAGTTATTTATAAAATCCGCGTTGATATAATCCAGTGTCCCTAAGTTATATATAGGAAAAGCATGTGTTCTGCTGCCACCCATATTTTCAAAAATCACGTTTTTGATTTGCAAATCTGTTTGGGCAGAGGAAGAAAAGTTAAGAAATTTTCCACTAGTTTCATTAGAAATAGAGTTTCCCTGGCCGTCAATAACAATACCGGGAACAGCGGTGGTAAGTGCAGAATTATCTGGAACAACAATATTTTTGTCTAAATAGACTGTTCCGCCGGCGCCGGCTCCATCCACGCCGTTCTCTACCGCACTCTTCAATTCATCCCAGGTCGAGACATGAATCTCTGCTGCCCAAACCGGCCTCAAAGCCAGCAAAACCGCTGGAATCAACACACTATAATACAACTTCTTTCTAAACATCGTCCCTCTCCAAATTCTTTTGGATAAACTCATTAACATATCATACCACATTTTTCGCCCAAAATCAATGAATATTTGAAAGTGCTAAATTTATTTTGTCTTCCGAGTCTCATTCCTCCCCGTGCTTGTTTCTTCCTAGTCATCCCCGGGCTTCGACCCGGGGATCCAAGTCAACAATAAAGCCAATTTATTAACGTGGATTGCCGGATCAAGTCCGGCAATGACTAGAAAAAAGAATCCGGCAATGACAGTGCCTTTATGCCCTTCACAATTCCCGCCGGAGCAACGCGGGGCTCAGGGCACAATTCTGACAACTGACCGCTCAGGCCGTTGCCTGTGGATTCTCGAGTCAAGCCCGAGAATGACAGCGCCTCTATATCCTTTTACTTCCCCTTAAAGCACAATCCCTTGTTTGGCACTTTTGAACGCCCTTTAACGAGTACTTCTTAGTCTTTGTGAAAAAGAGGAAATTAAAAACACTATGCGTCTTCTTGCCGTCTTAGCCTTGTGCTTAGACGGCCTAAACTTTTTCACGAAGACTTAGAAAACGAGTTCAGGGCTTGACTTTTCTGGATTCTCGGGTCAAGCCCGAGAATGACAAAACTTTAATGCGCAATCCCTCATCCGGCACTTTTGAATGCCCTTTGCGAATGGCTTAGGTTTTGGAGCAAAAACTGAAATTGAAGCACAATAGTAGAGAGCGTAGCGAGGTTAATTTTGCTCTGAAACCTTAGCAAATGAGCGTAGGGCTGCCTTTTTGGTTACTTTTTGGCACCCAAAAAGTAACAATGAAAAAAATAATTTCAGATGAAAAAACAAAACAAGAAATAAGAAAAGAACTTTGGCACCCAAAAAGTAATAAAGAAAAAATAAAAAAGTGAATTCAGAGGGAGGGAAGAGTTTCCCTCTATTTTACCCTCCCGTAAGAATCCTCAAAACGAACAATATCATTCTCGTCCAAATTTTCGCCGGTCTGAATTTCAATAAATTCCATATTTTGCTGCGTGTTGTTTTGGATTCTGTGCTTGGTCTCGGCCGGAATATAAACCGATTCATTGGCTTTTTTGATGATTTTTTCTTCTCCCAGCGTAACCAGAGCTTCGCCCTTGACAATAACCCAATGCTCTGCGCGATGATGATGAAGCTGCAAAGAAAGAATATTTCCCGGGGTTACACAGATTCTTTTGACGCAAAAGCCGTCGCCGGCGTCAACAACTTCCCATGTTCCCCAGGGGCGGGTATCTTTTTGCCCGCGTTGATATAAATTTGTCATAATTTTTATGCTCCGATAAAAAATTGTACTTGATGAAAAACAATATAGGCAATATAACTAAAAGCGCAAGAACAAAAATATATTGGCGACGGGAAAATATGCAATCACCAGTAGTAAATCAGGCAATGGATATCTTGAGGTTACTGAGAGAAGTAACCGAGGGGCAAGATTCAATTTCGGAAAAGCTTGAAAAAATCGTAAAAATCATAGCCGGGAAAATGAATGCCGATGCAGCCGCCTGCTATGTCGCCGTTGATGACTATACATTGGAGCTTTTTGCCTCTTATGGTTTCAATCGCGGCGTATCGCATAAAATATCGCTGCGTTTTGGCGAAGGTCTGGTCGGAGAGGTCGCACAAAACAATCGTTACGTTGCGGCGGCCGATGCCTGGAAACATCCGAAATTTTCATATAAGCAGGAAATGGGGGAGGATGATTACAAATCTTTCCTCGGAGTGCCGCTGATTCGCTGGAGCCGTTCCATCGGCGTTTTAACCATCCAGAGCCGCGAAGTGCATGAATATTCCCAGCTAGAAATAGACATTATGGAAACAATCGCAATGATCTTGAGCGAGATGATTGCTTCCGAAGAAATGTCTGATTATAAAAAAATGCTGATAAAAGAACGCGGCATTATTGATAAAGAAAAAAGCAAAGGTGTGAGCCTGAGCAAAGGATACGGCATGGGCGCCGCCGTGGTTCACCGCCGCCGTCGCGTCGTTACCAAAATTTTTGCCGAAGACAAAGACAAAGAAATGCACCGGTTGGAAATCGCCTACCGGCAGATGAATGACGATTTGGAGAAAAAATTCACATCCACCCAGCTCGGTATTGGCGAACATGTTGAAATCCTCGACGCATATCGGATGTTTGCGCAGGATAAAGGCTGGTATAAAAAAATCTCCGGCAATGTTCAGGGCGGATTAACGGCCGAAGCGGCTATCGAACGCGCTTATGAAGATATGTGGAACCGGCTTTCCGCCACCACCGATACCTATCTGAAAGAACGCCTGCACGATTTGCGCGACGTATCAGACCGCCTTCAGTCCTATTTGAGCGGTGATTTCGGCACGATTGAAAAGGTTGACGCCAATGACATTATCGTCGTGGCTCAGACTATGGGGCCGGCTGATTTAATGGACTATGACTATACCAAAATCCGCGGCTTGATAATTGAGGACGGCACACCGACCATGCATGTGGCAATCGTGGCCAAGGCTTTGGGGATTCCGGTCGTTGCCAAGATAAAAGGCATTTTTGAAGAAATCAAAACCGGAGAGCTGGTTGCCGTTGACGGAAATGACGGCTATGTTTACCGCAATCCGTCGCAGCAGGTGCAGGAAAAATTCAAAGCGAAGATTCTGGAAAAACAGAAACTGCTGCAAAAACTTTCGGAACTGCGTACCAAACCGTCAGAAACGCTGGACGGCGTAAAAATCAGCCTTTATATCAACGTCGGACTGTCTTTTGATTTGGATTATATTGAGTCGACGAACTGCGACGGAATAGGGTTATACCGGACGGAGATTCCGTTTATGGCGTCAGAGAATATGCCGGATGTTGAAAGGCAGGTCGGCTACTATCGCGAACTGATGGACAAAGCCGGCGACCGTAAGGTGATTTTCCGCAGTTTGGATGTCGGTTCGGATAAACTTCTTCCTTACTGGAGCAATATGGGCGAAGAAAATCCGGCCATCGGCTGGCGTTCGATTCGCATCACGCTGGACCGCCGGGCGATTCTGCGCAAACAGGTCAGAGCTTTTCTGCGTGCTGCCGCCGGCAAGGAATTAAACGTTATGTTTCCGATGATCTCCAACTTGAGCGAATTTGAAGAAGCCCGGGAAACGCTTATGCTGGAACTGGAAAAAGAAAAACGCAAAGGGCACGAGGTGCCGAAAAAAGTCAACGTCGGGCTGATGATTGAGGTTCCCGCCATTGTCTTTCAGCTGGATGAGATTCTTCCCAAAGCCGATTTTATCTCTATCGGAACCAACGATCTGGCACAGTTTGTTTTTGCCTGTGACCGCGGCAATCCGCGTCTGACCGAGCGCTATGATGTTTTGTCGGGGCCTTTTTTGAGTATGATGGAATTAATCGTCAGCAAAGCGGCCAAATACGGCGTATATTGTTCCGTCTGCGGTGAAATGGCCGGCAATCCGATTGAGGCAATGGCGTTAATCGGGCTGGGATACCGCAATCTTTCAATGTCCGGTTCTTCTTTCGGACGGGTAAAGAGTATGGTGCGCAGTTTGAATGTTTCGGAGGTTTCGGATTATGTCCGGATGCTGCTGAAATCGGGCAAGAAGAGCGTCCGCCCGCAATTAATATCCTATGCCTATGATCACGGTATTGAAATCTATTAAAAAATGTGCAACAATCAACCAAATTTACCAACAAGAGGATAAAGTTGTGACCGAAAAAAATAAAACAGATGAAAAAGCTGCCGAAAACGGAGAAACCCCTGAAGCAGCCCAACCCGCGGAAGATAAGATCGGCGGAATCTTAAAACAGGCACGCCTCGGCAAAGGCAAAAAAATTCAGGACGTCGCACAGGTTTTGTGCATCCGTAAAGCCTATCTGGAGGCGATTGAAACTAACGATTATGAAAAAATTCCCCCGTTTCCGTACGGTATCGGCTTTATCCGCTCTTATGCCGATTATCTGGGGCTGAACAGTTCATTGATTATTCAAAAATACAAAGAAGAAACCGAACCGGAATCTGCCGAAAATGAAAATACCGGCTATGTTCCCGAACCTCAGGCCGAAGCTGCCGTTCCGGGTAAAAAATATCTGACCATCAGCTTGCTGGCCATTATCGCCGTATATGCGGCATGGCATTTTTACAGCAGCTACAAGAGCCTGCCGGAGAATGCTGTTTCGGATGTTGAAAAAGAAAGTATCGGCGATGAAACTGCAACAGACGAAAACCAGTATCCGCTCGTGGTTGAAGATTTTTCAATGAATGAGGGAGATACTTCTGCTCCGGTTCCGCAAGAAGAAAATCTGCCGGTCATTGAACCGGCGCCGGTTGAAGAAAGCGCCCAGGTCAACGTGACGGATGCCTCTTTTGAAGAAGAGCCCGCCGCTGCACCGCAGTCAGAGCCTGAAACAACGGTTTCTGAACCGGCTGCTCCGACGGCAGTTGAAACGGCTCCGGCCGCAGAGCCCGTTCAAGAGCCCAAAGCTGCTGCCAAGCCCGCTGTTCCGGGAAAGTCGAATATTGTTTTTGAGATAAAAAAAGAAACCTGGATTGAGGTCAAAACGGCAGACAAACTTTATTTGAGCAAAGTTTTGTATGCCGGCGATTCTTATACGCTGCCCAAAGCCAAAGGTCTGATTGTATCTGTCGGGCGTTTTGACGGGGTAGAAACCTTTATCGACGGCGAACTGGTAGATTTTCTGCCGAAAGACCGCAAGATGAACATTGACCTGGAAGCCGCCTTGGCAAAAGTCAACCGGAAGCTTTAGACGGTAAAAGGATTAATCAAGAAAATAGCTGGCCTCTGGTAAGCTATTTTCTTTTGTTTTTACAACAAGGAAGAACGAAAATGACAAATCATACTCCGCAAATTATCCGCCGCAAATCGCGCAAAATTATGGTCGGAAACGTCGCTGTCGGCGGTGATGCCCCGATAACCGTACAGTCAATGACCAATACGCTGACCTCGGATATTAAGGCCACGATTGAACAAATTCAGCGTCAGGAAGCCGTCGGCTGTGATATTACCCGTTGTTCCTGCCCGGATGAAGATTCCGCCCGTGCGTTGAAAGAAATCACCAAAGCCGTAAGCATTCCGGTTGTCGCCGATATCCATTTCGATTACCGGCTGGGAATTTTGGCAGCGGAAAACGGCGCGGCCTGCCTGCGGATTAATCCCGGAAACATCGGCGGTGCGGATCGGGTCAAAGCGGTTGTCAAAGCGGCCAAAGATTACGGCTGTTCGATTCGTATCGGCGTCAACGGCGGTTCGCTCGACAAACGCCTGTTGGAAAAATACGGCGAACCCTGTGCCGACGCTTTGGTTGAGAGCGCTTTGGAACAGGCCAAAATGCTGGAGGACAATGATTTTCGCGAGTTCAAAATCAGCGTCAAGTCATCTGACACGCTGATGATGATTGATGCCTATAAAAAGCTGGCGGCTGCCTGCGATTATCCGTTGCATTTGGGCGTTACCGAAGCCGGCGGCCTGCGAACCGGCACAATTAAGTCGGCAATGGGTATCGGAGCTTTGTTGATGGCCGGTATCGGTGATACATTGCGGGTTTCGCTGACGGCAGACGTGGAAGAAGAAGTCAAGGCCGGTTTTGAAATTCTGAAAGCGCTGGATTTGCGCCACCGCGGCATTCGCATTATCTCTTGCCCGACTTGTGCCCGTCGCGGCTATGACGTGCAAAAAACGGTCGAAACTTTGGAAAAACGCCTGTCCCATATTGCCAAACCTCTGACTTTGGCCGTAATGGGCTGTGTGGTCAACGGCCCGGGCGAAGCCGGACATGCCGATTTCGGTGTTTGCGGCGGCAAAGGCGGCGATAATATGATTTTTGTTGACGGCAAGCCCTCTCATAAGGTAAAAAGTGAAAACATTGTCGACGAATTGGTTCGTCTGGTCGAAAGTAAAGTTAGTTAGGAAAAGAAAAATATGAATTTTGCAGAAAAACTCGCTAATGTGGTTAACCGTTACGATGAGTTGGAGGCTCTGGTCGTCAGTCCCGGATTAAGTTCCGACGAGCTGGTGAAAATGAACAAAGAGATTTCACAGTTGGCGCCGGTTGTTGAAAAAATCCGCAATTATAACCATGCCGAGGCCAATATGAACGATGCCAAAGCGATGATGGAAGATTCGTCGCTCGACAAAGAAATGCGCGAAATGGCCGAAGCCGAGTTTTATGAGCTGAAAGAAAAACTTCCCGAATTGGAAAAAGAAATCAAAATTGCCCTGCTGCCGAAAGACGAGGACGACGAGAAAAATGCGATTCTTGAAGTTCGCGCCGGTACCGGTGGGGATGAAGCCGCCTTGTTTGCCGCCGTTCTGTTTGAAATGTATCAGCGTTATTCGGCAACCCAAGGCTGGAAATTTGAGATTCTTGACGCCGATGAAAACGGTCTGGGCGGTTACAAGCAAGCCTCGGCCAAAATCACCGGCAAAGATGTTTTTGCAAAATTAAAATTTGAATCCGGCGCCCATCGTGTTCAGCGCGTTCCGGTAACGGAATCCCAGGGGCGTGTCCATACTTCCGCCGCCACGGTAGCCGTTTTGCCGGAAATTGAAGAAGTGGATATGTATATCAATCCGGCCGATTTGAAGATTGATGTTTATCGTGCCTCCGGCGCCGGCGGACAACACGTTAACCGGACGGAGTCTGCAGTACGCATTACTCATATTCCGACCGGTGTTGTCGTTCAGTGCCAGGATGACCGCTCGCAGTTTAAGAATAAGGAAAAAGCCATGAACCACCTGCGGGCAAAATTATATGATATGCAAAAAGAAAGCATTGATTCCGCTTATTCGGAAAAACGCAAACTGCAAATCGGCAGCGGCGACCGCAGCGAACGGATTCGCACCTATAACTACCCGCAGGGACGCGTAACCGACCACCGGATTAACTTAACGCTGTACAAGCTGGATGAGGTCGTTTCCGGCGATGCACTGGACGAGATTATTGACGCGCTGGTTATGGAAGATCAGGCACAGCGTCTGGCCGAACTGGATTAGGCAATTTTCCTCCGGGGCAATACGCTCTCTGGGGCACAGTGCTGTCAATCCGCTACACGCCTGCCGTGCAGGTCATCCCCGAGCTCTTTTTTCTTTCGTCATCCCCGGGCTCTTTTTTCTTTCGTCATCCCCGGGCTCTTTTTTCTTTCGTCATCCCCGGGCTCTTTTTTCTTTCGTCATCCCCGGGCTTGCCCCGGGGATCCAGGTCAATCATATAGCTTCCTTTTTATCTGGATTCTCGGGTCGAAGTCCTAGAATGACAAACAGAGAACGACTACTCACACGTGAACTCGGCGTAGCCGATGTAGTAAACGCTGCCGCGGCGGTCGCAAAGCTGGAAGACTGGGGTACCGCCAGAGGCTCGACAATTAGCGTGTAGCTCAGAACAATCTGGATAACCATAACTCTTGCATCTTTGATAACAACTTATACCCCAATAACTTTGGCAACTAGAATCATAAGAATTCGATGTTTCGCCATCATATTCGCAATAAGTCGTATACCCACAGCACCACCCGCTTACCGGAGCATTAGAAACACACGTCCCGTTATTGCAGGTTTGCCCACTTGAGCATTTGGAAGAACCGCAGGATTGGTAATAGGTCGTACCGTTTCTGACACAGGAAGATGAACCGACATTTTTACATTGTGCAGCGCAGGTCTCGGCGGTGTAAGTATAATCGCAGGTCTGCGGGTCGAAACAAAAATATTTGCTGGTGTCAAACGGACATTTAACCCCGCCGTTCGGACATTCGTCGGCAGTATATATGTATCCCATTGTTTCACAATCCGGCGTTTGGGTGCAGGCCGCTATGGCATAACCGGAAGTAAGAGCGGTGCAGCATAAGACGCTCCCCAAAATATATTGTTTCATCATTTCTCTCCCGTCAAAACAAACACATAGGGAGATTATACCATGGCTCAAACGAATAGTCAATATATAATGAAAAGTGTGTTGAGGATTTTGGCTAGAAGAGCCGTCATAAAACAAAATAAAACCGCTCCTGTTGATATTTTAAAACCTGCGCTTTTTTTTATTGAGTCCGTTCGCTAAAATCGCTATTATCTGAGCAAGGAATTTATAATAAATGTCAGAACCGAAATTTGTACATCTGCGGGTGCATACCGCTTATTCTCTGTCTGAAGGTGCAATGCTTGTGCCCAAACTGATTCACCGGCTTCATGATGAGGGCGTGGCGGCAATTGCCGTAACCGATACGGCCAATATTTTCGGCGGCAAGGCTTTTTCCAAATATGCTTCCGATGAAGGGGTTAAACCGATTCTCGGCTCTCAGTTCTATCTGCGCAATCCCGATTCGCAGGATTTGCTCAAATGCAAGGGAAAAATCGTCGAACCGGATAAGATTGTTTTGCTGGTTATGAACGCCGAGGGCTATAGCAATATTATGCACCTGATGAAACGGGCTTATCTTGATTTGCCGAACCCGCAGGAAAAACCGCAGATTACCATGGCGGATCTGGAAAAATTCAATGCCGGGCTGATTATGCTGACCGGCGGCGTCGAAGGCCCGATAGGCCGTTTGCTGCTGGAAAACCGCGCGCCGGAGGCAGAAAGCACGCTGCAGGAATTGCAAAAATATTTCGGCGACCGCTTATATATGGAAATAGCCCGTATCGGCCTGGAAGAAGAACAAAAGACGGAAGATACGTTTATCGATTTGGCCTATAAATATAATATTCCGCTGGTTGCAACCAACGAGGCTTTCTTTTTTGATACCGACATGTACGAGGCGCACGATGCGCTGGTTTGCATTGCCGCGGGTGAAGTCGTTGCCAACCCGAACCGCAAACGTTTTTCGCCGAACAACCGCCTGCGCTCGCAGGAAGAAATGGTCGAACTGTTCAAAGACCTGCCGGAAGCGGTGCAAAATACCGTGAACATTGCCATCCGCTGCAATTATCTTTCTTCAAAAGTCAACCCGCTGCTGCCGATTTTTGAATGTCCGGACGGCAAAACCCAGGATGACTATATTGACGAACAGGCGCATTTGGGACTGCGCAAACGTATGGAAGCCACGGTTTATACACCGGAGATGACGGAAGAAGAGCGCAAGAAAATTGATGAAGAATATTACGCCCGCCTGGAATATGAGTTAAGCGTCATCAAAAAAATGGGTTTCCCGGGATATTTCCTCATCGTGTCTGACTTTATCCAATGGTCAAAAGACCACGGCGTTCCTGTCGGGCCGGGACGTGGTTCCGGTGCCGGTTCAATTGTTGCCTGGTCGCTCCGGATTACCGATTTGGATCCGATAAAATTAAACCTGCTGTTTGAGCGCTTCTTAAACCCGGAACGTGTCAATATGCCGGACTTTGACGTTGACTTCTGTCAGGAAAACCGCGGCAAAACAATCGAATATGTTCAAAAAAAATACGGTTATGATCATGTTGCGCAGATTATTACTTACGGTAAGCTGCAGTCCAAGGCGGTGATTCGCGACGTTGCCCGCGTTTTGCAAATGCCTTATTCCCAGGCCGACCGCATCAGTAAAATGATTCCTCCGGGCGTTCAGGGCAAAAACCCGACCTTGCAGGAATCTCTCGACCAGGTGCCGGAATTGGAAGAAATGCGTGTTAACGATCCGCAGGTCAACAAGCTTTTTGATATCGCCATGAAATTGGAAGGTTTATACCGCCATTCCGGTGTTCATGCCGCCGGCGTGGTTATCGGGGACCGTCCGTTGGAAGAATTGACACCGCTGTATAAAGATCCGCGCTCCGATATGCCGGTTACCCAGTACGATATGAAATTTGTTGAAGAAACCGGCCTGATTAAGTTTGACTTCTTGGGCTTAAAAACCCTCACCGTTATTCAGCGCGCCGTCGACTGGGTAAAAAAAGATTACGGCGTCGAGCTGATTATGAGTGATATTCCGCTTGATGACAAGCCGACCTACGAGCTGATGCAGCGGGGCGATACAATCGGCGTATTCCAGTTTGAATCTGCCGGTATGCAGGATGTTCACAAACAAATCAAGCCGGACCGTTTTGAAGATCTTATCGCTATCGTATCATTGTACCGCCCGGGGCCGATGGATAACATTCCGAGCTACATTCGCCGTAAACACGGTGAAGAAGAAATAACCTATCTCCACCCGGATCTTGCGCCGATTCTTGATGAAACCTACGGCATTATGGTCTATCAGGAACAGGTTATGAAGATTGCCCAGGCTCTGGGCGGTTATACGATGGGCGGTGCGGATAAATTGCGTAAGGTTATGGGTAAAAAA
Source organism: uncultured Alphaproteobacteria bacterium (assembly GCA_944391715.1). Classification (GTDB taxonomy): domain Bacteria; phylum Pseudomonadota; class Alphaproteobacteria; order RF32; family CAG-239; genus MGBC133411. The sequence goes on from CALXUP010000002.1 coordinate 31,496, forward strand.
ATGCGCGACGAGATTCCGAAACAGCGCAAAATGTTTACCGAAGGTGCCGTTGCCAAAGGAATTGACGCCGATGTCGCCACCAAAATTTTTGACCAGATGGAAAAATTTGCGTCCTATGGTTTTAACAAGTCTCACGCCGCGGCCTATTCGCTGATTTCATACCAGACCGCTTATCTGAAAGCGCATTATCCGGTCGAGTTTATGTGCGCCATCATGGCGTTTGATATCACCAATACCGACAAGCTGCTTTTTTACAAAGAAGAATGTAAAAAAATGGGCATTAAGGTCTTGCAGCCGGATATCAATAAATCCGGTGCCGACTTTACGGTGGAAGACGGCAATATCCGCTATGCGCTGGCCGCAATTAAGGGCGTGGGCATGGCCAATATGAAAGTGATTGAAGAGATTCGCAAACAGGGCGGCCCGTTTAAGGATATATCGGATTTCATCCACCGGATGCCGCTGGCCAACAGCAACCGCCGCCAGCTGGAGAATATGATTAAGGCTGGCGCTTTCGATTGCCTGGAGAAAAACCGCGGTAAACTTTTTGCCAATGTAGATACGATTATGCAGCACATTTCTTCCGCCAATGAGCTGAAAACCAGCTCGCAGTCTTCTCTGTTCGGGACGGAAGAACTCCAGTCAAAAGTCAAACTGGCGGAAAAGCCAGACTGGCCTGAATTGGAAAAACTCAAACTCGAGGCCGAGGCAATAGGATTTTACCTCTCGGCGCATCCGTTAGACAGCTATCGTTCCGGTATGGAACGTTTGGGCGTTAAGAGCTGTACGGAGGTCTTGGCCGGCGTCAAAGTCGGTGATACCGTCCGTGCCAAACTGGCCGGCTGCGTCAGCACTTTTCAAAAACGCATCAGCAAAAACGGCAACAAATACGCTTTTCTCGGTTTGTCGGATGCATCCAGCGGTTTTGAAGGAATTTTGTTCTCTGACCTGCTGGCAAAATATGAAGACACCATCAATTCGGGGCTGCCGCTCTTGGTCGGCGTAACAGTTGAAAAACAGGAAGAGGGCGCCAACCCTCGGGTTATGATTAACTCGGTCGAAACCTTGGATCAGGCAATTGCCGACGGGGTGAACGGACTGGTCATCGGGCTGAACAGTGTCGAGGCCGTTGCTCCGTTGAAAGAAATTCTGCGCCACGATAGAAACGGCGTAAATAAGATATATTTAAAACCGGAAAACAATGATTGGGATATCCGTATCCAACTGGCGGGAGGCTATGCTTTTGCCAATGATATTTTGAGCAAAATCCGCGGGCTTCCGGGTGTTTCTTATGTAAAGGAGCTGTAAAATGGCAGATATTTTCCACAAATTTTGTTCCTGGTTCAGCCAAAGCTGCCCGACAGCTTCAGCGGAAGGAACCGACAGTAAAAAATGGCCAAAATTAAAATTTCTGCCGTTGCTGTTGGATCCCTATCGTTTTTTTGTTGATTCTTTCCGGAGCTTTCTCGGGCTGGCCTTTTTGTTCGGCGGCCTGATGTCTGTTATTTCCTGTTTGTTTGGCTTTCCGTTTATCTGTGCCCTTAATAATCCGGCCGGGAATTATTTTTGTTCATCTTCCACCTGGCTTTATCTGGCAAATTTTCTGCTCAAGCTGCTGTTGGGAATATGGTTTATTGTCTGCTACCGGCAGGTGCTGTCCGGACAAAAGTTGAATTTGCGGCTTATCTTAAAGCCTGGCCTCCGTTTTTTTAAAACGCTTTTAACAGTTGTCGGTTTTTTGAGCCTGTTTGTTTTTCCGCTGATTTCTTTTTCTTATCTGGCAGCCCGGCAGCCCAATCCGGATTGGCGGATTGAAGTTGCGGTTTTTGCCGTTTTCTTTTTTCTGTTCATTATTCCGTTGTTTGGATTGCGGATGTTATCATTGTTGTCATCGGCGGCTTCGGGAGAAAGCCGTTTGAAATGGCGGGAAATTTGGCGCCGGACGTCGGGAGCCAATTTGAAGATTCTGATATCATTGTTTTTTATGCTGCTGATTTTTGTATATCTGTCCGGCGGTCTGTTAAGCAGCTATGCCGGGGTTGACGGCGGTCATCCGCTATATATTGCATTTACGTCCGAGTTTATGTACAATTTCATAATTCTGATGGCCGTTGCCTGGCTGACGGGGCTGAGTTACAGCCTGCAATTATTTTTAACGGGAGAAAAATGTAATGAATAAAGATTCCATAATCATCCTGCCGTGGAAAGAATGTCTGAGCCGCAGTTTTGCTTATGTTCTGCTCAATCTGAAACTCATATTTATGATAATTGCGTTAGGCGTTCTGCTGACGGGATATGAGGCGTTGTTCGGCACGCCGCTGTTTTGTTCTCTGACCATGGCGGAAAATTGTGCAACGACGCAGGGAGCCTATATCGGTGTCGTAGCTTTGACAACGCTTTTTTCGGTTTATGTGATGACTTCCTTTTCCCGTTTTATAATTTTGAAAGACGAGCCGCGCCCGTTTTCTTTTCGTTTTGGCAGCCGTGAATTGCGGGTATTGGGATATCAGCTGCTGATAGACGTTATCCCGGGAGTAATCTTTGGGCAGGTTATCGGCATATTGACGGCATATGTCAATATGTATCAGGATATAATGCTCAAACACTTGCTTTTAATTGTTTTGATTGCAATTCTGGCAGCAATGATAATGCTTTCGCGCTTTAGTTTGGTTTTGAGCGGAGCGGCCGTCGAAAACCGGAATATGACTTTGAAAAAATCGTTTGAAATTACCCGCGGAAATTCCAATAAAATCTTCTGGGGCAGCATTGTGATGACCCTGCCGATAATCTTTCTGATGACCGTGCTGGGAATGGCCGGAAACATCGCCGGAGAAAGTCTGGTTTTGCGTTTAATCTTTTCGGCCGTATTTCTGGTACTGATTTTTTTGAATGTTGCCGTTAAAATGTCTTTTAACGCCCATTTGTATCAGTACTTTGTTTACTTTGACAACAAACGAACCGAAGATGCCGAGGCCCGGGCCTTGGAGGAATAGTCCATAGATGTTAAATTCCCCGGGAACGGTTCTTCCGTGCCCGGGGATTTTTTTGCCGGAGATATGGAAATGTTGTCGGAAGATTTGTTGATTAAAACCGAAAATTTCGGACAATAAAAAAGGGAGGAACAAATCCTCCCTTTTCCGGCATCCTGCGAACAGATTACGCTTTGCCGTAATAAGCGTTCAGATACATTTGTTTGATTTCCGAAATCAACGGATAAGCCGGGTTGGCTCCGGTGCATTGGTCATCAAACGCCAGTTCTGACAGTTCATCCAAATTGTCAAGAAAAGTCTTCTCATCAACGCCCCATTCTTTAATGGAAGCCGGGATGCTGATGCTCTTCTTCAATTTTTCAACGGCCTTGATCAGGTTGGCAACCTTCTCGTCATCGTTCTTTCCGCCCAAATTCAGGAACTCGGCCACTTTGGCGTATCTTCTCTTGCCTTCCGGATAGTGATACTGTGAGAAAGTTCCTTGTTTGGTCGGCTTGTCATTGGCGTTGAATTTGATAACTTCGCTGATCATCAACGCATTGGCAATACCGTGCGGAATGTTATAAGCACTGCCGAGCTTGTGAGCCATCGAGTGGCAAACGCCGAGGAACGCCTGGGCAAATGCCATACCTGCCATCGTTGCGGCATAATGCATATTCTCGCGAGCTTTCGGATTGTTGGCGCCATCATTGACCGAGAGTTCCAGATTGTCAAAAATCAGGCGGATGGCTTCATAGGCAATACCATCGGTAAACGGCGTTGCCATAATGGAGGCCAAAGCTTCCAGAGCATGGGTCAGCGCATCAATACCGGAAGCGGCAGCCAAACCGCGCGGCATGGTCAAAACCAAATCCGGGTCGATAATGGACATATTCGGCGTCAGAGCATAATCGGCAATCGGATATTTGATGTGGGTATTAGAGTCCGTAATAACGGCAAACGGCGTAACTTCCGAACCGGTACCGGATGTGGTAGGAATGGCGACCATATAAGCTTTAGAACCCAAATCCGGGAACATGCAGACACGTTTGCGAATATCCATAAAGCGCATGGCCAGATTTTCAAACTGAACTTCCGGATGTTCATACATCAACCAGACGATTTTGGCTGCATCCATCGGAGAACCGCCGCCGAGTGCAATAATAACATCCGGTTCAAAACTGCGGCACATAACCAGAGCGCGGTTAACGGTATCCGTATCCGGATCCGGCGCAACTTCGGAGAAAATCTGGTATGCAATACCCATGTCTTCCAGAACGGAAGTGATTTTGTTGGTATAGCCGAGCTGGAACAAGGGTTTGTCAGTAATAATCAACGCCTTCTTTTTCCCGCAGAGCTCACGCAGCGCAAAACCGACGGCGCCTTGTTTGAAGTAAATTTTCGGGGGAACTCTGAACCAGAGCATATTTTCGCGTCTTTCCGCAACATTTTTAATATTTAACAAGTGTTTTACTCCTACGTTTTCGCTGGCCGCATTACCGCCCCAGGAACCGCAGCCCAAAGTGAGTGACGGGTCAAGGCGGAAGTTGTACAAATCACCGATACCGCCTTGTGAAGACGGGGTGTTAACAAGCATACGTCCGGTTTCGATAACTTCGCTGAAACGGGCGATACGGTCTTTGTTATGATCGGCCGTATAGAGCACGGAAGTGTGCCCCGGTCCGGCAAAGTTAACCAGATCGCGCGCCATAAAGACAGCTTGTTCAAAATCTTTGGCTTTGTACATAGCCAGAACCGGCGACAATTTTTCATAAGAAAATTCTTCTTCTTTGCCGATTTTTTCAACTTCGCCGATAAGAACCTTCGTTTCCTGCGGAACTTTAACACCGGCCATTTCGGCAATCTTATAAGCCGGCTGTCCGACGATTTTCGAGTTCAGTTTGCCGTCAATAACAATCGTTTGGGCGACCTTTTCTTTTTCCTTTTTGTTCAGGATATAAGCACCGCGATATTGCAGCTCTTCTTTAACGGCGTCATAAATGTCTTTGTGAACGATAATAGATTGCTCGGAAGCGCAAATCATGCCGTTGTCAAAGGTTTTGCTCATCAAAACGGAGCTGACGGCCATTTTAATGTCGGCTGTTTCGTCAATAATAGCCGGAACGTTTCCTGCACCGACGCCGAGAGCCGGTTTGCCGGAAGAATAAGCCGATTTGACCATACCCGGGCCGCCGGTTGCCAAAATCAGGTCAATGCCGTCATGGCTCATCAAATGCTGCGTGAGTTCAATCGTCGGATCTGTAATCCAGCCGATAATGTTATCAGGCGCACCGGCCTTAACGGCGGCTTCCAGCATCAGGCGGGCTGTCTCAACCGTACATCTCTTGGCACGTGGGTGCGGCGAAAAGATAATTCCGTTACGGGTCTTGAGGGCAATCATGCTTTTGAAAATGGCGGTAGACGTCGGATTGGTCGTCGGAATAACGCCGGCAATAACGCCGAGCGGCTCGGCGATTTTGGTAATGCCGTTGGTTGCGTCATGCTCGATAACGCCGCAGGTCTTTGTATGGCGGTATTTGTTATAAACCTCTTCGGCGGCAAAATGGTTTTTAATCACCTTGTCTTCCACAATACCCATACCGGTTTCTTCCACCGCCATTTTTGCCAGCGGAATACGGTGGCTGTTGGCGGCAATCGCCATGGCTTCGACAATCTTGTCCACCTGTTCCTGGCTGAACGTTGCCATAATTTTCTGAGCCTCGCTGACTCTGGCAATCAAAGCATTCAAATCGTCAATGCTTTGGGCGCCGTTGTCAAACTTTCTTTCAGTATTCGCAACAACTTCTTTTTTCATGTTGCCATTACCCCTTTCGTTACTGTTAAAATCACAATTCTCTGCCATTATATAACAGAAATCTCCAAAGATTAGTTAATTTTTTTATACCTGCGGATTTATCCCGATACATTTTATTTCAAATTCTTACAAACTTCTTCATGGTCGCTGAAATGAAAAATCTGCCCGTTGATATACTGCCCGGTCTCATGCCCTTTGCCGGCAATAATCAGAATATCGTCTTTCTGCAGCGCAGCCATGGCGATTTTGATTGCTTCGGCCCGATTCCCGATATTAATGCCGCGCGGGCAGGCAGCCATAATCTGCGAACGGATTTTTTCGGCATCTTCGGTTCTGGGATTATCATCCGTCACATATACGACATCGGCCAGGTCATTGGCGATTTTTCCCATAATCGGACGTTTGCCGGCATCGCGGTCGCCGCCGCAGCCGAACAAAACATAAAGCCTGCCGCGGCAATGAGAACGCATAGCACGAATAACATTTTCCAAAGCGTCGGGCGTATGGGCATAGTCAATATAAACGGCTGCGCCGTCTGCCGTTTTACCGGCCAGGTCAAGCCTTCCTTTGGCGCCGTGAATCTGGCTGATATGCTCTAAAACTTCTTCGGGCTTTCCTGTCAGTTCGGCAGCCATGCCAAGAGCGCATAAAACATTCATCGCCTGAAATTCTCCGGCCAGGGGAACAAATATCTCCTTCTCTTTTTCGTAAAAAACAAGCCTTAATTTTTGCCCGTCAACGGTCGGAACAGCCTGCAAAAGCTTCAATTCCTCGCCGTTATGCCCATAAGTTATGATGCGTTTTCCGCTTTCTTCGCAAACCTTGCGCAAATGCTCAAAAACCTCAATATCGGCATTCAAAACGGCCGTTCCGCCGGGAACAAGCACTTCCCGGAACAAAATTTCTTTGGCAGCCAGATAGTTTTCAAAAGTCTTGTGATAGTCAAGATGGTCACGGGTCAGATTGGTAAAGCCGGCCACTTTCACGTTATGAACACCGCCCGTACGGTATTGGCATAAACCATGGCTCGACATTTCCATAACCGCATAGTCATAACCTTCTTTTTTCAGCCCGGCGAGTTCTTCGGCAATCACGACGGCGTTCGGCGTCGTGTTGGGAGAGGGAATGGGCGCTTCGCTGCCTTTAATCAGTCCGAGCGTTCCCATGCTTGCCGCTTTAAGATTCATCATGGTCAGAATTTGGCGGACAAAATCGGCAATCGATGTCTTGCCGTTGGTCCCGGTAACCGCTGCAATATTTTCCGGTTGCGGACCGTAAAATTCGGCGGCCGCTTCGGCAAAAGCCTTGTTCGGATTCTCTTTTGCAATAAATTTAACGGTCGGATAAGTCTTCTCGTCAACATATTCCGGTTTGCAGATAATAACCGCCGCACCGTTTTGCACGGCCGACGGAATATATACCGATGCCGGGGCTTTCTCGCTGTCTTGCGCCCCGAAGAGATATCCCGGCTTAATCAGGCGGGAGTCCGTCGACAAGCCCTTAATTTCGATTCCGGCAATTTTCATGATGTTTCTGTCCTTTAATTCGATTCTTTTATCAAGAGTCTGAAATAAAAAAATGAAAGAAGCGTTTAAAATTTTCAAGCTTGCGAAATTATTTTTCCGTTTTATAATCAGCCGAAAACGGAGGGAAAATGAAAGAACAATACAGTCCGGAAGACTTAAAAGAAATGGAAATCACTTACGAGGCGTTGAACAAGTCCCGCATTCAGGAGCTGATAAACTATGCCAAAGGAATGGGATACCGGCGGATTGGCATTGCCAACTGTATTTGTATGCAAAAATATATTCCGAAACTGATAAACCTGCTGACTGCCGGCGGGTTGGAGGTCTTTCACGTCAACTGCCGGGAAGGCGGACTGGATTTGTGCGACTTTACCAAAGACCATAAAGGCTCAAGCTGTGACCCGGCATTTCAGGCCGATTATCTCAACTCTATGAATACCGATTTAAATGTCAATGTCGGGCTTTGCCTCGGACACGGTCTGATTTTTCAAAAACATTCCAAGGCCCCCGTTACCACGCTGATTGTCAAGGATTTTGCCACCGGACATAGCCCATTGGCTAATCTTGAATAACTTGTTTCCCTGCTTACTTATGAAAAAAAGTAATTTTGCAGGGAGAAGAAAATGGATAAGAAAAAAACTGGAATATATGTTGCCGGCGGCATTTTGCTGTTTCTGGCAGGAGTCGGTTTTTCACAAATGTTTATGTTTGCCGCTTCGGGACGGGTAGACCCGCAGCAGATTGTCGTTGCTTTCAAAAATCCGGTTTGCACGGCGCCGACTGTCATCAACTGCCCGCATATCCGAAAACTTCCGGAAATGCGCCCAAATAGGGTACAGCCGGAAAGAAGAATGCCCCGTCCGGCAATCTGCGGCTGTTCTGGGCAGGGGAGAACAATGCCGTCCGGGTGCTGTGGAAAGGCCGAAGCAGAAATGTCTCCGTTGCCCAAATGTGATTGTTCTTCCGGCGCCGGGATAAAAAATCGCTGCTGTGGCGGGCCTCAGGCCTCGGTCTGGCCGGAACCGGACAAAGAAGAACCTCTTCATTTGAAACCCCGCCGCCGCGCGGCCTGATTAGAATAGCAGAAGAAAATACAACACGGTTCAGGCTCTTATAAGACGCAGTTAAAACTTTACTTCTGAAATACGATATGCTATCAAGCGGTTATTATGATAGACATTAACGACATAACCGTCAGGATAGGAGCCAAAACGCTGCTGGAGAACGCATCGGCGCATATTGCCGACGGTTGGAAAGTCGGTCTGGTCGGTGCCAACGGCTGCGGAAAATCAACGCTCTTCCGCGTGTTAAAAGAGGAGCTGGAAACCGAACACGGCGATATATCTTTTCCGTCCGGCAGCCGGGTTGTGTTTGTGGAGCAGGAATTATCCGGGCTGGATATGCCCCTTTTGGATTTTGTCCTGGCTCAGGATAAGGAACGCAGTATGCTTTTGGCGCGTTTGGAAAATGCCGGGGCGGAAGAGGCGGCGGAAATCCATGAAAGATTAAACGTGCTGGGTGCCTCGGCGGCTTCGGCTCGCGCTGCGGAAATTTTAAGCGGCCTTGGTTTTAAGCAGGAAGATTTAACGCGTCCGGTAAAAGAATTCTCCGGCGGCTGGCGGATGAGGGTAGCCCTGGCCGCCGCATTGTTTCAGCCGTCCGATATTTTGCTGCTGGACGAGCCGACCAATCACCTGGACTTGGAGTCCGGTATCTGGCTGGAAAGCCATTTGCGCAAATACCGCGGCACCTTGTTGATTATCAGCCACGACCGGAATATTCTGAATTCGTTATGCAATTATATTATCCATTTCGATAACAAACATCTGATAACCTATGCCGGAAATTATGACACTTTTCAAACCACCCGCGCTCTGCAGCAACAAGTGCAGGCCCGTCGGGCAGAAAAAATTGAGCAGCGTCGCCGTCATCTGCAGTCTTTTGTTGACCGTTTTCGCTATAAGGCAACCAAGGCCAAGCAGGCGCAAAGCCGGATAAAAATGCTGGAAAAGCTGGAAACGGTGGAACTGGTGGAAGACGCCGCCGCGACGGTTTTTGACTTTCCGGAACCCGACGAGCTGCCACCGCCGCTTTTGACGATTGAAAACGGGATAGTCGGTTATGATGGCATTCCGGTTTTAAAAAGGCTGAACTTGCAAATTGTCGACAATGACCGGATTGCTTTGCTCGGCGCCAACGGCAACGGAAAATCAACTTTGGCAAAACTGTTGTCCGGGCGGTTGCCGCTGATGGAAGGCAGCGAACGCCGGTTGGGAAAATTAAAGGTCGGTTATTTTGCCCAGCACCAGGCGGAAGAATTGCCGATGGAACAAACGGCGCTGGAATTTATGACAACTCTAATGCCGCAGGAGCATGAAACCAAAATCCGCGCTCACCTGGCCAGATTCGGATTGGGGCAGGAAAAAGCCCTGACGCAGATTTCCCGTTTGTCCGGCGGAGAAAAAGCCCGCCTGCTTTTTGCCGCCATGACGGTTGAACGCCCGGGATTGCTGATTTTGGATGAGCCGACCAATCATCTTGATATTGACGGGCGCGAAGCTTTGATAAGGGCGTTAAACGAATATAAAGGCTCGGTCATCTTAATCACGCACGACATTCACCTGATTGAACTGATTGCCGACAATTTGTGGTTGGTCAAAAATCATACCTGCAAGCCGTATGACGGAGATTTGGAAGATTATAAAAAATTGTTGTTGGAAGGCGATACGTTTAAAAAAGCGCCCAAAACCGCAGCCAAACCGGCCGAACCCAAAATTGACACCCGCCGGTTAAAAAAAGACCTGTCCTCCCGCCTGCGCAGCATTGAACGCGAGCTTGAAAAGCTAAACCGGCAAAAAACCGAAATTGAAAACTCTTTTCAGAACCGGATGTCAACCGATGAATTGATAACCCGGCAGAAAGAACTGTCCCGGCTGGAAAATCAGATTGCCGGATTTGAAAGCGAGTGGCTGGAAACAAGCGAGAAATTGGAAGAAATGGAGAAATAAAATGTGGATTTTGTTTGCCGTATTGTCAGCGTTTTTTGCAGCTTTGACTTCTATTCTGGCCAAAATCGGTATTGAAGGTGTCAACTCCAACCTGGCAACGGCAATCAGAACCGTTGTCATTTTGATAATGGCCTGGGGAATTGTCTGGTTCACCGGCGTACATCATCAACTCGGCAGCATTACGCAAAAAAGCTGGACGTTTTTAATCTTGTCCGGAATAGCAACCGGCGCCTCCTGGCTGTTTTTCTTCAAAGCGCTGCAAATCGGCGATGCGTCAAAAGTCGTTCCGGTTGACAAATTCAGCGTTGTGCTCACTATTTTGATGGCCTTTGTCTTTTTGCATGAAACGGTCAGTCTGAAAGTCCTTGTCGGCGGCGGGCTGATAACGCTCGGAACCTTGATTATGGTTTTATAAAACGCCAGACTTGACAAAAAACTTTTTTCTCATAAAATAATATTCTAAAATAAATTATTAAATTTTATGCATATGGAAGAAAAATATTATTTTGTTATCGGAGAAAGAAATATTGTAGTTGCTGAAACAATTAAAGTTTTGGAAAGTTGCGGCGCGGCATTCCGGTTGCTTGAAAAGCCTTATATTTTTACCCGGGATGAAGAAGAAAAACTGCTGGAGCAAGGCTTCAAACCTGTTTACATCGGGGTTTCATACCGCTCGGATACGGCAGAATATAATCGTGTGGAAGATTCTGTTTTGTATAAGGCTTTGCAATATGCCAAAAAAGAATTTTCCGTCAACGATTGGCAGTATATGGTTATGGAATACTATCTTGGCCGGTTTCATCTGGATTGGTCGTGCAATTTACGCAAGTTGATTGCTGCCGGCAATACAAGAAAAGAAATCCAGGAACTGCAACAAAAAAACCGCGAGGCGCTTGGCTTTGGCGAAAATGCTGAAAAATCTGCACAGGAGGCTGTTGACGAGGCATTGAACAGGGCTGGCCGAAGAAACGACTTTCTGGTGATTAAATGGAATTATCAGACCGAAAACGGCGATTTTGAAAACTGGCTTCCGATATTGGACCGGGTTTTCTGGATTCAGAACTTTGTCAATGTTTTGATAATCACGCCGCATAATGCAGCTTATTACGGTTATGGCAGCATAGCCTTTCGGATTATCGGCTGTTGCAATTCAACCGGTTGTGCCGGCGGCAATATGGCGCATTTTCTTTATCCTTTGTCCAAAGATGATATTCTGAGGGCAATATGTTTTTTGAAAAATGAAACCATAACTCTTCGCAAAGAAGGGCTTTTATGGTAACAAATTTAAAAAAAAGGGCAGTTTTTTACTGCTCTTTTTTTAATATTAAGCTCATCAAAAAAAGTAATCATAATTCGCAGTTCTAAAATTTAATGCCGAGATTGACAAGTTTATACGTTTATGGCAGGTTGGGGACAATATTTATCTGGAAGGATTCTGAATAATGCAGCCGGACAAAAACTCGAAATTTCTTTTGCTTTCATGTTGTGCGCCGTGCTCTTGCGCGGTTATCAAAACACTGGCGGAACAATTTTATGACTTCAGCGTCGTATTTTACAACCCGAATGTCCGTCCCCATGCGGAATATTGCAAACGTCGTGAAGAAAACCGCCGGATATGCAGCCTTTATCAGATTCCCTTTATCGAATTGGAATACGATAACGACCATTGGTGCGAAATGACCAAAGGGCTGGAAAACGAGCCCGAGCGCGGAGCCAGATGCTCTGTTTGTTTTTATATGCGCTTAAAAAGGGTAATGGAATACGCCAAAGCCAATGGTTTTGACGGCGTTGCTTCAGTCTTGGGCGTTTCGCGTTATAAAAACCTGGCTCAGGTTAATGCGGCGGCAGAGAAAGCCTCGTCCGAAACCGGCATGCCGTATTTTGATATAGAAGGACGCAAACACGGTATGCAGGAACTGCGCTGCCGGCTGATAAAAGAACTGGATTTGTATAATCAAAATTATTGCGGCTGCCGTCCGCGGACGGATGAATAAACAAAAAAGCCTTGCTCTTTGACGGAGCAGGGCTTTTAAATTTTTTTTGAAAAATAGTCATACGCCTCGACCAGAAATTTAAATTTTTCTTCCATGACGGGATTTCCGGAATTCTTGTCGGGATGGTATGCTTTTGCCAAACGCCGGAAATTCTTTTTCAGATTTTCTTTGTTAAGCGTCTGTCGGGACAATTCCAAAATCTGCAAATATTGCTCTTCTTTATCTGTATCTGCCGGCCTGTAAGATTCCCGTTGCCATCCGTCGGATGCATTATTGCCTGACGCCGAACCGGAAGCCTTTTCCTGTTTGTATTCATACCGGTTGTAGGTATTTTCCGTCCGATAAGTTTTTTGCCGTCTGTTTGATAAGTATTGCAAAATTTCATGACACAATCCAAACAAAAATGCTCCGGTGTAAAAGATGCATTTGAACGGAAAACTCACAACCAGCCAGATAATGCGCAAAATTCCCAAAAGCATGAGAATGCCATACCAGATAATAGCCAGAAGAACATATAATATAATGCAGGCAAGAACAATATAAAAAATGACTCCGATATCCATAATAATTGCTTTATAATATATTTTACCGGCAAAGATAATCATAGGCCGGAAAATTTGTCAATATCTAAAAAAAAGCAGCAATACCCGGTATTGCTGCTTTTTTAACATCAGTGCCTCAACTCCACCGTTGCTGATAAAATACGGCTTCTTCGGGATTATTGCGATTGTAAAACTCCCGCAAGGCATACATTTCCAACGGATAGCGGTCAATATACGCCATAACGATGTCATGCGAACCTTCTTGAACCAGGAACTTTTCTTCTTCCGGAGAAAAACGCTCAGTCAGACATTTCTTAAAGTCCTCGGCATTTCCGCTTTTTATCAAGCTCTTTCTTACCGTTGTGGTATATGAAGACCACCTGCATCGATCCGTCAAAGCCAGCATCTCGTCAACCTTGTTTCTTCCCGAGCTTTGATACATTTCAATGAGGGAATGCAAACGCTCAGCAGGATAATGCCGGATAAGATGCATAACCAACTCGTCTTTTCCGTTCTTCAGAAACTGGTCAAGCCGGTACATATCGGGATATAACGAAATATAATCTTTAGCTTCCTGCAAAGACCGTTTGTCAAACAACAAACTAAGAAGTTGGTAGTCAAACTTATATTTGCGAATATATTTATAGAACAATTCCGAAGATCCCGTCTCCAAAAGAGCTTTTTGCTTTTCGAACGGCAGTGCCCGTTGAGAAATCCACAAGTCGAAATATTCCGGATTACCGTTATCCAACAATAATGCCGTCAAATCTTTACACAATCCGTGTTTCTGCAAATGCAGGGCAATCTCTTCCATATTGCCGCGCTGCCAAAGCATCTTCTGCATCTTGGGTGTAAAGCCGTGCCGCCTGATGTAAGACATCAGTTCATCATGGTTTCCGCGGCCGATGACGATACTCTGTCCTTTTTCACCAAACCCCATATAGGATAAGAAAGCCTCCGTTTCTTCAGGATTATTTCGTTGGGCAATCATCACTTGCACATCCTCCGGCAGAGTTTTGTGTTGTTTGCCGTACCAGTGGATTGCAAATAAAATATCCTGATGATTCTGGTAGAGCCTGAACCATTTGGATATTAGTTCCGGACAAAAGCAATGCTTATGAAAATGCAGGGCAATTTCTTCCATATTGCCGCGTTGCCAAAGCTTTTTTTGCATTTCGGGCGTAAAACCGTGACGTTCGATATAATACATCAGTTCGTCGTGTTTCCCGCGGCTGATGACAACATTTTGTCCTTCTTCGCCAAAGCCCATATAGGCTAAGAAAGCTTTCATTTCTTCGGGGTTGTTCCGTTCGGCAATAATGACCTGAACCTCAACCGGCAAAACAAGACTGCGAGAACTGTAAGAATAGCGGTTATATTGAGATACAACTGCATACATCTCACCGTATTTTTGAATCATGAGCAAAATTTCATCATGTTTCTGCCGCCGGGCAATCATAATGGCCCGCTCATCGGTAAGTTTGTTCTCAAGCAGACGATAGGAGCAATACGGATATCCTTCATAATCCTCTTCCCAGGAAGACTCAATATGACATTTGAGACTTTTCAACTCTTCCATAATCTCAATGTGGAGCTCACACTCTTTCCGTCCTTCTTCTAAAGAAGTCATCGGATCTTTTTCAGTTAATTTCTTCATAATATACATAATTTTTATGGTTTTCCTCTCGACTCATAGCACAATTTTTTATAAAATCAATAAGAAAATAAAAAGACATCTGGCACAGGCAGGGCAAAATGGTTGAAGATATAATAAGCTTGGCGGAGAAGAACTTGACCGCTGCGAAGAAAGTCATACAAAATTGCGGAATCATTAAGGCTTGGCAGGATATCGGAGCCGAAATCAACCTTGTCGGCTCGGTGCGGATGGGACTGCTGATGACGCACCGTGATATTGATTTTCATATTTACACGCAAAATCTGAGTATTGCGGAAAGTTTTAAGGCCGTTGCAAAAATTGCGGCGCATCCGGAAATTGAAAAAATAACATATGGAAACCTGTTGAATGAAGAAGATTCCTGCCTGGAATGGCATGCCTGGTACCGGGATAATGAAAAAAACTTGTGGCAGATTGATATGATGCACATCCGCCGCGGTTCGGCTTATGATGGTTTTTTTGAAAAACAGGCAGACCGGATTTGCGCAGTTATGACGCCGGCACAAAAAGAAACAATTCTTCGCTTAAAATATGAAACGCCGGCAGAAGAAAAAATCGGCGGCATCGAATATTATATGGCCGTGATTCGTGACGGCATAAAAGATTGGAAAAGCTTTTCCGCTTGGCGCAAAGCCAATCCGCAAACCGGCATAATCAGTTGGCTGCCCTGAAAACGCTTGCTTTTGGAAAAATTTTTTACTAAAATGTTGATACGTTATTTTATTATTAATTTAAATTTTTAAGGCTTATGAAACTATTGACATTAATGTCGGGCGACAGTTTAAAAAAAGAGGGTAAAAAACTTTGGTGGAAACTGGATGAACAACTGCCTGTGGCTTATGGTGTGGTTGAAAAAGACCTCCCTCGGATAGAAGCTTTCAAACAAATCTTGCCAAAGTTAAAAAAATGGGAAACAAAAGCTCTTAAAGCTTGGCTGAAAGCAGAAATTTATGCTCTGGAACACAATTTCTGTGAGCTGTCAACTGCTAGTGAAGAAGAATGGGAGAGCCGTCTGATACAAATTTACAAAACGCATCTCGAGGCAATCTCGTAAAAATAAAAGGAACTCTGCTGTCTTTATAGGCAGGGTTCCTTTTTTAGTTATGTAACTTTGAAGAAAAAGTTGTTTTGCTTTTTCTAAAAATATATAAATTGCAAAATCTAATCTTGAAAAATTTGTCAAATTTTGTGCTTGATTTAATAATGAATATACGATATTCTAAATCCGTAAAAAATATTCTTATGTTTAACAAAAAAAATTTACTATTATGCAAAACGTTATTTTTAGTATTTTAGCAGTTCTTGTTATTTCTTACGTTGTGTTGTACCTCCGATATAGAAAGGAGACAAAGTCAAAACTGGCGAAGTCAGAACCGGAGGAGCCTAAACAGGAGAAATCAGAGTCAAAACAAAAAAAATTAAATGAGGAATTGGCAAAAACTTGTAGGTATTTTGATTACAATAAAGAAGATATCAATAAAGTAATCCGGCTGCTTGAAGCAGGAGCAGACCCTAATACAAAAGTAGCCATTAGTGTGAATTATTCTAATGATTCCTATGCGCCTGGTTATGCTACAGAATATGTGCCTTTATATTCTGAAACAGAAAATGAAGAGGTCAAAAGGCTTTTAAGAGCCTTTGGAGCAAAAACGCCTGAAGAATTGAGAGCCGAATGGGAAGAACAGGAAAGAATCCGTAAAGCTAAAGAAGCTCAGGAATATGCACTCCGCGAAACGAAGGAAAAAGCAGAAAAAGAAGCTAAAGCCAAAGCCGATAAACAAAGAGTTGACGCATATTTAGCGGCAAGGTCATCTCAATCTTAATATGCAGACTAAAAACGTTTCTCTATCTTAGGGAAACGTTTTTTTTTGATTCCATTTGTTTTTCAATCCAAGCCATAATCAAGTCAACAATATCTGCCTGCTGTTCGGGCGTCAGTTCTCTGCCGGGGCGGATACCATGCCATTTGTAAAGGCATTGCCGGCAGCAGCAGGCCGTGGCATGCTGGGCGATAAATACCGGATGATTGCGCATCGGCGTTTGCTTGCCGTCATTTTCTATCACGGCAGGCGCCAGACGGCGGGCAATAAAATCTTCGGCATGGCAGCGGATGGTGTCATACCCCTTTTGCCGGACATAATCTTTGTATTTTTTGCTCAATTTAAAACTGCTGCGGAATTTTGATTTTCCGAGTTTTTCCAAAATACCTTTTTCCATAATTTTCCTCTGTCGGAATTATAAAACATCATTTTTCCGTTGCAAATAAAAAAACAAAAGTTAGACTTCGGTCAAGAAGGAAGAATATAATGAGTTTGACCAAAAAAGAAATTGTCGCTTTGCTGTCGGATGATGCAAACGAACAAGAGTTGTTTAAACGGGCGGATGATGTCCGCCGGAAAAACGTCGGCGACGAGATACATCTGCGCGGTCTGATAGAATTTTCTAACATTTGCCGCAATAATTGCCTGTATTGCGGTATCCGTCGGGATAATAAAAAAGTTTGCCGCTACCGCCTTTCGGAAGAAGAGCTGATAAAAACGGCCCGTCAGGGTGCGGATATGGGGTTCAAAACCATAGTAATGCAGTCCGGTGAAGATATGTACTTCACTGCGGAACGGTTATGCCGGATAATTTCGGCGATTAAAAAATTTGATGTTGCAATAACCCTGAGTATCGGCGAACGGAGTTATGACGAATACAAAGCATTTCGCGAAGCCGGTGCCGACCGCTATCTGATGCGGATAGAAACAACGGACAAAGAGCTGTATCACAGGCTGGATCCGCAAATGAGCTGGCAGCATCGCTATGAATGCCTGCTGATGATAAAAGAACTTGGTTATGAGCTCGGGTCGGGCATTATGGTCGGGCTTCCGGGACAAACGCTTGAATCCATTGCAAACGATTTGCTTTTTCTGCAGGATTTGGAAATTGATATGGCCGGCATAGGCCCCTTTATTCCGCATCCCGATACTCCGCTTGCCGGAGAAAGCGGCGGAAGTTTAAGCCTGGCTTTGCGGACAATGGCCGTTATGCGGATTATGCTGCCGGATATCAATATTCCGGCCACAACGGCAATGGAAAGCCTGCATCCAAACGGGCGGATAATGGCTTTGCAGGCCGGAGCAAACGTCGTAATGCCGAATATAACGGAAGAAGAATATCGAAGTTTTTATGCGCTCTATCCGGGAAAAGCCGGTGCCGACGACACACCGGCAAACAGCCGCAGCCGTTTGGCACAAAAAATCATAAACCTGGGACGAACCATCGGCACCGGCTATGGCAGCCATATCAAAAAGTCGCTTATTGACAAATAAAGAATGTAATGCTAGATACAAAACCGTATAACTTTATTATTGTCTGTATTATGGATATGTTAGATTTAACCACAGTAGACCGTACGATTCCTATAGGTATCAGACGGGCTTGGAGAGGAGATACAGGAATGATATATTCAGGAATCCTCCCCGGGGATTATCTTTTGAAAGATAACAGCTTTTCCGCTTCCACCATTTGGGGGCAGGAGAAAGGCATTTTTTTTGATAATTTTGATTATCTGATTTTGGATCAGCTGACACCCAATGCCGTCACGGCGTCTGAGGCGCTTGGCTATTGTAAAGTTGTTGGTATGGAGCTGCCTTCACGCAAAAGACTTGAAGCTTTGGAAAAATTCAAAAGGATTGTGAATCACAGCTTAAGAACTATAGGAAAACACGATTGTCAGCTTCTTTCAAATGTTGTTCAAAATTATTGGTCAAAAGAAGCTGCCGAAATCGGAGAACCCGGATACCGCCGTATTGTCATAACGGGATATGCCGGATTTATGCTTTTTAATATCCCAAATATACAGGGGGTTCGTATCAAAGATACATCGCCCCGTATTCCGGGTATTTATATTGCTGACCAGCATTATGAAGATGCTTCTTGGTTGTTGCAGGATATCGGGCTGTGCTGGTATTATGTTTTGGAAAGCCGTTGCCGGCATTATAGTGACGCTCCGCAGGATATGAGGCGTAACGGCCGCTGTTATATTAAAGGAAACAACTTAATTGTTGAAAACCCAACCGGAGATGTCTTTTACAAAGGAACGGAAAGATATGCCAGAACCATAAAAGACTACTTCACAATGGACAATTACGGAATATACCGAAAAACTGACAGTATTGAAGGAAGTGTTCTTGCTCCGGAAACCGAAAAATAACGGATAATGCCGGTTGAATCCAAATTTTAAAAAGCCAAAGGTATATAACGCCTTTGGCTTTTTTGTAACTGATAAATTAAACATAAAAAACCCCGGAAGACCGGGGTTGCAATACTTTACAAAAGTTCAGCCTATTTTTTTGTTTTTTTGCTGGAAGCTTTTTTTACGGAAGTTTTGCTGGAGCAAGCTTTGCTGCTGGATTTTGTAGAGCAGGAAGATTTGCTGGAGCAGCTGATTTTGCTGGACAGCTGTTGAATGGCTGCATTCCAGTTTTGCAGATCATTTCCGTTTTGGCAGCCGTTATTCAGCCAGTTGTAGTAAGCAGCAACGCGAATATCATTTTCAGTATAGTTTTTCATCACTTGTAGTCCTCAAAAGTAAAAATTACCAAATACAACCATAGAATATAAGCAAAGTGTTAAAACTTGTTTAATTTATTGATTCAGCATAAAATATTTTTTAGCAAGACGGACTAGAATGCAAGTTTTGTCTATTTGTGAATAAATGTTGCAACTTGATTTTTTAATAAAGTCCGGGTTTGAAAAGGATAGAATAAATTTTGATTTCTTTTTATTTTGGGAAATTTTGGCATAAAATAAGTTTTTGTAATCTCTTTTTTACATAAGTTTTATAATAAACAGACCAAAAAAATATCTTGACTTAGAGCCCACTTTAAAAGTTATGCTGAATAATATCTGAAATGAAGGGAGAAAAATAATGAAACGCAGAGACTTTTTCAAATTGTCGGCAAGCGCTGTTGTCGCCGGCGTTTTAGGAAAAACTTTCGGCATAAATCCGGCCGGTGCTGCCTTGCCTGAACAACAGGAGAAACCCAAGGTTTATTTTATCCGCGATATTACGCCGGAGAATCTGGTAAAGCTTTATGAAAAGGTCAACCAAAATATTAAAGGCAAAACCGCAATAAAACTTCATACCGGCGAGCCCCATGGGCCGAATCTGCTGCCGCGGGAACTGGCAAAAGCTCTGCAGGCAAAAATTCCCGATAGTACGATAGTCGAATGCAATGTATTGTATCCCAGCCCGCGCCAGACCACGGAAGGGCATTTGGAAACCTTAAAGACAAACGGCTGGACATTTTGCCCGGTAGATATTATGGATGCCGACGGCGATATTTCTTTGCCGGTTAACGGCGGAAAACGCCTGAAAGAAGTTGCTGTCGGAAAGCATATCGAAAACTATGATTCGATGGTCGTTTATACTCATTTTAAAGGACACGCAATGGGCGGTTTCGGCGGCTCGTTAAAAAACATTGCCATCGGCTGTGCCTCAGGCAAAAAAGGAAAAGCTCAGCTGCATGGTGCCGGCTGGCCGATTGGCAAGCCTTTTCTGGAAAGAATGGTGGAGGGCGGCAAGGCCGTTTGCGACCATTTCGGAAAACAAATTGCTTATATTAATGTCTTAAAAAATATTTCGGTCGATTGCGACTGCGATGCCCACGGCTCAAAACCAACCTGCCCGGATATCGGAATGCTTGCCTCAATCGATATTCTGGCTGTTGACCAGGCTTCTATAGATATGGTTTATGCATTGCCGGAGAAAGACAAACATGATATTGTTGAGCGCATAGAGTCGCGGAAAGGCCTTCATCAGCTGGAGTATATGGAAACGCTGAAAATGGGCAGCCGCCGGTATGAACTGGTTGAAATCAGCTGATTTTAACGTATAAATAAGCAACAGGCAGGTAAATATGTTAATGTGGTATATCATTTTGGCAATCACGATTATTTTGACCGGAACCGGGCTGATTTATGTCAGCAGCCGGGTGAGCAAATTCGGGTTTGTCGAAAAACTCGGCAAGGGCAGCAGGACGCGCCGCAATTTAATCGGAGCCGTCATCGTGTTGCTGATATTTTTTCTGCTCAGCCTTGCAATAAACCTGATGAATGCCGTCATCTGCCTGTTGCATTTTATGGTTATCTGGCTGGTATGCGATTTGTTTTTTGCCCTGGCCGGACGGATAAGAAAACAGCCGTTTCGGCGTTATTATGCCGGAGGGACGGCCGTCTTTTTGAGTATTGTTTCCCTGGCGGCCGGCTGGTATCTTGACCACCATGTCTGGACGACTTCTTATGTGATTGAATCTCAAAAAGCTTCTCAGAATTTGCGCATTGTTCTTTTTGCCGATTCTCATATCGGAACGACATTTGACAGCCGGGGTTTTGCCGGACTTTTGGAACAGATGCAGCAGCAAAATCCCGATATTGTCGTTATAGCCGGCGATTTCGTGGATGACGGCACCAACCGTGCGGAAATGGTTGCCGCCAGCCGTGCTCTCGGAAATCTCAAAACAAATTACGGCGTCTATTTTGCTTTCGGCAACCATGACAAAGGCTATTACAGTCCGGCGCTTCGCGGCTTTACGGGCGGAGAGCTTATAAAGGAACTTGAGAAAAATAACGTCAGGGTTCTGCAGGATGAAAGCGTCTTAATCGGAGATTCTTTTTATATTATCGGACGGAAGGACGCATCCGAAATGCAGCGCGGCGGCGCCCGGGCAGAAATGGCCGAATTGGTGAAGGGGCTGGATAAAGATAAAATGATGATTGTCTTGGATCACCAGCCGAATGATTATGATAACCAGACCAAAACCGGCGCAGATTTGGTGCTTTCCGGCCATACGCACGGCGGACAGCTCTTTCCGCTGAACAAAGTCGGCGAATGGATTGGTGCCAATGACAAAACCTATGGATTCGAGCAGCGCGGAAACAGCCGTTTTATCGTAACTTCCGGTCTCTCCAACTGGGCAATGAAGTTCAAAACCGGCACAAAATCAGAATTTGTTGTAATTGATATCAGAAAAAAATAATGCTTCCTCGTTGTTAAAACAAATATAAAATGCCGCTGTAAAAAGGCGGCATTTTTCGTTTGGGCACAGGGTTTTTATAACGGTGTTATCTCCGTATCCGGTTTTTTGAAAAAATGCATAAAGACAACCGGTTTGATGTCTGTAGCAGCATAAATCTTTTTGCGGATTTTTGCCCGGATATATTCTTCAATAGCGCTTTCGCGATAGTTCAGTTTGACCACTTCTCCCGGAATGGATTTTATCATATCCGCCCTGATTTCCTCTTCCAGTTTATTCCAGGCATTTTCTTCCAGAATGTCAATGGAACTTATCTGCAAATCTTCCAACTGCCATTTTTCATCAAAAAAGGCGCTGATAAATACGCTGCAGTTATAGGCAATGCGTTTGCGGTTTTTAATCAGTTGCGACCCGAGGCTGGTCAGCTGTTTGCGGTCGACGCCCAGAATATCGGTCGGAACGACGCCGACCAGTTCGTATCCGTCTTTATTAATCAACAGAACATCGCCGTTATGAACCTGGGTAACGTCTTTAACGCCGCATTCCAAAGCAAAACGCCGTTGCTCCCTGATGTTGCGCTTGTCGCCGTGAACCGGAATAACCAGCTGCGGTTTTAACAGTTCATACATGGCTTTAATTTCTTGTTTACCGCCATGCCCGGTGGTGTGAACATCATATTCTTCACTGGTTATGACGTCAACACCGGCATCGCGCAGTTTTTCCTGCATCCGTTCTATTTTTTCCTCGTTTCCGGGAATAATCTTGGAGGAAAAAATAATGGCATCGCCTTTGCCGAGGCTGATATTTTTGTTTTCTCCGTTAACAATACGGGTCAGCCCGCTGCGATAATTGCCCTGCGACCCGGCACAGATATACAGCATCTTGTCCAACGGGATGTCCGTCGCTTGTTTGGCCTCCACATAAGACGGAATATCTTTCAAAAAACCGCAGTCTTTGGCAATATTCATATTCTGAATCAGGCTCATTCCGGCAATAACCGGCGTCCGGTCGGCGGCATGAGCAGCCAAAATCAGGCTCTCCATCCGGGTAATGTTAGAAGCAAAACAAGTGGCAACCAGCGTATTTTTGAAAGTCGGCACCAGCTTTATCAGATTTTCGCGGATTTTCATTTCCGACGGCGAAGGAGCTGTTTCCCGCATATTGGTCGAATCTCCGACATAAAGGATAACGCCTTCTTTAGCGGCTTCGTGCAATGCCTGATAATCCGTGACCGACAGTTCGTTTTGTCCGTCGTCAAAACGCCAGTCCGTCGCATGGACGACATTGCCGTAGCGGGTGCGGATAATCAGCCCGCAGCTTTCCAAAGTCGAATGCACCAGTCCGGCAAATTCAACGTCAAAATTTTGCAGTTTAACGCGCGGGTGCGCCGTGGCCGAATGCAATTCAACCTCGTTTTCCAGCTTATATTCCCTTAAACGGTAAGCAATATGTCCGAGCGTAAAATCAGTGGCATATATCGGGCAACGCAGTTTGGGCCAGATATGGGCAATGGCTCCGAAATGGTCTTCATGCGCATGCGTAATAAAAATCGCCTCAATGTCCTGCTGATAATTCTCCAGAAAAGACGGATCAGCCAGTCCCATTTCTATTCCGGGAAAGTCATCATTCAAAAAACCGTACCCGGCATCAACAACAATAATTTTTCCGTCAACGGCATAGGCGTACATATTAAAACCGACTTCTTCCGCTCCGCCTAAAGCAAAAAAGTATATCCCCTCTTTGTTAAATTCGTTCATTTACAATTATTATCCTTGTTTGTCTTCCTTATAAAATACATCACCGGCATAAATTTTTTGCACTATATCACCTTTTTGCAATAATAACAATCCATTATTGTCAACGCCGGCAAACACGCCGCATTCCTCGCCTTTTTCCGTTACGACGCGGATATCTTCGCCCTGTCCCTTTGCCATTTGCAGCCAGCGGCGGCGGATGTTTTCAAAGCCGTCTTTATGCCATATATTGCGATTCTCGTCAAATTTTTTTAAATACATTCGCAAAAAATCCAACCGGTCAATTTCAATGCCGTTTTCTTTCAGACTGGCCGAGCGGTAGAGCAGGGTGCTCAACCGGGGTGCGTCCGTAATGTTGACGCCGATGCCGATGATAATATAGCCGTTTTCGCCGTTTTCCATCAGAATACCGGAGATTTTTCCGCCGCCGACCAAAACGTCATTCGGCCATTTTATTTTAACCTCGGCGCCTAACCCGGCAATAACGTCTGCCAGACTTAATGAAACGACAAAAACCAGCTGTCCCAGATCTTTCAGTTCTTCTTTAACGCCCAAAGACATAAATAAGTTCCCGTCAAGGCCGATCCAGCTTCTGCCCCGGCGTCCTCTGCCGGCATTTTGCCGGACGGCCGTTGCAACAAACTTTTCCGCCGGCGGGCACGCACTCAATATTTTTGCGTCATCGTTAGTGCTTCCGGTTTCTTCTTTATCCTGCCAATACCATCCGTTTATCGCGGTCATCGCTTTCTCCTAAAATACCCTTATCAGCATCCGTTCAAAACCGCTCATCAAAAAGCGCGGCTGCACCAGGCTGATAACAACCAAAATCAAATTAAGCGTCAGGCAAATATAAATACTCTTGTCAATTCGGTCAAAATTCATAATCGGCGAATCAAAATACACGGTTTTGACCACAACCAGATAAGCGTTGGCCATCAAAATCAAAGACAACAACGCCACAGCCACCAGATAAAAATGATGTTCCAGCACCAGATTGTTGATGACGGACAATTTACCGAGAAAACCAAGCATCGGCGGAGAACCGATTAACGAAACAAGAAACATCAGCAGAGCAGCGGCCAGATAAGCCTTCTGCTTGGCAATACCGGCAAATTCCCGCAGCTCAAACACATAGCGTCCCTGGCTTTTGAACCCGAGAAAAACGGTGTATATGCCCAGCATGGACATTAAATAAACAAGCAGATAAACAAACGAACTGAACAAACTGTCGGTACTGAAAGTTATCAGGCTTATCAGAATAAAGCCGACGTTAAAAACGCTGCCGTAAGCAAACAGGCGCAGAATATTTTTTTCACCGTTGGCCCCGATCGCACCAAAAAACAACGAAGCAACGGCAAAAATAATCAACGGCTGCTGAAAATGCCCGTATATGGGAAAAAAGACATTGATTGTCATTGTGCAAAATGCGGCAAAATAAGCCAGAACCGGTGCCAAAGTCAGATACCCGCCGACCGGCAGGATAGAATAACGGACAACATCCAGAAACCAAAAATGAAACGGTGCTGCCGCCATAAAGAACAACATCCCCGCCAGAATCATTGACGCAGCATAAAGATATATTCGCGGAATATCGGCTCCTTGGTGCAAAAAAGCAAAGATATCAAGATAATTCAGGCTTTCCGTCTGTCGGTAAAAAATTATAATTCCGGCGGCCATCAACAACAGAAAAATAGCGGCAAATCCGGCGTAACGATGTGCAATAACAAAAATCCGCTCATCGTCAAGCCGCCGCAAAATTAAGAAATAAACCAAAACCGCATGCAGAGCCAAAGCGCTCCACAGCAAAGCAAAATTATGTGCAGAAATGATAACGTCAAGGCAAATAAGCGAACTGATGCTTAACATAAAATACCGAAAAGACGACCTCTCTTCGTGCAAAAACCAGCGGTATGCCAAAAAGAACCAGACAAAAGAAAACAAAAAAACCAGACATTTAAATAAGGTCGTATAACGGCTGTTATCATAAATCCCGGGCAATTCGCTTTTATCATAAAGAATAATGCTCAACAGGACGGAAGCCAGCATAAAATATTTAGATAGCGTAAAATAGGTTTTCGGAGTGGCAGAAGTCCTGAAAAAACGAACCAGTGCCAAAACAGGCAGGCAGCAGCACAAGACGATTTCGGGCAAAAAAGTTATCAGCATAATGTTTCTCCTATCGGCCTAAAAACCATAGCGGCCTGATAAACGAGGCAATCAGGACAAAAATAATAAAAGTCATAAAGAAAAAGTAGGGTTTGGAAATATCCGTAATACATCCTTTTTCAGGGCAAAAAGCCGAACTGTCCTTCAGCCGGTACAAATCCCCGAGCAGCGCGCCGGAAGAAAGAACCAAAGCGCAAACAACCGTAATCCCCAGATTAAAACTGTTTTCCAGCAGGCTTGAGATAATCAGAAAGTTGTTTAAAAACAATGAGGAAACCGGAAGCCCGATTGCCGCCAGAACCAGAAAAGAATATACAAAAGCCAGGCGGGGAACGGGGCAAAGCAGACCCTCCGTCCCGAGTTCAAGCTTTTCTTGCTGACTGCGGACATAACTCGAAACAAACTCCAGGCCGGCAACAATAATCAGATAACTGAAAAAAGAGAACCCGACATTCAGCATAATCAAAGTATTTTTGGACAGCAGCCCCAGCATATACATAATATAATAAACGGTGATATAAGAGAAAAATTTATATTGGGTATCCCGGTTGATAAAGCCGATAAGCGCAATAAACAACATCGTCACAACGCCGATAATCTCCAATGCCGTTATGTAAAAAGCCGCCGAAACCGGAAATGTTTGCGGTAAAAAGCGGATTAATCCGTAAATTCCGGTCAGCGGAATCAGGTTGACGATAATAAATACCAGCGGGTTTTTAATGCTCGAACTCACACTTGCAATCCAAAAATGAAACGGCCAGATCGGAATGCGGGATAAAAAGGAAATTAAAATCGATGCCCACATAAAGTGTTCCGTCCTGCCGTTAAAAGACAGCTGCGTTACTTTTGATATTTCAACGGCTCCGTTTTGGTAGTTGTATAAAATGATTGTCGCCAGAAACAAAACGACCGCACCCAGAAAGTTGTAAAGGAAAAAGCGATACATAATTCCCTGACGGCGAATGTCTCCGAAAATGCCGATTAGCATAAATACCGGAAAAAGCATTGCCTCAAAGAAAATGTAAAAAGAAAACACGTCCGCAGCCAGCAAAAATCCGGTAATCTGGCTCAAAAACAACAGGGCAAAAACCATCATCGATTTTTGTTGTATCCGGTTATGCCGGACCGCTATAAACCCGATAATAAAAGCAAGATGAATAGACAGCAGCAAAAGTGCAGAAAAAACGTCAACTCCGAGAACAATGTCAATTCTTGGATTCTCCAGCCAGGTAAAGCGTTCTACCAGCTGCAATGCGGAAGATTTAACGTCCAGCCGGGAAAACATTCGCAAAATGAGCACAATATTGGCAATAACCGTAAACAGGCTGACGTTATAAACATTCCTTCCTCCGGTTTTTTCGTCATTTTTGGCGGCCAACACAAAAAGCATCCCCAAAAAGGGCAAAACGATAATAACCGACAACAGGTAAAGATTGCTGCTCATCTCCTATCTCCCCGTATAAAGAAAAAGAATGCCCAGACCGCACAAGGCCAGCAAGATATAATTAATCAACGCCGGCTGATGAATCTTTTGTGAAACCTTGATTAAGAATTTTATCATATCAGAAAGAGAGTTAATTATGGTTCTTTCAATAATGACAAAATCTATCGTCAGCCATAAGATACGCCCTAAAACGGTTATCGGCGTTAAGACGACAAGCTCGTAAAATCGTTTGAAAAATTCTGCAAGCTGCAATTCTTCATCGGCATAATAGCGCGACAAACGGCGCAGCGGATGTATCGCCAGCAACAGCAGGAATACGGCAAAAGCCATGACGGCGGTTCGGGAAACTTCCGGAAAAGGAAAAACAGACCAGCCGCAAATCAATACTGCCGGTAGCCAACAGTCAGCATAAGGCAGAGCTTTCAACCGCGCAGAAACGATTTCGTCGGCTTGGGTCGCCCCGAAAAAAACTTCTCTCAGAAAATGTGCCAAAGCCAGAGCCATAAACGATACAAACAAAACAATCACAACCCGGGCTCCTGCTTGACTATAATCAAGCGACAAGGTGTTTTGAGCAAAAATTGCAAACCATAAAACAAAGAACAAAAACAACAGCCATAGATTTTTAAAGAAACCGCCCGTTTTGGATACGTAAATTTCATCCGACGCAGCTGCGGACAAAGCGTGTATCAGTCCGTTTAAAGCCAGCATCAGCAAAAACAACGAAAAATATGCCGAAAAGGAAAAATGGGGCACTGTCAGAGCCAGAGCATATAAGAATGCCCAGAACAGCATGTTGAAACAAAGCGTTTTTTCTTTAATATCATCATATATCAATGTTCCGCCTAAGGCATAAACGGCCGAGAGCCCGGCTGTGACGGCAATTACCAACCGGCCGTATTCAAAGGCGGATAATAAAGGCATAACTTTTTCATAAATCAATATTCCGACCACCGGCAGACTGCTGAAACTCAGGAAAACGAGCCGGTTAAAATTCAGGTCGCGAAAGCTCAGGAGCTGGTTATGAAACAAAAACAAACCGTTTTTTATCAACAGGCTTAAAAGGATAAGGCTTGCAACCAGCGGAATATGCTCGCCCTCCCGGGCATATTTTGTCAGAACGGAAAGTTCCACCTGATGAAACTGGCTGTATATTATTGCAAAGGCCGTAAACAAGGCCATGTCGGAAATCAGGTCATAAACAATATATGTTTTTTTCGATTCGTAATCGTTAATAATGTAAAGAGTCGTGATGCTGGTTAAAAAGGCGCTGATCATTAAGATAATCAGGTTATTGGTGCAAATCAGCAATAGTAAAAACGCCAAATTGACGCACATCAAACCGCCCAGGCGCAATCGGCGGATTTCCTGCCGAGAGAAAATATTGCAAAAAAGCGAAAACAACAGCACAATGCCCAATGGCATCAAATAGAGATAATTGCGCTGATTGGCCGAAAGGTTGATGTCTATATGCAGACTTTTATATTGTATCCAGTGAAAAACAAAAGGTTCCGAGCTCCCGGACAAATAAGCCTGCCAAATCAGCCAGCCGTAACTAACTGCGCCCGCAAAAACCAATAATGAAAAGAATCGGGAATATTTGTCTTTGGGAAGAAAAAACGCAGCTCCGCCCGTTAAAGACAACAATATAAACAAGTTTACCAGCATATTATTCGTCATAAAGTCATTCAACTGCGACCAATATAACAAAAAATAAGGGCTTTTAAAGCCCTTATTTTATCTTGATTGTGCATAAAAACTATTTTGCCAAAGCTTCCAGGCTCTTGACGATGCGGAGCGGAACCTTATATTCACGAGCTACCTCGTCGCCGTCGATTTCGGCAATCAAAACTTCATCCACGGATTTCAACGGGGCTCTGGCTTTTTCATTAATGGCGTCTAAAAATAATGCGCTTTCGCGGCTGCGATACAAAAGAGCCACATCACCGCCGTCATATACCATACGGGGATTCTCGGGACCGCCGTTACGGTATTTTATGATAATCAGGATCTCTCCCGCACCATTTTGTAAAATATCGTATCTACCTTCTTGTTCAGAAATCGTATTATCAGCCATGGCTTTCCTCATCAAATTATTATTCTGTAATCTTCTGATATTTCAATCTGAAACTGATATTAACATATAATTATTAATAAATACAGCACAATTTTAATTTTTTTATTTTTTTTTGATTTTTTTTATTGACTATCGTTCTTTTATCCCTTATACATACCTTCGTATTCGATAAGGGTGCGTAGCTCAGTTGGTAGAGCATTTGACTTTTAATCAAAGGGTCTCGGGTTCGAATCCCGACGCGCTCACCATTTATGAAAATCTCCGTAGGCTGCGGGGATTTTTTTTGTGTCTTTTTAAAGGTTCATCGGGTTCATCGTCAAATTTAGGGGCAAGTTATCAAAAAGCATCATAATCAGTACACCGAAATTAAAATAAGTTAAGCACATAAAATCCGCACGCGCAAGCGGTAGTTTTCAAAATTTCTAAAACCATATCCGGCAGACATTGGGCAGTCTTTTATGAATCTTATATGCAAACCTATATTGAACGCGATATTAAAGCGCTAAGCGCGGTGGGCAATGAGCGGCAATATGTTTGAGACCTATGTTGTTTCTGAAATCATCAAAAGCTATTGGCATAACGGCAAACAGCCGGATATTTACTATTACCGCGACAAAGAAAAGCGGGAAATTGACGTGTTGCTCCATGAAAATGGCACGCTGTATCCGGTAGAGATTAAGAAAAAAGCAACCCGGACAAAGGAGGTATCAAGGCTTTTAACGTTATTGAAAAGCTTAAACAAAAAAGAGGAACCGGGGCTGTTGTCTGTATGGCGCAGACGCATTTGCCACTGACTGGTGATGTTAATATTATTCCGGTTGGATATTTATAATCCCGCCAGCATAATAGTTTTTAATTAAAATACGCAAAAACTTTGAATTTTTAAAAAGTTTCTGATTGAAACACACAAAAACTTTTCGACTAATCTTAAATGCCTCCTTAGGTTAAGCTACAACCAATTACTTAAATTTTAGACTCATTTCTTGTTCTTGAGGTTTAAAACCATAATCTTCATAGAATTTATAGGCGATTTTATTATCATTAAAGACACCAAGTTTGACTTCCTGAATTCCATTTTCTTTGCAAAATGTTAGAAACTCATTCATTAACATTTTTCCAATACCTTGTTTTCTATATTCTTGGATAACACCTAAAGTTCCAATATTACAAATGATCGGATTTTCTAAATAGGGAGCATTTTTTTTATTAGCAATCAACAAACCAACAACCTTATCTCCATCGACTGCAACAACAGCAAAAGCATTGTCGTTTCCTATGGTTGATAAAAGAGCGTCTTTTTCAAAATCACGATTAATTGGCGCGAAATAACCATTTAATATTTTACGATGGTGTTCTCTGATTTCATTACACAGTTCTACTGCTTGAGCCACATCTTTTTCTTCAAAACTTCTAATTTTTATACTCATGAAATATTCTTAAACCATAATTAACCCTATACAAAAATGCAGCAATACTAATGCATTGTCAATAAATTTAATTGTTCAAATAAAAGCTGTTATTGCCTGTTATTATTTTTGTATATCCGTTATACGAATGCTCTTTTTTTTTATTTGCTTTCTTTTGCGCCTGCTTTCACCCGGAAGCATTGCCGGCACTCTAATGCACAATCAATAATTTTCAGGCAGATTAACCTGTTGTAATAAAAGTTTTTTCTGTTTTTTTTCTACTTGATTTTTAAAATTATTGGTATATTGTACACACAAACAATGTATTATTATTTTTCATAACTTTATTTTTTATAATTATGAAAGCTACAGGTTTATCCGCATCTAGGCAGATAGTCTGCTATGATGCAAAAAGTGTTGATGCAGGTTTACTGCAAAGTTCAAAATGTAAAGGAAGCTATTTGTTAAAGAATGGCGAGATTAGTGCTCAAACGGTTTATAATCAGGAATGGGGCATCTTTATTGATGAACATTTGTATATTCCGTTAAAAATGACAAAACAGCTGCTAACGGCTCACGAAGCCGAAGTTTATTACCACAGCCTGGGAGAACAGATGCCTGATTTATATCAGATTGTCCGTTTCAAATTGGCAGTGGAAGACGTTAACGCATCTCTGACGCGGATTGGAATGCAAGATTTTGTTTTTCCTGAAGATATTCTTCATAACGTATGGTATGAAGAAGCGCTGAAAGAGGCTAAATCCGGTGAAATGCGCCGCTGTGTTGTAATTTCCGGGTACCCGGATTATCAGAAACCTTCTTATCAGCAAATTGATGAAGATTATTTATTGTTTGCCGATACAATCCTCTATTGCCGCACTGAAGAATGTTATGAACCGGTCAGCCCTGTTTTAAAATTCAACTGGTCGGGAATTGATTTTCTTTGTGCCGAGATTGCAGAAAAGAATTATAATTTTTACCGGGGAAAAGACCTTAAACTGGTTTATCTGGGGAGAGGTACGGTGATTGACCTTGTTGATAATGAGTTGCTTGTTACAGGGAGGAGCTTATATCAAAACTTTGAGGGAAAATTATATGAAGTATGTTCTTTGGATGATAACACATCATATTCACGTTGTAATAACACCGGACAAATAGTTATTACCACTTCTCATGAATATGTTCTGGATGGTATTTTGGAATCTGCCTGGAATATTAAAACTTATTTTCAAAAAAATGAAGAAGGTTTGTTTGTCAAAGTGAAGACAGAGGATGTCGACACCTATGACAGAAACCGTTTTTGGAAAAATTTTTACAACTAAAACTTGCTTTCTTATGAACAAAAATCAAACTGAGGCATTATTGTCCTGCATCAGGGACAATGCCATCGACACATTGGAATTGTATGACTACCTGAATACGGTTCATCCCGGAGAGTTCCATTTTACCAATGGAACGCATTTTCCGGTTTTGTTGCCGGGCTTGACGGCTGATGGCGTATTTGCCAGTGAAGAATACTATCTGACGGCAAATGAGCGTATCAATGGAAAGACGACTTTAGCCCGCGCTCAAAGATTTTGCAGCAACCGCGGATGTGTTTTGCCGGATTGGAAAGCCGGCCGCGCAATGAAAGAACATCGCGGCGAGATTAACGCGTCTCTTAAAATTCTCGGTTTTCCGTTGTTGGAGGACGGTGAGTATTGGACAGCCGGCGACAAAGCCGGAGAAGGCGAACCCGGAGAAATTATTTTCGGCGGGCCGGCCCCCGGAGATGACACTTACATCGGAGGTTCGTGGACAAACTATCACAAATATGTCCGCGGATGTATTAAGGTAGCCAAGACGCCCCAAAAACTGGATTATGCCAGAAGTGAGTTCAAAGATGAACAAACAACGGTGTTAGACAGTATTTTTAAGGACTTTGGAATATCCCGCTATCAGTTTATGATGTATCATAACAACAAGAACTGTTATCCGCAGCCCGGTCATTATCTTTTGAAGAACGGTGCACATTCAGCGTCTACCGTTTATGACCAGGAGGCAGGGATATTTGCAAATGCCAACCTGTATATTAAACTTGATATGCCCAAATCGCCGTTTACGTCCGAACAGGCAATGGTCTACCTTAAGGCTTATGAAGCACAGGTGCCGGAATATTTTGCCTTACGCCAGATTGCCAAAGCTGCACCGGAGATTAACAAGGCTCTCACGGCCGTAGGAATGAAAGACTTTTTGCTTCCGGAAAATGTTTTGGAAGGATGTTGGTGCAAGGAAAGCCTGGATAAAGCATTCCAAAACGACGAAGAAGGCAGTACGGAAGAAAAACGTGTTCTGTTGGTCGGCAATCAGCCGAATGTCAACGACAAATATCTTATTATTGAAGATATTTGGGAACATATTTCTTTGGATTATTAAATTATCTTAATAAGAAACCCGGCCGGCATTAAAAAATGGTCGGGTTTCTTTTTTATAAGAGAAATAATCAAAACATTATCCGAAATCATAAAATTTATTGGCCGCCTGTCCGTTTGGCCCGAAAAAACTTTTTCAAAATCTGCGAACATTCTTCTGCCAGAAAACCCGATTCTGTTTGCGGCCGGTGATGACAGGTTGGCTGGTCGTAGAATTTCACGCCGTTAAATACCGCTCCGCCTTTCGGATCTTCTGCCCCGATGTAAAGATGTTCGATACGGGCAAAAGAGATTGCCGCTGCGCACATTGTACACGGCTCCAGCGTCACATACATGTCAAATCCGCGCAAACGGTTGCTGCCCAGCTTGCGGCAAGCTTCCTGAATAGCCAAAATTTCGGCATGGGCCGTTGCATCCAGCGAATGCTGGCTGAGGTTGTGAGCCGCTGAAACAATTTCGCCGTTCTGCGGATTGACAACCAGTGCCCCGACCGGAATTTCATCCGTTTCCGCCGCCAGTCGCGCCTGTTCCAGAGCTTTGCCCATATAAAATTCGTAATTCATCTTTGACCTTTACAAAATTTGTGTGTATTATACGGAAAATATCAAAAAAGGAAAGCAAATTATGTCAGAAAGAATTGCCAAATTTATCGCCCGTTCAGGGGTTTGCTCCCGCCGTGCCGCCGAGGAATTGATTGCCCAAAAGCGCGTTACCGTAAACGGCGAGGTGATTGACAGCCCGGCTCTGAATGTTGACGGAACGGAAAAAATCCTGATTGACGGCGAAAAACTTCCTGTCCGGGAAAGCAGCCGGTTGTGGCTTTATTATAAGCCGGTCGGCCTGGTAACAACCCATAAAGACAATCAGGACAGACCGACGGTGTTTGACAATCTTCCGGCCGGAATGCCGCGGGTAATCTCCGTCGGACGCCTTGACTTAAATTCGGAAGGCCTGCTGCTGCTGACCAACAACGGCGAGTTGTCCAGAAAGCTGGAGCTGCCGGGCAATGGCTGGATAAGAAGATACAAAGTCAAGGTTCACGGCTATCTTGATGACAAAAAACTGGCATCTCTGGCAAACGGCATAACGGTTGACGGCGTGGAATACGGCGCAATTAAAGTCGAGATTGAGAATAAAACCGGCACCAATGCCTGGCTGATTGTTTCTTTGACTGAAGGCAAAAACCGTGAGATTCGTAAGGTGATGAAAGCGCTCGGATTAGACGTTGCAAGACTGATACGCTTGTCTTATGGGCCGTTCCAGCTGGGCTCGATGAAAAAAGGCGAAGTCCGGGAAGTTTCGGGCAAAGTGCTGAAAGAACAACTCGGAAAAGATTTTGAGTTATGAGGATTATCGCCGGAAAATACCGCGGCAAAAAACTTGTCTCGCCACTGACCGATAAAATCCGCCCGACATCAGATCGGGCGCGAGAGGCCGTATTTAATATTTTAAATTCCCGTCTGGAACACAATTGGGAGGCTTTTTCTCTGTTGGAAGTCTTTGCCGGAACGGGAGCTTTTGGATTGGAAGCCCTGTCCCGCGGCATTAAGAAAATTTGCCAGATAGACATAGACACTAAAACGGCTGCCGCTAATGCCGCTTTGTTTCCGGCTGAAAAAGAGCGGATAACACTGTTGCGTCTTGATGCTGCAAAATTGGGAAAAGCTCCGGAAAAATACAATCTGCTGTTTATGGATGCCCCTTATAACCAAGGTCTGACTGAAAAAGCCTTAAAAACCGTCGCTGCGGGCGGATGGCTGGAAGAGGGGGCTTTGTGCCTGGCCGAGCTTGAAAAAAATGAACAAATCACAATCCCGGAAGAATATGAACTGCAAGAAGAACGGATATACGGACTTGCCAAAATTTTATTTTTGCGTTACCGCGGTTAAAACTTTGCCACGGTAATGTTTTCTATCTGAAGTTTGCGGTCTTTGAAATCTATCGGCGCGGTAACGGTCAGATATTTGTCTTTGGGCGAAAGTTTAAAGGCTTTGTTGCCGAGCAGGATTTTGCTGACAAACACGCCCTTGCTTTCCAGCCACTGGTATTGCAGCATACTGTCCATACTCTCGAGCAAACCTTTTGATGACGTATCCAAATGCAGGTTTGGCTCAAGTTTTTCGTTAAAATGCAAACTGCCGCGTCCGACCAAAGCCAAAGGCTTCCAGTTGAGAGAAACATATTTCAGATTCACAAAACCGCCGGCTTCCAGCCATTCGTAAATTGCAGAACGATACGATTTATTGCCGCTGACTTTTCCCATAATGTCGGCATCAATAAAAATCATATCAATTTTGTCTGCCAGGGCAATTTCAAATTTCTTGTCAAACTTCAGTCCGCTGAGCAGCAGATCGCAACCCCAGGCCGGCACGGCGCCGGAAACGTTGGCCGGCGTTTTTCTGACCGCGGAAATTAAAAGATCGCCGATTTGCATCGTATTGCGGATGTTAATCTCTTTGGCGCTGGCAAGCAGATGAGCCATCCGGTCATGAGCATCAATATCAATCAAAATCAACGGATTCGGAATATCAAGATGATAAGTCTTGTTTTTATAGACAATATCCATCTCCGGCGACAGATTGACCGTAAGTTTCCGGGGATTAAACAAATCGGCGGAAACTTCCAGATACGGAATTTCAATTTTAAAATCCCTTCCCTGATACAGGCTGTAAAATTGAAAATCCTGTACTTTAATAATCTTTCCCGGATAAGACGGCGAAAATTCAATATTATTGTAAGCCACATCCCAGCCCGATTCATTCAGTGAAGTTTGAACCCGGACAATTTCATTTTTGATAACACCGATATAATATGCCCGGGACAACACAACCCACAAGCCGGAAAAAGTAAGCAGGGCGGTAAACAAAAATGTACCCAGACCCAGCCGGGAAATCCGAAAACTGAATTTCTTTTTGGAAATCGGCGCTTCTTCGTCAGCCGGCTTTAAACCGTCAAAAATGGCTTTTGCTTCCAAAGCGTCTTCGACCGAGGCCTGCTGCGGGATATGTTCTTCCTGTTCTGCCAACTTATTTTGCCTTTTTGTATTTTTTCAGCAAGTCTACCGTATAAGGATAATTTTTGAAAGCTTCCTGATTAAGTTCTTCGCACTTATTTTCAATTTTCTGTTTCAAAACGTCCATAAATTCTTTCTTGTCCAGTCCGGGTTCAACCGGCGGCAAAAACTCAATGATAACTTTTCCCGGATGCCGGAGAAAAGAAGCCTTTTCCCAAAACAATCCGGTATTAAGCGCTACCGGAACAACTGGAAGTTTAAGATTCTGATAAAGAAAAGCCACGCCCGGTTTATACTGGGTTGTCGTCTCGGGCTTTGTGCGTGTCCCTTCCGGAAAAATAATGATGGGTCGCCCTTTTGCCACACGTTTTTTTGCCTCTGTCAGCATTTTCTTCATCGCGGCCGAGCCGGCGGAACGGTTAATGGGAATCATGCCATAAACATGAGATGCCCAGCCGAAAAACGGAATAAAATGCAATTCCCGTTTCAAAATAAAAACGCCGGATTTGATAACGGTTGTCAAATAATAAGTTTCCATCGCAGACTGGTGCTTGCAGGCATAGATAACGCCGCTTTGCCGGATGTTTTCCTGTCCTCTGATTTCAATGTCAAGGCCGCAGATGAGCTTGAGAAGATAGCGGTTGAGCGGTTGCATGATGTCATTCCAGAAATGAATGTATATTTTTTTCGGAAAAGGCATCAGCACAATCGAAAATATGGTTCCGGCCAATATCAGCCCGTAACAAAAAAAGTTAAAAATCAAAGAACGAACAAAAATCATTTATTCCTCGCCGTTAAAAATTTCAGAAATGACATAAGCGGTATAAACATACAAATATTTATTATATTCTGTCGCAATCAGCCAGAAACTACCGGGATTCTTCCACCATTTCGGATGCACTTTATCCGAATACACCGGGCTGGGCACAATCGAAACCTTCGGGTTTTGGTGCCGGAATTCCAAAATGCTGCGCGGCAGATGATAATTAGAAGTTACTAGTCGGATGGAGCGGATTTTGTTTTTCTTAATCCATTCGTCTGTTTCAATGGCGTTGCCGATAGTGTCTTTGGCTTTGCTGCCCATCTGCACTTTTTGTTTTTTGCTGATTCTGACGTCGTTAAACTGTTCAATCTGAGCCAGCGAAGTTTTTTTTGACACGCCGGAGATAAAAAGCTTTTCGGCCGCCCCGTCGTTAAGCAAAGCAATAGCGCTGCTGATTCGGTTTCTTCCGCCGGTCAGCGCGATAATGGCATCGGTTTTGATACCGTCCGTATTTTCATAAGAATTAATCCGGTGGTTAAACCACAAAAAACCGGCAAACCAGGCCAAAAGCAAAAATAAGGCGGCAATAATAAACAGTTTCTTCATATCATTTTTTCTAATGTGCGTTTAACGGTATAATAAGCGGTAAACATGGCAATCATAACGGCAAACAGCGGCAATATCAAGATAGTTATCCACGATTCTGCGGATAAATGTGCACCGCTGATGATTCCGCCTTCAATTTGTTCGGCCAGCGAGGCAATCAAAAAAATCGTTGGAATGGAAAGCGCCACGCCGATAACGCCGCCGACCAGCGCAAGCCAGCCGGTGCGCCGGGCGTATTGCTGGGCAATATAAGCGTCTTTTGCTCCCATCGTATGCAAAATTTCAATAATATAATGATGCAGGCCGAGACTTGTCTGCGTGCTGTAAAAGATGGCGCCGGACGTAACCAGAATAACCAAAAACAAAATGCTCAGCGCCAACATTTTCAAGCCGTCGGCAAAGCGGATGAGTTTGTTGAGCCAGAGCTTGTGATTGTCAACCGATGCCTGAGGCGAAACCTGAGCAAGATTCTCCGCCAAAACGCCGAAGTCAAGCGTCTCGCCTTTTTTTATCCTGACGTCAATCAGGCGGGGAACCGGCAGACTCCCGATTTCAATACCGTCGCCGAGCCAGGGCTGGATAAGCTTTTGCAACTGTTCGTCGGAAAGCGGCGTTACCTTTTCGATTTCTGCCACCGATTCGAGATATTCAATTGCTTTTTTCTGATTCTCCAGCGTATCGGCGGCGGCCTTGTCGCGGTCGCTGCTGTTAATTGGCATAATCTGTACCGTCAGCGAGCCGAGAATACTGTCGTTCCAGTTTCTGAGCATTGAGTTTATGGAAAGAACACCGGCTAGTGTAATGGCAAAGATAAAGACCGAAATCGAAATCATAATCTGCAGAAACAGGCTCGAACTGTCATTGTTAAGCGGCAGTTCCTGTTTGCGGGAGATAAAATCGGCAGCATTGTTATTGCTCATCGGCGCTCTCCTTTCTCAACCCGGTTTCCGATGTTAATGCCGGTAAAATCATAAGGTTCGTAAACTTTCAGTCCGTGATTCTGCAAATGCAGGCGCGGAAAAGCAAAATCGGTAATCAGCTTCTCGCTGTGCGTTGCAATAACGACCGTCGTGCCGAGCTTGTTGAGTTCGACAAACAGCTTCATCAGTTTGGGCGCAATATCGTTGTCGACGTTTCCGGTCGGTTCGTCCGCCAGCAAAAGGTCGGGACGGTTGATGACGGCACGTGCAATTGCGGTGCGCTGTTTTTCGCCGCCGGAAAGGGTGGAAGTCTTGGCATACATATTGCGGTCAAGCTCAACCCATTGCAAAAGTTCGGTTACTCTTTTTTTGACTTCCCTTTCGTTCATGCCGCAGATTCTGAGCGGCAGGGCAACGTTGTCAAAAGCGGAAAGATGCTCCAGCAGACGAAAGTCCTGAAAAACCACGCCGATTTTCCGCCGTAGCAGAGAAAGGTTGTCCCTGTTTGTAAAATTAATGTTTCTGCCAAAAACCTGAACGATTCCCCGGCTGGGCTTTTGTGCCAGATACATCATGCTCAAAAGAGATGTCTTGCCGGCGCCGCTTCTGCCGGTCAGAAAATGAAAAGATCCTCTGGGCAGGCTCAAAGAAATGTCGCTCAAAACTTCGGGCCCCTGTCCATAGCGGATTCCCACGTTTTGCATGACAATAATTGCATTATTGCTTTTGCTTTCGTTTTTTTGCAACTTCGACCCTCCATGAATCATAAAATATTTTCTCTAAGATATAGCAATAAATCATTTAATAAAATCTTTTTTTTCTTTGATTAAATGCTTTTTGTGCAATAAGGTGCAGTATAAGGTAAAAAAGGTAAAACATAATGCGTATAAAATGTCCGAAATGCGGAAAATTGTATGATGTCAGTGAAGACAAACTTCCTGCCAAAGGGCGCCGTATGCGTTGTTCAGCCTGTGGAGAGATTTTTTGGCGTCGCCCGGAAGATGCCGACGATTCTTTTACCGGCTGGACAGATGAAAAAACAGCAGCCCCCGGAGAAGATCCTCGGTGGAATGAGATAAAAGTCGAAACGCCGGATTCTCAGGAACAAAATTGGGAAGAATTCAAAACGGAAAAAGAAACCGGTGCTGCCGGAGAAAAAACGACGGAAGAAATGCCGCCTGCCGTAACCCCGGATGAACAGCCCGCCGAAAATGCGGAAACGGAAGAGGCCTCGAAAACCGAAACAGAAAACCCCGGAGCGGAAGAGAAAGCAAATACGGATAAGGAAAATACTGAAAATCCTGCCGCCGAAACTGATGGGATGAACGATATTTTCAAGCGTCTTTCCGAGCAGAGCGAAGCCCTTTCCAAAAAAGAAAACGAGCAGCCCGTACAGAAAAAAATCTGGGGCAGCATCCGCAAAAATACAGGCCTGATGAGCCGCACAACCCGCCGTTATATCTGTTTTCTGCTGTTTTTGGTTGTTTTGCTTTTATTGTATTATTTCCGGTACGAAATTGTCAGGACTTTTCCGTTTATGGAACAGGTTTACGGTTCGTTGAATATACATTCCAAGGTTCTCGGTGAGGGGCTGGAGTTCAAAAACGTCAGCCGCCGGAATTATGAGGACGATTATGTAACCAAAATGGAGATTAAAGGTTTTATCGTCAACAATACCGAAAAAATGCTTGAGATCCCGGATGTCAAACTTGAGGTAATGGATGAAAAAGGCCTGGTGATTGATACGCTGATAACACCGCCGCCGGCCAAATTTGTTAAAGAAAACGGCCGTGTTGCTTTCAGTGTAACGGTAACCAAACCTTCTCCTTTGAGCAAATATATTTATCTGACGTTTACGGAAAAGAAAGAATAAAAAAATCCCCGCCTTGCAAACAAGAGCGGGGATTTTTCTAAGCTGCGGCTTCCTGGCTTTTCAGCATCGCTTCCGGAGAGGCGATTCCCAAAAGATAAAGCTGCAGTTTCAGAATATCTCTGACCAGACGCGCCAGTTTCAGACGTGAACCGGCCAAATCCGGCGTTTCAGCATTCACAATGGACGACGCATTGTAAAAGCTGCTGAAACTCTGAGCCAATGTATAGGCATAATCGGCAATGATACCGGGCTCTTTGTCGTTGTGTGCCCGCATGACCGTTGCGTTCAGCTGTGCAATTTTCAAAGCCAGATTTCGCTCTTCTTCATTAGAAATAACAATCTTGCTTTCTTTAATGTTGCTTTCCTGCGCTTTACGGATAATCGAATTAATCCGCGCAATGGCATATTGAATATAAGGCCCGGTTTTGCCGTCAAATTTTGCAAAGTCT
Source organism: uncultured Alphaproteobacteria bacterium (assembly GCA_944391715.1). GTDB lineage: Bacteria > Pseudomonadota > Alphaproteobacteria > RF32 > CAG-239 > MGBC133411. The sequence goes on from CALXUP010000002.1 coordinate 71,929, forward strand.
TCCAAGTCAAAAACATAACCGGAAGCAATATTGTTTTTCATGTCCTGAAATTTGATGGCGCCGATGGTGATATCATCCACCAGTTTGGCAATATCTTCTTTGCTGTAGCCGGGCGCGCTTTCCGGTACGGATTTCCTGACTGTTTCTTTGGAAAGGGCAATCAGGTCGGACAGATTCATCACGCCGCCGTCGCGGGTTTTAAACGGTTTGCCGTCTTTTCCGTTAACCGTGCCGAAACCGATGTGCACCAGTTTTGTGTCCGGACAAATACCCAGCATTTTGGAGGCCTCGAACACCTGCTCAAAATGCAAAGACTGCCGCAGGTCGGTAACATAAATAATCTCGTCGGCCTTAAGGTCGTCGCAGCGCATTTTGATGGTGGCAATATCTGTCGCGGCATAAGTAAAACCACCGTCCGATTTTTCCAGAATAACCGGCGGTTTCGGCTTATTGGCTTCTTCCAGCCGGATAATTTCCGCCCCTTCGTCTTTTTCCAAAATGCCTTTGTCTTTGGCAATTTTCATAATCTCTTTGCAGGTTTCATGCGCGTCGCTTTCGCCGAGCCAAAGGTCAAAGTTCACATCCAGCTCGCCGTAAATCTCTTTGACCGCATCAACCGAAACGTCGCGCAAATGTTTCCACAAAGCCCGATACCCCGGATGCCCGTCCTGAAATTTTGCGGTAATAATGCGGGCTTTTTCGCGGGCAGCCTCGTCTTCTTTGCAATGCGCGGAAGCTTTTTTATAAAGTTCGGTAACTTCGTTAACGTCATAAGGATGTTCGCTCGGAAAACCGTCGGTTTTGGCATCGTCAAAATAAGGCCAGTCAGGGTGCAGATTCTCAATTTCGGAAATAATCATTCCCATCGGCGTTCCCCAGTCGCCGAAATGAACGTCGGAAATCACCTTGTTGCCGACAAATTTTTCAATCCTGCGAATGGATTCGCCGATAACGGCCGGACGCAAATGTCCGATATGCATCAGCTTTGCCACATTCGGGCCGCCGGAATCAATAACAATATTCTGCGGTTGGCTCACTTTGGCACAGCCAAAACGCTCATCGGCGGCAACCTCGTCCATGTTGCGGGCAATAAACTCGTTTTTGAGCGTAATGTTGATAAAGCCCGGGCCGTCGACCGAGATTTTTTCAATGTCATTGTCCTGCTCAAGCTCTGTGGCAATTTTCTGGGCGATTTCGCGTGGATTTTTACGTTCGCTCTTCGCCAGAGCCAAAGCCCCGTTGCACTGAAAATCGCTCAAATCGGGACGGTCAGAGTTCTTAACGGCGGCAAATTTCTTATCAAGTCCCAGCTTGTCAAAAATAGCTTCAAATTTTTTGTTAATAATGTTTTCCACGGACAAATCCATCTTTTTTCCTCATCTTAATCTAAAAAATCTGCAATAGTTATAAATAAATTTCAGCAAAACTCAAGCGCTTATTTAACACATTTAAAATACATATGGTTAGGCAGCAGCAACTTGCAGGTAAAAATGGTTTCTTTTACCATCACGGCGCGGCTTCCGGTTTCTTGTTCCACACATTCGGCATCGGCCAGCTTTTGAATCTCTTCAAGCGTTGTCGTCAGCTTATTGTAGCAGATGGCCGGAGCATCGGGTTTTGACGCGCCCACATAAAGATCGGCCGGCGTCTGGGCATAAACATTGCGCCTCCGGTCCACATAAGGCGAAAGAGCAGAGCAAGCACCCGCACAAAAACAAACGGCCAAAATAAAACCGAATTTAAACCTAGACAATTTTAAAAACTCCATTAAATTAAAATAAATTTGCAATAACTATAAATGAAGAAGTCCAAAATGAAAAGTCAAAATAAATATATTGGTGATGATAAATTAGCCAAGCTGCTTGAGCATTATAAATGTCCGACCCCGGTCGATGTTGTCAAGGCGCGTTTTATCGGCTCAATCTGCAGCCCTAATTTAGACCTCCGCCCGACGGACGTTATATCTTCCTTCTGGCCGGAAGGGCAGGAGCCCCGGTTGGAAACCAAAGACGAGGCCGATCTGTTCTTCAAATTTTTTATGGGTGCCTGGGATGACGCTTTTGAAAAGGTCAAAAACAATAATGTTAAGTTTCCGCCATTTAAAAAAGATATAGAAAGTCTGAAAGAAACCTGCCGCCGCCGCTTTGACGAGCTGGAATGGGGCTTTATCGAAGGCTTCTGGGGCGGCCGCCAGGATTTGAAAATCCCGGCCTATGTTGCGGAGATTATAGATTCCCTGAGTGACGTCGCCGGGTTATACCGTGTATTGTTAAAAAAACTTGACAAAAACCCCGAACAGGATGAAATTGCAAAGATAATAAGCCACAGCGACAGCATGGCCGAAAAAGCCATCAGCTTTATCATTGAAAATTCGGTTCTGCCGCGGATAGAGAGCTTAAAACGTGAGGTAAACTGATCCGTCAGGACGTAATTGGAGATTTTTACAATGGATTTAATGGAAGGACTGCTGAGCCGCCGCTCAATTAGAAAATATGCCGATAAACCGGTTGAGAAAGATGTTGTAAGAAAAATCATCAAAGCCGCGCAATATGCCCCGAGCGCCCACAATACCCAGCCGTGGGAGTTTTTGATTATTGATAACAAAGAACAATTAAAACAACTGCGCCATATTCAGCGTTCGGCTTCTTTTGCCGAAAACGCGCCGATGGCGATTCTGGTTTGCGGAGACGAGCAAAAAGCTTTCAGCCGGGAAAAAGAGGGCTGGAGCTATGTGGATATCGATTGTTCCGCCGCGACTCAAAACCTGCTTTTGGCAGCCCATGCCGAAGGGCTTGGCGCCTGCTGGTGCGGCGCGACGCCGATGACCAAACCGATTGCCGGATTAAAAGAATATTTCAAACTCCCGGAAAACATCAAGCCGTTTTCAATAGTTGTGCTGGGCTATCCCGCCGAGGAATCAAAATTAACCGGCGAACGCTATAACGAAGAACGCATCCATTGGGGAAAATGGTAAATAAAAACGCGGCTCTTGAGCCGCGTTTTTTGTAGCTTTTATAAATTTATTTTTACAGAATTTTTCTTACCACCTTTATTTTTCCTCTTTGTCATTCACAAAATAATTATTATGAACAATGCAAAATAAAATATTTTGTGCTTAATTTTTTACTGGCGTGATGACAAAAAATAATAGCTAGAGGATAAGCAGAAATTTATCAATACCAATACTTAAATTGTGCATGGCCATCGTCGTTGTGGTATCCACTAAGAGTGTTACATCCTACAAAAACAGGGGTACGACCATAATTCGTATGAAGAGACATTGCTTTGCTGCAATCTTTAAAACTGTCAAAACCACTTGTACCTGGTGCAGTGGACAGACAATGCTCATAACAGCTTGTTCCATATTTAGTCTGACAATAATTTTCATCTCCACTGCAGGCGCTATATCCACAACAATAAAAATATGCGGTGAGTAAACTATCCGTACATCCTCCATAATAACACCTCTGCCCACTTCCACACTTACTGCTTCCGCAGGAGGCATAATAAGTTGTACCGTTTTTGGTGCAAGACTGAGAACCAACGTTTTTACATTGCGAAGAACAATCGCTTGCCGTCAAAGTGTAAGTACAAACCGGCGCAGATTTACACTCTGTGCATACGGACGAGCAGCAGCTTGTGGCAGTTGAGTAACTTGCGCAGCCATAGGAGCAGCCCTTTGCTGTCGGACAGGTAACGCCCTCACAAGGATCTTTAACTTCATCTTTTTCGCAAGCAGTGCATTCACCGCAGGAACCGTAAGAAGAACAATGATATCCAGACGAGCAAGTTTTTCCTGTAACACCGTCACAGGGATCATCCGGTTCATCTGCTACGCAGGTATAACAGGTATTACCACATTGCGTCGAGCCGACAGCTTTGGCCGTGTATCCGGAAGAACAGTAAGAGGAAGTGGAGCCTCTTGAGCAGGAATTAGAACAGGAATCGCAAGAAGTACATTTGCCGCAGGAATTGGTCGATGCGCAGCCATAAGCACAGGTTTTGTCTTCGGCGTCGCAATCTGAATTATATTGGCATTCATAGCAGCTGGAGCCGCATTCCGTTCTTGAAACCCGGACTTTGTTTTCGGTCGAAGAACAGGAGACGGATTTGTCGCCTGAGCGGCAGGTGTCGTCGCAGTAATAACAGGTTCCGCATTCGGACGACCCGGCATAAGATCCGGAATAATAAGTTTCGCCGGAAGTGCAGTCTTTGCAGTAATAACAGGTTGAACCGCATTCGGTAGTAGAGGCATAAGAGCCGGAATAGTTCTTGGACCCGGAAGGGCAGACATCGGAACAACAACGATAACAGGTGTAACCGCACTTGTCAGTGCCTGAAGACCCGCGGGAGGCATCGCAGTCGACGCCGTAATTGGACGGACATCCGGCAGAGGGAGCGGCCGAACAGCAGGTTCCGTAAGAATTATCCCAGGGGCAGCGTCCGGAAGTAGCGTAAAGCCGTCCCGGCGAACAGGAGTTGACATAACCCTGCTCACGACAAGCTCTCGGCCTGTCTTCCTTACATCCTTGATAAAGAGGGTATCCGTTCGGACACTGATTGTTTACAAAGGACGGGAGAGAACAGGAAGAAGTTTTATATCCGTTCTGTTCGCACCAAGTTTTGGCGTCGCATTTCAGATAATGGTCATCGCGGGAACAGGTTCCGATTTTGGCGTAATATTGCGGACATTCGCCGGAAGAATAATAGGTATATCCCTCTTTCTCGCAATACTCAGTGTCAGAGTTGATGTTCATATTAATATCGCCCTGCACGACGTCTTCGTCCATACAGTCGGGCAAAAAGCAGATACCTGCAAAAGCGGAGGAAGGGAGAAAAGCCAATAACGCGGTTAAACAAACCGCGGAATTAAGTTTCATGTGTAGCATAGTGTTATCATTTCTCATCGGCTTTCTCCCATAATTAAGTACTGTTTCATTCTGTGTACTGTCATTGCCGGGCTTGACCCGGCAATCCACTTGGCACCACCCTGAGGGTGTGATCCGGCAATCCAAGTCAAATAAATCAGCTTTATTGTCATTCTGGATCCCCGGGTCGCAGCCCGGGGATGACAATTAAAATCAGCCGCCCGGGGATGACAAATATTTCAAAGCACCTTGTCATTCACAAAATCTGCCAGAGCAACGCGGTCTCTGAAACACCGAACAAACCGATCGCTGCCGACGTTCGGCCGCGCCCGCCGTTGTCTGTGGATCCCCGAGCCTAAGCCCGGGGACGACAGGAGACGTGGGTGCCACTCCGAAACAAATCTTCGGAACAACATCAAAATTACTATAACACAGTAAAGCCTATGTGTCAAGTATTATTGAAAAATAGGACGGGGATTTTGGCTAGAAAGAGGTATGAAATAATTTTTAGAGTTTCTTTTCTTGCGGCGAAATCAATTCCTTCGCTTTATCCATCAGTGTATCGTCTTCAGAAATTTTATGAAAAATGCGGGTCGTCTCCAAAGGAATGGGATAAGTCGGAGACGGGCTGACATAATTAATATCCCGAAACATAATATGTCTCAGACAGAAAACAATAAAAACCCCGGCCGTCAGGGCATATGCCCCGACAAAACTTATCGGCCCCCATTCCTGCATAAAGAAAGAAATGATAATCGGGCCGAAAATCATCCCGACACTCTGCAGCAAAATCAGCATACCGCTGGCTTCTACCCGTTCTTCATCGGCAATCATATCGTTAACGTGCGAAACCGAAATCGGATAAAGCACAAAAGTCCCAAACCCCATCAGCAGCGCACCGACAATCAGCGGAACAGTTCCGGAATCGATAAAGAAATGAACCCAGGGCACAATCAAAAACAAAAATCCTCCGACAAACAACATAACCAGCCGCCGGTCAAAATAATCCGAGAGTTTGCCGATGGGAAGCTGGATTGCCATGCCGCCGAACACGCCGAAAAACATAAACAGGGAAGTTTCTTCCAGAGAAAGTTTCATTTGATGGGCATAGATTGCGCCGAGGATGTAAAAAGCTCCGACAAAAATACCGCTGGTCAGACAGCCGATAACCCCGACCGGCGTTTTTTTATAAAGGGCAATCAGCGACATATTTTTATGCACGGTGATTGCCGGGGTCGGCAGAGCAGTCAGCGAAATCGGCACCAGAGCAACCGAAAGCAGAACGGAAACGGTAATATAAATCGCCACGCCGCTTGGATCGGGAATATTCAAAAGCAACTGGCCGGAGCTGGCGCCCAGATAAGAGCTGATCATATATAAAGACATAATCATACCGCGGTTGGCATTGGTTGCCCGGGCATTAAGCCAGCTTTCCAGACACATAAAGGCCGAACCGATACAATAGCCTTCCAAAAAGCGCAATGCACCCCAGAAATATAAATTCTGTGAAAAAAAGTGCAAGAGGACAATGCCGGAAAAAAGAGAAATATAAGTTGAAAAAGCCCGGATATGACCGACTTTGTTGATAATATGATAAGATGTAACCGAGGCCGCGATATAGCCGGTATAATACATTGCCAGAATAATACCGGCAGCAAAAGTGTTATTGCTGTTTTCGGCCAGCCGGAGAGCCAGTGTTGAGCTCAAAAGTCCGTAAGCGCAACAGGTCAGTACCGTTCCGAAGAAGAAAGCCGTCAACGGAGACACAATTTTTTCCAGCGATTTAAGACGTTCAAGCATACTATTCATGGCACATTCCTTGTTCCTGTCTCCTTAATCTACAGGATAAAAAATTTTTTTCAATAACTTATCTTGCTAATCCTCAGTTCTTAAGTTAAAATCCGCCCGAAAGGAGAATAAAGATGAAAGATGTCGCAGCCGGTATTATAACCTGTAACGGAAAACTTCTGATTGCCCAACGGCGGCACGGCAAAAACCAGGAATATTTATGGGAGTTTCCGGGCGGCAAACTGGAAGAGGGCGAGACGCTGCCCGAATGTCTGAAACGGGAAATCAAAGAGGAACTGGACAAAGAAATTGAAGTCGGCGATTTTTTTATGACCTCGGTATATGAATACGAAAGCGGCGCCATTCGCCTGAATGCTTATTTTGCTGAAATGGCCGACCGGCAAATTCCGTCGCACGTTGACCATGAACAAGTCAAATGGATAGATTTGAGCGAAATTGACGATTATACTTTCGCGCCGGCCGATATCCCGATAAAAGAGGCTTTAAAAAATTTCTTCACCTCATAATTTTATAATGTTTGAAGTTCGCTGGACAAAATGAAATAAAATTTCGAAAAAAAGTTGAAGTAAGCTGTATTTTGTGATAATATCAAAAATGTAATTATATTACATTGTATATTATTAACAAAACTGAAGAAAGGCATTTTTAGCACTGTTTGTATCAGAATTTATCAGTAAAGCCGGAAAAGTAGTCAACGCAGACGAGCCCGTTAAAATGTGAAGTACAGTAACATTGGGATTTTAACAGAAGGTTTGAACATAAACAATTTTACAAATATCTGAAAAAACACCTCTGCAGTTTTATAAATATATAAAAGATATGACAAAAAATACATCTTGCGTAGAGTTCATCAATTGTACACCGCACGCCATTACTCTGAACGACGGACGGGTTTTTGAGCCCTCCGGCGTTATTGCCCGAGTGTCGAGCCAAACTTCGGATTTCGATGCCAATGGCATCGCAACCCAGAGCTTTGGCAAGGTAGAGAATCTCCCGGCTCCAAAAGACGGAACAATTTATATCGTTTCCGCGCTTGTTCTGGGCAGAGCTCAGATTGAGGGCAGAACGGATGTTGTCGCTCCGGCCACGGGGCATAAAGACTGCATCCGCGAGAACGGGTTTATAAAATCCGTTCCCGGGTTTGTGCGTTAAGAATGAACTTCCGAGAAATCGGCATATCGGAAAAAGGAGCTTCTTCAAGCTCCTTTTTTTTATGACAATATATCTCAAAATTTTACTGCCCGTTGAGCTGTAGGCGCTTGGCCAGCAAAGCATCTTTCAGAATTTGCGGATTATAAAGCAGGGCGATTTCTTCTTCTCTGGTAAAATCGGTTTCCAAGCCGTGATTGATAAAATTCTCAAGCTTAATCTGGGCTCTTTCCAAATCCGAAGCCTTAATTTCCGGTGCCGGACCGTTGGTTTCCAGCATCATCAGATGCAAATTGTTCATAACGGCATCGGTAGCCAGCAGTTCCGCTCCCTGATAAGGACGCTTGGTCTTTTCAGCCAGAATTTCTTTGGCCTTAATTGCTTTTTGCAAAATATCGGGCAGTCTTGCCTCTTCGGGAATAATAAAGAATTTATGTTTTGCCGCCCATCTTCCGGCTTTTTCATAAGATGAAATCATGGAAATCGGAATAGAAAGCATCAAACCGACCGTAATCGGCAGCATCCACCAGAACAAATCATGCGCATGATACCAGACGACAATCGTCGTAATAATCCCAAGCACCGTATGCCAGATATGACGGCAGAAAGCCTCCGCAAAAGATGTTCCCGTTTCATCACGGTTTTGTGTATTCCAGCTCACGGCATTCCCGGTCAGAATATCAAAAACAAACTTGCTCTGAAACATCATCATAATCGGAGCAAACAGCGCACTGATGACAATTTCCGAAAAAACGCTCTTTATTGCACCCAGCCGTCCGCCGATAAGCTTTTTGTCTTTGTTTTGCAAAAGATAAACAATCAATCCGAGAAACTTGGGAAAAATCAGCATAAACATTGACAAGATAAACAAAGCGATTGTTCCGATCTTGTCAAAAATCGGCCAGGTCGGGAAGAGGGTGTAAGACTGCGGAAAATAAATCGGCGGAAAAATCTCGCGTCCGAGGGCAATCATCAACCCGACCAGCAAAAAGCAAAGCCAAATCGGCGAAGACAAATAAGACATAATGCCGATAATAAAATGAATCCGACTGACCGGGTGCAACCCCTTAGAAATCAGCACCTTGATATGCTGCAGATTCCCTTGGCACCAGCGGCGGTCACGCACGGCAAAATCAATCATTGACGGCGGGCATTCTTCATAGCTCCCTTTCAGCTCCGGCAAAAGCCAGGCCGACCAGCCGCCCCGGCGGATAAGCGCTGCTTCCACAAAGTCATGGCTGAGAATATGCCCTCCGAAAGGCGCCTTTCCTTTCAGCACGGGCAGCCCGCAGCAGGCCATAAAAGCTTTGACTCTGATAATGGCGTTATGTCCCCAGTAATTACTGTCGCCAACCTGCCAATAAGCCAGTCCGGCAGAAACAATCGGGCCGTAAACTTTTCCGGCAAATTGCTGAATCCGGGCAAATAATGAATGTTTGTTGATGCACATCGGCGGAGCCTGGATAATGCCGGCATGCGGATTGGCTTCCATCAGCTGCGACATCGTCAGCATCGTCTTTCCGGTCAGCAGACTGTCGGCATCCAAAACAATCATAAAGTCATATCTGTTACCCCATTTAACGCAGAAATCTTCTATGTTCCCGCTTTTTCTGGCCGTATTTTTTGCTCTGCGCCGATAATAAAGATTGATTTCCGCCGGCATCAGTTTTCGCGTTTCCAGCCAGTGCTTTTCTTCCTCAATCCAAACTTTCGGATTCGTCGTGTCGCTCAAAACAAAAATATCATAAGCCTTGCCTTGTCCGGTTTGCTGCAGTTCCTCCGCCATAGCCAACAGATTGGCAAAAACGCCGGTGGAAGATTCGTTATAAACCGGCATTAACAAAGCAGTTCTTGTCTGAAGCTTGGTATCTTCCGGCACCCAGACAACGCCGGGAACTTTTCTCTTGCGCAAAAGTTCAATAAAACCAAACACGCTCGACCAGAAAAACAGGGCAATCCAGGCAAAGGTCAGAATAAACAATCCAATCATCAGCGTTTTGGTCAGCCAGGTTGAATCGCTGGGAATAACCGTAATCCATTTCAGGGTTGCCAAAAGGGTGCTGACAATCATCAGCCCGAAAACTTTAATCCGCCGGTTACGGATTCTCTTGGGATTAATCGGAAAATATGCTTCCATTGTCAGTCCTTTTTGCGTTTATGAAAAATTTTGCGGATAAAGCCGTATGGAGACTCAATTTTTTGCGGTTTCATTTCGGCAAAGCTGTAACCGGGAGCCGGGGCAAACATTTTTGCCTGTTCTTCAGAACAAAAAATCCGGATATCATCACCAAAATTAAAATCGCGGTACTTGTCTTTTGAGGCAGAAATTAAAAAGCCGAATTTATACTGTGCAATCAACTGTTCGTCTTTTAACGGGCTTTCGGGAAAGGCCTTTTTGGCTTTTTCCAAAATAAGCTTGTCAAGAAAAATGGAAATTTCTTGTTTTTGCGATGACGCTTCCCATTTTTTCAACATCTCGCCGGTTGCAACCTCCAATAACTTGCCGGAAAATCCGAGGTTCTGGAGATAAGCGCGGATAATGTCGGCGCTGCTTTGAATCTTTATGGCAACCATTGATAGCTCCATACTTCTGAAACATCTTCCGCGCCCTTTTTCAAAACGATTCTAAGCTCAGAGGTCTTGCCGTTTGGCCTAAAGTCCACATAAGCGGTCAGGCCTTTGGTCAGCGGGTTCATCATCAAATGCGAACCGACGATTTTTCCTTCGCTTGCAGAGGCATCAATTCTGATTTCATTATTGTCAAAAGCCTCTGTAACGGCGGAAGACGGAGCAAAGTCCACCACAAACTTGCGCTTTTCCGTTTCCAGCATACCGGAAACCCCGCCGATTCCCGTACGCGTTGCCGTTATGGCAACCGGTTTTTCTTTTTCAAACGGGATTTGAGAGCCCCAGATTAAACGGTACTGAAAATAATATTCTTTGCCCGGAACGGCTTTTTTCTTGGGAACCCAATAGGCAACGATATTGTCGTGAATCTCCTGAATAGAAGGGATTTCCACCAGTTCGACCCAGCCTTTTCCCCAGTCGCTGATCGGCTCGACCCAGGCGCTCGGACGGAGCTCGTACATAGCCTCAAAATCCTGATAATGTTCCGGATCCGTATCGCGCTGCATCAGACCGAATCCCTTCGGGCCGTTGTCTTCAAAGGCGGAAATACGCAGATATTTTGAATTGTCCAGCGGCCGCCATAACCATTCGCCGTTATGGTTATGAACCAGCAATCCGTCGCTGTCATGAACCTCCGGCCGGTGGTCGTCAAAACGATTTTTGGTATTTTCGCCGAACAAAAACATAGAAGTCAGCGGAGCAATTCCGAGCTTATTAATCTCCTTGCGCGGGAACAGCTTGGCCTGAACTTCCATAACCGTATCTTTACCCGGAGCAATGGCAAAACTGTAAGCGCCGGCAACACTCGGACTGTCCAACAGGGCATAAACGATAACGGACTGCGATTTGCGTGTCGGTTTTTCCAGCCAGAACTCTTTGAAAATCGGAAATTCTTCACCGGTCTGAACGGCCGTGTCGATAGCCAGACCGCGGGCGGAAAGACCGTATTTATTGCCTTTGCCCAGGGCCCGGAAATAGCTGGCACCCAAAAAAGAAACCAGTTCGTCAAAATAGCGGGCGGTGTTCAGCGGGCTGTGCAGTCTGAAACCGGCATACCCGAGATTTTCAAGCTTTGCTGTGTTAAGCTTGTTGTGACCGTAATCAAAAAATTGCGGAGAATATTTAATCGGATGCGAACGTCCGTTAATAACTTCATTAATCGGAACCGAAACATTAAACAAAGAACCGAGATGAAAAAATTGCAGCTCAAACGGCAGCCGCTGTCCGAACCACGGGCCGTTATTACGGACAAAGCGAATGTCGCGATGCTCGTCATAATCAAGTTCCTTCACTTCTTCCGGAAGATTTGTTCCCGGGGCAACATAAGGCTGAGACGCCAGTTTCCTGGCCATATCGCTGAGAACGTCATAATCAAAAATCTCACCTTCGGCAATTACCGGAACACTTTCAGCCGAATGGTTTTTAGTATAAAATTTCCAGCCTCCCCAGGCTATGCCGGCAATAATAAGAACTGCCGACAAATTCTTCAGGAATTTCTTCATTCTTTCTCCTTGATTAATCAGTATGCTGTTTTCACAAATACAGAGCAGATTTGCCCAAAAGTCAAGGACAAAAGAAACCGTGTCTGATAACGTGGATTCTTCGTTCTTGACAAGAATGCCCGGTCGGGATAAAACAGTAAAAACAATGAAATAAACAAATGTGGGTAAAATAGAATGTTTAAGAAGCTGGCAAACGAATTTAAGACTTTCGCCATGCGCGGAAACGTGATTGATATGGCCGTTGGTATCATTATCGGTGCCGCTTTTGGTAAAATTGTCGATTCTTTGGTAAAAGACATTATTATGCCGCCGATAGGGCTGTTGCTCGGTAGCGTCGATTTTACAAACCTGTTTATTGTCTTAAAAGAGGGAGCGACGCCGGCGCCGTATGTTTCGTTAGACGCTGCTCAGCAGGCCGGTGCCGTGACCTTAAACATCGGCGTATTTATAAACGTTGTTATCAGCTTTATCATTGTGGCATTTGCCGTATTTATCCTGATTAAGGCGATTAATGAGCTGCAAGCCAAAATTGATAAAAAAGCCAAAGCCGATGCCGCCAAAGCCGTCAGACGTGCGCGCAAACAGCTGCGGAAACGCTTAGATACTGAAGGATTCTAATCCTTTAAACTTTTAGAAAAGGAGGCTTAAAAGCCTCCTTTTTTATGCCAATTATAAAAAAGAAAGACATTTATAAAATGCCTTTCTCAAAACTCCTAATTAATTCAAAGACGTCTTTTTTTAATAACATCAATGTCTTTACGAGTTTTAGAATTAATTAAGTACAGTTATTACAATCATCGCCGCCCGGTTGACCGCAGTCATCACCCGAACAATTGCAATCTAATGCTTCAATATAATAAAATCCTTTTGTTATTTTAGCTTTTATTAATGAAGATTGATATCTATATTTTACTAAATCACTCGCTGTCATTTTCTCTCACCTCCTTTCTTAAATTTATTTAATAAAATCTTCTGGATTTAAATGAAACCATCTTAATACGCATCCTCCACCACAATTCTCCCACATATCACAATTTATACATTTTTTGCTAGGATATGTATTAATAGTATCTCTAAATTGCATACAAATTGAAGAATTCCAAAAATCTATAATATTATTAAAATGAACAGGTTTGTCATTTAGAGGAGATTTGACAAAATGATTACATGGTAGAATATCAAAATTGCTATCAAAAATAATGCCAGCACCTTTTCTTATATGACAACAAGTCTGTATGAGTTTTCTTTCAATAAGTTCTTGTAAAAACGTTTTATCAAATAAACACAATGGAATTGATATTTCAAAGGCATAATGTAAATTTGTTTGCTTAAAGATTTCAAAGGTAGTCTTGCATGTTTGCGCAATGATCTTCATGTCCGGCACATCTGTTCCATCAGATGCCGAAGGTTTATAAAGCTGAAAAACAATATTGTCTAATGAATATTTGATTAAAAAGTCTTTTAATTTTAAAATTTCATCTTCTGTTTGATCTCCTAAAACATAAGATAATTTTACATTTGCTCCTAGTAATTTTAAATTTCGATACCCTTGTATGCTTTTTTTAAAACCAAGAGAATGCGTATTTTTATAATATTCTTCAGGAGTACTGCCTTTCAAGGAAATATTAAAATTATGCAATCCGCTCTCGACAATTTGTTGGGCAAAAGATTCATCAGAAAAACGAATTCCGTTAGTTGCCATTGACATACGAACCTGCTTATCCGCAATATATTTGACAGCTTGAAGTAGATATTTATAAATAGAAGGTTCTCCCCCAATAAATACAATATTTTTTATATTATTTTTACATAAGACATCAACTAATTTATATAATTTTTTTATGTCCATAAAATCATCTGAAAAATTGGACTGGCTGGCATAACACCAAGTGCAACGGTTATTGCATGATTTGTTTGTTGTCAGCCAAGCCGTTTTAGGATATGTTAAATCAGCCATGTCAATTATCCGATACAACTATATTAATAAGTTTTTGTGGAACATAAATAGTTCTGATAATTTTTTTATTTATTAAATATTTTTGTGCAGAAGAAACCGCCTCATTTATTAATTCCGCTTCTGATAAATTTACATCTGTTAAAAAGTTAGATCTAACTTTACCATTTATTTGAATAGTAATGTTCATTTTGTCTTTAACAAGTGCTTTTTCATCAACTGATGGCCACTTTTCGTTAAATACTGATATTGTGTGATCTGTCTGCTCCCACAATTCTTCTGCAAAATGTGGTGCAAAAGGAGACAGCAAAATAATATAGCAATCCAAGCAATCTTTTAATAAAGCATAATTTATTTTTTCTTTTTTCATATAATCATAAATGGCATTCGTATATTCCATTAACCGTGCAATTGCTGTATTAAATTGAAATTTTTCAATATCTTTTGAAATATTATCCACAGCAAAATTCTTAGCATAAACCAGATCTTTATCAAATTGTGGAATAATATCATATTTTATAGAAACTAAAGAATAAAATTCAGCAAACATTTTTTCAATTCTTGTAAAAAATTTTGCAACTCCTTCAATCCCTGTATCACTCCAAGGGCCACCAGTTACATAAGAAAAAGCAAACTCAATATACATTCTGAATACATCAGAACCATATTTATTGATATAATCATCAGGGCAAATTGTATTGCCCTTGGATTTGCTCATTTTTGCTCCATCCGGTCCCAGAATAAGACCTTGGTGTATGAGAGACAAAAATGGCTCATCAAAATTAAGATAGCCCAAATCCCTTAGAACTTTGGTAAAAAATCGTGCATAGAGCAAATGCATTGTTGCATGCTCTTGACCACCAATATATTTATCTACTGGCAACATAGCATTAATTTTTTCCTTGTTAAATATTTCATGAGAGTTCTTGTTATCAGGATACCTCAGAAAATACCAAGATGAATCAACAAATGTATCCATCGTGTCTGCTTCTCTGCGGGCGGCCCCACCACAAATTGGACAAGTTGTATTCATAAATTCATCACAGCTTTTGAGCGGAGAATCTCCTGTCGGTGTAAACTCAACATTTTTTGGCAACTTAACTGGAAGTTGAGATTCTGGTACAGGAACTTCTCCACATTTTTCACAATAGACAATAGGAATAGGTGTTCCCCAATATCGCTGTCGAGAAATTAACCAATCGCGCAACCTGTACATAGAGGTCAATTTTCCTTTCCCTACCTTTTCCAAATCTTTGACAATTGTCGTAATTGCCGCCTCAGTTGTTAGTCCATTATATTTGCCCGAGTTAACCAATTTTCCATGATTACAGAATGGCAAAGTTACAAATTTATCAGATTTTGTGTCAGTAATAACCTGCAGAATAGGCAAATTGTGATTTTGGGCAAAATCAAAATCTCTCTCATCATGTGCAGGAACAGCCATAACAAAACCCGTTCCGTAACTTGCGATAACATAGTCAGCAACCCAAACTGGAACTTTTTTACCATTGATGGGATTGATTGCGTATGCCCCTGTAAAAACACCGGTACGTTTCCGCTCATTCAACATACGTTCCAACTCAGTAATTTTTCCGGCATTTTCTATATATTTTATGACTTCCTCTTTATGAGAATTGTAGACAATATCCAGAACTTTTTCATGTTCAGGAGATAAAACAACGTAAGATAAACCACAAAGAGTATCCGCTCGTGAAGTAAAAGCTTCTAGCGTAATAGTGGTGCCGTCCTCTTTTTCTATATCAAAAGAAATTAAAGCTCCATTAGATTTGCCAATCCAGTTTTTTTGAATCTTTTTGGTTTTTTCTGGCCAGTCTAATTTATCGATTCCTTGCAAAAGTTCTTCAGCATAATCAGTAATTTTAAAAAACCACTGATTCATTTTTTTCTGATAGACATCTGTACCGCAACGATCACATTTTCCATTAACAACTTGTTCATTTGCTAAAACAGTATTACATTTCGGACACCAATTCACGGGAGCATCCTTACGGTAAGCCAAGCCCTTCTTATACATTTGGACAAATATCCATTGTGTCCATTTATAATATTCCTCGTCGCAGGTATTTAATGTATATTCCCAGTTAAATGTTGCTCCAATCCTTTTTAGCTGTTCAGTCATAGTCTGAATATTTTTTCTTGTTGATTTCTCTGGCGGCACACCTGTTTTGATTGCATAATTTTCAGCAGGCAAGCCAAAAGCATCAAAACCTTGCGGGTGAAAGACATTATACCCATTCATCCGCTTGAATCTAGCCCATGTATCTGGAGCTGCATAGTTATACCAATGCCCTAAATGCAAATTTGCACCAGAAGGGTAGGAAAACATTTCCAAACAATATAATTTTTTACTTAAGTCTTTTTCATTAAAACGATATAAATTTTGTTCGGCCCATTTTTTTTGCCATTTTTTATCAATATCAACTGAGTATTTTATTTTTGTAAACATAACGAAACTTCTCCACTGGAAATTTTTCACAAAATTAACCAAAAATTATAATTAAAATAAGAAAAAGTCAACTCTCATATTTTCCATAAACATAAGCAATAGTAGAAAATAATTAGACATCTTTATTATGCAGCAAATAAAAAATCGAATGGCAAAAATTTTTTATCTATCTACTTTAAGAATGATTTGTTCGATTTTGATTGCCAGGCCGCTGGTATCATCAGTTTCAATCAAAACGCCGCAAAATGTGCCAGAACCTTTTGCCGGACTAAGACGACCGCCGGTATATTTACGAGCCAACCGGTTGAGCGGTTCTTCTTTTTCAAAGCCGATAACCGAGTTATAATCGCCGCACATTCCGACGTCGGTCATATAAGCCGTGCCGCCGTCGCGAATGGTAGCGTCGGCAGTCGGAATATGGGTATGAGACCCGATAACGGCCGAAACCCGCCCGTCCAGATAATGCCCGACAGAAACCTTTTCCGCCGTAGCCTCGGCATGAATATCTACGAATATGGCATCAATATTTTTGCCCAGGGTATAATTTTTAAGCAAATTGTCAATTGCCTGTGCCGGACAGTCAACGGCCTCCATAAACAAGCGCCCGAGAAGCTGCGTGATTAGGATTCTTTTTCCTTTGGCGGTTTCAAATTCAACAAAACCGCGGCCGGGCAGATAGGGCGGATAATTCAGCGGGCGGATGATTCTTTTGCTTTCTTCAAGAAAAGGAATAAGTTCCCTTTGTTGCCAGACATGGTTTCCGGTTACCAAAACATCGGTGCCTTTTGCCAGAAAATCTTTACAGATGGACGGCGTTGCGCCAAACCCGTGCGCCGCGTTTTCAATGTTCACGATAAACACGTCGGGATGATAAGTATCTTTGAGTTTGTCAATATTGTTAAGAACGGCTTCTCTGCCGGCTCTGGCAACGACATCGCCGCAATAAAGTATCTTCAAATAAAGGCTCCTGGCTTGTTGTCTGATAATAAAAAAAATCCCGAAAGGGGATTTTATCGGGAAGGTGCCGTCTGACCGTACTGATTACATTCTAATCGAACCGCTCGGACAAAGTGGGCGCCATATAACTAAACCACGATTTAGTCAGGGACAGCTCCCTAGAAAGAAATGTTGGCTCGGTAGACCTGCGGAAATACGAGCCAGACAGCTACCTTCTATGTCTATAGATTACAGCATTTCGATAGAAGATGCAACAGAAATTATCTGATTTTTTAAACTTTTTATCTCTTCACTCAGAGAGGCGTCAAAATCAAGGATTCGCGAGTTATCCACAGGGGACTCTGCTGCCGTTTTTTCGCCTTTTTTCAGCTCGCTCAGTTCATCGGCAAGCAATAACCCGGACAAAACCAAAACCATACTTTCGTTCACCTGTCCGGCCGAGAGATTCAGCATCTTGGCCTTTTCGTCAAGCAGCCGGGCCAGCTGGACGATTCTGAATTCCTGTCCGTCTTCGCAGGCAACGGCATATTCGCGGGAATTAATTGTGATTGTTACTTGCGCCATCTTTTTCCAACACTTTATCCAAACGGGTAATCACGGAGTCTACGTTATCAATGATTTTGGCGTAAGAAGACTGCATCGCCTCAATCTTTTTGTCGCGCAGTTTAATATCTGCCGCCAGCTTTTTCTGCTTTTGGGAAATTTCTTTTTTCTTGCCGTCCAGAACCTCGTTCAGGTGAGCCAGGGCGCTGCTGAGTTCGGAAATTGCCTCGCTGGTTTTGGGCAGGAGAATATTTTTTGTATCAGTCAAAATATTTTTCTTCCTTTTCTGAGATTATTCCCTTATATTAATAACAATTCAGCAACATAGTACAAACATATCAGACTTTTTCAAGCAACAAAAGATAATTATGCAAAGTTTTATAATAAAATTAGAAAATCAGGATGACGAATTAATCAACGATGAGAAGATTTGCTGTTATCTCATCGATTCTTCTTATAAAAAAACGGCAATTACCCCGCTGGCCGATAAAATTCATAAACAAGACAAATTGATTCTTGTCGGCGGAAAAGATGCTGACGAAATCTGCCGGGAGCATAATCTGGACGGTGTGGTAATTGAAGTTGTTGAAGACGTTCCCTATAAAAAGAAGATATTGGAATTGCGCGGAAAAATAGGCAATGGGCGTTTTATCGGCATAATCTGTCCGCTTCAGCGCCACGCGGCAATGATTGTCAGCGAAATGGAGCCGGAATTTGTTGCTTTCCGGGTGGACAACCGCGATAAGGCCGCGGAAATCATATCCTGGTATAACGAGCTGTTTCTGATACAATCAGCGGTGCTGAGCGGAAAAGAAGAATGCGATTTGCGCGAGTTTGATACTGATTTTCTGATTCTGACGCCGCAGGAGTATAAAATTTTGGTTGCTAAAAAAGAAAGATTAGATTAATTAATAAAATAAAAAAATAAATATTTGGAGATAAATTAATGAAACAATTAGCAGGATCAATCAGAATTGGCTGGGTTATCGAGTACAAAGGCAAAGCCTGGACCGTAACCAAAGCCCAGCATATCAAACCCGGCAAGGGCGGCGCTTTTATGCAGGTAGAGATGAAAGCCGTCGAAGAAGGAACCAAAACCAACGAACGTTTCAGAACTGAAGACAGTGTTGAAAAACTGATGGTCGAAGAAAAAGACTGCCAGTTCCTGTTTGAGGATTCTAACGGCCTGACCTTTATGGAAAGCGAAACTTTTGAACAATTCACGATGCCGGCAGATATTTTGGGCGATTCTCGTCCGTTTATGACCGACGGTATGACGGTTTATATTAACTTTATTGACGGCAAGCCGATTTCTGTCGAGCTCCCGATGCAGGTTGTTTGCACGGTTGTTGAGACCGAACCCGTTGTTAAAGGGCAGACGGCGTCCTCTTCTTATAAGCCGAGCATTTTGGACAACGGCGTCCGCGTAATGGTACCGCCGTTTATTAACGCTGGCGACAAAATCGTTGTTGCCACAACTGATGCCACTTATGTAGAGAGAGCCAAATAATGTCTTATCTTTCCCCTGTTTCTGCCATGCTGGTCAGTGCCGTCAAAAAGGCGGGGCAATCACTGACCCGTGACTTTAATGAAGTAGAGAAACTGCAGAATTCCGTAAAAGGCCATAATGAATTTGTCGTTTCGGCCGTAAACCGTGTCACTAAAAATCTGCAGCAGGAATTGTCTAAGGCCAAACCAAACTATCCGTTTTATGTCGATGGCAAGCCCCGTCCGCAAGGCGTTTATTTTGTGGTTTCGCCGATTGACGGTATTATGAACTTTGCCCACGGTATTCCGTATTTTTCAATTTCCGCATCAATCGTAGAAAATGAAACGACTTTGGCCGCCGTTGTTTACAATCCGGCGACGGATGAGTTGTTCTTTGCCGAGAAAGGCGTCGGCGCGTTTAAGGAGGGCTACCGCAATCACGAACGTTTGCGTGTTTCCGCCCGCAAGGATCTGCATGGTGCATTGGCTGCTTCTTTGTTGAAGTACAAAGACAAGCCGGAAGAATATCACAATATTCACGGCCGGCTGATTTCGGGAATGGATGACTTGCGCGTTTTCGGCGCCCTGAGTCTGGATTTGGCCAATGTCGCAGCTGGAAAACTTGATGCCGCGGTCAGCCTGGCCAACAGCATATCCGAGTTGACGGCTGGCATTTTGTTGGTCAAAGAAGCTGGCGGTTCGGTTTTGGAAGTTTCTCAAAAAGATATCCGCTCGGAGGATCTGCCGGCAGTATTTGCCAGCGGAAATATCCTGGCTTCCAACCAGCTTTTGGCAAAGCCGATATACGAGCTGCTGAATAAATAAAGTTTGGGGCTTATAAATAAAGAGGAGCAAAACGATGAGAAAACAGAAAATATTGATTTCGGCGCTGGCGGCTTTGATGTTTTCGTCGGCGAATGTGTCCGCCCAGGATGTCTATGTTGACCTCTCCGTGCTGGACAGCCTCGGAACGGATGTTTCTGTTGCTCCTGCTCCTCTTTTTCCCGTTGTATCCCCGGAACCCCGAAAAGTAAAAAAAGTCGTTAAAAAAGCTGTTGCCCCCAAAAAGGCGAATGTGAAAAAAACGGCTAAAACCGAAAAAGACAATGAAAGCGGAAGCAAAGACAAGGTCAGTATTCCGGAAAAATCAGAAATTGAAATAAAAAATCTGAAACCGGCTGAAGAGCCTTTGCCCGATTTGAGCTCCGAACAGGCGCAAATCAAAGACCAGCCTGTTAACAAAGCTGCTGCTGCGGCAATCTTGGAACAGACAGAAATTTCCGGGCAGCCACAAGAAAAGACTAAAAATAATCTTCCGTCAGAAGGAACGGAATTAATCTCAGTTGCACCGGTTGAAAAACTTCAGCCGGCCGCTGATGAAGTGTCCTCTGTTAAAGAAAAGACGATGGCAGAGCCTGCTGTCGATATTCGCCCGCTGGTTCCCGTTAAGCAGTCTGCGGAAAATGTTTTGTCTGAAGTCAAGCCGGTTGTCCAGACGGCATCGAGTAAAGTACAGCCTGTTGCGGAAGTTTCCAATAACATTATTTTTGCCGATGGCGTTTTTGAATTAAGCGAAGAGCAGAAAAAACAAATAGATGCTGTAATTTCCCGCTTTGAAGATCCGAAACAAAACAAAATTGCCATTTTCTCATATAATTATGATGATGGCGAAGACGTTTTCCGCAAAAAACGTGTAAGTTTGAACCGGGCTGTAGAAATCCGTTCTTATTTGCTGGGAAAAGGGTATAAGAACTTTTCAATTAAGGTTATAAATGTAAGTGAAGCGGACAAAAACAACCTGGTAACGATTGAAGAGTTAAAATAAATTTAAATTTTTTTCAAAATAAAGCTTGCTTAATTTATTTCTCTACTGTATAAGAGCAATAAAAATATGCAAAATATAAAAAATTTGGAGAAAACAAAATGAAAAAAGGTATTCATCCTGACTATCATGAGATTACATATATCATGACTGACGGAACAGAAGTAAAGACCAGATCCACCTGGGGTAAGGCCGGCGATGTAATGCGCTTGGAAGTCGATCCGAAATCCCATCCGGTCTGGACGGGCATTTATCGTATGGTTGATACCGGCGGCCAGCTGTCTAAGTTCAAGAATAAGTTCGGCGCTTTCGGTCTGAAAACCGGTGATGATGCTGCCAACTGATTTCGGAAAGATTTAGCTATTTATTAACCTGCATTTGTTAAAGTCAATGCAGGTTTTTTTTATTCAAGTCAAGGACAGGCATGGTCAAAATAGTACATTATGAAGTATATACCGATTCCGGCGACGGCTGGAAACTGGAAGAACGTTTTTCTAATGAACAACGTTATGAAGCTGTCAATTTGGCCAAAGAGCAGGAGCAGAATCATAAAAAAGTCAAAATCATCAAAGAATATTTTGATGTCCAGGACAATTCCTATCAGGAAACGGTCGAATATGTCAGCGGCTTTTCCAACCGGAAAAATTCCGGCAGCAACAGAGGGCTTTCTGACTTCGGCAGTAATGGCCGGACAGAAGGCGGAGACGCCGGCAAGGTATCGGGAAGCCGTCGGCGTGATAATATAATGACGGCAACTGTCAAATTGATTGCTATTATCATTCTTTGTTTGGCTTTGGCCAATTTCCTGGTTACGTTATTAACGCCGGTTATTGAAAATTTCGCTTCGGAAGAAATAATAAATCCGATTTTATTCGTCTTGTTCTTCAGTTTGTTTTTGGGAATAGCTCTGCCTTTGTTGCTGAAAAAAATTCCTTGGGATGTTTTTATGCCGAGGCGTTCTCCCAAAAAGATGATGGATGAGCGGCGTTTTTATAATAAAGCTGATGTCATTGCCAAACGCTATAACTTGAATGACAAGTTTGACCCGCAGCTTGCCCCGGTTTATCCTGAGGCGCCGCTGGAATTTAAACATTATATTCTCAACTTTTTGAGTGATGTGGTCTCTAATATCAATTCGGCTACTTCGCTGCAGGACAGTTTTTCCCGCCTGGGCGTAAAGCTTGTGGTGTTCGGCGGTTGTTTTGAACTGGCGCGTTATAGCGGATTAAAACTAACGGAAGCCAATTCTCTGTTATACGAGGCTTTTAAGATTCTGGACGGTGACCAAACGGATCTGGAAGCCTTTTATGAAGCCAAAAAAACATATAAAGACAACCAGTTTGCCATTTTTCTGACCGGAGTAGGCGCCTATCTGATGGGACAGGTTATTTTAGAAAAACCGCTTGATATCAATATGCTAAAACTGTCTTTTGATAAATGGGAAGAACAAAACACTCAGATAGACAAATTAAAAGATACGCAACAGAGTATTGAGAAAGAAGTTGCTTTTTCCTGTCTGGTTAACATAAAAAATACAATCGGGTTTATTGATACGGCGCTTCCCGGATTGGAACAGAAAAGAACAGAAATCCAGGCCGGTGTTCGTAATATTATTCAGAATTTGCTTGAAAAATACAAATCATTGAATATTTCTGAGGAAAACGGAATAACGACGATAACTTTTGCCAAGTTGAACCGGGCCGTAAAGTTTACCGTTGAATTTTTAAATGACACGGCCGTTTACGCCGATGATATTTCTGATGAAAATATGCAGTTTCATTGCAGCTGCAATATTATAGAAGATATCCGCCGTCAGGGCGGCAATATCCAGGATTATGTCGCCGATTTGTTTGACCAAACCTATGATTATGAGATTATCACAACGGAGGCCATCAACAAATTCCGTGATGAATTGGACACTACCCGGTATAATTTTGATTTCTTGGGGGAAAAGATGCTGCAGCGGACGCATAAGACAGAAGCCATATATAAAATCTTGTATTAGTGTTAAAAACGCTGAAAAGGCTTGAGAAATTGCAATTTTTATGCTATACTGATAACAGTTTGTTAAGGAGTATTGAAAATGCAAATACCGTCGAGCTCATCAAATGTCAAGGATGGCATTGCTTATTGGGAGAAAACCGCTGCGGATGTTAACGACGTGGACGAGAAGTTTTCCAATGCCCGCGATTTAGGCTATCTGCGCTTAAACTATGCGCGTGTAACCTCTATTGCCCAGCTTTCCAAATTTGACAAAGAAGATAATTATAAAATCCAGGTACAGTCCAACGGAAAAATGTCGCTGGCTCTTCGTAATACTGAAGGGAACGACGAAAAAGTTCTGGACTTGTCCAAATATGAAGAAGCCCTGGATAAGTTGAAGCAACAGTTTGACCCGGAAGGATATGCCAAAGAGCAGGAAGAAAAGAAAAAAGCGGAAGAAAATCTGCTGGCTTCGCTTGCACCCGGTATGCAGATTCAGGTTTATACGGTCAAAAATGGCAGAGAAGTTTTGGTGGCAGATAGCATGGCCGAAAAAGGCGATGATCTGCGAACCAATCTTGATAATATGCTTTCCGGCGAATATAAGGCTCAAAAAGGCACTTATTACATCAAAGTCAGCCGGGATGAAACAGTTGATTCCGATGCGGAAATTCCCTATGCTCTTCAGCTGAGAGTAGGAGAAAAGCATCGGCATGAATATACATTTACTGAAACAGTTTCGTCAGATACCAAAAATGAAGAATATAGCAGGGTTCCTTCCACTACCTCGGCCAGTGGCACGCTTTCAAGTGTCAATGCCTTGGAGATTCAGGCTATGCGTTACCAGACGACGGCCAAGATGCTGCAGGTCGGATATTTGAACCTGGCTAATATTTACAATAATCGAAAATAAGATAAACCGCTGTTAAAAATGCCTCAGAAACAAATTCTGAGGCATTTTTAATAAAAGTCTTGTATTAATGTAAAATATCTTCTATTTTAGCAGTAATATTTTATCAGGATTTAAAGAAAATAAGAAAGGATATAAAAATGACCGCTCCATTGATGCCGAGGGCAACTGCCGTATGGCTGGTAGAAAATACAACTTTGACATTTCGCCAGATTGCTGATTTTTGCGAATTGCACGAACTCGAAATTCAGGCCATTGCCGACGGCGATGTTTCCGGAAACATTATGGGCATCAGCCCGATTGACAACGGCCAGCTGACGCTTGAAGAAATCAAACGCTGCGAGGCAGACAGCAAAGCCCGTTTGGAAGCTTGCTATATTGAACGAAACGTAAAGTTAAAAAATGCCAAAGCCAAAAAGATATTGTCGCCGACTCAAAGAGGGGACAAACCGAATGCGATTTTGTGGGTTGTCAAGAATTGTCCGGAACTCAAAGATGCCCAGATTTGCAAACTGATTGGCACAACCAAGCCGACAATTGAGGCCATCCGTAACGGAACCCACCGCGATATGGCAAATCTGCGTCCGAAAAACCCGGTAACAATCGGGCTGTGTTCTGAAAAAGATTTGGAAGACGCTGTTGCAATTGCAAAAGCCAAAGCGGCAAAAGAGAAAAAATAATTAAGTGTAAAAGATAAAAATAAATATTCCCGGGTTCCCGGGGATATTTATTTTTTTACTCTTTGTTCTTAGCCAAAATCACCGTTATACTTTTCATTATATATTGACTATTCGTTCGAGCTGTGATATAGTATCCCTATGTGTTTGTTTTGACGGGAGAGGTTTGATGAAACAATATATTTTTTGGAGCGTCTTGTGCTGCACCGCTCTTGCATCCGGTTATACTTTGGCGGCCTGCGCCCAGACCCCGGACTGTGAGGCAATGGGATATAAATATACCGCCGACGAATGCCCGAACGACGGGGTTAAATGTCCGTTTGACACAACAAAATATTTTTGTTTCGACCCGCAAACCTGCGATTACACCTACACCGCCGAGGCCTGCGCCGCCAACTGCCAAAACCCCGGCGCCTCCTCCTGCGTCAGAAACGGCGTAACTTATTACCAATCCTGCGGTTCTTCCAAATGCTCAAGCGGGCAGACGTGCAGTAACGGGACGTGTGTATCTTCTGCGCCAACCAGCGGATTTTGCTGCGGGTACGTTACCGGTTGCGGCTATCATGGAGACACATCAACCTCTTACGATAGCGCCTGCCAAGATTATTTTGGCAGCAGTTGTTATGAGCAATGCAAGACCAAAGGATATCCGGATTGTGATGATATACAGAAAAATTGTCTGTTTTCCGGTCATAATCCTGTGCTTAGAGGTTGTTATTATCTTGGTGGCAATGGTATCAATGTTATAGCAGAACTCATATGCAAATAATCATTTTGGGGCATTCCCTCTGAGTAACGCCTCAAAGGCTTCCCGGGTTGCGGCGGACAGGCCTAAACGCTGTGCAAACCCGGCGGTTGATGAGAAATATCTGCATTTGAAAAATAAAAAACCCGTTCCCAAAACGAACTGTCCGATTTTCAAAAGGACGTTCGGTCTCAGAACGGGTTCATTAACCAAAATCAAACTATTCTTTGGTAAAAGCTTTTGCTTGTTTTTTGGCTTCGTCTTCTGTTCTGGCAACGTTAACCAGAATAGTCTGTGAAACTTCCGGATGCAGGTTGAGCTTAACTTCGTAAACTCCCAGATCTTTAATGGAATTTTCCAAGAAAACCTGACGGCGTTCGACCTCAAAACCGGCATTTTTAATTGCAGCGGCAATATCGCGGATCGTAACGGAACCGTACAATTGTCCGGTCTCTGCAGCCTGACGGATCAGGGTAGCGCTGAAACCTTTCAAAGATTCGGCAATCTCGGAAGCCTTGTCAAACAAAGCCTTGTTGTGGGCTTCGAGCTGAGCTTTTTGTTTTTCAAAATAAGCAACATTGGCCTCGGTTGCGCGCAAAGCTTTTTTGCTCGGGAGCAGGTAGTTGCGGGCATAACCGTTTTTAACCGTAACCTGATCACCCATTCTGCCCAGTTTGTCAACATGTTCAAGAAGAATAACTTTCATATCTGTTCTCCTCCTTAATCAGCCACAAACGGCAGCAGGGCCAGATAACGCGCACGTTTGATGGCGCGGGCCAGTTCTCTTTGTTTTTTGGCCGAAACGGCAGTAATGCGGCTCGGAATGATTTTGCCTTTCTCGGAAATATATCTGGAAAGCAGTTTAACATCTTTATAATCGATTTTCAAACCGTCTTCACCGGAGAACGGGCAAGATTTTTTTCTTCTGAAGAATACTTGTTTAGCCATTAGTTTGCCTCCTGTTCTTCGCTGGTCTCAGAAGAAGAATTGGCAGCATCTTCACTGCTCAGTTCGTCAACTTTAACCGTCATATAGCGGATAACGTCTTCATTGAATCTCATCAGTCTCTCATATTCCGCAATAGCGGCAGCCGGAGCTGAAATATTCAGGACAACATAGTGGCCTTTACGATTCTTTTTAATACGGTAAGCAAGGTTCTTCAAACCCCAGTTATCAACTCTGACAACTTCGCCGCCGTTCTTTTTGATGGTTTCGCTCAGATCGGAAACCAAAGAACTGACTTGAGAAGCGCCGAGATCCTGACGTGCAATCAGCACGCTTTCATAAAATGACATAAATAAAATCTCCTTATGGATTCTCAACAAATGCCCCGGTTGCGGGGCGGGTTCTTGTATAGCCGAAAGCCAAAACCTCCGGCAAGGGACGGAAAGCACTATATATCAAATCTCTCAATTTGCAAGCATTTTCTTTGCATAAAGCCGATATTTTCCCTCTGCCGGCATCAAAAAAAGCGCTTTTTTACCTCTTCTTATCCACAACTCTGAGAAAAAGACTTGTATTTATACAATATTAATATTTTTGTTCTAGCCTAAAGTCATAATAAACAACAGGTGGAAAATGTCGGGAAAAATAAGGTTTTTGTTAGGGCTGATAGGAATTTGTGCGGCGGGCGCCTGTACAAACCTCGATGGCCTGTGCCCGCATTGTTATCCGCCGAAAAACCGTTATGTCTACCTGCGCGATAAGACCTATGCCAATGACGAACCGGTTATTCCTTTGCAAAACCTGATGAGCCGCACGGTTGTTTATTGTCATTCTACCCCGACCAACAGCGCCGAAACCTGCGCCGAAGTTTTTGAGAGCTACGGCTATGTTCGTCTCCGCGATATTCCTTATAAAACGGCGGATTATGATTTTTTGAAAACCGATACTTACCCGACCCGTCGCTGGCGTAATGACGAGCTGACCCCGCGGTGGTAGGAGAAAAGCCATGCTCGCCAGAATAAACACCATCACATTCAACGGGCTGGAAATTCTTGATGTCGATTTGCAAATCCAGGTCGCATCAGGTCTTCCGGCCTTTAATATTGTCGGCTTGCCCGATAAGGCCATTGCCGAAAGCCGGGAACGCGTCCGTGCGGCATTGCAGTCAATCGGTTTGGCGCTGCCGGCCAAGCACATTACCATCAATTTATCCCCGGCCGATTTGTATAAGGAAGGCTCCCATTTTGATTTGCCGGTGGCATTGGGACTGATGGCCGTTATGGGGATTATTCCGAATGAAATGCTGCTGAATTACATTGCTTTGGGCGAACTCGGACTGGATGGTTCGATAATTCCGGTCAACGGCGTCTTACCTGTGGCAATTAAGGCCTCAAGACAGGGAAAAGGGCTGATTTGCCCGCAGGCACAGGGCAGTGAAGCCGCCTGGTCGGGATTGAAAGAGATTGTGGCGGCAGACAATCTGCTGAGTCTGATAAATCATTTTAAGGGAACGCAGCTGTTGCCGTATCCCCGCCGCCTGACGGCCGAAGCCAGGTATTCCGGTCTGGATATGTCCGAAGTCAAAGGACAGGAAAGCGCTAAAAGGGCTTTTGAAATTGCAGCTGCCGGCGGTCATAATCTGCTGATGGTCGGCCCCCCGGGTTCCGGAAAATCGATGCTTGCCGCCCGGATGCCGACAATTTTACCGCCGCTGAGCCCGGAAGAGGCTTTGGAAACAAGTATGATTCATTCCGTCGCCGGCATTTTGAAAGACGGAAAAATTTGTTTTGAACGGCCGTACCGCGATCCTCACCACACATCATCGACGCCGGC
Organism: uncultured Alphaproteobacteria bacterium; assembly: GCA_944391715.1. GTDB lineage: Bacteria > Pseudomonadota > Alphaproteobacteria > RF32 > CAG-239 > MGBC133411. Next base: position 100,209 of record CALXUP010000002.1, read on the forward strand.
TTTGGTCGGCGGCGGGCGCAAAGGTCAGCCCGGAGAAATCTCTTTGGCTCATAACGGCGTTTTGTTTCTGGATGAACTGCCCGAATTCAGCCGTCCGACGCTCGAGGCGCTTCGCCAGCCGCTGGAAAACGGCACGGTCAGCATTTCCCGCGTCCATGCCCATACGACTTTTCCGGCGCGTTTCCAGCTGATTGCCGCCATGAATCCTTGCCGTTGCGGATATTTAGGTTCCAAAGGGCAGGAATGCGCAAGGGCTCCCTTGTGTGCGGAAGAATACCAGGCCAAGCTTTCCGGTCCGCTGCTTGACCGGATTGATATGTATATCGAGGTTCCCGCCGTCAGTCCTTGGGATTTGGCTAATGTTAAAAAAGGCGAAAGTTCGGAGTCGATTCGGAGCCGAGTCGTTGCGGCCAGAAAGCTTCAAAAACAACGTTTTATCAAATTCGGCCATCCGGAACTGAATACAAACGCTGAATTAAATGGTGAAATTTTAGAAAAAATAGCCGGACTTGACGATGATGCAAAGGCGCTGCTGATAAGCTTTTCCGAGAAAAACAAGCTTTCGGCGCGTTCTTATCATCGAATAATTCGTCTATCAAGAACAATTGCAGACTTGCAAAATAAAATAAATGTGAGTAGAATACACATCGCAGAAGCATTGTCTTATCGCCGCATTCTGCCTAATAAACGCATTTAGGAGACCCAAATAATGAATTTTAAAAAGTCCTTAAGTATTTTCTTTGCCGCAGGAATACTGGGATCTTGCGCTTGGGAAAGCCCCGAGCTGATTCCCTGCGCCTGTAACAATCTGGCAGAAAGCGATCTGGGCTGGTTTAACTGCCTTTGCGGTTCCGACGGCCAGGTAAAAGAAAAGAAGAGAGTTGCTAAAAAGCAGGAAGTCCGCAGACAGGAACCCCGCAAACAGGTCAAACAGGTTAAAAAGACCGTTGTCCGCAAACAAGAACAGGTTTACCGTCCGGAAACGGTTGTGGTAGAACGCACCCGCCGGGTTGCGCCTGCACCGCTGCCTTATTGTGATGAGGAACCTGTTGTCCGCAAAAATTACACTAAAAGGACTTTTGTTGCCGCCGATGTTGAAGAACCGCAGTTAACTCGGGATGATTTGGCCTCCTTAAAACTCGAGTATGTGGATTTCCGTCTTGAAAACGGCGGCAGACAATATGATACCAAACTGGGCGATTATCGTTTCCGTATTTTCGGCTGCCGCAGGGAAAGCCGGAACGTGTTCCTGAACCAGGGACGCGCAATGGAAAAAGATATGCGCTTTTTTGATATCTTTTTTGAAAATATGAACGAGTTGTATCCGGTCGTCGTTGACCGCAACAGTCATCTGTATGAAGTTTCCGACCGTATTCGCGTTCCGGAATACCTGCTGACGGCCGAAATTGTTGATTATCATATGAATATTTGCGACGAATTTGACTGGAACAATACGCAAAAGAAAAACACCCGCACCGGAAGTTCGGAAATCACTATCGTATGGCGGTTGATGGATTTGTGCAAAACCCATGTATATTGGAAAGGAATGACCACCGGTTACGGCGAGGTTATGAGCAGTGAGCCGAATGGTGAAACCTTGCTGGTAGAGCGCGCTTTCAGCGATGCTTTGAAACAGCTTCCTTATGTTACCGGTTTTGAAGACCAGATGACCAAACGCGTCAGCCCGGAAGATTTGATGGCGCAGCAGCGTTGCTGGGACACTTTGGAGCAACGTGCCGAAACTTTCCAATGCGAATACAAAAAAGAAATCAGCTATGCCGCGGACGAGCCGGTATATTATGAAAGCCCCTGTATCGAAGAAAAGAGCAGCACCCGTGCAACAAATTATGTGATTGAAGACATCATTGAAGAAGACGGCGGCGCTTTTGCCGAAGGACGTTCTTTCCGTGAGGAGATTGAGGAACGCGGCGGCTCAAATTCCGAGGGCAGCGTTTTCCGCAGTGAAATCAAAGAGCGCGGCGGTTCGGTTTCTTCCGGTGAAAGTTTCAAACCGGTCAAACCCAAAGAGAATCTGGCCTTTGTGGAAGATTACTGGGTAGATGTTCCGCTGGATAAAGAAGTTAGTCAGGAAGTCATCGAAAATCGTGAGATTGTCGAAGATGCGCTGATGAGAGACAAAAACAGCCTGTGCATTATGGCTCAGCGCCCGTATAACAGATTAACGCCGGAAACATTATACCGTGTTCGTGCTTCGATTGTCGAGGTCAGCAACCCGTCCGGCAAAAAAGGTTCCGGTCTGTTGATTTCTGACCAGTTCATCTTAACGTCGGCTGATTTGCTGAACAAAAATAACAATCGTTTTGATATCAGGACCATCAACGGTAAAGAGATGGCTGCATCGGCTTTCCGTGTAAACCCGAATAAAAACGTAGCTTTGCTGTTACTGGATAACAAAACGCAGTACAAACCGTTGCCGTTGACGCTGGACTTGCCGGAAGTTAACAAAGACGTATTAATGACTTTGGGAATGAAAGACCTGGCCGAGAGCGAAGGCTATCTGGACAGCAATGCCCGTGTTACCGGTTACCGTTATTCTCCGGAAAGAGGAGCCGAGATTATGGTCAGCACCCGCGTTCAAAATCAGACCTTGGGCGGTGCTCTGCTGGATAAGAATGCCAATATCGTTGGTATGGCTCACGCCGGCAAGAGAATGTCCGACGGTCCGGATTTGTTCATTCCGATTGAAACGGCAATGAAAGCTTTGGATTTGACATTCTGCAACAAGCCGTTTGTAAATGAGACGCCTTGGGAAGAAGAGGTCAAACCGGAAACGCCGGTAGCAACAGCCATCGATACGGACAAGACGGATAAAGCTCCTGTCCCGATGGATGCCAAAGAGGCGAAGTAATCCAAGTAGTCTGAAAAATTCCCGTTTCTTTTCTGAAACGGGAATTTTTTTCGTAAATTACGGTTCGAATTATTCGCAAAAAAGGATAGATTCTTGAATAGGAGTATCTTCCGCTATTACTTTGCCATTTATAATATAATCATCATTGCAGGAAGGCTTACTATTGGATAATGCTCCACCACTTAAAGAACAAGTCCAAAGAGTTTTATAATAACAACATCTTCCATCTTCAATAAAGCCACTGCATGAAGCTCCCCCTCCGCTGGAGTTATTATCTGAATCAGAAGAAGATGAACAGGTAGAACAACAGGTTCTGGTACCGCCGCAACCGTCAGAGCAGGAATAAGTTCCGCAGGAACATCCGGTTTCGCTGGAATAAGGATAACAGCAGGCTTCATAAGGATAATAACAGGTTTTTGTTCCACAGCCGTTTCTGGTTGAGCCGCCGCAGCCGCCCGGGTCGGAAGTTGACGTGCCGGACGGGCAGTCCATATTGCAGGTATAATAACAGGTATATTCGCATCCGTCGGTGCCGTTGGTACCGTAAGAAGAATAAGATGTAGAGGTATAACTCGGACATCCGGAAGGAGTGCAACAAGTCCCGTAAGAAGAATCATAAGCGCAACGTCCGGAATTTTGATAAAGTTTCTGACCGGAAGAACAGGTTTTGGTGTATCCAAGCTCTTTACAAGCCCGGTCATTATCTGTTTTACATTGTTTATAATAAGCTTTTCCGTTCGGGCATTGTTCGTCAACATATTGAGGAATAGAACAAGAAGTCGTATTATATCCGTTGTCTTTGCACCATTGTTCGGCATCGCATTTAAGGTAATGGTCATCGCGGGAACAAGTACCGATTTTGGCATAATACTGTGGACATTCGCCGGAAGCGTAATAAGTATAACCTTCTTTTTTACAAAATTCAGTGTCTTCGTTAAGGTTCATATTAAAATCACCTTGAACGACGTCTTCGTCCTGACAGTCGGGCAGAAAACAAATTCCGGCAAAAGCGGAGGATGGGAGAAAGGCCAACAACGCGGTCAGACAAACCGCAGAATTAAGTTTCATGTGTAGCATTGTGTTATAGTTTCTCATCGACTTTCTCCCATAATTAAGTACTATTTCGTTCTATGTATCGTCATTGCCGGACTTCGATCCGGCAATCCAAGTCAATAATAAGGCCATTTATTTATCTGGATTCTCGGGTCAAGCCCGAGAATGACAAATAATTCAAAGCACTTTGTCACTTTCAATCCCGCCGGAGCATCGCGGTCTCTGGAGCACAGTGCTTTCAACTCGCCGCGCGCCTGCCGTGCAGGTGGATCCCCGGGTCGCAGCCCGGGGATGACAAGAAAATAAGTCGCCCGGGGATGACAAGAAAACGAGGTTTCCAGACTTTTATCATCAAAGACCACTATAACATAATAAAGCAGCATAGTCAAGTATATTTGAAAAGTATGTTGGGGATTTTGGCTAGGAAAGGGCAAAAAAATACCGGCAAATCAATATTGTCGGCATTAGTTAAGGTAAAAAAGGATTTTTATTTAAAATTTTTCATAATATTACGTTTATCCCGGGCCCAGTCGCGGTCTTTTGCTGTTTCTCTTTTATCATAAAGCTTTTTGCCGACGCCAAGGCCGATTTCCAATTTGGCACGTCCTTTTTCGTTAAAGAACAGGCGGATGGCAACCAAAGTTGAACCTTTACGGGATAGTTCGTTCGTAATTGTAATGATTTCTTTTTTTGTCAGCAACAGTTTACGGTCGCGCTTTTCGGCATGGCTGGAATAACCTTTGCTTTCATACTCGGCAATATACATATTTGACATGAAAATCTCACCGTTACGCTCAATGCCGTAAGCGTCGTTAATATTGGCATGCCCGAGCCGCAAAGATTTAACTTCCGTTCCGGTCAGTTCCAGTCCGGCAACAAATTTTTCATTAATTTGATAATCAAAATTTGCCCGGCGGTTTTGTGCAACCAGCCCGGTAGAAATAAAATCTTTGCGTTTAACGTTTTTAGCCATTGTATAAGTTACTCAGTTTTATTCTCAAAAGCGTTTTCCAGCTCTTCAATCTCCTGCTCGTCCAGTTCCACCGCCGGCACGGTATAATCTTCGGCAAACCAGCGGCCGAGGTCAATATCGGCACAGCGTTTGGAGCAAAAAGGGCGATATTTCGTATCGGTTAACTCTTTATGGCAAATCGGACATTTGCTCATTTGTTGACCCTTCCCGTTCCTTGGCAGAGTTCGCATTCTTCGGTCAAAATATCGCTCAGGCTCGGCCGACGGCGAACGCGGACAATTTCCACATTCCCGGCGCGGCTCAATCCGAGAACGGAAGACTTGGTCGGATCTTTACGCAGTTCTTGTTCCAAAATTTCGAGCACCGGTTTCATAAAGCGGTAGTCAGAAGAGCCGGCAAAGTCAATGATAATTTTACCGGAAAGGTTGCGCAGGCGAATTTGTCTGGCAATTTCTATGGCCGCTTCGCTGTTCAGGCGGGAAATATTTCCGTTGCCGCGATCATCACCGCTGTCGACGTCAATCGCCGTGCAGGCGCGTGTTTCTTCAATAGCGACGCGACCGCCGCCCGGAAGATAAATCACCTTGTTGAGCGCCTCATAAATCTCGTCTTCCAGGCCGTTTTCTTCAAACGGTTCGGACTGGTATTCGATTTCATAAGCGTCGCCGTATTTTTCCTTCAATTCTTCTTCAAGATTATGATTGTCCACAATAATCCTTTTTAAGGTTTTGGCATGGCGGCTGATAGCGTCGTACAACGGTGAACCTTTGGCATAGAGCAGAGCCGGAGCGCTGACGGCACGGGCTTTTTTCATAATCCCTTCAAAGGTGCTGCGCAGAGCGGTCATTTCTTCTGCGATAGTCTCAAACGGCACGTCAACGGAAGACGTCCGGAGAATCCAGCCTTCCTGCCCGGTTGTGTTTTCAATAACCTTGCGGCGATATTCTTCAAGTTTCTCTTTGTCTTCTATGCGAGAAGAAGCACCGACATCCATTCTGTACGGACAGTATACGATATTTTCGCCCACCAGTTGGATGGAGCGGACAAGCTTGGCGCCTTTTTCGGCACGGCGTTCCTGACTGACCTGAACCATCAGACTCTGACCTTCCTGAATATTGCTTTCCGACATACCGTGCTCTTCGGCCATCAGAAAGGCATCTTTCCCGTCTTTAATATCTACAAAAAAACCGGTCTTTTCGTGAGCCAGTTCCAGTTTATGGGTAATTTTGCCGAGATAAATGCTGCCTTCCGAAGCTTTTGCCTCATCAACATACTCAACTTCTTCCAAAATGCCTTCATCCAGCATTGCCAGCCGGATAAGACTGTTCTTTTTTTCATAAACTAATGTATCTGTCATTTTACGCCTGCACTGTTCAACATATTTTTTGTTTCAAACAAAGGTAATCCGATAACGCCGGAATATGACCCGATAATTTTTTTGACATAAGCGCCGAGAACGCCTTCAATTCGGTATCCGGCACAGCCGTCCCATTCATGTCCGGCCACATAATTTTTCAGTTCTTCTTCCGAAAGCCGTTTCATCACAATCCGGGTATCCACGCAGCGGACGCTGGCTTTTCCAGCCTTGCCGATAACGCAAACGCCGCTCAAAACGTGATGCGCTTTTCCCGAAAGCATCCGCATGACCTTTTCCTGCTCGGCTTCGGAATGGGCTTTTTGAATAATTTTTGCACCGGCAACAATAATCGTATCTGAGGCCAGCACCACTTCTCCGGGATGTTTTTCCGCCACATGCCGGGCTTTTTCCAAAGCCATGCGCTTAACATAGGCCGAAGGCTTCTCAAAACGATGCGGCGTCTCGTCAATATCCGCGGCTTCTACCTTTTTGGGAGAATACCCGATCTGTTCCAAAAGGGCAAGACGCTGTTTGGAAGAAGACGCAAGGATAAAGTCTTTGGTCATTTTCCGTTTAAGCCTTTACAACGGCGACGGAATCATCGTCATATGTTTTTTCCATACGCTCGTGACGTTCCTGAGCTTCAATAGACAGCGTAGCAATCGGACGTGCTTCCAGCCGTGCAAGTCCGATAGGTTCTCCGGTGTCTTCGCAATAACCGTATTCGCCGTCTTCAATCCGTTGCAGGGCGTCATCAATTTTGGAAATCAGCTTGCGGGCACGGTCGCGGGTGCGCAGTTCAAGAGCCTTGTCCGTTTCGAGAGAAGCACGGTCATTCTGATCCGGCTGATTAAGCCCGCCCTGAGTAACCAGTTCATCCAGCGTATCTTGGGACTGAGCCAGCAAAGACTTTTTCCAGTCAACCAGTTTCTGGCGGAAATATTCCAACTGAAGTTCGTTCATATATTCTTCAGATTCAGAGGGCTTATAATCCGGCGGAAGAATTACGGCAGTTTCCATCTTTGTTCTCCTAATAAATTAAAAAACATATAGCAAGAAAGTTACAAATTTCAATTATGAACTTCAAGCAAAAAAATGCTTAATCACAACAAATTTAGCTCACCTCATCAGTTTTGCCAGCTCCACTTCGACTCGCAGCTCAATTTCGGCAAGAATCTCTTGCAGGGCGGGGTCTTGCGAAACCGGTTTGTTTTCTTTGACCATGCGGGAGATTTCAATCAGTTTTTCTTTGGAAATATGTCCGTCCAGCAGTCCGTCGCGGATTTCCTCAAGCTTTTCCAAAAGGGTCGAGGCACGGCGGCAAAGTTTTTTGCGGATTTGTTTTTCCTCTTCCCCGTTCACGGTCTGAGCGGCAAAAATAGCGTCGGCAACGGAAATGGCGGTGCTGCCGGTAATGCCCGGAGCTGCAGTTTTCAGGTTATCTTTGAGATAAGCGGAAAAGCTGTCTCCGCCGCCGGCCTTTCGCGTTTTTGCGGTGTTGATTTCTTTGGTTTTGTTAATGTTATTGACGTTTATCAAAAAAACAACTCCTTAAAGCTATCAGCTATTGAAATTCCCAGATGATAAGATTTTTTCCGTCTTTGTTGTTGCAGGCCTGCTGTGCGGTCTGTATCGTCATCGGCAAAGAATTCTGCCCCGGTTTGACACTGTTTCCGAGGGAATTGACCGGCCAGGTATAAGGCTTATTTTTGTTATTAATGACCATCTGCACCAGCGTTGAGGTATCATCCACCCGCCAGTTGATGGTCGCCGCTTCCACGCAAACGGAAGCGGGCAGGTTTGTAAACTGCATTTCAAAAGACTTGTTTTTGCCGTAAGTATGCGCCGGTGCCAGATATACCTGTCCGCCAAAGGCATTGATGAGGATGTTTCCGGCTACCATCGTCTGCGGAGCGATTTTTTCGTCAATCAGCAATTTTGCTGAAAGGTCTGAATAGTCTCCGATAGCGGCATAACGATCGCTGACGGTTTTGCGCAAATCCCTGATTTGGGTCAGAACTTCGTGATATTTGTATTTTCCGAACATATTGGATACGGTTTTGGTCATACCGGCAATAACCATAATCAAAATTGATATGGTTGCAACAACTTCCATCATGGTATAGCCGCGCTGATCGGATTTTTTCATCTCAAAACGCCTTCAATCACTTAAATTAAGCAATTTTAACATTATTTTATGTCCGAAACAACAATTTTATGTCTGAATGTAGAAAAAGTGCTTTATTTTTATAAAACTTTTGGTATATTAACGAAGTGTTAACTTTATTACGAGGGATTAAAAATGAAAAATACTGTTGCGGCTTTGATGGCTGCAGTTTCACTGACAGCTTTTGCATCTCAGGCTCAGGCTGAACAAGTTTACAATCCTTACATTGGTATAAACTATAACTATTCTGACGCCAATGCCAAAGGATTGCGGCCTTATTACAATTCCGGTTCCGTCAATCTGGGTACCAGCTACAATCGTTATTTCGGTACGGAGCTTTTCTATCAGTTTTCCGATCAATACGGCAAATCCGGCGCATCGGAGAAGTTCTCCAACGGATTTCAGGCTTATGGTCTGGATTTGATGGGCTATCTGCCGCTGGGCTGCTATGACGTTTGGTCTTTGATCGGAACTGTCGGTATCGGTGAATACAAGTTCAGAAACAAATATATAGCTGCCGGCGAAGGCAAGCATAAATATCGTGACAGCGGCTACGGTTACCGTGCCGGTCTCGGTATCCAATATAACATCGACTCCAACTGGAGCATCCGCACTTTGGCCCGTTATGTCGGTTTTGACAAAGTTGACGGCTATGATCATATGTTGGAATATTCCGCCGGTATCAAATATAATTTCTAAGTTCGCGGAAAAGAAAACAAAAAAGGAAAAATTCTGCAGATTTTTCCTTTTTTTGTTTTAAGTCTGCAGGAAAAGGCTTATATTGGTAACGGCTCAAACGTCAGAAAAGGAAGAAAAATGAAAAAATTTTTGGTCTTGTTTGTCTGTGCGGCGCTGTTGGGCGCTTGCTCCGAAAAAAAAGAAAATCAGGCTGCCGAAACGAAAGAAGCAATGGTGGCCGTTCCGCAGTTTGATTATGAAAATGTTGTTTTTTCTTATGACAAAGATATGCTGCCGGAAAAATGCGAGAAAGACAGCGGAATCTTTTGCGCGGTTGAAAATACGGTCAAATGCGCAATCAATCCGCAAATGGCAGATTGCGATGCGGCAAAAATGCCAAAATTTGTCTTTATGGAAGATGAAAATATCATCCGCCCGACCCATTTTGACTTCAAAATCACCAAGATAAAACCGATTGATGCCGATTCGGCAGAAATTTACACGGTCAGCAACTGCAACGGCGCCTGGTTCGGGCTGTGCCGGGGTGATATCATTTTTGTTGTCCGGCTGAAAAACGGCGAATGGGGTGTAAAAGACCTGTATTCGATTGAAAAAGAAAATATTCCGGATCTTCCTGTCCCGGAAACGGCGGAAGGTCCTGAAGGACGGTCCGTCGTCGAAGAGTAAGAACAAAAAATACCTGCAAAACGGCAGGTATTTTTTTGTTAATTATTGGAATCAATCGCTGACGGTTTCATCGACTTCATAGACGCCGTCGCCTTCCCCGTCCGTAATACCGGAGATTGTCTCGTCAACGGTAACCGTGCCGGCATCGGCGTTTGCCGTATTACCTGCCGTGGCCGGGGTGTCATTATTATTGTTGTTTTGCGGGTTGGCATTAGCCGGTGCCTGCGTGGAAGGATTCTGATTCCCGTTTTGGGCGGGCACAACAACGGCCTCGTACCCTTCTTCCATAATCAAAACATTGGCGGAATCCGGGTTCCCGACGGCTGTCCCGGTATTCTGGGCATTGGCATTTTTAGAGTCGCAGCCGGACAAAGCCAAAACTGCGGCAGCCAGGATACTGATTTCTTTTAACATTTTCTTTGACCTCTCAAGTTGTTAAATCTAATCAATCCTGATATATTCGTGCTACGCTTTCTTTCAAGGGAGATAAAACCTATTGACGAAAGACGTTTCTCTGGCTAATATTTACTTTCGGATTTAATTGAGACAGAATGTGGAGAAGTCGCGTGATATTTATAAAAAAAGCCATTATTTGGGATTTGGATAACACTTTGTACCGGATAACGCCGGAATTCGCCGATATCCTGGACAGCGTAATGGCACAGGCTCTGATTGAAGATTTGGGCGTAAAGCTTGATTTTGAGACGGCAAAAGCCAAAGTTAAAGAATCTTACAGAATTTATCGCGACGGCGGAGAAATTTTTTACCGCGACTACAATGTTGATCCTAAAGCGTTGTTTGATGCCTATCACAAACGCAAGCCGGTTGAATATATCAAACCTTTTGACGGCTTGGCAGAAAAACTGACCAAACTGCCGGTTGAACAATATATCCTGACCACCAGTTCGCATGAGGTGGCGGAAAAAATTCTGAAACGGATTGATTTGTATGATTTGTTCAAAGACAAATTTTATTCGGTTGAAGATTTTGACCTGCTGAAAAAGAACGAAGATACCCAGGTCTATCAACAGCTTTGCGACAAAATCGGCCTTGCTCCGAAAGACTGCATTTTTGTTGATGACAGTTATTCCAATCTTGAGTTTCCCAAGCAATTGGGCATGACGACGGTTCGGATTTTTTACAATCAGAATTCCGCCCGCGATAAAGAATATATTGATATGGCCTATAAAGGGGTCGACAATTTTGTAAATGCCTTTATGCAGCAGAATTTGCTGGAGCCGGAATAACCTAGCGGCACAGCAGGTTTTCCATCCGGTAGTTGTCCAGGTTATCAAGTTTTGAATGTTCGGTTTTTAACTCGTTTTTGAAAACCTCAATCAGCGGTGAGATTGCGTCAATATAATCCTGAGTCAGCTGTTGGGTTGCCTCATTAACGTTTGTTTGCGTGAGCTTGCTTATATAACGCGGTTTGATACTGTCGGCGATTTTGACGATTTCTTTGAAAAAATACGGGCGGAAATATTCCAAAGCCGTTTTATTAATCTGCTGATGCGTTTGCTCATGCCGCATAACGACCTCATATTCGCAGGAATTTTCTTTCAAATGGTCGGCAATGTAAATGACCGGATCGGTATAACCGATAAACAATTTAATTTTTGCCGGCATAATGCAGGCCTCTTTGGTTGAGAGGAGGGCGCCGCGGGTTCCGAGCGAAACCTCCCATTGAATGTCGGCAATAGCCAGCCCGGAAGCAAACATCCCCGTCTCCAGCAGATTGTGCTTTTTGGCCAGGGCCGTAACCTCCTGATGATTTTTTGAAAAATCATAATTAAGCTTGCCGTAAGACGAATAATATTCAATTTCCGGCTTAATCTGTATTTGCACACAACGATTTTCGTCTGCACGGGACAAAGACGGGCAGATAAAAGGTAAAATTGTTAATATAAAAAAAATCTTTTTCATATAAAATAATTTACAGAAAATAGGTTAAATTATGGTTGAAATCTGAGGGAAGAAAAATGAAAAAAACTGTTCTTGCCGTATTACTTCCTGTAGCGCTTGGATTGGGAACATCAGCTGTCTTCGGGCGGGAAGTTTTTGTCCGCAAAAGAACCGTCCCGGGCTTTTTTATGCCGGAAAATGCCATAGAGCAGCCCAAGACGATATTTCCGACCCCGCAATATTCCGAAGGACAGACAGAAACAGTCAAAGCCATTTCCAGTGATGCTTCCGACCGAAAAGTCCTGACGACGAAAGAATTTTTAGAAATGTCCGCTGCCGGAAAGAATAACGCCGAAAAACAGAAAAAGGCCGATAAACCGGCACCTGTTGCACAAACCGAAGAATATGCCCGAAAAGAAACGCCGGCCCGCAAAACTTTAGCCGCCCAACCGGCTCAGCCGGAAGAAAGGGAAGAGTTGGTTATAAAAGACAACAATCCGGAAATTCCGGAATATCAAAAAAAATATCAGGAATATTTAAGCGCGCTGGAATATGTGGCTCAGGGCAAAAAATTGCCGCATGACCAGGTCTTGGAAGACGATTTGTCAGAGATGAACTCCAATGCGAGAGAACTGATTCAAAAACGCAAAAGCGAGGATGAGAGCTTTAACGAGAACCGCCCGCAAACGGAAGAAATGTTGAATCAGCAATAGAACTGTCTGTCGTGCCGGTCATCCCCAGGCTGTATTTTTTATTATGTCATTGCCGGGCTATGTTTTTTATCGTCATCCCCAGGCTTTTTTTTTCTAGTCATCCCCGGGCTTTGACCCGGGGATCCACCCTTCAAAGCACAACGCCATTCATAGAAAATGTCGGAGCAACGCGGTCTCTTGAGCACAGTACATTCAACTCGCCACGCGCCTGCTGTGCAGGCTATTTATGAAAAGAAATAGGCAGATAAATCGTAAAAGTCGTTCCGTTCAGAGTAGTGGAGGAAACGGTAAGATTACCGCGGTGCCGGATGACAATCTGTTTAACGATGGAAAGGCCGAGCCCGGTTCCGCGAATGTTCTTATCTTTATGCTCCTGCATACGATAAAAACGTTCCGTCAGCCGCATAAGGTCTTCCGGCCCGATTTTAGGCCCTTTGTTGTTGATGGAAATAGCCAAAGCCTCGCCCTCCGCCACCTTGTAGCTCTTAGACGGCGGAATGGCATTGGCTTTTTCAATATCTATAGTAATTTTGCTGTCGCTGGCGCCATATTTGATGGCATTGTCCGTCAGGTTTTGAATCACCTGTTTGATTTGGGCGCGGTCTCCGGTAATTTCGGGAATATTGCGCCCGAACTTGATTTTGATGCTCATATTGCGTTTTTCAGCCCTTTGCGACAGCGCCTGTGCGGCTTCTTCCGCCACGTCAATCACGTTGACTTCTTCTTCCGGCAGACTGTCCTGCTTCATCTCGATTTTGGAAAGCGAAAGCAGGTTCTCAATCAGCGACGACATATATTCTGCTTGCTCCTGCATAATTTTCAAAAATGATTCACGGGCTTTTTCGTCATCTTTGGCCGAGGTCTGCAGGGTTTCGATAAAACCGGAGATAATCGCGAGCGGGGTGCGCAGTTCGTGGCTGGCATTGGCCACAAAGTCAGACTGCATTTTCTCAATATTCATCGCTTTGGTCATATCATAAATGGAAATAACGGCCACGGCGCGCCCTTTGGAAAGCCAGGGCAGCTGCTTGATATGGGCATAAAGTTTGCGGCTTACCGGCTTTTCCACATAAAAAATCAGATTTTCCGATTTGCTTTCCTTCTTCAAAACTTTTGAAACGGCATTAATAAAATTGTTGGAGGCAAACAGGGCGTCAACATTTTTGTCAGTAATGTCCTCTCCGAAAAACGAGCGGGCGGAAAGATTGGCGCCCAAGATGTTTCCGGCGCGGTCAATCATTACAATCGGGTCGGGCAGACTGTCCAACACGGCGGTATCGGAGATTGTCTGTGCTTCCAGCATATCGGTTTTATGCGCCCAAAAACTGTGCATGGCGTTCAGGCTGCTGACAATATCTTTGGCGTCTTTTTCCGAGAGTTTGAGAGCTTTCTCGTCAAGGTCGCCGCCGTTTGACAGATTGGAAATATATTTTCTGATCTGCTGCATTTCAAAAGTAATCGGAAACAGCATAACAATGTTAAAAATAACCACTGCCGCCAGAGAGAGCACGGCCCAGAACGGGGAAATCAGCTTGAACAGCACCAAAAGCATAAAGACCAGAGCGGCCGGGGCGGAAAGAAACATAATCCGGGCGGCGAATTTGGTGTCTTTTTCAATTGAGAAGATATTTCTGACAAAGTTAAACATCCGTTTCTTTGCACCTCTTCGGCAAAAATCAATTAAAGTTCTGGACTAGATTTGCAAATATTGTATAGTACAATAAGTTTAAATAAATTTAATTTGCGGACTATGAAAGAGAAAAAAGAACCGACAATGACGCCGATGATGGCGCAATATCAGGAGATAAAATCCCAGCATCAGGATTATCTTCTTTTTTATCGTATGGGCGATTTTTATGAGCTGTTTTTTGACGATGCCGTTAAGGCGTCCAAAGCTTTGGATATTACCCTGACCAAGCGCGGCAAGTTTGAGGATAACGACGTTCCGATGTGCGGCGTGCCGTTTCATGCGTATGAAAGCTATCTGTCAAAACTGATTAAACAGGGGTATAAGGTTGCTATCTGCGAGCAGACGGAAGATCCGAAAGCTGCCAAAGCCCGCGGCGCTAAATCGGTGGTGCGCCGGGAGGTCATCCGCCTGGTAACGCCCGGAACGCTGACGGAAGACAATTTGCTGGACTCCAAACGCAACAACTTTTTGCTCAGCATTGCCAAACAAGCCGGCTGCCTGGGGCTCTCATGGCTGGATATTTCGACCGGGCAGTTTTTTACTCAGGAACTGGGGCTGAAAGACAAGAGCGAAGAAAACCTGCTGTCAAACGTTTTGTCGCGGTTAAATCCGGTTGAAATTCTGGTGTCGGACAGTTATTTGCAAAATCCGGAAATTTTTGCGCTGTTGAATGAGTATAAAGAAAAACTGACGGTTCTGCCGCAGGCGCGCTTTAACAGCGAAAACGCCAAACTCCGGCTCGAAAAAGTCTTTCATGTCGATACGCTGGATGCTTTCGGCAGTTTCAGCCGGTGCGAAACCGCTGCCGCCGGCGTTTTGCTTGATTACCTGGAAAATACGCAGAAAGGCCAGATGCCGGTGATTGAAAAGCCGGTCAAAATTTGTGAGAGCAACGTTGTAGAGATTGACGGTGCCACCCGCCGCAGTCTGGAATTGCTTGATACGGTCGGCGGCGATAAAAGCACGTCGCTGCTGGCGGTAATTGACCGCACGGTAACGGGCATCGGCGGTCGGTTGCTGGCTTCGCGTCTGGCTGCTCCGCTGGTTGATATTGCGGAAATCAACAACCGGCTGGATGTGGTGTCGTTCTTTATCGATTATCCGCAAATCCGGCAGGATTTACGCACTTTGCTGCATTCCTGCCCGGATATCGAAAGGTCGGTTTCCCGTCTGAGCTTGGGACGCGGCGGCCCGCGTGATTTGGACAATATCCGCATTGCGCTGGAAAATATCCCGGCGCTGCGCACCCTGCTTTATACTTACCGCAAAGACCAAAGCAACGCGGAACTGCACCCGATGCCTCCGGCTCTGGAAAAAATCATCGGCGGCTTGGGCAACCATAACAATCTGGTTGATGATTTGAAACGGGCATTGGATGAGGAGCTGCCATTGCTGGCACGCGACGGCGGTTTTATCCGCCCCGGATATTGTCCTGCTTTGGATGAAATCCGCACCTTAAAAGATGACAGCCATAAGGTTCTGTTGGAGCTGCAAGGCAAATATGCGGAAAAAACGGGCATTGCCCAGATAAAAATCAAATATAACAATGTGATTGGCTATTTTATTGAAGTTCCGACGAAATTTGCGACCGAAATGCTGGAGAACCCGGATTTTATCCATCGTCAGTCGGTTTTGAATGCGGCTCGTTTTACAACGGTAGAATTGACCGAACTCGAGAACAAAATCCGCGGTGCGGCCGAAAAAGCCGTTGCTATGGAAATTGAACTGTATAACAAAATGGTTCATGACGTAATCGTTTATTCCGAAATGATTTTGAAAACCGCCCGCGCTATGGCCGAACTTGATGTCGGAGCGGCGGTAGCCGATCTTGCCGTTGAGAAAAACTATTGCCGCCCGCAGGTTGATGAAAGCCTGGAGTTTGACATTGTCGGCGGCCGTCATCCGGTGGTGGAATATTCCATTTCCAAAGAGCGGAGCGGAACTTTTGTCGGCAATGACTGCCGTTTGACCGAGAACAACCGGCTGTGGCTGATAACCGGTCCGAATATGGCCGGTAAATCAACGTTCCTGCGCCAAAATGCGATTATTGCCATTATGGCGCAAATGGGAGCTTATGTCCCGGCCGATTCGGCACATATCGGCGTGGTCGATAAAATCTTCTCCCGCGTTGGCGCATCGGACGATTTGGCACGCGGCCGCTCAACCTTTATGGTCGAGATGGTCGAAACTGCCGGAATTTTGAATCAGGCGACGGAACGCTCATTTGTAATTTTGGATGAAATCGGGCGCGGAACGGCAACCTTTGACGGCTTGTCGATTGCCTGGGCCGTGGTAGAAAATTTGCACGAAGTCAACAAATGCCGGGCTCTGTTTGCCACCCACTATCACGAGCTGACCGCACTGGTGGGCAAATTGCCGAGAATGAGCCTGCATTGTATGAAAATCAAAGAGTTTAATGAAGACGTCATCTTTCTGCATGAGGTTATCGACGGTGCGGCCGACCGTTCTTACGGCATTCATGTTGCCAAACTGGCCGGCCTGCCGAAAACCGTGGTAAAAAGGGCGGAGCAGGTGCTTGCCTCTTTGGAAGACAGCGGAAAGAGCCGGAATATCTCTCAGATGGTTGATGATCTGCCCTTGTTCTCGGCCGTTCGTGAAACCACGCCTGAACCGGTGGCGGAATCTCCGGCGCTTAAAGCCTTAAAAGAGCTCAATCCCGATGACCTTACCCCGCGCGAAGCACTGGAAAAGCTTTATGATTTGAAGAATCAGCTTTAGCGCCGGGCGCTCCGGAAAAAGGATAAATATTGACAAAAGGTATGAAAATGCTAGATTAGCATCTGCGAATCTATTATTTTAACATATAATTAAAACATATTTTTATGAAAACAAAAAACAAACAAATTCAGGATTCCGTTGTCTGGTATTCTGAAGTATTGCATCAACAAAGCCAAAAATCGGAACGGCTGTATCATTTTCAAAATGGTTGGCCGATGCGGCAAGTTATTGACGGTGTTTACATTACCCCGGAAATCTATCTGATTTTGCACGAATCTTTTAAGGAAAAAATTTCATTGAGTGAAGCACGAGCCTTATGTGCAAAAAAGTTGGCGCAGTTTCCATCAGATTATGAAATTCTGATGTTTGGATTGGCCAAAAACAAAATCAGTTCTTTATTGACAAGCATCGGAATATATTCCGGCCCGGTTGCTGAAAAAGAAGATGTTTTTTCCTGCTGCTGGACCCGTGAAAATATGACCGGAGATAGTAAGAAGAAAAAATATTTACTGCTGTTTGGAAACGACGGCAGGATGGTTTTTCCGAACTTGAGTTTTGGTGACGGCGGCAGTTTTGCCCTGATTGAGCAAGTCCGTCTTTATGAATGTGTTGCTGGATCATGGAGAAAAGGACGTCTGAGCCTGTTGGCGGGTGACGAATGCTCAAACCTGCTGTTAAGTGAAACAGGTAGATTGTTTTTGCAATATGAGCAAAAACTTTTCTGGTATGGAAAATGTAAACGGGTCTGGGGCAATGATATTCTTTCCTGCGATACCGGAGTTTTTCAATATCATTGCGGAAAAATGCACTGCCTGCTGGAGCTTGATCCTGCCGAAAGTCTGCATAACAATGCCAATTCCGGTAGTGAACGGTATGTGAATGACATAGAATGGGAGCAAGACGGTGAGGAATTGGTTATCCTGATGGAGGATTATGTTTGGTGCGATCATCATGAACAAGAGCGCAGCGATATAATCCCGCTCCGTTACCGGAAAAATGAAGAAGGTGTTTTTGTCCGTCATTGTCAAAGTATTTAAGACAATAAAAAATCCTCCGTGTTTTTTACGCGGAGGATTTTTTTACGGAACAAGGCTATTTCTCTGCGGACAGCTTGTCATACATTTTTTTATCGCGCAACATTTTAAGAGCTTTGTCAGCTGTCTTTTTGCTGATCTTCTTGGCACTTTTTCCGTCATCTTCCAAAGCCGGTTTTTCATAAACGCCCCTGTCGGACATTTCTTCTTTAGCCGCTCCTTTCAGCCGTTTTTTCAGTTCTTCTGCTTTCTTTTTATAAGCTTTGCAAACTGATTTTTTCTGTTCGGCAAAAACAGATTCGCCGGTAAATTCCTGTCCTTTGAACGCAAAGGCGAGATTCTCCCTTGCTTTTGCCTTAAGTTCTTTTGTCCGGCTGTTCAGATTTTCTGTAAGCTGGGATAATTTTTCCTGAGGATTGTTCTGTTCATATTCCCAAACAGCTTGTTGATAGTATGCCAGAGAACCATACTCCGTTGCGCGATAAGCCCGGTCGGCGTCGTCTTGTTTTTTAGAAACTTCTTTATATAAAAAATAGAAATGACTGAAATCACTGCATCCGCCCCTGATGGTCAGATCGCCTTCAGTTTTGCTGAAAATATCTTGATATTTTGCCAGTTCCGGCAGAAAAGCATTAAAGTTTCGAACCGCCGCTTCCGTCTGCTGCTGCCGTTCTTTTTCTTTTTTGCCGCTAAACAACGAAGACAGGCCGCTTTGTTTGGCATATTCGATTTGCTTTGGTTCTTTTCCGTTAATGGCATTTTTGACAATCTTTGCAATTTCGGTATCCGAAAGCTGCTGCTCTTTGTCTGTCCGGAATTTGGAAACTTCATACACGAGACTGTCAAAACGTCTTAATGCGGTCGCTGCCTGGGTAAACTTTTGCATTTCAGCGTCAGCGGCATCCTTTTGTTTTTGCTTTTGCAAAATGTACTCAAGCTTTTCTTTTTTATATTTGTAGCGAGCCGCTTGTTTGTCCACCAATGGGCTGATTGTCTGAATAAATTTCTTCATCTCCGAAGAAACAGTCTTCATCTTTAAGGCGGAATCCAAGAGAAAAGTCAGATTTTTGTCATCAATCCGGTTATCAGTCCGGTCGTCCTTTTGCAGTACTGCGGCAACATACCGCGACATCATGCTCAGACGTTTGCTTTCGGGAATCTCCGAACCGAGATTTTGCAGCAAACTAAACTGTGTTTCCGGTGAAAAATGCTTATAAGCAATCAACTCTTGCGGCCGGAAACGGATCAGCAGCGACATATCCTTTGGCAATAGGCCGCTCCTTTTATATTTGGACAAATCATCTAATATCTGTTGGGCTGCAACTTCTTGCTTAGCATTTTCAAAAGCAGCTGCGTTCCGTGAGTTATGCGGAAAATTTCTAGGTTCGGGAAGGCACATTTTATACAAGCAGGTATAAAAAAGTTTTTGCGCCTCATTGCAGGCCGGAACCAGTTCTGCCCAGTTTTGTGGGAAACCTTTAACTATGCCGTGATAATTATGTTGAAAGTCAAAAGATTCAGAAATTTTTTCAGCCGCTTCTGTCAGTTTAGCCACGCGTTCCGCACGGGAAAATGATGAGCCGTCATGTGCTTCGGCAGTTTGTAGAAGATCTGCAAAAGTTGCGAGCATACAGTCGTTTTTTCCATAAGTCTGGGCATAGGCCTTAAGAAGCTCGGCTTTCATATTCCAAGACAAATTGTCCTTTCTGTTTGCCGGGCTGCGGAGAAAATCATCTTTGGGGCTGAGAATATGCTCGCACAATTTTGAAACCCTATAAGAACCGGGAAAGTTTTTTCCTGGAATATTAAATGTTATATTCTGCATCTGCTTTACCAGACGAGAATCTTTTTCCACTCCAATATCCAGCAATGTCATTTTGGCCGTGTCGTCAAGATCGTCAAGCCATCTGTTCTTACTTAAAAATTCTTGAGACGCCGCCAGGACGATATCACGATAGGCATTGCTATTTGCACGGTCCCGATAGTCGTTTCCGTCATATGGAAAACCCATTGTGGCAATCAGCTTGCTGTTAAGTTCGGCATCGCCTTTTGCAAAGGTTGCTTCAAGCGTTTTTTGCAAAATATATTTGTATGCGTTGGATTTGGATGAATCTATATAGTTACCGTATTCTGGTACAATATGAAAACACATAACGCTGGGATCTGCATCTTTGCTGATAGGCAGAAACGTCATATTATAAGGGGATTGCTGATAAGCTTTCAAAGCTTGTTCAAAATAAGCGCTGCGTTCTGAAAAGTCATTTCCGGAAAGCTCTGTTAATGTTTTGTCTCCGTAGGAATATTCTGTCATTGTATATCTCCTGAATCTTATCCTTAATAATACTATACCTCAGAAAACACTAAAAAACAATTTAAAAATTGACAAAAAAGACATTTTATTATTAAATTTGTGTTAAAATTGGTAAAAATAAGTAAAAACAATATGATAGTAAGCGGTATAATAATACCATAAAGTAAAATATTGAAAATATAGTGTTTTTTGTTGTTGACATTAAAAAAATATCCTGTATATTCCATTTGAATTTTAATCCTAAACTTTTTAACAAAGAAGTGAGTTACAATGAACACATATGCAACCAAACCGTCTGACATTGAAAGAAAATGGTATGTCGTTGATGCTCAGGGCGTTGTACTGGGAAGACTTTCTGCCGAAATCGCCAAGATTTTGCGCGGCAAACACAAACCTTCCTTTGTTCCGAACCTTGACTGCGGCGACTATGTTGTTGTTATCAATGCAGACAAAGTAAAATTGACCGGCAAAAAGCTGACTCATAAGAAATATTTCAAACATACCGGCTATATCGGCGGTATCAAAGAAACCACCCCGGCAAAAATTCTGGCCGGCCGTTTCCCGGAAAGAGTTATCGAGAAAGCTGTTGAGCGTATGATTTCCCGCAATCCGCTGGGCCGCCGTCAGATGACAAAATTAAAAGTTTATGCCGGCAGCGAACATCCGCATACTGCCCAGAACCCGATTGTTTTGGACATTGCCGCCAAGAACCCGAAGAATAAAAGGAGCGCATTATAATGGCTGAAAAAATTGAATCTTTGCAAGATATTAAAAGCGCATCTAAAACCGAAGAAGTTAAGGTTCGCAAAGCAAACCGCGACAAGCAGGGCCGTTCTTATGCCACCGGCAAAAGAAAAGACGCCGTTGCACGCGTTTGGGTAAAGCCGGGTAAAGGCGTTATCACCATCAATGAAAAATCCATTGATGACTATTTTGCCCGTCCGGTATTGAAAATGATCATCAATCAGCCGTTTGTCGTTGCCAACCGCGAAAACGAATTTGATGTTGTTTGCACGGTAAAAGGCGGCGGATTGTCCGGTCAGGCCGGTGCAATCAAGCACGGTATTGCCAAAGCTTTGAACGAATATGAACCGGAATTGCGTTCTGTTCTGAAAAAAGCCGGCTTCCTGACACGTGATGACCGTGTTGTAGAACGTAAGAAATATGGTAAGGCCAAAGCCCGCCGTTCTTATCAGTTCAGCAAACGCTAGAGCTTGTATCTGTTACAAAAAAAGAGGGAACATTTTGTTTCCTCTTTTTTTTGTATGAATTAAAAAATAAAGTCCCTTGCATTCCGCATGGTCTGCATTACAATCCAACCTGATAAGGAAGAATAAAATGTCTATAGAAAAAGTCAGAACATATTTGCAAAAATTCGGTCTGGAAAAACGCATCCGGGAGTTCCCGGTTTCAAGCGCCACGGTCGAGCTGGCCGCCAAAGCTTTGGGCTGCGAGGCCTGCCGTATTGCCAAAACTTTGTCTTTTTCCTGCGGGAATGATACGCTGCTGTTGGTCACGGCCGGCGATTGCAAAATTGACAATGCCAAATATAAACAAACATTTCACGCCAAAGCCAAAATGCTATCTCCGGAAGAGGCGCTGGCTTTAACCGGCCACGCTGTCGGCGGCGTCTGTCCTTTTGCCGTTCCTGAAAATGTAAAAATTTACCTCGACGTTTCTCTCCGGCGGTTTAACACGGTTTTCCCGGCCTGCGGCAGCTCTAACAGCGCCATTGAACTAACGCCCGAAGAGTTGGAAAATTGCACCGAAAATTCCGGCTGGGTCGACGTTTGCAAAATCGTCGGTCAATAATTTTCTGATTACGGTTGCAATTTGCTCCGGCCAGATTATACTTTTAAGCGTTAAATAACCAAAGGAGTTTTTTTAGCATGAAAAGTTTAAGTTTACTTGCAGCACTGGTTTCGGTTTTTGGAATGGCCGCAGCCGCGCAGGCCGGATTCGTCGGGCCGTCTAATTCAGAGAAAGCAACCGTTGCCCAGGCCAAAGAGATGGCTGACGATACTTATGTCGTATTGCAGGGGACGATTGAAAGCAGCCTCGGCGATGAAAAATACCTGTTTAAAGACGCAACCGGCACCATCCGGGTCGAAATTGACGACGAGGATTGGCAGGGTCTGACGGTAACGCCGAAAGACAAGGTTGAAATCAAAGGTGAAGTTGATACTCACCTGATGAAACCGGCCGATATTGATGTAGACAGCATCACATTGGTTAAATAACAAAAAAAGGAGAGGTTTTTGCCTCTCCTTTCTTTTTCTTCCTTTTTCCTATCCGGCCTTTTGGGTCAGATAATCCGGAATAATCAGATTGGCATCTGTTGACGCCAAAATTTTCTCCAAAGAAAAATTCGGATTAATTTCTTTCAACACCAATCCCTGCGGCGTAACGTCAATCACGCAGCGCTCCGTAACAATCATATCCACCTCGTGCTGCGCCGTCAAAGGAATGGAGCATTTTTTAACGATTCTCGGACGCCCTTTGCTGGTATGTTCCATGGCAATAATCACCTTTTTTGCCCCGACGACCAAATCCATTGCGCCGCCCATTCCGGGAACAAGCACGCCGGGGATCATCCAGTTGGCCAGATTCCCTTCTTCGTCAACTTGCAAAGCGCCGAGAACGGTCGCATCCACATGCCCGCCGCGAATAATGGTAAAAGCCATCGACGTGTCAAAAAAAACAGCCCCCGGCCGGGTTGTAACGGCCAGTCCGCCGGCATTAATGACTTTCGGATTCTCCGGCGCGCTCAAATCACGGTGTCCGACGCCGGTCATTCCGTTTTCCGACTGAAAAATCACATGAATATTGTGCGGAATATAATTGGCAACTTCGGTCGGCAAACCAATCCCAAGGGTAATAACATCTCCCTCTTTAACCTCTTTTGCCACACGCCGTGCAATAATCTCGCGGCATTGTTCTTTTGAAAGTTCCATCTTGACCTCACACAGCAATATAATCAATAAACAATCCCGGAATGGTAACTTCTGCCGGGTTCAGCGGCTCGTCGCAAATCTCGTCCGCTTCCAGAATGACCGTTTCGGCAGCCGTAGCCATCACGGGGTTAAAGTTACGCGTCGTCCCGTCTAGAAAAGCGTTGCCGAATTTGTCGGCTTTGGTGGCATAAACAATCGCCACATCGGCTTTCAGCGGTTTTTCCAACAAATATTTTTTGCCGTCGATTTCAATTGTTTCTTTGCCTTCTTCCACCATTGTACCAATACCGGTCGGGGTCAAAAAGCCCCCCAGACCTGCGCCTGCGGAACGGATTCTCTCAACCAGCGTCCCCATCGGAACAAGCTGCACTTCCAACTCTCCGGCATGCATCTGACGTCCGGTTTCCGGGTTTGTGCCGATATGGGCGGCAATCACTTTCTTAACCAGCTTGTTCACAATCAGCTTGCCGCGGTCATAATCCGGATAAGACGTATCATTAGCAATCAGCGTCAGGTTGCCGGTTTTGTTATTAATAAGCTCGTCAATAATTTTAACGGGCGTGCCGCAGCGCAAAAAACCGCCGATCATCACCGACGAATTGCTTTTAATCAGCTTTGCGGCCTCAGAAACAGAGATTATTTTTTTCACGAAATTCTCAAATTTTATTAATCACAACAAACGGAATATACATCAGATTTTTGAAAAAGTCATCAATTTAAATCTCGTCCTGCAGAAAATCGGCTCAGATTCGGATAAACAATTATCCTAAAGAAAATATTATATCCAATATGTTGGATAATAAAATTCCGGAAAAAGGATAATATATTATCCCGAAAAGGAAAATCAGATAATGTCATCACCCAAAAAAAGCCTGTTCAATATCGGCTATAAAATCAAAGCATTTCGCGAGGCCAACAACCTGACCCAGGAACAATTGGCCGATTTAATGAACTGCAATTTCAAAACGGTCGGCAACCTGGAAAATGACCGCACGGTGCCGGATTTGAAGCAGATAATCAATCTGTGCGATGTGCTGAATATCAGTATGGACGAGCTCTTTGCCGACGTCTTGCACAAGACGGACGGATTCGTTGAGCCGTCGGAAAATGATGAGAGTTATCCGTTCTTTGTCAACCGCCGGGTTGCAGACGTTCCGCTCAGCCAGTTAAAAAAGATCGAGACCCTGAGTCTGAAACTGCGCAAATTAAATGAAAAAGAATTAAACATTGTCGACGCCTTAATCGATTCGCTTATGCAAAATCGTTAATATTTTAACTGTTTCGTAATAAATTATCCTCAATTTTCAAAAAAATTTTGGGACAAAAAAAGCCAATAAAACCGCCACTCCCGGCATACCGAATCATAACATGTTATGTATATTTTATTGCCATAAATTTTTTTAAACAGATAATGTGTTGCCATTTAAAAAATTTCAATTATAATTGCGCTTATCTCGATAGTTGTATTAGAGATACGTAGTTTTTTCATATAGAAAACTTTCATTTAAGAGGAATTTAATATGAGTTTTAAAAATAAATTAGGCAGAACAGTATCTTACACGGTCTTGCTGGCCGGAGTTCTGGCTGCCGGCAACGCTTTGGGTGCAGAGTATACTTCTGATACACTCAAAGGTGATGTCAAGCTTGAAGGAACGGAAAATACTTTTACCGGAGATTTGAATATTAACAATCCGGAATCAACCGTCAGCCTGAAAGGTAATGGTTCCTTAACTTTTGGCGAAGGAAACATCACGATTTCCGGCGTTGATGAATACGGCGACAGCACCCAGCGTAACAGCATCAATGCATCAGGTACTTATGAGGCAGGTTTAGTTTTTGATAAAGACTTTGGCTCAGCTAATCTGACAGACGGTGCGTCCATTGAAGCCGGCAATATCACAATTAAAGGCGGTGAATTTAATCTGAGCGGTTCTAATACAAAGTTAGCAAATGAAGATGAAGTAACCAAAGCAAATGAGTGGAAATATGGCACACTTTTGGATGCTGAAGGCAAATTAACGGTTGAAGGCGGAACAATCAATGTTTCTGATAAAGCTCAAATCGTTGCCGGAGATGTTGACCTGAAAAACGGTACAATCAATCTGAACGGCGGAGACGCCTTCTTGCGCACATTCAACAGCAATAGCGCAATGTCAGGTGCCAATCCTAAGGGTAATATCGGCCTTGGCGGAGCAGATGAGGGCAAAGCCGTTATTAATGTAACGGGAGATAATGCCATTGCCGTTGCCGGTGAATTTAACCTCAATCAAAATTCTGAATTAAATTTGAATAACGCCGTTCTGGATTTGGTTAAAAATATGCCGACCGGAGATGCTGCTGAAAAAGCAACCGTAACCAACCTCGCCGGTATCATCAATGTCAATACTTCTACACTCAATGGTAATATTGCTTTGGATGGTGAAGATGTTGCTAAAGCTGCAGGTGACGCCGCCGCAGGTGAAGTAGAACAAGGTGAGATGACTGCGGAAGAATTTGAAGATGCCAAAGAAACAGCATGGAATAATGCTGCTCTTAAGGTCGCTCCGCAAGCTAACTTCAACGGCAATAATACGATTGACGGTTCAATTACAAATACCTATGGCGTAATCAACGTTGCCGATGGTGCCAGCCTGACAGCTACAGACGGCATTACCAACAGTGAAATGGGCTTTATTGATGTCGCCGGCAGAATTGAATCTGCAGTAACCAATAACGGTCAGGTCAGCGTTAAAGGTTCTAACGCTTATATTGAAAAATTGACCGGCGGCGATTTGGAAATCAGCGCCAACACATCTTCTAAAAAACTCTTTGGTCAGGAAGAAGGAGAAGCATCCAGCGTTAATGAAGCTTACATCTCAGCCGGCAACGAATTTACGCTCGACAGCGATAACTTCTCTGCCAAAAATTATGTAACCTACGGCAAACTGGCTCTGGCTCAGGATGTTGAAAACGTTACCAAAACCAAAGTCGGCAGAGGTGGCGCTTTGGATTTGGGCAGCCATACGCTGGGTAGCACAACGACCACTATGTGGAATGGTTCAACCCTGTCTTTCAATGTTGACCAGACAGCCGATGGTGAAGAAAGAGCACAAGAAGGTGGTAAACTTGATGGTGGTTTGGCTGTCATTTTGAAAGATGGCGAAAGCGCAACAATTAACCCGACGATTGCTTTGGGTGTAGAAGATGGTACATATACATATGCCAACAACTTTGCTACAGAAGATAATACAGCAGATGATGATCCCGATGCTGGCGTAGCTGATCCTAAACTCAATCTCAGCCAAAACAATATGCTTTATAATGTTGACTTCTCTGAAGACGGCAACAACATCTTGGATATTGAAAAGAAAGGTGCTGATGAAGTTGCTCAAGGAGTTGCATCTGCCGGTGGTGATGCAAACCATGCCGGTCTGATTAATGCCTGGGTCGGCGGCAATGCAAATGCTTCTGCTTTGTCCGGCGAAGCCCGTGCAATGGCTGAACACTTGAACACACTGGCTCAGACCAATCCGAAAGCAGCTGTTGATGCAGCCAAAGCTTTGGCTCCGGAAGTCAATCCGGTTGTTGACAGCCACGTTACCGAAAACGCCCGCCAGATTTTCAATGTTGCCGGTTCTCGTTTAGACAGCGCAACCCGCGGCATGGCTTCCGGTGATAGCATGTTTAAGAAAGCCGGTATGTGGATCCAAGGTTTGCTCAACAAAACGGAATATGACAAACATGATGGATTTGATGTTGACTCCGAAGGTATCGCAGCCGGTATTGACGGATACGTTACAGACAATGTTAAAGTCGGTGTTGGTTATGCTTATACGGAATCTGACATTGACTCTATCGGCCGCAAAACGGATGCCGATACAAACACCGGGTTCATCTATGGTGAATACAATGCGCCTTCTTACTATGTAAACGGTGTTGCTTCTTACAGCAAGGGCGATTACAAAGAGAAGAAGAACGTTGCCGGAAAATTGGCTCGTGCCAGCTACGATGTTGATGCAATTGCCATGCAGGCGATTGCCGGTTACAAGATGGGCAATTTTGCTCCGGAAGCCGGATTGCGTTACATCAATGCTCAGCAAGATGCTTATACTGATACGGCCGGTCAGCATGTCGGCTCTAACAGCTCAGATACGTTAACGGCTATCTTGGGCGGTAGATATGCAACCAATATCCAGGCCGGCGAATACACGCTGCGTCCGGAAGTCAAATTGGCCGCTACTTATGACCTGATGAGAGACAAAAACTCAACAGCCGTAACGCTGGCTAACGGGGCAGGATACCTGGTTCGCGGCGAGAACTTGGACAGATTCGGTATTGAAGCCGGTGTCGGTCTGAGCATGGCTGTAAGCGATAACGTTAAAGTTGGTCTGAACTATGAAGGCCGCTTTAAGGAAGACTATACCGATCATACCGGTATCTTAGAAGCACGTTATAACTTCTAAGCACTATTATTATATTGCTCCAATTACGGCAAGACCCCGGTTCAGCAGTCCTCGGGGTCTTGCTTTTTTATCTGTTAATATCGTTGCCAAAAACAAAATCCTGTTATAAATTAAAAACAAGGAAAATTTTTTAAGCAAGAAAAACATATGCAGTATCAGGAATATGATTTAAATCACGCATTGGGGATTCGGCTTGCCGATGAGATTCGGTTAAACGGCAGAACATTGCCGAAAGGACACGAGCTGACGGCCGCCGATATTGAAGATTTGAAGTTCATCGGCATCCGGCGGATTTTCGGCGCACGGATGGATAAAAATGATTTGGCTTTTCAAACGGCGCTGGGGATTGTGGCGGCCAAACTTTGCGGCGAAAATACCGAATATTGCATAAACGATGACGGTTCCGCCAAAATCATCGCCGCCGTTGACGGCATTTTTGAATGTTCCGACGACCGCGTGGCAAAATTTAACCGCGTGGCGGAATATTTTATTTTGAACACGATAAAAGTTTATCACCCCGTTCGCAAAGGGGAGGTGGTTGCGCAATTATACACCAATTATCCGGTTCTGGGGCAAAAGCAGGTGGACGAGGTTGTCTATCGCCTTTCCGGAAACGTCGATATGCTGAAGGTTTCGGCCATCCGCAGCCGCAAGGTCGGTTTGCTTTATACCAAACTTTATCAAAATAAGGCAGAGGAAAAACATTTTACCAAGGTGGTCAAACGGCTGATTAAGGAGTTTGGCGGCCAGGGGCTGGAGTTTGTGCGGGAATATTCGGCGCGCCACGAGGTGGAAGAAATCGCCGATGCATTGGAATTGTCTTTTCGGGATGATAACGAGATTCTTTTTATTGTTCCGGCGCAAAAGACCGTCTGTGCTGAAGATGTGATTCCGTCGGCGCTGCGCAGTATTGCCGATGAGATTGTCAGCCACGAGGTTCCGAACGTCGGCGCATCAGATTTGATTATTGCCCATAAGCGCGGAAAAAAAATCATCAGCCTGCCGTATAATTATGACGAGGCGGACGGTACACTGATTCACCGCTATATTTTGCAGGCCGTTATCAGTGAAAAATTGCTGAGTTTCGATTTCTCTCATCCGCAAAACATCTTTATCCCCGAAGGGCAGGAACTGAGCGAACCGGAACAGGAACGACTGATCTCCGGCAGCGCAGAGCCTTTGAAGGCCGGTGAGTCGCGGATAGCGGCGGTTATTTTGGCGGCCGGACAGTCCAAACGGGCCGGGCAAAATAAATTGATGGCGGAAGTAGACGGCGAACCGTTGTTTATGAAAGCCGTGCACGCGGCTGTCCGGTCAAAAGCCTCGCCGGTTTTTGTCGTTACCGGATACCGGCACGAGGAGCTGGAAGAAGCGCTTGAGGATTTGGACGTGAACATTATTTACAATCCTGATTTTGTTTCCGGAATCAAAACCTCAATCCGCTTGGGCGTAAAATCCGTTCCGGGTTTTTGCAGCGGCGTTTTGCTGATACCGGGAGATATGCCGAATATCACCGATTCGTATCTGAATAAAATGATAAAAGCGTTCGGCACCGGCGGCAAACCGCAGGTTTTGTTCAGCAGCCTGAAAGGCGTAAAGAAAAACCCGGTGCTGTGGAGCAAAGAATTGTATGACAAAGCAGATATTGCCCCGGAAGATTCGGATATCAGAACCGTTTTTATGGATGTGGCGGACTACAGCAAAAACGTAGAAGTCAAAAACCCGCAGGAACTGCTGGACGTGACTTTTCCGAATGATATTGCGGAACTGCAAAAGAAGTAACTTCAAAGCACAATACTCTTCACAAATCCCGTTATAGCAACGCGGCCTCTGAGGCACTGTGCCGTCAACCCACCGCGCACCTGCCGTGCAGGTCATCCCCGGGCTGTGTTTTTTATTATTTCATCCCGGGGCGTGTTTTTTTTCTCGTCATCCCCGGGCTTGACCCGGGAATCCATTTGGCGTCACCCTGAGGGTGTGATCCGGCAATCCAAATCAACAATAAAGCTAATTTATTAACGTGGATTCTCGGGTCAAGCCCGAGAATGACATAAGAAAAAAAGTCGAGAATGACATAAACTTCAAAGCACAAAGCCCCTTACAAAAACGCCGGAGCATCGCGGGTCTCAGGGCACTGCACAAATTGATGCCTCACCCGCTGGGTGCGCAGCCGACGTTCGGCCGCGGGCCTCAGGGCACAATTTCAACAACCGACCGTTCAGGCCGTCGCCTGTTTACGATTTGTTGAAGAAATTGTGTTAATGTACTATATAATTAACATGTTAACGAAATAAGGAAAACTATAAATGTCTGATAAAAGTTCTTTGGAAATGTACGATTCGCTGGTTCCCGTCGTTATCGAACAAACAGCGAGGGGCGAGCGCTCTTTTGATATTTTTTCGCGGCTGTTAAAAGAAAGAATTATCTTTTTGAACGGCGAAGTCAATGACGAAATGGCGCCGTTAATCTGCGCACAGCTGCTGTTTTTGGAGTCTGAGAACCCGAAAAAAGATATTTATATGTACATCAATTCCCCGGGCGGCGTCATCACTTCCGGTCTGGCGATTTATGATACAATGCAGTATATCAGCTGCGATGTTAACACCTTGTGCATTGGCCAGGCTTGTTCTATGGGCTCATTTTTGCTGGCCGGCGGCGCCAAAGGCAAAAGATTCTCTCTGCCGAACTCGCAGATTATGATTCACCAGCCCTCCGGCGGCGCCAAAGGACAGGCCGCGGATATTGAAATCCAGGCCAAGCTGATTTTGGACATGCGCAAACGTTTGAACGCCATGTATGCCAAAAACACCGGACAAAAACTCGCTACCATAGAAAAGGCCATGGACCGCGACAATTTTATGACCCCGGAAGAAGCAAAGAAATTCGGCCTGATTGACCACATCGTCGCCTCCCGCGATGAAATGAAATAAAAAGAGGTTTAAGATGACAGATAGAACCGATAACGAAGTATTACACTGCTCTTTCTGCGGAAAATCCCAGAACGAGGTAAAAAAGCTGATTGCCGGCCGCGGCGTATATATCTGCGACGAATGCATTGAAGTCTGCATCAATATTGTGGCCGATGAAATGGCAGAAGAAAAAGCCGAGAAGGGTGAGATTACCTCGGCCGAAAATCTGCCGACCCCGTCCAAAATCAAAGAGTTTCTTGACCAATATGTCATTGAACAGGACGAAGCCAAAAAAGTCTTGGCCGTGGCGGTTTATAACCATTACAAACGTTTAAATTCGCAAAAGACCAATAAAGACGTTGATATTTCAAAATCCAACGTGATTCTGATTGGCTCGACCGGTAGCGGCAAGACACTGCTGGCACAGACGCTGGCAAAGATCCTGGACGTGCCTTTTGCAATCTCGGACGCCACAACCTTAACCGAGGCCGGATACGTCGGTGAAGACGTTGAGAATATCATTCTGCGTCTGGTTCAGGCGGCCAATTATGATATTGAAAAAGCTCAGCGCGGCATTGTCTATATTGACGAGATTGATAAGATTACCCGCAAAACCGACGGCCCATCCATCACGCGCGATGTGTCGGGCGAAGGCGTCCAGCAGGCTTTGTTAAAGATTATCGAGGGCACAGTTGCCAACGTCCCGCCGCAAGGGGGAAGAAAACATCCGCAGCAGGAGTTTTTGCACGTTGACACGACCAATATTCTGTTTATCTGCGGCGGAGCTTTTGCCGGACTGGAAAAAATCGTCAGCCGCCGCGGTAAGGAAAGTTCAATCGGCTTTGGTGCCAAGGTCAGCGGACCGGATGAACGCAATATCGGTGAGATTATCAAAGACGTTCAGCCGGAAGATTTGTTAAAATTCGGCCTGATTCCGGAATTTGTCGGCCGTCTGCCGGTTATTGCCACTTTGAACGATTTGAGCGAAGACGCATTGGTTAAAGTTCTGACCGAGCCGAAGAATGCATTGCTCAAACAGTATCAAACCTTGTTTGAGATGGAAGATGTCAAACTGACGGTTACCGACGAGGCGCTGAAAGCTATTGCGAAAAAGGCAATCGAACGCAAAACCGGTGCCCGCGGTTTGAGAGCCATTTTGGAAGAAAATCTGCTTGAGCTGATGTATGAAATTCCCGACAAGAAAGACGTGGCGGAAATTATCATTGATGAAAAGGTTATTAATGATAAAAAGCAGCCCAAATTTATCTTGCGTAAAGAAAACAGCAGCAAAAAAAGCGCATAATAACCTGCGCCCAGCTTAAAAGAAAATCCCCGGAAGGAAACTAATCTATCCCCCGGGGATTTTTACTGTCCAATTTTTTTGGTACAAATCAATCATCTCCGGGGTTTTTCAGTCCTGATTTCGCGGGATAGTTCAGAATGCCCCAGAAAAAAGATATTCAAGAACGACTACTCACACACAAAGAGGGAGCCTGTCTTGCCGCTGGTACTGTAGCCGCAGTAACAACTTTCGAAGACCGGGGTACCGCCGGAGGCTCGACAACTATTCTGCATATCACTACAATCTGGGTATCCATAGCTTTTGCATTGTTGGTAACAACTCCTTCCGTAATGACCTTGACACTCAGAGTCATAAGAACTTGAGGTTCCCCCACTAAATCCGCAGCCATTGAAGTATCCACAACAGCATCCGCTTCTGGGACTGGAAGAATCATTATTGGAGCTGGAATCATTATCGGAGCTGGAAGAAGAGCAACCGGAACCGCCGCATCTGGTATCGCAGGATTGGATAGTTCCATCTTTGCAGCAATCTCCGTGGCAAGTATCATGAACGGAGCACCAGTTGGAAGAAGACGAGTTGCAGCAAGATACGGAATTGTAACAGGTTTTGTTCCCGCATCCGTTTTTTGAGGAAGAAGAACAACCGGTCGGGTCGGAAGAATAAGGATAGGAAGACGGGCAGTCCATATCACAGGTATAATAGCAGGCATATTCGCATCCGTCGGTGCCGTTAGTACCGTAAGAAGAATAAGATGTAGAGGTATAACTGGGGCATCCGGACGGTGTGCAGCAAGTCCCGTAAGAAGAATCATAAGCGCAACGTCCGGAGTTTTGATAAAGTTTCTGACCGGACGGGCAGGTTTTTGTATATCCGAGTTCCTGGCAAGCTCTGTCATTATCGGTTTTGCATTGTTTGTAATAAGGTTTTCCGTTTGGGCATTGTTCGTCAACATATTGAGGAATAGAACACGAAGTTGTATTATATCCATTATTTTTACACCAGGCTTCGGCATCACATTTGAGATAATGGTCATCACGGGAGCAGGTTCCGACAGCGTCCTGATATTGAGGACATTTACCGGAGGCGTAATAAGTATAACCTTCCTTCTCGCAATATTCGGTGTCTTCATTGATGTCCATATTGACATCACCGAACATCACATTGTCATCTTGGCAGTCGGGCAGAAAGCAGATACCGGCAAAAGCGGAGGAGGGGAGAAAAGCCAATAACGCGGTCAAACAAACCGCGGAATTAAGTTTCATGTGTAGCATAGTGTTATCGTTTCTCATCGGCTTTCTCCCTTATAAAAATTCTTTTCTTTCTCGTCATCCCCGGGCTTCGACCCGGGGATCCACTTGGCGTCACCCTGAGGGTGTGATCCGGCAATCCAAGTCAAATAAATCAGCTTTATTGTCATTCTGGATCCCCGGGTCGCAGCCCGGGGATGACAGAATAAAAGGGGTTCCAAGGATGACAATGCAAAAGAATTATCATCAAAGACTACTATAACACAGCAAAGCTTACGTGTCAAGCATTATTGAAAAACAGGGGGAGGATTTTGGCTAAAGAATAAGGAGAAAATTAGGATTTTGAAATGTTTTTAATAATTTCCATTAAATCCTGATAATTTAAGATTTCCGGCAGAACCATGCCATTCGGGATTTTCGGGCTGAACAAAATATAAAAAGGCAGACCTTTCCGCCCGAATTCTTCCATAAACTTCAAAACCTCGGCGTTATAGTTCGTCCAGTCTATTTCAATAACTTTCACGCCGTGCGCCCGAAAAGTCTCTTTTATGGCTGCGGTATTCAGGACGGTAATATCATTAAATTTGCAGGTCAGGCACCAATCCGCCTCAACGGAAACTAAGACGGTTTTGCCCTGGTTCAGATAATTTTTGATTTCCGGCAAAGAAAGCTCAATTTGTTTTTGGCTGAGGGTTTCCTCTCTCTTTTTTTGGTATCCTGAAACCACGTCTGCCCAGCCGCAGCCCCAGAGAAGCAGAAGAAGTACCGTAAAAATTCTTGTAAAAAAGCGCCGCAGCCTGATTTTCAATTCCGGTGTTTCCTTTTGCATTTCAATATTGTCAAAAACCGCCTTTTGAAAAGCCAGAAGTCCGATAGCCGCCAAGACATAAAGGCCTGCCCGCATAACCGAGCCGGAAGAAATTTGAGCCGCCAAAACAGAAATCAGCCACAAAATCGTTGCCACGAGCATTAAGGACATAATCTGAAGCAGATATCTTGTCCATTTATCCGGATGCGGAATAAAATCAGCCAGCTGCGGGTTGATATACAACAACAGATACGGCAGAGCCAAACCAAAGCCGACGGCAGACATAATAACGGCAATATCGCTGACGCTGCCGGCCAAGGCAAAACCGATGGCCGTACCGAGATAAGGAGCGGAGCAGGGGGTTGACAAGGCAACCAGAAACAGCCCGATAAGAAAATTTTGCAAATCTTCTTCTTTGCTTTTGCTGTCAAGCAGACGGTTAATCCATTCCGGCGTTTTCATATTAATCCATCCGGCAATCTGAGCCAGGAACAAAATCATGACAAAAATCATAATCCAAAGAAAAGACGGGCTTTGAAACTGCATTCCCCACCCGATTGAATGCCCTAAAAGCTTTAAGGAAATCAACAGCCCGGTCATCAGAGCAAAAGCGCAGACGATTCCGCAGACAATCATAAAAAAGCCGCGCCTGACTTTAGGCGTCGTTCCGGCTCCGAACCCGCTCAAAGAAAGAATTTTTAACGAAAGCACCGGAAAAACACATGGCATAACATTCAAAATCAGCCCGCCGGCCACTGCCGTTAAAATCAACATCAGCGTCAACGCCTGTCCTTCAATATCAAACAACGGCGCTGCCGTAACCTGTCCCGTCCGGCGAATGGAAGTCGTGGGAGAAGTTTGAGCCGTAACCGTAACCTCTTTTCCCAAAAGACCGCCCGGCAACACGTCAAAGCGGGCTACGGCTTTTTTGCCGTCGATGCTGACTTTGGGCGCCCCGAAAGAAAAACCCGGACTCTCGGCAAAAACTTGAAAACCGTAAAGCGGCTCCTTGCTTTCAAAAACCAGCCGAAGCGTGTCTTTTTCTTTTCCGTTCGTTGCGGTATCCAGCCAGATATGCTTCAGGGACAAATCTTTATGTTGTTCCTGCGGGCGCAGAAGAAAATTTTGCTTAACAAAATGGCGCATGGTGGAATTTTCCCTTATGCCGGGTGCCAATCCCAAAAACACATCTGCCGACATTTTTTTGCAGCCGCCGTCCTGCCGGCAAAATTCCCCGCTGACCGTAAAATTCAAATCAAGCTGTTGCGTAATGTCCTGAGCGTATACCGTAATCGGAAAAGCGGCTTCTTCCATAAAAACGCCGGTATTTTTCTGATCGTCAGGCAAACGTTGCGGAACCGGTCGAAAGAGCTTAAACCCGGCAAGATTTTGTGATTTTTCCGAAGATATTTCCAGCCGGTTGCCGGGCGTGTCTTTCAGATAAGTTCCTTTGGGAAACATAAAATAAAGCACAATCCGGACTTCGCCGAAATTGCCGAGAGCCGTTGAATCGGCAACCATCCTGACAATCCCGGCCTCAAACCGGCTCCAGGAACCAACGCCCCGGTTGCCGGTCAGCGGATCGGGAAAAAGAACACCGTAAAAAGGCAGTTTTGACCACTCGATTTTAGACAATTTCTGGGTAAGGGAATGAAAACGTCTGAGTTTGGAACTTTCTTTAAGGGCATCACGCTCCATTTTAGCCTCGACGGCTTCAAAATTCCGCTTGTCCCCGGCATAGGGAATAACTTTTTTAAAATCCAGAATCACAACAAGCTTGTCTGATTCAATATATTTCCCGTCATAAGCCGTGGCATATTCGTCTTCTTCCACAATCAGCGGCGGCTCCTGCGGCGTCATAATCCGGGCGGCGATTTTTGCCAGCCAGCGGTCAAAAGCGCGATAAAGCCGGATAACGGTTCTGACATTTTCGGCTCTGTCTTCAAGTTCAAATTCGTCTTCGTCCGGAAACAGCTTTTGCAAATCCTGCTGCAAACTGCCTTCAATTTTTGCGCCGGGATATTTGAGGTTAAAATATGTATAAAGCCGGATATATCGCATAAACGTTTTGCCGAAAGATGTCTCATCCTCCGGTTCGGAAGACGGCATTTTTGAAATAACCGGTGCGCTGATAAGTTCAAGAAAAGGCGAATCTTTTATTGCAGAAAAATCAACATCGCCGTTTTGAATGCTGATATCGGGAATCTCCTGCTTTTCCTGTGCACAGACAGAAAAGCCGGTCAGCATAAAACAGCAGAAAATGATAAAATTTATAAATTTTTTCATACAATAAAACTTTTCAAATTTGCAATTTCAGATTATAATAATTATGTTAAAATAAAGTATAGAAGTTGTTAATTATAATTAGGTTGCAAAAGATGGAAAACAACGGAAACTATTTAACCGGCAAATGCCTGGTCGCCATGCCCAATATCGCGGACGACCGTTTTGAAAATTCGCTGATTTATATCTGTTCTCATACCAAGGACGGAGCTATGGGCTTTGTCGTAAACAAGAAACTGCAGGAATTTTCTTTTGCCGATTTGGCAAGCCAGCTGCCGATAAAAACCGTCAAGCCGGTAGAAGGCATCGAACTGCATCAGGGCGGGCCGCTGGAACGTGTTCGCGGCTTTGTTATCCATTCTACCGACTATGTCAAAGAAGACACGATTGTAATTGATGACAAGATTGCCATCTCTTCATCCATTGACGTTATTACCGACATTGCTTTTGGACTTGGGCCGAAAGACAATATCATAGCTTTGGGCTATGCCAGTTGGGCGCCGCAGCAGCTGGAGCAGGAAATTATCAACAATACCTGGCTGGTTGTAGAACCCGATAATGAGCTGGTTTTTCGCACCAAAGACGAGGACAAATGGCAAAAAGCAATAGATTCCCTCGGCGTTGACCTTGCGCACCTGAGCACTTTCGCCGGACACGCCTGACAGCCTTTCTTAAAAACTTATTTTATGCTGCCGGAGACAGCGCCTGCCGCGCGTCTGAGCCGCCAGATTCTGCTTTGGATGTTTGGATGCGTGGACCAAAGGTCATCATTCATGTTTTCAACCGGTTTTTCCCTCGGGTCGGCCACACAGGCCACGGCCATACGCGGCTGTTTATCCAAAATCTCCACTCTGGCATCTTGTGAGATTTTCTCCAGAGCCGAGGCCAAAGCCAGCGGATTGCGGATAATCAATGCGCCGGTTGCGTCGGCGGCATATTCACGCTTGCGGGAAATCGCCAGACGGATGAGCGGGGCGACGATAAAGTTAAAGATAAGGAGCGCAATCATAATAAAAAAGGCAAGAATCATAATCTGCGACTGCTTTTTGTCGCTGCTGCGCCCGTAGAAAACAAATGTCCGCAGATAATCTGCCAAAAAGCCAAAAACGCCCAGCCCGGTGATAATCAGCATATTCAGGCGAATATCCCGGTTGCCGATATGAGCCATTTCATGCGCAATCACCGCTTCCAGTTCTTGCGGTTCCAACCTGGCGATAATGCCGGTCGTCAGCACAATAGCGGCCGATTTCGGACTTCTGCCGGTAGCAAAGGCGTTAAGAGACTTGTCGTCAATCACAAAAACTTCCGGCATGGGCAGCCCGGCGGCAATCGCCACATTCTCTACCAGACGAAAAACCTGCGGATTGTCTTTTTTTTCTATTGGTTTGGCACGGGCAAAACGCAGCATCATCAAATCGCCGAACAAATAAGAAATGCCCATCCAGACCATTGCAACAATGCAAATCGGCAGCAGGGCATAAAGCATATAACCGATACCACCGAAAACCGGAGCATTTCCGGGTGTCAGATAGACATGCATGCCGGGAAAAAACGTCAAAAAGACGGTAATCCCGTCCCGGGTAAAGGCCGGATCGCCGATAACATAAACGCCGGCAATACAGGCCAGCCCGACCAGCAGACATAAAGAAAGCGGAAAAAGCAAAACCAGCAAAAACGTTTTGCGGTTGTTTGCGGCAATATGGTCATAAAGCGTAATCGGCTCAGCCATGGAAAACCCTTTCAGAATGAAACTTTCGGCGCTTTGCGAACAAGGTCTTTTTCTTCTTCGGCGAGTTCAAAAAACGGTTCTTTTTCAAAGTGGAACAGTTTGGCCAGAATATTGGTCGGAAAAGATTCGACTTTGGTATTCATTGCCAGAACGGTTGTATTGTAAAAACGGCGGGAAGCCTGGATTTTGTCTTCCGTATCCGTCAACTCCTGCTGCAGTTCCAAAAAGTTCTGATTAGCTTTCAGGTCGGGATAATTTTCGCCGAGGGCAAAAAGGCTCTTTAACGTATCTGTCAGCATATTTTCGGCCTGAGACTTATCTTCGCTAAACCCTTGTGCGTTCATAGCTTTGCTGCGGGCAGATACAACCTGTTCCAGCGTGCTTTTTTCGTGTGCGGCATAGCCTTTGACCGTTTCAATCAGATTCGGAATAAGATCATAACGGCGTTTAAGCAGCGTATCAATGTCGGACGCGCCTTCCCGCACCCGCTGCCGGGCAACAACCAGCCCGTTGTAAGCAATAATGATGTATAAGGCAATAACGCCGATAAGAATGTAAAGAGCCGTCATATTTGTTCCTTTCATAAATAAATATTTTTTAAGATTATTATGGTGTTAAAGCGTAAAAATAATGTTAAGCCTGCAAAATTATAAAAGATATCGGGATAAAAAAAGCCCCGGCGAAAACCGGGGCCCAGCAGTCAAAACCAAAGCTGTCAGTCTGCCTTAGCTGGCTTTTTTGCAGCTGCAGGAGCAGGGGCAGCATTTCAAAATGCTTTTACCTGCATAAACAGCCATATCGCCAAGCTCTTCTTCAATGCGAATGAGCTGGTTATATTTTGCCATACGGTCTGTACGAGACATAGAACCGGTTTTGATCTGTCCGCAGTTTGTGGCAACGGCAATATCGGCAATCGTCGTATCTTCGGTCTCGCCGGAACGGTGGGACAGAACGGCGGTATAACCGGCACGGTGAGCCATATCAACAGCTTTCATCGTTTCGGTCAGGGAGCCGATTTGATTAACCTTAACCAGAATAGAGTTGGCTACGCCTTTTTCAATACCCATAGCCAGACGTTTCGGATTGGTAACAAAGAGGTCATCACCAACCAGTTGAACTTTGTCGCCGATAGCATCGGTCAGCATCTTCCAGCCTTCCCAGTCATCTTCGGCCATACCGTCTTCAATGGAGAAAATCGGAAAACGGGAGCAGAGGTCTTTGTAGAACTCAACCATCTGAGCGTTGGTATAAGATTTTCCTTCGCCTTTCATCTCGTACTTGCCGTTCTCGTAGAACTCGGAAGAAGCGGCGTCAATAGCCAGAACAACATCTTCGCCCGGTTTATATCCGGCATCGGAAATCGCTTTAACGATAAAGGACAAAGCTTCTTCGGCAGATTTCAGATTCGGAGCAAAACCGCCTTCGTCACCGACATTGGTATTGTGACCGGCGGCTTTGAGGTTTTTCTTCAGGGTATGGAAGATTTCAGCGCCCATGCGAACGGCTTCTTTAATAGAAGAGGCAGAAACCGGCATAATCATAAATTCCTGAATGTCGATAGGATTGTCGGCATGCTGGCCGCCGTTGACGATATTCATCATCGGAACCGGCAGAGTGCGAGCCATTGTGCCGCCCAGATAACGATACAGGGGCAAGTCGGCTTCTTCGGCCTGAGCCTTGGCAACGGCCATAGAAACGGCCAAAATGGCATTGGCGCCCAAACGGCCTTTGTTTTCTGTACCGTCAAGGTTGATCATGGTGTTGTCGATTTCAATCTGATCGGCAGCTTCCAAACCGGCCAAAGCGTCATAAATTTCGTCATTAACGTTTTTAACGGCCTTTTCTACGCCTTTTCCGCCATAACGTTTTTTATCGCCGTCACGGAGCTCGACAGCCTCGTGTACGCCGGTAGAAGCGCCGGACGGAACGGCAGCGCGCCCAAAAGCGCCGCTTTGCAGAACAACATCGGCCTCAACGGTCGGATTGCCGCGGGAGTCTAAGATTTCTCTGGCATGAATATCAACAATAGCACTCATTTTTTTCTCCTATTCAATTATAATCAAGTGTTGCACTTAAGTTCATTCATTTTTGCCAAAATGTCAAGTAAAACTAGCTTTTTTACGGAGTTATTTTTATAAGATAATGCATATCCTTTATTTTTTCGTCTTCATCCCGGCAGTTTGTTTTTCACAAACCCCGC
The DNA here is from genome assembly GCA_944391715.1 of uncultured Alphaproteobacteria bacterium. Classification (GTDB taxonomy): domain Bacteria; phylum Pseudomonadota; class Alphaproteobacteria; order RF32; family CAG-239; genus MGBC133411. Next base: position 140,257 of record CALXUP010000002.1, read on the forward strand.
CGGAGCATCGCGGTCTCTGTAGCAAAGTACTATCAATTCACCGCGCACCGGTTGCACCTGTCATCCTCGGGCTGTGTTTTTTCTAATGTCATCCCCGGGCACTTTATTTTTTAGTCATCCTCGGGCACTTTATTTTTTAGTCATCCCCGGGCTTGACCCGGGGATCCAGGTCAACAATAAAGCCAATTTATTAACGTGGATTGCCGGGTCAAGCCCGGCAATGACAAAAGAAAAAAAGTCCGGCAATGACAAAAGAAAAAAAAAGTCCGGCAATGACAAAAGAAAAAAAGTCCGGCAATGACAAAAGAAAAAAAGCCCGGCAATGACAATAGAAAAAAAAGCCCGGAAAAGACATTAGAAAAGAAAACCCGGCAATGACAGTTTCTTGCACCATCTCTCATTCGGCACGATTAGGTGCCCTTTGCGAATGGCTTAGTTTTTGGAGCAAAAACCGAAAGAAGCACTTTACCTCCCACTCTTTGCTAAGAGGGGGACAGGGGGAAGCGCTAAGTAAAAACAACCGTTGCTCTGGTTGTTTTTATCTGCAAGCTCTTTGGAACATCTTGGCAAGCAAGGAAAGCGTTAGCAGCCGCAGCGCGCCTAGATGCCTAAGTTGACCCGCCCGATTACCGAATGATTTCTTAGCTTTTGGCCCAAAGGGGTAATAGTGAAGCACTAAGCCTTGGAACGTAGT
>CALXUP010000003.1 GCA_944391715.1 uncultured Alphaproteobacteria bacterium
ATCCCGTTGTTAACGGCATTTAAGGTCAAACTTCCGGCGTTATAAATTGCTTCATTATCTTCAATCTTGTTGTCATTCTCATCATAATAAATAACCTTGTTGCCGGAGAATTCCGATACCCCGTTATCCGCCGTGATTGTCAGGCTGCCTTCATTATAAATAGCCCCGCCAAAAGCATCGGCATAATCTGCTTGAGCGTAGTTGTCATAAAAATTGCTGTTGGTTATGCTCATTATGCCTTCATTATAAATAGCTCCGCCAAAAGCATCGCTAGTATTTGATTGAGTATAATTACCGGTAAAATCGCCGGTGATATTGCCGATACTTCCAATAGCATAATTATAAATAGCCCCGCCCAAAGCCGCGCCATTATTAGCTTGAGCATGGTTACCGGTAAAATCACCGGTGATATTGCTGATGTCTTCATTATTAAAAATAGCTCCGCCTCGGCCCCCGTTGTTAGCATAGTTACCGGTAAAATCACCGATGATATTGCTGATGCTTCCGATATTATAAATGGCTCCACCAAGGGCGCCATCCCCCGAAAGTTCATCGGCGTGGTTACCGGTAAAATTTCCCTCAATTTTTTTTATGGTGCCGAAGTTAGATATTGCCCCGCCGTTAGCGCCAAAAGATGTTACATAGTTATTTATAAAATCCGCGTTGATGTAATCCAACGTACCGCCGTTCCTTATAGGAAAAGCATATGCATAGCGGCCAACCGTATTTTCAAAAACCACGTTTTTGATTTGCAAATCCGTTTGGATAGAGGAGGAAAAATCAAGAAAGCCTACAGAGTTAAGTTCAGAGGAAAAAATAGAGTTTCCCTGACCGTCAATAACAATACCGGAAACAGCGGTGGTAATTGTCTCAGCAGAACCCCTTGGAACAACAATGTTTTTGTCTAAATAGACTGTTCCGCCGGCGCCGGCACCGTCTACGCCGTTCTCTACCGCACTCTTCAATTCCGCCCAGGTCGAGACATGAATCTCTGCTGCCCAAACCGGCCTCAAAGCCAGCAAAACCGCCGGGATCAACACACTATAATACAACTTCTTTCTAAACATCGTCCCTCTCCAAATTCTATTGGACAAACTCATTAACATATTATACCACATTTTTCACCCCAAATCAATGAATATTTGAAAGTGCTAAATTTATTTTGTCTTCCTTATCTCATCCTCCCCACCTCCTGCCTGCCGTGCAGGTCATCCCCGCACTTTATTTCTCTCTAGTCATCCCCGGGCACTTTATTTTTTTATGTCATCCCCGGGCTTGACCCGGGGATCCAAGTCAATCATAAGGCCTTTTTATTTATCTGGATTCTCGGGTCAAGCCCGAGAATGACTAGAAAAAAAGAATCCGGCAATGACAGTACCTTTATGCCCTTCACAATTCCCGCCGGAGCAACGCGGGGCTCAGGGCACAATTCTGACAACTGACCGCTCAGGCCGTCGCCTGTGGATTCTCGGGTGTAAATTCCCGCAAGCGGGCCCCTTGGCACTTCGCCAGCTCAGCGATTTTATCCGGCAGTCCCAGTGCCTGCGGCACGCGACGCCGAATGCAATTGCGTCCCGTAGGGTTCGAACTTCGTACAAATCTAAGCTGAAGCTAGAGATTTGCACTCGTTCTCACCAACTATCGACTTCAAACCCGAGAATGACGGTGCTTAAAAACAATTCCCCCTCTTTGCTAAGAGGGGGATAGGGGGCGTTAGAAATGCCCTTTAACGAGTACTTCTTAGTCTTTGTGAAAAAGAGGAAATTAAACGCACCTTTATCCCCCTCTCTTGAAAGAGGGCGCTAAGTAAAAACAACCACTGCTCCGGTTGTTTTTATCTGCAAGCCCTTTGTAACATCTTAGCAAGCAAGGGAAGCTTTAGCAACCGCAGCGAGCTTAGATGCCTAAGCTGGGGAGAGTTGACCAGCCCGATTACCGAATGATTTCTTAGCTTTTGGCCCAAAGAGGTAATAGTGAAGCACTAAGCCTTGGAACGTAGTGACCTTAACTTTGGGCTGAAAGCTTAGAAAATGAGGTTGGGCTTGACTTTTGCTTACTTTTGGTCAAGCAAAAGTAAGAAAAAGCTTTTTTGGCACCCAAAAAGTAACAATAAAAAATAACCAACTCTATGAAGAAAACAAAACAAGAAGTAAGAAAAGAGTAAAAATCCCCTTGGGGGAAAATTAAAAAAGGGGGAAACAAGTTCCCCCTTTTCTCTTTCACACATACAATAACTTAGAATGTATAACGGATACCGCCATAAATTTCGTGAGCGTTAATATTGGCATGTTCAATTTCGCCCATATCAATATAACGGTAACCACCATCAATATTAATACACTTGTTAATTCTGATAGTCAAACCGGCACCCAGGCTCCAAGTAAAGTTCGTCTCTTCAAAGCTCGGCTGCGGAACAACATTACCGAAAGTATAAGTAGTATCTTCCATTTCCAAATACGTCCAACCGATACCGGCATTAACATACGGACTGATAACATAATTCGGCATAAAGTCAAAATAAGCATTAAACATAACAGACTTTGATTTCAAAACCATATGGCTGTATAGCTCATTGGCCATTGCGCCGGATGCGGTTGAATAAGTATCATCAAAATCATCACGATAGGTATATTCAATTTCAGCCCGCAGATAATTCCAGCGATAACCAATTGCACCGCTGACAAACCAAACATAATCAAAGTCCAGACGATTTTCATCAAACGAACTGTCATCGTCTCTGTTCATATTTTCATTAACGGCACCACCGCGGATTGCAAGATAAGCTCCATCACGGGCGTCGGCTGTCGCGCTCATTACGCTGCAGAATAAAGCGGCTGACAAAGCCATGAAAAAAAACTTTTTCATCAAATTAAGTCTCCAAGTTATTTTTATGCAAAATTTCTAATTTTGTCCATTTTATACTATATTTCTAAAAATTAATCAAGAATAAAATGCATAAAAATAATTATTTTTGCTCTTTTGAGGCAAAATAACACTAATTTTCTTATTATTTTATTAATTAGAAGAAAAAAAATGCATTTTTTTTGGCAAAAATAAAAACGAATCGAGAAAATCAAATCGTTTTTTTCGACTTACGATAATTATTATGACAAATTGCAATCGCCAAAGCATCAGAAGCATCGTTATTTTTAGGCTTACATCCGGGCAAAAGCACTTTTACCATCATCTCCACCTGTTTTTTCTCGGCATGCCCAACACCGACAACGGCCTTTTTGACCTTGTTCGGCTCATATTCGCTGACCGGGATGCGGTACCGGGCCGGAGCCAACAGGACAACGCCGCGAGCCTGCCCCAGTTTTATGGAAGAAAAGGGATTATTATTGACAAAAGTTTCTTCTATCGCCGCCTCATCAGGTTTATACAAATCAATAACATCGCAAATTCCCTGATGCAAAACAGCCAGTCTTTCCGGCAAAGGCATCTGAGCCGTTGTCGTAACAATACCGTCGGCCACATAACGCAAACGGTTGTTTTCAACCTCAATAATTCCCCAGCCGGTAGAAGACAAACTCGGGTCAAGCCCCAATATCCGTATCATAATTTTTTCCTAAAAAACAAAAAGGCAGAAACTTTTTGCGCCCTGCCTTTTTTCTTTTGTATCAACCGCAATCTTATTCCTCAGTCAAAGCTGCCAGAATATCCTCGGCAATTTCGGCATTGTGATAAACTTGCTGAACATCATCGTCATCTTCCAAAGCCTCAACAAAAGCCAGGAATTTCTCGGCCGTTTCTTTATCGGTAATATCGGTTTTGACCATCGGTTTCCAATCCAGACGGGAAGCGGAAGGTGTACCGAATTGTTTTTCCAAAGCCTCGGTTACGGCGCCCAAATCATCCGGAAGAGTTTCAATCTCATGATGCTCGTCATCTGAAACCACATCATTGGCACCGGCTTCCAGCGCAGCTTCAAAAATTTTGTCTGCATCGGCAACTGAGGCCGGATATTGCACAAAACCGATACGTTCAAAATTAAAAGTAACCGAACCGGTCTCCCCCATAACGCCGCCGCGTTTTCCGAAAATGGTACGAACATTTCCCGCCGTACGGTTCTTATTATCGGTCAGACCTTCTACGATAATAGCGGCTTTTCCCGGTCCAAAACCTTCATAACGAACGGAAACATAATCATCGCCGCCTGCCACCTGGTTGGCTTTTGAAATAGCTCTTTCAATATTATCCTTCGGCATACTTTCTGCCCGGGCAGCCTGAATAGCCAGACGCAGCCGGGGATTTTTATCCGGATCCGGCAAACCGCTCTTGGCAGCAACCGTAATTTCACGGGCCAGTTTGGCAAAAACTTTTGCTTTTTTGGCATCCTGAGCCCCTTTGCGATACATAATATTTTTAAATTGGGAGTGTCCCGACATTGTTTCCTCCAAAAAATAACTCTAATTCTCTGCGTTTTTACTCCAAAAAAAACGCCGAATCAAGAAAAAATCTCATCACAATACGACAAAAAGCAAACGAACCCTATTCCAGCACCATATATTCAATCTTTTGTTCATCCGCACTCAAAACTTTTATTTTATTACCGGCCACATTAATGACGGCACCGTCGCGTTTCGGAAAACCGACATTTTGAAAACTTCCGCCGTTCTCTCCGCTCTGGCTGTAATCCAAAACCATAAACCACATTTTACCGTCCCGGATACCATCATATTTAATGTCAAATCCGTTTACCGGCTTGGTTTGTTCAGTCTTTGACGTTTTAACGGGAAACATTCTGAGCTCGTCCGGCGTCGGAACAAACGTAGCGTCAAGAATGGCCAGGCGTCCGTTGCGGATTTGCCCAATCTCATTATATAACTGTCCATCCGGTTTAACCATAAACACAAACTTATCAGAAAGGCTCGGAAAAAGTCGATATTCTACCCCGTCAATTACAACCGTCCCGATAACCCGGTACGTTTTGTTGGCCAGAATAAGATCCGGTACGGAAGCACTGTTCATAACTCCGTCCATATTGGAACGAAGCAAATTTTCGCGATACTTATTAATCTGATAAACCTTGCTGCTCAAAACCGTATTACCAACATAAGTGCTCTGCGGTTCATTATATTTTACACTTTTTTCATCAACATACTCGCTGCTGACAAGCTCGGGTTCCGACCCGGTAAAATTAACCGGATAAGTGCTGAAAGATTCCACCCAGACATTTCGTTCCGGCCACAAGTTCAAATCGGAATACTGAAAAGAACATCCGGCTACAACCCCCGCAGCCAAAACCATTGCTATTTTTTTCATCGCTTTATCCATTATATTTAAGCAGTTTGTTAATGAAATAATAATTTAATTACTATACCATATTTGCAAGATAGTAAACAACAAATTGAGAGTGTGGAATAAGATGAACAATGCCGGAAGCTGCTGGCAGATAATATTTGCCCCGCAGGAAAATACTTCTCCGCTTTTGGAAGAATTTTTGGAAGAATATTTTGAAGTCGTTGCCTGCGACTATAACGATAACGGCCAGGAAGTTCCGATCGGATACACCAGCCGCAACTTCGACGCCGGAGATTTAAAAGAACAGGCCGCCGCCCGCGGCATTGAACTTCCGCACTTCACAGTCAGCCTGCTGTCCAGCGAAAACTGGCTGAAAGACAACGTCATCGAATTTGCACCGGTTGAAGTTGAAGACTTTCTGATTTACGGCATTCATGAAAAACAAGCCCCCAAAACGGCCAAACTGCCGATTAGGATTTATGCCGCCACGGCTTTCGGCTCCGAACACCAGACCACCAAATCCTGCTTAAAAGCCATTTGCGAGCTCAACCGGATGAATGCACCGCACGCCAATATTTTGGATGTCGGCTGCGGCTCGGGCATTTTGTCTTTGGGTGCAGCCAAACTCTGGCAGCCGGACACCCGCATCACGGCCGTCGACATTGATCAGGAGGCCGTTTGGGTAACCCGTCAAAACGCTGCCGACAATAATCTGGCCGAATTTATCACCGCTGAAGTCAGCAACGGTTACGAGGCCGAAATTGTGCAAAAAAATGCGCCTTATGACATTATATTTGCCAATATCCTCGCCCGCCCGCTGATTGAAATGGCGCCGGATTTGGCCGCGCATTTAAAACCGGGCGGATATGCCGTTCTCTCCGGCTTTATCGCCGATCAGGAAGAATGGGTAATCAATGCCCACACCAATCAGGGGCTGAACCTTATTAAAATATATGAGCTTGACAACTGGCGCGCTGCTTTAATGGAGAAACCGGAATGACGCTTTCAGAATTTCAGAATTTAATCAAAGAAAAAGGCTATGATGCCTATATCGTAACCCGCAACAATATGTTTCTCGGCCAAGACATTCTGCCGGAAGAAAACCGCTTGCGCGAGCTCACCGGCTTTAGCGGTTCCGCCGGCAATTTGCTTGTTTTCCCCGACCGGGCCGTCTTATTTGTTGACGGCCGTTACGAGCTCCAGGCCGCCCGCGAAGTTGATGCGGAAAAAATACAAATCGTCGTCACCCGGGAAACCATTGCCACCTGGCTGCAAAACAATATTTTTGATAATCTGAAAATCGGATACAACGCCTGGTGCCATTCCGTCAGCGAAACCGATTATTGGAACCGGGTATTAAAACGCTTTAACTTTATTGAAGATAAAGAAAACCTGCTCAGCATCCGCCCGGCCGATAAAAAATGCGAAATTTTTGAACACGACATCAAATACGCCGGCGTTTCAATGGACGAGAAAATATCAATGCTCGTTCCGTATATTCAAAAAAACAAATGCGACGCCTATTTTCTGGCGGCCTGCGACAGCGTCTCCTGGCTGTTAAACCTGCGGTCCGACTGCCTGCCCGATACGCCGATTCTCCGTGCCTTCGCCTTAATCTCCGCAGACGGCGAAGTCAGCCTGTTTGCCAATGACTTCTCCAAACTCGGCGAAGAACTGGCCAAATACAACGGAAAAAACATCGGTATGGCTTATAACAATACGCCGCGGGCGGTTTTCAGTCTGATGAAAGAACAAAATATCTGGATAGAAAACATTGCCAACCCGATTCTTCTGTGGAAAGCGGTTAAAAATCCGGTCGAGCTGGACAACCTCCGAAAAGCCCATCGCCGCGATGCCGTTGCATTATGCCGTTTCTTACACTGGCTTGATCACAACTGGCAAAACAAAACCGAACTGGATGTTGTTGAAAAACTGCACGACTTCCGCCGTCGCGACGAGAATTTCTTCTCCAACAGTTTTGAGACTATTGCCGGCTTTGCTCAAAACGGCGCCGTAGTCCATTACCAGCCGTCTCAGGCCACAAACCTGCCCTTAAACGAAGGCTCGCTGCTCTTGCTCGACAGCGGCGCCCAGTATTATGACGGCACTACGGACATCACCCGCACCATCGCCATCGGCACGCCGACACAAGATATGATTGACGACTTCACATTCGTCTTAAAAGCCCATATTGCTTTGGCTTCCGCCGTTTTTCCGGAGGGCACGTCCGGGCAGGCGCTTGATATTCTGGCTCGCAGCCAACTCTGGCAGCGGGGAAAAGACTACAATCACGGCACCGGCCACGGAGTCGGATTTTTCCTGAATGTTCACGAAGGCCCGCAGAATATTTCAAGCCGCAGTTCTCAAACACCGTTTCAGCCGGGAATGGTTACCTCCGTTGAACCGGGATACTATAAAGAAAACTGCTACGGCATCCGGATTGAAAACCTCGTTGAAACTATTGACGCCGGTTTTGAAACCCCGATGTTTTGTTTCCGGCCTTTGACGCTCGTCCCCCTTGATAAACGCCTGATGAATAAATATCTCCTTACCGAACAGGAAATCGAGTGGGTCAACGGCTATCACCGCCGGGTCTGGGCGGAGATTTCGCCGCTGCTGGAAAATGCAGAACTGCAGTCCTGGCTGAAGAAAGCTTGCGCCCCGCTCTGACAACAGGGGAGAAACACGCATGAAAAAAATCTTACCGGCCCTTTGTGCCGGAATAGCCGCTTTGTCCGTTGCTCCGGTTCGGGCGGCTTTGGTCTATGAAGGAGAATACAATCCGGATCAGACGATGCAGGAATACTTTGATGCGGCTTATTATAATTACAGCAAGCCGATAATCTTTGTCTTCTTCAACAACGAACCTTGTTATGATTGCGCTGAAACGGTCGCACTGATAGAACAGATTTATAATCGGAATTATAAAAACCTCTACAGTTTTTTCATCATAAATTATCAAAACGACCAAGAATACAATTTCATCGGCAATTATAACCTTTCCCGTCCGCTGGAAGTTGTTTTGCAAAACGTTGAAGACGGACAAGCGCTCGGTTATCGCAAACTTGAAAATCTGCAAAATATGATATCGGATCCCTTAAGCTTTTCCGACTATCTGACTGAAGAAATAAACGGCTTTTTTGGCAACTAGGCTTTATCCCGGAGATGAACGAGCTTTTGCTTTTTCTCTTTCATATACTCAAGCAGCCGCCGGCTTTTAATATAACGCAAATATCCTTCATAAGTCAGCAAAAGCACGCCGGAAATAACCAGCGGGAAAAGATAATAAATAACCCGATAAGCCACCAGTGCGCCAAACAACAGCACCTGGTTATGCTCACCGGGGATAATATACATAAACAAACCTTCAAACACGCCCAGCCCGCCGGGAACCTGGCTGAACACCCCCAAAACCTGTGCAATGATAAACACGCCGATAAAAACGTCAAACGGAATCTGCACAAACGGAATCAGAGAAAAATATAGCACCAGCGAGGCCATCAGAATATCGGCCCCGCCGATAAAAACCTGCGCCAAAGCCATTTTTAAAGACGGTATTTCAAAAGCCACGTCTTTAATCATAATCGACTTTTTATAGAACAGGCTCATCCCAAAATACAGTGCCAATCCGGCTGCTGAAACGATTGTAATAATCAGCGTCGTCATATGAGAAATGGAACCTTCGCCGAAAGCATGGTCAGGCGTCAGAAAATAGCCGAGAATAATCAAAAAGAAGCAGGCAACCAGATAGGTAAAACCGGAAAAAGTCACCATTTTGACAATATCCGAGGCATGAAAACGCCAGCGCGTATACAAACGATACCGGATAGCCCCGCCGGAAACGACGGCATGTCCGGCATTATTGCTGACCGAAAAACCGATAAACCCGGCAAAAATCCATTTAAGCGGAGAAAGTTTGCGCCCGATATACCTGATTGCCAGAAAATCATAAGATGACAAAGCAACATAGCCCAAAAAAGACGCTGCGGCCGCCATCAGCAGATTCTTTCCCGGAATACTGAGAACGGCATTTTGAATATCGGCAAAATCATACTTTGACAACTGATGATACAGCATATATGCCGCCAGCCCGAAAAAAAACAAACCGGACCAAGATACAATTTTTTTTATCAGTCTTTTGGCTTTTACCGACATCAGCATTCTCATCTTTCAAAAAAAAATCCGTTATTTTGCATTATAATATATGAATAAATAAATTAAATTACAATTAAATTCGCAAATTCTGGGATATTATTAAATGTAAACTGAGCAAAAACAATTTTCTGTTGACAACAACGGAAAGGACGTATATAAACACAAACAGTCAAAGCCGACATAGCTCAGTTGGTAGAGCTACTGATTTGTAATCAGTGGGTCCGCGGTTCGAGTCCGTGTGTCGGCACCAGTTTCCAAGCCCTTGAAATTCAAGGGCTTTTTCTTTTATTTAGCCTATTAAATTCAACTCAAAAATAGCGTTTTTATCCCCTTTTTATGGCTCAAGCTACCACCGAGCTACCACCAACCCAAAATTATCATTAAAATTCAATATATTAGACACTGAATATTTTACGCAATTTTTATTTGCGCTGGGATTTTTTTATTGACAATTTAGATAAAATAGATAATGTGAAAGCGAATAACTATAATTTTGTTTAATCACGAGGATCCGGTCAAATAAGCCTCATTAAATATTCCGGCATAATTTATGAAAAAATTTATTATTATCTCACAGATTTTTATCTTGTTTTTCTGCGGCAACAGTATAGCTCAGTCTAACAACCAAGTAAAAAAAGTAACCATTATCCGTTTGATTTTTGATGATGAGGAGACAACTACAGCTGCTCGAGGATCTTTATCGCCACAATTTAAAAATAATGGCGGTAGTGTTGCCGGAGCTCATAGTGGTTCTTATACCGGTTCAGAAACCAAAAAGAATAAAGTTGCTTATGTAACTTTTTCTGACAATGTTACAAAGCGTTATGATGTGCGACAATACCCTGAATGGCGCACAGTAGAAAAAGGTGATTTGGTTGAAAAAAATTATGGAAGCTATGTCCCTCTACACAGAAAAGCAACAAAATAATATTTATCACATTGATTTATAAGGAGAATATTTTAACGGTATAGCCGTTTTGTAATCTGTGTCCGCGGTTCGCCCCGTGTGTCGGCACCATCATAAAAAAAGCCTCCAATCGCGGAGGCTTTTTTTTATAATTGAATACATCCTAGTTTTTAGATAGCTTTTTCCAATAAATACTCGTATTTGTTTTCATATTATCAAAAACAAGAGCATTGTCTTGCTGCATAGATAGCATAATTTTTTTAATAAAATCATCACATTCGGGCGAATTCACCATTAGGCTTTGAGACGGCAAATTGATAAAATCTTCACTTTGCAACACTTTGTCCATAACAAGCAACACATCTTGATTGCAACCAAAATCATGTCCCCAATAGTGAGCACTACATAAAATGCGTTCAAACAAACCGGAAGACAAAGTCAAAAAAGGACAAAAACCTAATACTGAAAAAGCTCTTTTGTTTCTCCAAAACTCTATCGACCAATTTTCTGTTTTTTGCAACAATGCCTTTACAGATAAATCAAAATCATTTTTAATTTCGGCAATTTCATCTTGAGAAAACATAAGCTCAATCAATTCATCTTTATTCCAATCACAATTTTGAGGGAGTCCAAAACTTAAGCGAATAGATAAATCGTCATCAGCCGTTAAAGGTTTTATTCTGCGACACCAACCATCATTTGTACGAACAAAAGATAAAAGCGGAGCATGAGCCAAATCCAAAGACAAAAGCCAACGTGCATAATAATTTAATCCAGTCTTTACGTCTATAAACCATTGCGGAAAATAAGTTAATATGCTTCGAGAGCATTCTTTATTTATTTCAAAATGGTTCATTAAAACAACATACATAAATAAGTGGAATGACGAAATAGACGATAAGCAAAATAACTGCCCTGTCATTTGCATTTTATTATTTTTCTCAATTTGACTAAATAGGCTTTTAAGAAAATATTCAAACAAAATAGCCTGTCTTGGATATCTGTGTGTTTTACAGTAACCTAAAAACTTTTCTTTTTCTTTCTGTTTCATAATTTACAATAATTTAGTTAATAAGAATAAATATCAAAGTGATAATAGCAAACGCCCACACATTTTCAAGCAAAAAAAACTCTTTAAGTATAACTAATTTGCAATTCACATTGACAATTTAGATAAAAGAACTAGTATGGAAGTAATTAATTATCATTATGTCAAATTAAAAAATTTTATTATGGATTTAAAATTTATTACGTGTTCTGGTGCTAATGAATACACTAATGCAGATGCTTTATTCGCTTTATATGCGCAGTTTTCTTGTGTCGAATTTGGAATTCAGGTTTCTGGTAAAAAATGTAGTGAAAATTCACCTCGTTTGGCATGGTTGAGAAATTTGCATAAAAAAATTTTGGAACATCGTGTCAATCTACCTTTGGCTTTGCATCTCAATCAGGATTGGGTGTGCGGTTTTTATCAGGATGATATTTCTCCGGAATTGCATGAACTGTTATCTTATAGTAATTCTTCCGGCGAACCTCTGTTTCAACGAGTGCAACTCAATTTCAAAATTGGGCGAGAAATTGCGCCTCAGATTGATATGCTTGAAAAACAAATGATGAAATTCCCACAAGTACGCTTTATTCTTTCTTACAACGCGTCTAATGCCGAGGTGATTACGGAATTGTATCAGCGTCACAATGTTGTGTTTGATTGTTTGTTTGATGAGTCTTTTGGGGAAGGCATTTTACCTGAAAAACGCCATGCTCCGGTTTTTCCCGATGTTATTCAAGGATATGCCGGAGGTCTTTCTCCTGAAAATGTATCTCAGGAGTTGAGCAAAATTGCTCTTGTCCAACCCATGTCAGCTTCTGTATTTATTGATGCGGAAGGAAAGTTGAAAGGTGAAGACAGGCATTTTTCATATTTAAAAGCGCATGATTTTGTTGCCAATGCATTATTATGGCAAAAAAACAATTTGAGAGTTTAATTAAAAAATTTCCTATTATTTTTAACATTGTTAAAAATCCGGTTGGCTTGTTGCCTCCGGATTTTTTTTATTGATATTTTTGAAAAAAGAATTAGTATAAGTGTAATTAATTATTTTTATGTCAAATTTAAAAATTTTTATTATGGAAAGAATAGATTTTATAAAAGAGGCTATCTTTTTGTCTGGAATGTCATCAGAAGACGTTATTCGCGAACTCGCACAGGATGTGTCCAAAGAGTTTTTACAAAACTTAGCAGAATCTCACCAGAACGAAAATCCTATGGAATTACTTACAACAGAAACTAGAGAAGTTGAAGTCGGTATGTTCTATTACAACAAAGACAAGACTTTTTCTAAAGAACTAATTAAAGGGAAACACCCCTCTGGCGTAGTCTGTTATGTCGATAAAACGGGACACCATGGACTGATTCTTGCATTACGCGAAAAACGATTGCCTTGGTCAAGTGAAAAATTGTGGATTGATAATATGCCAGAAGGATTGAGCGGTAAGGAAAATACCAGCTTGATAATTAAGGCATCTCAAACACAGCGCAAAAAAGCCGAAGCCGCCGAGTATTGTGCTAATTATGCCTATGATGGCATTAAGGCTGGAGAGGCATTTTTACCAAGTAAAGAAGAGCTAGAAAAGAGCTGCCCAAATAAATTTGCTATTAAAAATTCTTTAAAACAAATTAAAAAAGCTCAACAACTTGGAGAAGGTTTTTATTGGTCTTCTTCCCCAAACACAACAGCTGACAATCACGTTTGGCAACAGAGCTTTGATGATGGTAGAATTTTCTACTTTACTAATTTTACTTGCGATTTTGTTCGTCCGATGTTGGCTTTTTAATTTTAGTATTGTTAAAAATCCGGTTGGCTTATTGCCTCCGGATTTTTTATTGATATTTTTGAAAAAAGAATTAGTATAAGTGTAATTAATTATTTTTATGTCAAATTTAAAAATTTTTATTATGGAAAGAATAGATTTTATAAAAGAGGCTGTCTTTTTATCCGGATTGTCTATTGAAGAAGTCATACAGGCTTTTGCATCAGATGTTTCAATCGAATTTTTGCAGGAGCTGGTTCAATCTCAAAAAGAGAAATTAGCAACATATCAACAAACAACTGCTCTATCAGAATCAGAAAGACTTGTCGAAAGCCCTCAAGTTTTAGATGATAAAACAGAAAAACAATATGAACTGTTTACTGCAGAGAGCGGAAAAGTTCAAATTGGAATGTTTTATTACAATGAAGACAAGACTTTTTCCAGAGAATTAATTGATGGCAAACAAGTTTCCGGTGTGGTTGGTTATGTTGATGAAAGCAAAAAGCATGGATTAATTATAACCCTATGCTCTTAATCCAGCTTATGGGAGTTACAGATAGATTGACTTTTTATTTATTAAATAAATTTGAGGAGAAGTATGGATAATGAAGATATAACAAGATGAAAAAAGTAATAATTTTATCAAAAATTACTAGACTTAAATTAATTTTGTGGTAGAATGAAGCGAAAATTTTTATTATTAACCATTAAACAATTTACAATTATGAACGAGGATAGATTTTCTCCAAGCAATGAATTGCTTGACCGTCAAGACATTGATTTACTATGGGCAAACTTTGAAAGCGGAAAAAATGTTGAAGATAGCATTCGTCAGTATTTTTTTGCAATCTGTCAGGCCAATGACTTGATAGAAAAGTATTTGGATTTTTATTCAAACAAACCTGAATATCCGCTACGCTTGCGTTTTTGGAAGGATATGAGTGCTCGTATTAATACACTTAAGAGTCCTTCTCTAATCGAAAAATTCCAACAGGAATACGCTAATAAAAATAACTATCGTACCCGTGCTATCATGGTCAAATTGTGTGATAGTCTTAGTTTGCGTAGCGAATTGCCAAAAGACTTCTTTTATATCTTAAATCATAAGGAAGACCAATTTATCAGTGAAATTAAAGTTTTCCTGAGAATGATAAAAGATAAGAAGAATCACGCAGATGCTTTTAATAATATTGTACCGCAAGAACATCGTGATTTTATGTTTCGATACAATTTTTACAAAGAGCAAAATGGAGAATACAAACTTACCGAACAAGGAGTTAAAGCTCTTTGCGCCCCTTATACCAATGAAGCCCTTGAAGAATATAATTTAGTGGCGTTTATGGAAGCCCTAAATACACCAGCCAAAGGTCCTAAAATGGTAATATAAATCAATCTCTTTTATGAAAAGGTGTCTTTTTGACACCTTTTTGTATTTTAAAAGCTTAAAAATAAAGTAAAATACATAACCAATAATATCACAACATCAAAATATTTATTACACAGACAAATTAAAGAGCCTTTGAAAGGCTCTTTTTTTATGGAGGAAATATGACAATAAATTTTCCTAAAACATTACCATATCCAACAGTTCAAGGTTATCTATTTATTGGGCAACAGAACTTGACGGAGATTGGAAAAAGCATCCATTATCTCCTGTTTATACAAAACAAAAGTCTCATTCTCGACCAGGTGGTAGAATTTTTGATTATCAAGGTGAACTTTTTAGATTCTTTCAAAACTGTGAGAATATATATGGAGAATATCTTGGAGTTGCAAAAATCATTAAATTATCTCCCACAGAATTTGAAGAAAACATTATTACTGAACATTTGCTCGGACCTACTGGGTGTAACTGGAATAAAGAACGAATGCATCATGCTGATTGTCATAAAGTTTCAGAAAATATGATTGTTGCTTGTGTGGATGGTTTTTCTAGAAAGTAGTGGCGATGGAACAGTATATTAAGTTAGTACGAGAGAAATTAGAAAAAATATTAAAACACTGTAATGTTCACCATGAAAAATTAGTTCTGGTGGGCTCTGTTGCGGTCGGCATTCATATTGATACTAGCGATATAGATTTTGTAACAGCGATAGATGACGATTCAAGAGTTCAGGTTAAAGAAAAGCTCGAGAAGTATTTAGAGTTTAGAGGGGAGAGAATCGCTCGTAAAACATCTACCAGATACTTGTTTTGTATGAAGTATAATGGTTATCATATTGATTTAAATGTAATGACTAAAACTGATTATGATGCAATTATACAGGGGATGTATACAATGAAAAAAAAATTATCTCCTCAAAAAAAGAAAGAAATTATCTCTCATAAGAAAGAATTAAAAGAAATGAATAAAATTAATGAATACGAATTATATAAAAATAGTTTTTATCAAATATATTGTCCCGATTTCATATGGATTGCTGATGATGAAATCATAAAAAATATAGCAAAGCAATTTATTGAAGCCCATAAAGAGTTGCCTATGTGGTTACAAAATAAATTATCCGCAGAAATATAATTTTTCTTGCATTGTAGAAAAATAGATAATATCATTAATTTAATTGCTGGGGGTGTAGTTCAGTTGGTTAGAACGCTGCCCTGTCACGGCAGAGGTCGCGAGTTCGAGCCTCGTCGCTCCCGCCAATAGATATCCCCCAGTAAACTGGGGGTGCTAATCGGCTACAAACCTTACGGTTTGACCACGCTCGTTGGCGTGGAACGGTGTCTAACGACACCTTTACATTCAGCCCCCGATAAATCGGGGGTTTTCTGTAAGGAATGTAATAAAATAAGCCGCTGTTAGCGGCTTATTTTATAAAAAAATATTGATTATGAAAAATGTATACTATATACATCATTTTAAATGCTATGATACTGCGACACAGTGGAGCTAAAGGAAGAACGAAATTTTATTATTTCTATTAGAACCTTTCGGGTAAGCCCGTAACAGCAGCAAAAAGAACAAAGTAAGGTGGCACCGCGTCAAAAACGCCCTTACACTAAATTTTTTATTAGAAAAGGTGTTAATATGATTACTAGAATATATATCAATCAGGTAAAAGAACATATAGGAGAAACAGTCCTTATTAAAGGTTTTGTTCATAATTTACGCATACAGGGAAGTGTATCATTCTTAATTCTTCGTGATATTACCGGTACAATACAGAATGTTATTGTTAAATCAAATGCCGATGCTTTTGGTTTTGTAAAAAAACTGTCTCTTGAATCTTCTGTTGAAATTATTGGAAAAGCTAAGAAAGATCCTACTCGGGAAAACCGGTATGAAATTGAAGTCGAAACAATAAAGTTGTTGGCTTTAAGTGAAGCAGAATTACCCCTAGCTGTTTTTGACAAAAATGAAACTGAAACCTCTGCAAATATTCGACATCAAAATCGGTTTCTTGATTTACGTAAACCTAAAAATTCGTTAATTATGAAATTATCTAGTGCATTTGATAGATATTATAGAGAATTTTTATTTAATGAAGGATTTATCGAAATACATACTCCTAAAACAATGCCAACACCATCGGAAAGTTCTTCTGATTTATTTGAGGTAAAATATTTTGATCGTTGCGCTTATTTAGCTCAATCACCTCAACTTTATAAACAGATGGCAATTGCTTCAGGATTAGAAAAGGTGTTGGAAGTTGGACCAATCTTTCGGGCAGAAAAGTCCTTTACCAGCCGTCATGCTACTGAATGTACGTCATACGATATTGAGATGGCTTTTATTAAGGATCATAATGATATTATGGAGTTAGAAGAGAGATTAATTGTTTATATTTTAACTCAAATAAAGAAAAATTATGGAGATGAAATTAAAGAAATTTATGGCATTGACGTTAAAATTCCATCTCTACCATTTCCTAGAATTACTATGAAAGAAGCTAAATCAATAGTTCAATCAAATGATTTAGAATCCGATTTATCCTCTGAAGAAGAAAAAGCTTTAGGAGATTATTATGAAAAACAAGGATATGATTTCGTATTTTTGACTGATTTCCCTATTTCTGTTCGTCCGTTTTATCATAAATATTATGAGGATAAACCGTGCACTAAGTCAGCGGATTTAATTTATAGAGGATTAGAAATTACTACACTTGCCCAGCGAGAAGAGCGATACGATGTATTGCTTAATCAGTTAAAATCTAAGGGGTTGGGACAGAAAGATATTCAATGGTATTTAGATTTCTTCCGGTATGGAATGCCTCCTCATGGAGGATGGGGACTTGGTGGTGCTCGTTTTATAATGAAACTACTTGGAATAGAACATATTCGTGATGCAATGTTTATATATAGAGGCGTCAATCATTTAAATCCATAAATATTAAAGATCATGGGGAAAGATAAACAAATGAAAACAATTGGGATTGTCGGGTTTGGAATCATCGGGCAAGCATTAGTTAATTGGTTAAAGACTAATACTTCACATAAGTTGTTAATTTCAGACCCGTTAAAAGGGTATGTTTGTGATCTTTCCCTATGTGATATTGTATTTATTAATATTCATATTCCAACAGAAAAAAAAGGAATACAGAATCTTGAAGTATTGGAACATATTATTTCAGAACTGCCTAATGTCCCTATTTATATAAGAACAACCATTTTACCTGGAACGGCAGATTATTTAAGCATAAAATTTCATAAGAAAATATATTTCATGCCCGAGTTTTTAACGGAGAGAACAGCTCAAGATGATTTTGATAAGCAAACATTAGTTTATACTGGTAACATTAGACTTTTAAAAAGTGTTTTTATTAATAAAAAATATATTACTATGTCTAATACTGAAGCTGAAATCGCCAAATATGCTCATAATGTTTTCGGAGCACTTAAAGTAACGTATTTTAATGCAATTTATGATTTATGCTTAAAAAAGAAAATAAATTACAAAAATGTTTTGAGTGGAATATTACTTAGCGGCTATATTGATAAAAATCACACAACAGTCCCCGGTCCTGATGGTAAATTGGGTTTTTGGGGAAAATGCTTTCCTAAGGATGTGGATGCATTTTCAAACTATATAAAATCCGAACCATTATATGAGTTGGTTAAAAGCATAAAGAAATTAAATAATATTTTTAGAAAATAATTCTATTTTATTTTGTATGTTAATCGCTTTTCGTAGCTCAAATCAATATTTGCTAATGTGTCGGCGATCTTTTTTCCTGCAGTTCCTGTCCCATATATAAATGATTGTGATGGACGCCCTCTTTTCTTCCAAACCTTTATTGCTTCAAATATATCTTTTGTGTTATAGTCTACATCAATAACATTTGTTCCACGTTCTCTCTCAAATTGTCTATTGCCAATATTAACTACAGGGATACCTAAATATGAACATTCCCTAATTCCAACACTAGAATTACCTATTAAACATTTTGAATGATATAAAAATTTTATAAAATCAAGAGGATTCATATTAAAAAAACATTGAACTTTTAATTCTTTGTATCTATTACAGAACTGTTTAATTGATTGTAAGATGTCTTTTGTCGATGCATCTGCATTTGGTAAAAGTATAAAGAATGGTTTATTTACCAAAGGAATTACTTTTAATGTTTTTTCAAAATTTTTTTTAGTATTAGCTATATCGGTCGTCGTTGGATGTTGCATAATAACATAATATTCGTCAGGCATTTCTGTTATGTTGCCAAAACTCTTATATTTTCTCAAAGGGTTGAAATCTAACTGTAAAGATCCATATATATCTTTTATTAAATCAATTGAAGGACATCCAAACATAAATACTTTATCAGGATTTTCACCTAATAAAAGCAATCTTTTATAAGAAGTGATAGAAGTGGCAAAGTGTATATCTGCCATTTTTGTTATCGCGTGCCGTACTTTTTCATCAATATTACCAGTAACATCACCCCCTTGAATGTGGGCTAATGGTATATTAAGATAGGCAGCGGCTATTGCATTTGCAATTGTTTCATATCTATCACCATTAGTAATAACTATATCCGGTTTTAATTTTTCCAACACAGAAGACAATTTTATAAGTGTCAACCCAGTCGTTTTTACAGAAGTTGCTAAGGTTTCTCCTTTAATATGTGAAAAAATCTTTTCCGTAATTGTAAAGCCATCTTCCTCAATAATGCCTGCAACATTACCAAACTCTTCAGAATTAGCAGAACATGTTGTTACAATTTGTAGTTCTAAATTTCTATTCTTTTTTATAGCTGTTAATATACTTTTTATACGGGCATAACTTGCTCGTGCCGAAATTATAACACAGATTTTTCTTTTCATTGTATAGCCTTTTTTACATAAAAATTATGTTTTTTCTCAACTTTTTTCATTATTTGATTATATGTTTTTTTATCAAAATAATCTGCAGTTAGTACATTTCCCGCTTTAATATTTTTTATTATTTTTTCTCCTATAGCTTCTCTTAGAAATAATTCTGATATTCCACATTCCTTGGCTTTTTTAAATTCGAAATCTATTAAAGAGATAGGAGATAGTGCATCAATATTTTTTTTCGCTATGGCTTTCTTACTAAATATATTTTTAATATCTATTAATTTCTGACTTACTAAATTTTTATTTGTTTTGCACTCAGATAAAATTTCAAAATTTTGAAGCATCTTTACTAATTGAGTTAATTCATCTATATCAAGAGATGAAGATACGTCCGGACCAAACATATACCTACTAAGAGTAACGTGTATTTCAATAGCCTCGGCTTCTAAAAAATATGCATATAGAGCAGGGTATATAGTTCCTGAGTGATCAGATAACCCTACCGGTGTATTATAACGTTTTTTCATCTCCGTAATATTATTAATTCCAACATTTTCTAAGGGGGTTGGATATTGGGTTGTACAATGCATAACAGTAAAATTAGCATGCTTATTTTTTAGATATCCAATAAATTCATCTATTTCATTCCAGTCACTCATACCACTTGAAATATAAATTGGTTTATTGGTTTTTATTATTTTGTCGATCATATTGTATGAGATAACTTCACCAGATCCTACTTTCCATGCATCTACATTAAGTAATGAAAGATAGTCAACAGCCTTTTCAGAAAACGGAGAACATATAAAATCTAACTTTTTTTCTTTTGCATAATTTCGAATAGTTTGCCATTGTTGTAATGAGAATTCCATTCTCTTCCAGTAATCATAACGAGTGGCATCTTGGAATGAAAATTTTGTACGCCATTCTTCATTTGGAGAACTTTCTTCATCGGCTATATGCATTTGAAATTTTACGGCATTTGCCCCTGCCTTTTTTATAGCATCAATAAATGCAATACATTGATTTACACTTCCTTCGTGTGTTTGCCCAATTTCTGCGATAATATACATTAATATTCTCCTCTATTTAGGGAAGTATTATAGAAATTGAACTGTAAATATCTGGTAAAAATCACAGAAAAGTTTTTTATGAGCAAATAAAACACAATATCAGCAAATATATAAAATAGGTTACAAATATAAGCCAAATATTAAATTAGGTAATTCATCTTTTTAAGCAATTTTCTATAAATCGTCAGCAGAAATAAAATGTTACCCAAAATACATCCTAAAACATTGAAAAACAATAATATTTCTCTAAAAAGTATTTGCGTCCGGTTGTGGATATGTCAGTCCGGAGTAATTTCTTTGGTAAAATATACAACAGGTTTAGTCATTTTTATCTCTCCTGAAAAAACATTTCACGATTAATGTAGGTTTTAGAGTGTGCTCTAAGTCAATAGGAAATTTATTTTAAAAAGCAAAAAAAGTGCTTGACTTCAAGTACACTCTAGAAATTAAACTGCAGATAAACAAGTTGTTATCAAACCACTATAGGAGATTTAACCGATGAACAGACGTGAATTTTTAATGAGCAGTTTGGCAGTTTTTGCGTTATCCGCACTGCCGAAACTGACGCTGGCCGACCCCATCGCCGTATCTGATGCCGTCAAGGCACAGATTAATCCGAAAAACAAACTCGGTTTCGGTTTTATGCGCCTGCCGTTAAAAAATCCGGAAGACCAGACCTCCATTGACTACGATGTCTTAAACAAAATGGTTGATACCTTTATTGAACGCGGGTTCAGCTATTTTGACACGGCTTGGATGTATATGGGCTATGAAAGCGAAATTGCCCTGAGAAAATCTTTGGTAGAACGCCATCCGCGCAACAAATTCACCGTTGCCAGCAAACTGCCGGTCGGCTATCTGAAAAGCAAAGAAGAGCAGGAAGAAATCTTCAACAAACAGCTGGAAAAAACCGGTCTGGACTATTTTGACTACTATATGGTTCACAACATCAACGCCAACACCATCGGCAATGTCCGCAAATATGACAGCTTTAAATTTATTGCCGACAAGAAGAAAGCAGGCAAAGTTAAGAAAATGGGATTTTCTTTCCATGACAAACCGGAGCTGTTGGAAGAAGTTTTGAAAGAGCATCCGGAAGTCGACTTTGTTCAGCTGCAAATCAACTATATTGACTGGGACAATGCCAGCATTCAGTCGCGCAAATGCTATGAAATCGCTCAGAAATACAACAAACCCGTCATCGTTATGGAACCGGTCAAAGGCGGAAGCCTGGCCGTTGTACCGGATTCGGTAGAAAAAATCTTCAAAGACGCCGAACCGAATATGTCGGTTGCCTCCTGGGCTGTTCGTTATGCCGCCAGCCTCGACGGCGTGATGATGGTCTTGAGCGGTATGTCCAATATGGAACAACTGGAAGACAATACGTCTTATATGCAAAACTTCAAACCTCTGGACAAGAAAGAGCTGCAAGTGGTCGAAAATGCGGTCAAAACACTGCACGCCGCGGTTTCCATCCCCTGCACGGCCTGCAAATATTGTGTTGAATTCTGCCCGATAAAAATTGCCATTCCGGAATATTTCGCCCTTTATAATGCCGAAAAACAGGAGCGCTCGGACAAACCGTTTAACGCCCAGAGGGTTTATTATGCCAACCTGATTAAGAGCCACGGCAAAGCCTCGTCCTGCATCGGCTGCAAATTGTGCGAAAAACATTGCCCGCAGCATATTGAAATCAGCAAATGGATGAAAGAAGTTGCCAAAACCTTTGAAGCATAGAGATTTTTAAGGGACAAAGATGTCAGATACTTTTGCCGATATCGGTTTTGCCAAACTTGACCTGAGCCGGGAGGAACGTACGGGCCTCCCGGAAACGGTTTTTTGCGCGGGCAAAACCAAAGAACAGCTTCTTCTGATTTTGCAAAAATTTGAAGAAAAGCACATTGCCGTCCTCGGCACAAGATGCTCGCAGGAACAATTTGAATTTGTACAAAACGCCGGCCTGAAAACCAGCTATGATCCCATATCGCGGATTATTGCACTGCCCGGCGGCAAAATACCGGAACTCCCCGGCAAAATAGCCGTCTGCGCAGCCGGAACGGCCGATTTACCGGTAGCGGAAGAAGCCGCACGGACGGCTGAATTTTTCGGCGCGAAAGTCGAACGTTTTTATGACGTCGGAATTGCCGGCCTGCACCGTCTGCTGGCCAAAATCGAAAACATTCGCCAATCTCAGGTGGTCATCACGGTTGCCGGCATGGAAGGCGCTTTGTCCGGTGTTGTGGCCGGATTGGTAAAAGCCCCGGTCATTGCTGTACCGACCTCCGTCGGATACGGCGCTTCGTTCAACGGCCTGGCACCGCTTCTGACAATGTTAAACTCTTGCGCCGAAGGCATTTCGGTTGTAAATATAGACAACGGTTTCGGTGCGGCGGTTCAAGCCTGCCGGATTCTAAAAATTATGGAAAAGCAACAATGACAAAATTTCTTTACTTGGAAGGCGCCTGCGGTATCAGCGGAGATATGACCGTTGCCGCATTGCTCGATTTGGGCGCGAACAGACAAAAACTCGACAAGGTCTTAAAAAGTCTGCATCTGGACGGTTTTGACTATCATGTTTCTCAAAAATCATCCTACAGCATTTGCGGCTGTGATTTTGACGTTCATCTTCATCATCCGGAACACCACCACGAAGAACATTATCATGAACATGAACACGAACACGACCATGACCATCATCACCACCATCATGAACACCGCCATCTTTCCGATGTCTACGCCATAATTGACCGCGGAGAAATGACGGAAAATGCCCGGACGCTGGCCAAGAAAATTTTTAAAATCGTTGCGGAAGCCGAGGCCAAAGCACACGGCTGCCCGGTGGAAGAAGTCCATTTTCACGAAGTCGGCGCAATCGATTCGATTGTTGATATCGTAGCCGCCGCCGTCCTGCTGGATGACCTGCAAATCTCAAACTGCATCGTCTGCGGCTTAAACGAAGGACAAGGCTTTGTAACCTGCCAGCACGGTCAGCTGCCCGTACCGGTACCTGCCGTTCTGAACATTGCCGAAAAGCACGGAATAACGCTGCGCCCGACGGCAGCTAACGGAGAAATGGTAACGCCGACCGGCATAGCCATCGCCGCCGCAATCCGGACGACCGACAAGCTTCCGGTTTCATACAAAATCTTAAAATCAGGCATCGGTTTGGGAAAACGCGACTTCGGGCATGCAAATTTCCTGCGGGCAATGATTATTGAAGACTGTACCGATGACGAACAAATTTATGTTGTAGAAAGCAACATTGACGATTCCACACCGGAAGAGCTCGGCTATGCCATGGAAAAACTGCTGGCTGCCGGCGCCGCGGATGTCCATTTTGAAACCTGTTTTATGAAGAAAAACCGTCCGGCTTGGATTTTGCGCGTAATCACCGCTGCCCGGCTGCTGCCGCAAATTGAAGACATTATCTTCCGCCATACTTCCACAATCGGACTCAGAAAATATCCGGTGGAAAGAAGCTGCATGGACAGAGAAGTCGTCAAAGTCAGTTTGCCGTACGGAGAAGTTGACGTAAAAAAATGCCAAATAGCCGACATCATCCGTTTTAATCCGGAATATGAAAGCGTCAAAGCCGTTGCAGAAAAAAACGGCCTGCACCTGCGCAAAGTTTTTGAAGATGCCCGCCGAAGCGCTGAGGACAAATATGCCTCTTCAAAAGCTTAAAGAATATCTGCAAAAACTGTCAGACGGCGGAATTGCACTGGCCTTTTCCGGCGGAGTTGACAGTACGCTGCTGCTGGCGGTTCTCGGGGAAATGAACAAAGAAAAACCGTTTCCGCTGGCCGCTCTGACAATGCATACGGTCTTACAAAACGATTCGGAAATTGCCGCCGCCCGGGATATGTGCCAAAAGTTCGGCGTCAGGCAGGAGATTTTTTCTTTTAACCCGTTTTCGCTGCCGGAAGTCAAAAACAACCGGACAGACCGCTGCTACCACTGCAAAAAAGCAATATTCACCCGCTTTTGCGAATTTGCCGCCCAAGAAAAGCTACAATACCTGCTTGACGGCACAAACGCAGATGATTTAAGCGTATATCGCCCGGGCAGAAAAGCCCTGCAGGAATTAGGCGTTCTCTCACCGCTGGCCGAACTGCACATCGACAAGCGGCAAATTCGGGAGATGTCCGCCGCGCTCGGCCTGCCGACTGCCTCAAAACCGGCCGTTCCCTGCCTGGCAACCAGATTCGAATACAACACGCTGTTAGATGATGACAAGATAAAAAACGTCGCCGCCGCCGAGGCCTGGCTTCATCAGACTTTTCCGCAGATTAGAGACATTCGTCTGCGGATACATGGCAATCTGGCCCGGCTGGAAGTATCCCGGCAGGCCATTCCGGACATTGCGGCACAGGCAGAACGGATTGCCGAGGAATTAAAACGCTTGGGATTTCAATACATCACACTCGATCTGGAGGGCTTTCGCTCCGGAAGTTTTGATACGGGATTAAAATAAAGTTCAAAAAATTATTATGTAAAATTTAAAAATTATTGTATGAAAAAAGAAAGTATTATTGCATTTTTTGACCGTATGGCCAAAGATTGGGATGACAGACAACCCAGAGATGAAAAAAAGCTCAACTTCATTCTGGATTGCGGAAAAGTGGTCAAAAACGCCGCTATACTGGATGTTGCCTGCGGTACCGGAATTTTAGTTCCGTACTACCTGCAGCGTAATGTAAAAAAGGTTACCGCCGTTGATATTTCTTCGGAAATGATAAAAATCGCCCGAAGCAAATATCCGAACGCCAAAGTGGAATTCATCAATGCCGACATTGAGGCAATGCCGGTACCGCCGGAAAAATACGATGCTTGTATCATTTATAATGCTTTGCCGCATTTTATAAATTACGCGTTTCTGATTTCCCGGCTGAGTTTATTTTTAAAACCCGGCGGATGCCTGACGGTTGCTCATGGCTTGAGCCGCAGAGAACTGAACAGCCACCATGCCGGCAAAGCACCGGACATTTCTCAGGAGCTGATTTCGGAAAACGAACTGTCCCGGCTGTTTGAACCTTATTTTAAGGTTACAAAAATGGTCTCTGATGATGAGAAATACGTTGTCTCAGGACAAAGATACAAATAATGTTAAACTCTTAAAAAGGTAAAACAATGAAAAAACTTATGATTTTTACATTTGCAATGTGTCTGGCTATGCCTGTTTGGGCTGCAGAAAGTATTAACGGCAACACGGCGGCAACGCTGTCCGCATTATGGACGGCCGCTTTTTTAACGGCTGTTATCCACACGATTGCCGGCCCGGATCACTACCTGCCGTTCATCGCCATCGCCAAAAGCCGCGGCTATAGTTTGAAAAAAACTCTGCTCTGGACGTTTATCTGCGGCATCGGACATATCGGCAGCGCTCTGCTGATTGCCTTGGCATTTATCTATTTTTCTCATTGGCTGAGCAAAGAAAACTTTGCCTGGATTGAGGATAACAGAGGAGACATTGCCGCTTATGCCCTGATAGGGCTCGGCGCCGCATATCTGCTTTGGGCTTTGCGCCGGAGGCTGGCTCACAAACACGGGCACACGCACAATCTGATGCCGGAAACAACCGGACGGAAGAACATTACCGTCTGGGTGCTTTTCATCATTTTTGTCCTTGGCCCCTGCGAAGCACTGCTGCCGATTCTGACGGCTTCCAGCGTTTTGGGAACCACAGCGGTCATCACCAGCACTGTGATTTTCTCTTTGGCCACCATTGCAACGATGATGCTGGCGGTAACGCTCGGCTTGCTCGGAATTAACGCGCTGCGCTTCAACGCATTGGAACGCTATGCGCATGAACTTGCCGGCGCCACGATTATGGCTTGCGGTGTTGCAATCATCTGCGGTCTGTAACAAAAAGCTCTTCGTTCTGTACGAAGGGCTTTTTATATCATCTTATCAACCGTTTTTTTGATAAAAAAATTTTCACAATAAATCAAGCTTAAAAAAATACCGCTATTCAACCTTCTTGACAGTATCTATAATCTTTGCAATCCCGTCTCCCTTGCTGCTTTGCTCTTCTGCTTCAATCTGGGCATGAACATGGTCGGCAATCCGTTTGATTTTATGCCAAAACCCGTTTTCCCAAGCCACAACCGTTCCCCAGATGGCCATCACCGATACAATAATCGTACAGATAGCTTCCATAATTTCCATCTTGTCTTTAAAACTGAGTTTGTCCATATCTGCCTCCCCTGCAGATATACACCGCCCGGATTATACTTCAATCAGATTTATACCAATTATCTAAAATCATTATGGATTTTTTCACCTTTTCAAACTATCTTAAAGACATGTAACAAAGGATGCCAAATGACTGATAAACAAAAAATGCCGATTGCCGGCCTGCACTGCCATCAATGCGGAAAAATTGAAGAAATCCTGCCTGATATGCCGGATTCCCTGACGTTTGAAAAAGCTTCCGAAACTTTTCAGCTCATCAGCGACCCTGCCCGCCTGCGCATTCTCTGGCTGCTGTGCCACCGTGAAGTCTGCGTCAATAACATTGCCCTCTGCGTTAATATGAGCGCGCCCGCCGTTTCTCATCACCTGCGGCTGCTCAAACAGGCCGGTTTGCTGACCAGCCGGCGCGAAGGCAAAGAAATGTATTACAAACTGGCGCAAACGCCGGAAGCTTCCCTTGTTCACAAAGCCGTAGATGACATTCTCGACATCAAATGCCCCGCTTAAATAAAAAATCTTCTTGACATCTGTTAAAATCGATTATACAATTAAACATATATTTAATCGTTTAAGCGAGGGTGCTATGAAAAAAACTTACAAATTGGAAAATCTGGACTGCGCCAACTGCGCTGCCAAAATTGAAAATGCCGTTAAGGAAATTGAGGGTGTTGTCAACGCTTCCGTCAGCTTTATGACCCAAAAACTGACAATCGAAACCGAAGCCGATCTTGATGAAATTATGGCAAAAGTAAAAAAGATTATCCGCACGATTGAACCGGATTGTGAAATTATTTTTTAAGAAGAGGTCAATATGAATAAAAGCCTGAAAAAATTGCTCAAAAAGATCATCATCGCTGCCGTTCTGTTCCTTGCCGGCTTTTTACCGTTGCCGCAAATATGGCAGCTGCTTTTATTCATCGCCTCATACCTGCTGGTCGGCAGCGGTATTATCCTCAAAGCTTTTCGTAATTTTTTCAAAGGCCAGATTTTTGATGAAAACTTCCTGATGACACTGGCCACTTTCGGCGCCTTTGCCCTTGGGGAATATTCCGAGGCCGTCGCCGTTATGCTGTTTTTCCAAATCGGAGAATTTTTCCAAAGCTATGCCGTCAACCAATCACGCAAGTCCATTGCGGCTTTGATGGACATCCGCCCGGATTACGCCAATGTCCGCCGCGGTAAAAAAGTTGTTACGGTCAGCCCGGAAGAAGTCAAAATCGGAGAAACCATCGTCATCCGCCCGGGAGAACGGATTCCGCTGGACGGCACAGTCATCAAAGGCTCATCAACGCTTGACACAGCAGCATTAACCGGAGAATCCCTGCCCCGGGACGTTGCCGTCAATGACGAGGTCTTGAGCGGCTGCATCAACTTGACCGGCGTTCTGGAAGTACAAACCGCCAAAGAATTTGCCGCCTCAACCGTTTCGCAAATTCTTGACCTGGTCGAGAACGCCTCCTCGCAAAAAGCCGGCATCGAAAATTTCATCACTCGTTTTGCCCGTTACTACACGCCGGCCGTTGTAATCATCGCAGCATTGCTGGCACTCATTCCGCCCCTTGCCCTCGGAACTTTTGACTTTCGCGATTGGGGCTACCGCGCCATCACTTTTCTGGTCATCTCCTGCCCCTGCGCTTTGGTTATCTCAATTCCGCTCAGCTTTTTCGGTGGTCTGGGAGCAGCCTCGCGCTGCGGAATCCTGATAAAAGGAAGCAACTATCTTGAAGCGCTCGCCAACGCACATACCGTCGTGTTTGACAAGACCGGAACCTTGACCAAAGGCTTGTTCAAAGTTTCAAAGATCTGTCCGGAAAACATTTCAAAGGCAGAACTTTTGCGCCTGGCCGCTCATGTTGAAGCCCTCTCCAAACACCCGATTGCCCTATCCATCCGCGAGGCATACGGACAAGAACCGGATATGGCCGTTATATCATCGGTCAAAGAACTCCCGGGCAAAGGCATAACCGCTGTCATCGGCACTGATACCGTCGCCGCCGGCAACCTGAAATTCATTCAAAACCTGGGCATTGACACCAAAGAAAATCACACCCCCGGCACAGCCGTTTATTTTGCCGTCAATCAAAAATACGCCGGCTGCATCATAATCGAAGATGAGATTCGAGAAGATGCTGCCGCCGCCGTTGCCGCCCTGAAAGCCGAAGGGGTCTCACAAACCGTCATGCTGACCGGAGACCGCAGCGACATCGGCAAAAAAATTGCTTCTGCTGCCGGAATTGATAAATATTTTGCCAATCTCCTTCCGGCCGGAAAAGTTCAAAAGATTGAAGAACTGCTAAAACAAAACGCCGATTCAGGAAAGGTCATTTTTGTCGGCGACGGCATAAATGACGCCCCTGTTCTTGCCCGCTCCGATATTGGTATTGCCATGGGCGGCATCGGCTCGGACGCCGCCATTGAAGCCGCGGACATTGTTATTATGACCGATGAACCGTCCAAAATTCCGTCGGCCATCCGCATCTCCCGCAAAACCCTGAGGATAGCCAAAGAAAACATTATCTTTGCCTTAGGCGTCAAATTTTTGGTCCTGGGATTGGGCGCTGCCGGCTATGCCTCGATCTGGGCCGCGGTTTTTGCCGATGTCGGCGTCTCGGTCATTGCAATTCTGAATGCTGCCCGGGCACTCCGCCTGAACAAAAGCTGCTGAAAGAATCATTCCGAAATATCCCCTTTTGCAACAGCCTGCTTGCATTTCCGGAAAAAATACATAAAATGAACCCGACTGTTGCAAAAGGAAATCAATGAAAGTAAATTACCGTTCAATTTTACCCAAGCTGGGATTCTGGCTTATCGCCGTTTCCTTGGTATCGTCAACTATTCGTTATTATGCTCTTGAAACTTTTCGTGCAGAAAGCAACCGCAGCCTGATTGCTCCGGCCGGACAAATGCTGGAACCCGACGAACACAAATTTACATTTTCAGCCGTCAGCGACACCGGAGGCCGCAACGCGCCGATTGAACGGATATTACGGCAAATTCGCCGTTCAAAATCAGAATTTGTATTATATTTGGGCGATCTGGTTCGTTATCGCAACGAAAGCCATTTTCGCTGGATAACTTCAGAACTTTCCGAAAAATTAAAACGACTTAATTTTTATGCTGTTCCGGGCAATCACGAAATCACCCGCAAAGACGGAAAAATAGACTACTCTCTCTACAGTGCCATCTTCGGACCGACTTATTATTGGTTCAGCTACGGCAACACGCTTTTCATCGGTTTGGATTCGTCTGAAAGCAAAATCGACAATAAACAATTTGAATGGCTGGCCGGCACGTTGAAACACATCCGCCCGCTTTACAAACACTGCATTGTCTTCACCCACGTTCCGCCAATCAATCCGGGACGCCCGGGATACAAAGTCTTGGATGATTATTCCCGCACTCGCCTGGCCGAGATTCTGCCGCAGGGAAACGTCAACCTTTTGCTGACCGGACACGTTCATAATTTTCAAAAAAGCACCTTTTCTGGCATACCTTTTTACACCCTGCCGGCTTCCGGACAGGAAATCCGTTCCGAAATCAAAAAATTCGGTTATGTCGATATCAAAATAAATGATGATAAAATTGAAAAAGTAAAACCCCGCTATGTTAACGGGGATGACGACGTCGAATTTCTTGAAAATTTCGCCAGCAGTGTTTTAGTCAAAGAAAGCATCCACACTTTTGCCGTTTGGACGCTTAGTGCCGGACTGCTGTTCCTGCTCGCAGCCGCCGTGTTAAAACTGAAGAAAAAAGGCTAAAGCGGCAAAAGCGCAGCTGCCGCACTATCCCAGTCCGCATAAGTTGCACCGGTTTCCATATCGTCCTTATCGCATATTTGATAAGCACCGGTTTCGGCATCATAAATAAGATAGTCAAAATCATTGTACCCGAGAACAAGCCCGCCGGTACCGGCCATATTCTGCCGCAGATTCTCTTGGATAATATCAGAAAACGGTCCTTCCGGATTGACGGCAAAAATCTCGCAGCCGCTGCCGCGCACCCCGTTGCAGTCTTTGAGAAAATCAGCAAAATCATCCGGCAGCTCCACCAGCCCTTTGCGCTTCATCTCAATTTTATAAATCAAAACTTTTCGCGCATCCACACCTTCGCCGCACCACAGTTCATCGCTGTCCGCAATTATTTCCGCCAGTTCCGACATAGTTAATACCTCTGCCTTTCTCTTTTAACAAAATTATTCTGCTCTTTCATCAGTCCGATTTTATTTTCATAATCCTGAGCATCTTTCTCATTCAGACTAAAACTCATCCCCTTACTCAAGCCGGCAACGCAGCAAACGTCTTTTTTAAAGCGCAGCCGTCTGATTGTTTCCTCACGCATAACGGTTTCTCTGATTTTACGGGGTTTCCATTCTTCCGAGGCATTGCGTTTTTCCGCATCTTTCCTGCGGCAAAAAGCCTTGCCGAGCGGCTCATCCAGCCGGTGCAGCAAATCATGAATGCGGGGGATTCTCCGTGGCAGACACTCGTCTTCGCCCTCGTATGTTTCCTTCGTCCAGGAAGCAATTTTCTGCCTGGACTTTTTATCATCAACACGGTCAAAAATCGTTACAAAATTATCAATGGCATTGGCAGCAGCATAATCATTGGCATCTTTAATATTTTCTTTATGATGAATACTTGCCTCAATCCAGCTGCCGTCAGCCGCTTTAATCAGCGGCGGAAACTGGCTTTTTTCCCGCATAAACTTTGCCACATTTTCAAATTCGGCATCATCTACCCCCATTTTGCCGAGCAGTTCTTTCAAATCTTTTTCATGATTATTGATAAGAATTTCACAAAACACATTTTTTGCCCCGTTAAATACATGTGCCTTACGCTTAAATTGATTGCCGCGGCTAAAATCGTCAAACACAATCTGTTCAATATCCGATACCGGCATTTTAACTGCCAGTTCCGGCGGAACATTCATCTTGACAAAGGCCTTTTTCATCGCCTTGTCAAAATTTCTGAACGCCGGTTGTTTTTTCATGAGCTGCCACGTTTCGGATTTCTCCAGATCATAATCTTCCAGACGATAATGCTTATTAACGTCGCGCGTATTCAGATATTCGGCATAAACCTCGGAGATTCGGCTGCCGTTCTGCCGTTCGACAAAACCGTTAAAAGCCATCCGCATTGTTCTCCGGGCTTCCGGCGTCGGCGGAACTATCGTCTTTTCTTCCCGTTCAATAATGCCTGACATTGCTTTGTCCAAAGCTTTTTGGGCATCTGCCGGGCTCTTAATGCGAAAGATTGTCTGCCTCAAATCAGCTGTCAGATTATCATGCAGACAAAAACCGCCAAGCTCCTCGTTCAGTGCATTATAAAAATTTTTCTGCTCCCACCCGGGTTTATAATCCCCGTTTAACAATGCCAAAATATCTTGCGAAGTTTTAACATCTTCAGGCACTTCTTCCATTGCCTGAACCACTGTAACCAGAATATCCAGTTCATTATAAATCTTTGCTTCATCACGCAGCAGCTTTTCATAAGGAGGAATGTCGGGAACGGCCTGTCTTTGACCGAAAGGCGCTTTGCCGGTACGCGGAATGGTCTTACCGGGCAGAGGATTCATATTTTGCCTGAGCAGTTTCATTTTTTTGTTCCTCTTTGGCCTTTTTGTCTATATTAACACAAAAAAAGCGCTTACACAATAGGATACGGAAAAATAATTAAGAAAAGCTTGCCAAAATAAAAACAAAAATGAAAATCAGACAACAAAAAAGCCCATATTGCTACGGGCTTTCTTTAATGGCTCCCCCATGGATTGTGCGCGCGCTCCGCACTGCGCATTCCTCATGCTTCGGAACCGCCTCTCTCTGTTCGGCGTCGAACTGCGCCGCACTATGTCCGGCTTGTTACCCGAACCACAATCGCACTTCTCATCTCATAAAAAAAAAGCCATTAAAGAAACCCGCTTTTCAGCGGGTTTCTTTAATGGCTCCCCCTCATGGATTCGAACCACGATACCAACAACCAGAATGTCGTGTCCTACCGTTAGACGAAGGGGGAATAAACCGTTTATCGCTATATCTTCTACGCCGCTTTCTTTTCAGAGTCAACATTTTTTCGCATTTATTAAAAAAATTTTTTCTTCCCCTCTTGTCAAAACGGCTAAAAAATGCAAAACTAAAGGAAGAGGCAGACAGAATCTGTCCTCGCTAATTATAGGAACAGGAATTTTACCATGAATAACCGAACTTCCAAAGCTAGTTTAATTAGCGGCGAAGCTCATTCGGCTCGCAATGAGCCTCCGCTTTTTAAGACCATCAACTTTTTTTCTTCAATTCACCCGAAGGCATGGGTTGGAAAATTATGCAATGATGAGGGCTGTACGGTTCTGAAAGGAGTGTAACGATGCTTACTTTCAGAGATTACATTACCCCCGGCGATATTGAAACCGTCCGCAATATTTCAGCCTCCACCGGCGTTTTTGACAGCGACGATACGGAAATCACCGTCGAACTGGCGCGTGATGCTTTAACACAGCAACAAAAGGGCGATGATGAAATTGCCCATGATATTCGTTTTTTGTTCGCCGAACAAGACGGACAGACTTGTGCCTACGCCTGCTACGGACATATTGCCGATTCCGATTCGACTTATGAACTATACTGGCTGTCGACTCACAACGATTACCGCGGACAAGGCATCGGCAAAAAACTGATAACCCGGTTAATTGAAAAAATCCAGGAACTCGGCGGCTCAAAACTTTATATAAAAACAGACGGCAAAGACTTATACAAACCGACCCGCTGTTTCTACGACTCCTGCGGTTTTACGGTTGAGGCCCGTCTCAAACAATATTACGACAAAAACGACGATTGTTATATCTATTCGATGTGTTTGTAATAAAAAGCCGGGAATTTTCCCGGCTTTTTATTTATTTCTTATCCTCTGTCGGAACCACTTTAATATGCAGTTCGTCAAGCTGTTGCTGCGTCACATAGTTCGGCGCCTGCATCATCAAATCTTGTGCTTTGCCGTTCAGCGGGAACAATATCACATCGCGGATAATCGGCTCGTCCAAAAGCAGCATAACCGTACGGTCAATTCCCGGAGCGCAGCCGGCGTGAGGCGGAGCGCCATACTTAAAGGCATTAATCATACCGCCGAACTTGTTGTCAACAACACTGTGATCATAACCGGCGATTTCAAACGCCTTATACATAATCTCAGGCTTATGGTTTCGAACCGCACCGGAAGCCAGCTCCACGCCGTTGCAAACCATATCATACTGATAAGCATAAATATCCAGCGGATTTTTCGTCATCAAAGCTTCCATTCCGCCCTGCGGCATTGAAAACGGATTATGCGAGAACTCAATAGCGCCGGTCTCTTCATTTTCCTCATAAAACGGAAAGTCAACCACCCAGCAGATACGAAAGACGTTTTCTTCATTAATGCCGAGCTCTTCGCCGAGTCGCAAACGAACTCTGCCGGCAAACTTGGCAAATTTCATCCCTTTGCCGACCATAAAGATAACGGCATCCCCGTCTTTAACGCCCAGCACCGATTTAATCTCCTCCAGTTTTTCTGCACTCAGCAATTTGGCAATCCCTTTGGCTCCGGCCGGTGCAAAGGCAATATAGGCAATACCGCCCATTCCCTCTTCTTTGGCATAAGCGTCCAGCTTATCAAAGAAAGAACGCGGCTTTTCGGCCTGTCCCGGCAGCACAATCGCCCGCACGCTGTCTCCCTCGGCGACACGACTGTCATAAACGCCGAAACCTGAATTTCCGAACAAAGCCGTTGCCTCCTGAATAATCAGCGGATTACGCAAATCCGGCTTGTCAGAACCGTATTTCAACATCGCCTCCCGAAAAGGAATACGCATAAACGGGGCCTGATCTACTTTTTTGCCGTTGGCAAACTTATTAAACACACCGCCCATAACGTATTCGATTGCCTTAAAAACGTCTTCCTGAGTCACAAAAGACATCTCCATATCAAGCTGATAAAATTCCCCCGGAGACCGGTCTGCCCGCGGGTCTTCATCACGAAAACACGGAGCAATCTGAAAATAACGGTCAAAGCCCGCTACCATTAACAGCTGCTTAAACTGCTGCGGTGCCTGCGGCAAAGCATAAAACTTTCCCGGATTAATACGGGAAGGCACCAAAAAGTCGCGTGCACCTTCCGGGGAAGACGCCGTCAAAATCGGGGTTTGATATTCCGTAAACCCCTGTTCCGTCATCAAACGGCGCATTTCCGCAATCACCTGAGAACGCAGAATGATATTTTTATGAATCCTGTCTTTGCGCAAATCCAAAAAACGATATTTCAAACGCAGCTCTTCCGGCGCATCATCTTCAACAGCCACCTGAATAGGCAAAACCTCGGCTTCGGAATAAACCTCCAGCCCGGAAACTTTAATCTCAACTTCGCCGGTCGGCATATTTTTATTAATATTTTCCCGAATAACAACCGTCCCGTCAATTCCGATAACCGATTCGGGACGCAAAGCCTGGATTTTTGCAAACAAATCTGAATCGCTGTCGAAAACACATTGGGTAATGCCATAATGATCTCGCAAATCCACAAAACAAAGACTGCCCAAATTTCTCTTCCGATGAATCCATCCGGCAAGTTTAACCTGTTTTCCGGCATCTTCTCGACGAAGCTGGCCGCAGGTATGTGTACGATAGCTGTTCATAAAAACCTCTTTAAATTTTTTAGTTATTGTTCTGTTTTTTATTAGTAGAACCGATTTCAGACAAAATCAAGCTCATTCTATACCGATACTCAGAAAATAAGCACAAAAAAGGGGAAACCCGCAGGCTCCCCTCTCAATTTTAATAAATGCAAATACGGTTATAGATACATGGCAACCGGGTCACAATACCCAGACAATAAGCAAGCACGGCATTTTCCCACGCTTCTGAGCTCACCCCGTCCGGTTCATCCGCACCGCAAATCCGACAGCCTTTGCCCGGCATATCAAACATAAAAGCCGGAACCTCAACCGCTTCGTTAACAGATGCACGATTAGCAAATGCCAGCCAATCGTCGGCAGTCTCGTCAAAAGACCTGTCATCTGCCGTAAAAGTGTCAAACACACGCCGCGAAATCGGATACCCGATGGTCTGACAGCCTCTGACCAAATTTCTTCTGAAGAGTCTGTACAGCAGCAAAGCCTCCATTCCTTCCGTATCCGAAAGACCGATTACCGCACCGGCAATTTTACCGGCACACACTTTTTTATTAACTGCCACAGCCGGATAGACCAGAGCTTCAAAACCGGCGTCAATAATCCGTTCGGCCGTTTCTTCAGCAATATCTTCCGGTGTCCGGACACCATCTCCCCGGACAAAAATCAAAACATCAGTCATACCGCTAAGTATTAAAAATTATTTTTTAACAAAGCAACCCGAAAGAACATCGGCATTCCGACTGATAACTCCTGCCTGATTTTCACATAAAGATCATGACAAACGTCAAACCAATCGGCATATTCGGGAAAAGCATCCTTATTCCAAATTGACCAAAGCATCAGGCTGTTTTTTCTTTTAAGCAGAAAAGCCCGCATATCAATATTGCGTTCTTTATAAAAATTATAAAGCAGATTATTGCATAAACTGACGGCCTTAGCCTCAATATCCGGTTCCAAAAGAAACGGGAGTCCAACCGTACAGCAGGAACGCCGCCAGCCGCAGTTTGTTGTTACCCAAAGCTCACTGTCCGGAAAACGTTTCTTAATCTTAGTCGCCAGCTCCTCAATCTGCTTCAGACATTCTTCTGACAAAACCGCCATAACTCCGTATGTAGGCAATTCAGAACCGTTAAGACAGGCGCCGTAAAAAATATCCTGCAGCCAATTCGGATTTTCTTCCTCAATAATCTTATAAAGAAGATTCTTTTTGCCTTTCGGTAACTCTTCCTGGCATGAAAAAGTCCCCAAAGAAAAACTCTTGTACCCTAAAAATAACTTTACTGTATTCATAGCTGTTTGCATTTAAGAATTAATAATTGTAAAAATAATCTCTGACTAAAAAACATAATTAACACAAGATAAAACAAAAAGCAAGTTACAGCGGTTAAAAAAATATTAAACATATACGGCTACAATAACACAAAAACAGAAAAATAAGGCTAAAAAATGATAAAATTAATTGAAGACACCGCCTCGCTGGAGGCTTTCTGTGCCCAATTACAAAACCAAAAATTCATAACCATTGACTTGGAATTCATCCGTGAAAAGACCTACTATGCCGAACTGGCGTTGATTCAGGTCGGCTCGGAAGCGGAATGCGCCATCATCGATCCGCTGGCGCCCGGCCTGAATATGCATAGTTTTTTTATGCTGTTGGAAAATCCCGCAATCGAAAAAGTATTTCATGCCGGCCATCAGGATATAGAAATCCTGTATATGCTGACGCACAAAATCCCCTATCCGTTTTTTGACACTCAGATTGTCGCCCAGGTTTGCGGTTTCGGAGAAAACGTCAGTTACGAAAATCTGGTCAAATCAATCTGCGGCGTTGAACTCGACAAATCATACCGGGTCAGCAACTGGCTGCAACGCCCGCTATCGGAACGCCAGCTGGAATATGCCCTTGCCGATGTAACCCACCTGATAAAAATTTACCGGCACCTGAAATCAGAGGCCGAAAAAAACAACCGGATGGAATGGCTGAAAGAAGAAATGGACGAGGTTTACAATCCCGACACTTATATCATCAAGCCGGAAGACGCCTGGATGCGTCTGCGCGCCCGTTCACATCATCCCTTCTTTCTGACCGTATTGAGAGAACTCTGCGCCTGGCGGGAAAGACGGGCTCAGGCCCGCAATATCACGCGGCAGGTCATCATCAAAGACGATTGCCTGGTCAACATAGCCTCCCTCTGTCCGCACAATCACGATGAACTCGCCCAAATCCGGGGAATGAGGAAAGACATTGCCGACGGAAAACTGGCTCCGGAAATCATCGACATCATTTGCAAATGCGATAAAATTCCGCCCGAAAATTATGTGGTTCCGCCCAAAGAAAAGAAAATCTCAAGCTATTCCACGGCATTATACGAGCTCTTAAAACTGCTGTTAAAACTCAAAGCGCAGGAACATCAGGTTGTTGCCCGGCTCATCGCCCATGACGACGACTTAAAAGAGTTCGCCTCGGCCAAAAACGATGCCCGCAACCCCATCCTGAAAGGCTGGAGAAAAGAAATTTTCGGCAATGCCGCCCTGGCGCTTCGCAACGGAAAAATAAGCATCAGCTACAATCCGAAATCACACAAAATAGAAATCAAATAAATGCCTGTCAAAAAACCCCACTCCCGGGGTTTTTTGATATCCGTTTCACAAAATTTCTGCCTTCTCAGACAAGAAGGCAGAAAACCAGCAAAATTTTTCAATCATTTCAAATTGGTTTTGAAAAATTTCTCAATTTTATCAAACGGGATTTTGTCTTTTTGATCATACAAATCCACATGATTCGCACCCGGAATAATCATCAGCTCTTTATTGTCTCCCTTCAGTTTTTTATAGGCATCTTCGCTAAAATAACGGCTGTGCGCCTTTTCACCATGCAGCATAAGCACAGCGCTTCTGATTTCACCGCTGTAAGCCAAAATCGGCATATTCATAAAAGATAAGACAGAAGTCATATTCCAGTTGCCGTTTGAATTGATGGAACGTTTATGAAAACCGCGCGGCGTCTTATAATAGCCGTAATAATCCTGCACAAATTGCGGCTCTTCGCCCGTCAGTTTTTCCGGCAGCCCCGGCGCTTTGGCAAAAGTACCGTTTTTAAAATCTTCCGTTCTCTGTTCATTAAGTTTCTGCCGCAGCTCATAACGCTCTTTCTCACCCATCGCGTCAAAATAACCATTGGCATTTACCCGGCTCATATCATACATCGTCGATGTAACGGTTGCCTTAATGCGTGGATCATTTGCCGCCGCATTCAAAGCAAACCCACCAAACCCGCAAATACCGATGATTCCGATTTTATCGGCGTCAATTTCCGGCTGAACACTCAAAAAATCAACTGCCGCGCTAAAATCCTCAGTATTAATATCCGGAGAGGCCACATTACGGGGCTCTCCGCCGCTCTCGCCGGTATAAGACGGATCAAAAGCCAATGCGGCAAAACCACGCTCAGCCATTGTTTGTGCATACAAACCCGAGGCCTGCTCTTTTACCGCCCCGAACGGACCGCTGACGGCAATCGCCGGCAACTTGCCTGTCTTCCTGTCTTTTGGCAGATACAAATCTCCGGTCAGCTCAATACCGTATCTGTTCTTAAACTTAACCTTTTTCACGTCAACAGCTTCACTCCGGGCAAAAACCTTATCCCCCCCGTTGTTTTTCTCTCCATTCATAATTTCTGCTCCTCTTGCATTTGATATTAAAACAAATACCAGGGTCAAACCCCATAAAACTGAATTAAAAATTCTTTTGTTAAAAACAATATTCATCTTTTGCTCCCGATTTATTGCAAAACTCTTTATACCTAATCATAAATTCTTCTTTACAAAATAGCAAATACTCATATCCTATATCATATTATGCCTTTAAAGCATATCACTCAAAAAGGAGACAAAATATGGAACTCAGGGTATTGCGCTATTTTCTGGCCGTCGCTGACCAGGGCAGCATAACCAAAGCAGCCGATTTTTTGCATATCACCCAACCCACCCTTTCCAGACAGTTAAAAGATCTGGAAGAAGAACTCGGCCTGCCGCTTTTCGTCCGCAGCAGTCATAATGTCATCCTCACCCCCGAAGGAGCCATCCTGCGCCAACGTGCCGAAGAAATACTGGATATGGTTCAAAAAACCAAAAACGAATTTAACACCACTCCCTCAGACATCTCCGGAGACATTTACATCGGCGGCGGCGAAACCGGCAGCATGCGTCTGATTGCCGGAATAATAAAAGAACTGCAGCAAAAATATCCAAACATTTGTTACCATTTATATAGCGGCAATGCCGAAAATGTTACCGAGCGTTTAGACAAGGGGCTGCTTGATTTCGGCGTATTGATTCAGCCGACGGATCTGTCAAAATACTGCAGCATATCCCTGCCGGAAAAAGACGTCTGGGGCGTTATTATGCCCAAAGACTGCAGCCTCGCAAAAAAAGCAAGCATTACCAAAGCAGACTTGACTAACCTTCCTTTGATATGCTCCCAACAGGCAATCCGGCAAACACCTGCCCGCAATGATTTCAAAAACTGGTTTGGCAAAGATTTTAATAAACTAAACATCGTCGCCACCTACAATCTGGTCTTCAACGCCGCCTTACTGGCCGAGCAGAAAATCGGTTATGTCCTGAGCCTTGACCGGCTTATTGATTCTATGGACAGTAACGTTTGTTTCCGCCCTTTCAGCCCGAGACTGGAATCCGGTTTGGATATTGTTTGGAAAAAGAACCGGATATTTTCTCCCGCCGCTCAAATATTCCTCGAGACACTCCGGCAAAAATTCGGCCCCGGATCATCACCGGAGCCGTAAAAATAGTTTTGAAAATTATTTTTATTTATCGCGCTCGACAATATATTGTGCCAAATCCTTCAGCACCTGAGCTTTATCGCCAAAAATCTCCAATGCGGATTTTGCATCTTCCACCAGCTTGGCGGCAATACCGCGCGCCTCGTCCAAACCGCACAGACCGACAAAAGTAAGCTTGTCCTGCTCGGCATCTTTATGTAGTTTCTTACCGACGAGCTCCTGATTTCCGACCACATCAAGAATATCGTCGGCAATTTGAAAAGCCATGCCGATATTCCGGGCATAAATCATCAGGGCATTATGTTCTTCGGTAGAAGCGTTCCCCAATACCGAGCCCGCCTCACAGGCAAAACGCAGCAAGCGGCCGGTCTTCATCGCCTCAATGTTTTTAATCAAATCATATTGGTCATTTTGCGGTTTCTCACGTTCGGCATACAAATCCAGCATCTGCCCGGCGACCATACCGTTAAAAGCGCCGGCAGCCTGAGCCAAAAGCTGAATCAGCTGGCAGCGGATTCGGGCATCGTCGGATGTTTTTTTATGGCTGAGGATATCAAAAGCATAAGTCAGCAACCCGTCACCGGCCAAAATCGCCGTTGCCTCGTCAAATTGTTTATGACAGGTCGGTTTGCCGCGCCGCAAATCATCATTATCCATTGCCGGCAAATCATCATGAATCAACGAATAAGAATGCAAACATTCCAAGGCCGCACCAACCCGCATATATTGCTCCGGCTTAACGTCAAAAAGCTTGGAAGTCTCCGCAACCAAAAACGGACGCAGCCTTTTGCCGCCGTTCATAACCGAATAAGCCATTGCCTCCGCCACTCTCTTTTCCGGGCCTTCCGGCAAAACAAAATAATCGGCAATATAGGTATTAAACTCCTCGGCAAATCTTTTGATTCTCTGCTTAATTCCTAACATTTATTCCTCCCCTGCCGGATCCAGCGGAGCAGTTTTAAGCTCTCCATCCGGCCCAAGTTCAATTTTTTCAATCTTAAGCTGAGCGGCCTTCAATTTGTTTTCACACAACTGTTTCAACGCAACGGCCTTTTCATAAGCGGCTATCGCATCGTCAAGTTTTATCCGTCCGCTTTCCAACTCCCGGACAATATTCTCCAGCTGAACCAATGCTTCTTCAAAACTCAAATTTTGCAATTCTTCATCATTCATCCAATTTACTCCTGAAAATTTTAAGCCATAATATTACAATATATTTTTAATATCAAGACGATGGATACAGATTACCCCATACTTTCGGGCGAAGGCAATAAGCTATATAATAATTGGCTTTATTAGACCTGTTTTGCCGCCGCAAAATATGATATGTTAGTAATATATTGTAGGAGAAAGAACATGGATAATCTGGCAATTGGTTTCGGCGCAAAACTGTTAAAAGCTTTGGGAAACGCCCGGCGGCTGGAGATATTATACCATCTGCTCGGCAAAGAACTAAAGGTTGGCGAACTGGAGCGTTTGGTCGGTTTATCACAATCCGCCCTTTCGCAGCATTTGGCCGTTTTACGAACCGAAAATCTGGTAAAAACCCGTCGCAAGGCACAAACCATTTTTTATTCGATAAAAAGCGAAAAAGTCATAAAAATCTTAAAACTGCTTGATACATTATACAACAAACCATACAAAACACCAACTGTTGACGAATAAAAACAAAAAATCAAGCTGTCTCCTCTGAAAATTGCAATATTTCCAAGGGAGACAGCATTTTTATTATGCTAATCATATGTACAACATGAAGGCTGAAAACCACCAAATGACGGACAACATGTACATGTAAAAGTAGGACACGTATTTTCTGCGCAATCCTGACCATCATAACTAACACAGTCGCGACAGCTTCCATTACTACAAATTTGCCAACTAGAACATTTCGATGATCCGCAAGAAGAATAATAGGTAGTACCATTTCTTGTACAGGATTGCGAACCGACATTTTTACACTGTGAAGAACAACTTGAAGCCGTTACTGTATAATTACAACTAGATTTACAATTATAGTAACAAGTTTTTCCACAAACGGTAGTTGTTGAACATGTCTGCCCACTGGGCTGTGAAGACTTATACCCCTTACTGGAGCAGGTATCAGTGCAACTGTCCTTGCAATTATAATAACAAGTTTTTCCGCAGACTGTTGTTGTCGAACAGGTTTGACCACTGGGTTTGGAAGAAGAATACCCCTTGCTTGCACAAGTATCGGTACAAGTTCCTCCGCCGGAACCGCCGGTATCATCGTCATCATTATTTACCGGAGCAGATTTACAGCTTTTACAAGCGGAACAACACGGGCAATAAGACGCGCATCCGTAAGTGCAGCTGACGTGAGACGAGTGTGTACAAACCGGAGCAGATTCGCAAGAGGTACACTTACCGCAGGAGTTGTAAGAAGCACAACCGTAAGAACAAGATTTTGAACTTACGGAACAATCCGTATTATATTGGCATTCATAACAACTGGAGCCGCATTCGGTAGAAGAAACCCGAACCTTGTCTTCGGTCGAAGAACAGGATACGGATTTAGAACCTGTCCGACAGGTATCGGAACAAGCATAACAAGACCCGCATTCGGAAGATCCGACATAAGAACCGGAATAATAAGTTTCTCCGGAAGTACAGTCTTTACATCTGTAACAAGGCGTACCGCATTCGGTATATCCGGCCAGAGAGCCGGAATAGTTTTTAGAACCGGAAGAACAGGTATCGGAACAACAGCGGTAACAGGTATATCCGCAGGCATCGGTACCGGAGGCAGAACCGGTACAGTCAACGCCGTAGTTAGACGGACATCCGGAAGAGGGAGATGCGGTACAGCATTTACCATAAGAAGAATCCCACGGACAGCGGTTTGAAGTTGCATATAATCGTCCCGGAGAACAGGAGTTGACATAGCCTTGCTCACGACAAGCTCTCGGCCTGTCTTCCTTACATCCTTTATAATAAGGCTGTCCGTTCGGACATTGTTCATTCACAAAGGAGGGGAGAGAACAGGTTTGGGTGTTATATCCATTGTTCTTACACCAGGTCGCAGCGTCGCATTTCAGATAATGGTCGTCGCGGGAACAGGTTCCGACTTTGGCATAATATTGCGGACATTCGCCGGAAGAATAATAGGTATATCCCTCTTTCTCGCAATACTCCGTGTCTTCATTGACGTTCATATTAAAATCGCCCTGCACGACGTCTTCATCCATACAATCGGGCAGAAAGCAAATACCAGCAAAAGCGGAGGATGGGAGAAAGGCCAACAACGCGGTCAGACAAACCGCAGAATTAAGTTTCATGTGTAGCATAGTATTATAATTTCTCATCGGCTTTCTCCCAAGCAAACGTGCTTGACCCGATCGGTTGTCAACATCGTACTCAAGCTTTCGCGTTGCTCTTTTCTTTTTTCCGAGCAGCATTGTGTTCAGAATGGTTAATAAAAATTCTTTTCTTTTTTGTTGTTCCTTGTACCGTCATCCCCGGTCTTTCTTTTCTTATGTCATCCCCGGGCTTGACCCGGGGATCCAAGTCAAATAAA
Source organism: uncultured Alphaproteobacteria bacterium (assembly GCA_944391715.1). Lineage (GTDB taxonomy): Bacteria > Pseudomonadota > Alphaproteobacteria > RF32 > CAG-239 > MGBC133411. Next base: position 43,629 of record CALXUP010000003.1, read on the forward strand.
TCAGCTTTATTGTCATTCTGGATTCTCGGGTCAAGCCCGAGAATGACACAGAATAAACAAGCCATTCGGAGATGGCAGGAGACGTGGACGCCGCTCCGAAACAACTCTTCGGAATAACATCAAGACTATTATAACACAGTAAAGCTTGCCTGTCAAGTATTATTGAAAAACAGGGGGAGGATTTTGGCTAGAGAATAATAAAAAAAAACTCCATAATCAAATTTTATGGAGTTCAAAATAAAAAATACTACTCTACCACGGCACGCCGTTTACGCAGCGGTCAGGATGTTCCTGACAAAAACCTTCCTGATTCTCGCCCATATTATATAATTTCTGCCGCTCCTCCGGAAAATCTCCCACAGTTAAGGTACAGGCATTAAGAAACAATATCACAAATAAAATAAACTTTTTCATATTTTCCGCCTAAAACACTGTCATTACGGCATAAATCGCCAGAACAATCGTCAGTAACCGGGCAATTCCGCTCAACCAGCGGCTGCGTTCATAAGCTGCTGCAGCCCGCCAGATGCCCACAATCACGTTCAGCAAATAAAAAATCCAGACCAGAATAATCGTAATATAACACAACGTCCATAAAATCGCCATCGTATCCGGAGTCAGCAGGCTGAAATTTTTGGTATAATAAGTCAGCAAATCCGTTGTATGGGTCTGCCGTACCAAAAGTTTCTCAAAAATTTTAACGGCAAAAGTAAGCAACGCTCCGTATAAAACGCCGAACTTCCATAACGTTACGCCGAGAGACAATTCGCCGGCACGCATTTTTTTAAACATTTTTTCCATCCTTTTCAGTTCAAGATACATTATTGTTACCGCGCCGGCAACAGTTGACAAGTTTTTTGTTGCACTTATACGCAAATCTGCATTGAACACGCAAAAAAACGGGAGAATTTCTCCCGTTTCTTAACAATTAGCATGGTTCACGGCCAACCCGCCCAAAGACGTTTCTTTATATTTATTGTTCATATCCCGACCGGTATCAAACATTGTCTTAATCACACTGTCCAGTGATACAATATGGTGCCCGTCGCCTTTCATTGCCAGGCGGGCGGCATTAACCGCTTTAACCGCACCCATAGCATTGCGCTCGATACACGGCACCTGAACCAGACCGCCGATCGGGTCACAGGTCAGTCCCAGATTATGCTCCATAGCAATTTCGGCGGCGTTTTCAATCTGCTTGTTGGTTCCACCCATGGCCGCCGCCAGACCGGCCGCCGCCATTGAACAGGCAACACCGACCTCACCCTGGCAGCCGACTTCCGCCCCGGAAATCGAGGCATTTGTCCGATACAGACTGCAAATAGCCGATGCCGTCAGCAAAAATTTGATAGTTCCCTCTTCCACGCTGTTTTCCGACTTTTTGCAGGCAATGCGCTCAAAATAACGCATCACGGCAGGAATAATCCCGGCCGAACCCATTGTCGGCGCCGTCACAATCTGCCCGCCGGAAGCATTTTCCTCCGCCACGGCAAAACCCCAAAGATTAAGCCAATCTATAATCATCAACGGGTCATAATCATTATTCAAAAACTTTTCCTGCAATCGTTTGGCAATTTCCGGAGCCTTCCTTGGCAGGTTCAGTCCGCCCGGCAAAATTCCTTCCGTCCGCATACCGCGCTCCAGCGATGCCTGCATCACCCTGTCGATTTTTTCAATCTGCGTCAAAACCTTTTCTCTGCCGAACAAAGCCGTTTCATTGGCCATCACCAGCTCGGCAATACTCAGATTATGCTTGTCGCACAAGGCTATCAGCTCCGCACAGGTATCAAAATTATAAGGCACGTTATACGGCTCCCGTTCGATTCGACGTTTGACTTCGTCTTTTCGGGCAACCGTACCGCCGCCGACTGAAAAATACGTTTCTTCCAAAAGCAGACGCCCGTCTTTGTCAAAAGCCCTAAACGTCATACCGTTGGAATGTTCCGGCAAGAAGGTTTGCTTATCAAAAATCACATCCCTGTCCAACTCAAAATCTATCGCTTTTTCCTGCGCCAGGTGCAAGATTTTATCCCTTTGCACCGCCACGACATAAGGCTTTTCCGGATCAATCGCTTCGGCCTCCAGCGCCATCAGACCATAAATAATGGCCTTAACCGTTCCGTGCCCTTCCCCGGTCAGCGCCAAAGAACCGTACAGTGTTGTCTCCACCCGGCTGACCTTGCCGAAAACCTCATTGGCTTTCAGATTCTCAACATATCTTTTGGCGGCGCGCATCGGGCCGACGGTATGTGAACTCGACGGGCCGACCCCAATCGAGAAAATCTCAAAAAAGCTGTAATACATTCAGTCCTCTAAAAAAACATCTTGATATCTTTATACGGTTTTACCCCGAGTTCGGCATGAACCGCGGCAATTTTCTGCGAAACCTCGCTCCAGTTGCTGTAACGGTCAATAAATTCCTTCGCCTTTTGCGGAGACATGGAAAGCTGAACCGCTACCGTATCCTCAAGCAATTGATTCATCACCACGGGAAAACGTTCAAAATCTATATGCAGTTTCATATCTTCGTCAAATGAAATCGCTTTATTTTCCAACAGATAATTCAGCTCAATCAGCTCCGCCACCCGGTGCGGCAGGGAAAGCTGCGGTTTAGCCTTGCCAAACAGGCGATAGACCACATGCGTTACATAAATCTTCTTCAGCGTTTCGGCATCAATCACGCCGGATTTGACATATTCCGGCATAAAAGCAATGGAAACCACATCGGCTTTATGCTCCTCAATAATATGCTTATACTGCCCCAAAGCGGTTTGATACCTGCTGTCCGGCCCCAAAGAATGTCCGTTTTCGTGCCCGATGACAAACAGATGATCCGTTTCGGGGTCAAAATACTTATGCAGCTCCGGAGCAACCAACCTTTCCAGCAGTTTCTTATTTTTTTCCTTATCCACACTCATCCTGACCTGACGGTGATATACGTTCCGCCGCCCGCCTCCGGTTTTAATCGCCAGCTTGTCATTATTCGGCAGATTTTGTGCCGTCGTAATCCCGCCGCGGCATTGGGCATAATCCCCGGTCAGCGCGGCCAAATCCACGTCTACCATTGTCTGCTTAATATCGTCGCTTTTGTTGATATTTTGCTCATAACGATCGGCAAACGGCATCTTTTTCGCCAGTTCCTTCATCTGGTCTTTGAACTTCAGCAAAAGTTCCGTCCCCGCTTTATTAACGATTCCGACGCGGATTCCGAGCATATCTTTGGAATTGACTTCAATATTATGTTTGTTGATAAGCGCCATCAGCTCTTCATTTTCAAATACGCTCGGCGTAATGGCATCATCATAGCACTCCCGCCCGAGGGTAAACTCCAGAGCACTGCCCTGCAAAACCGCCCAATGCTTGTCGGCCAGCATATCCATATCCTCGTTATTCTGAATCAGAGCCTGAGCCTGCCAGCCGAGGAAATCCTTAAAAGCCTCGTCTGTTGTATAATGTGCCGCCACTTCCAGCTCATTGGCAATGGCCGAAAAGGCTTTGGCAAAATATTCCGTATAATCTATCGCTTTCAGCTCGGAACCGTTCCGACGCACCATCGTCCGCGCGCTCAAAATCTTTCGGACCTCGTCAGCCTTTCCGTCTTCCAGCATTTTTTTGATAATTGTATGAAATTCCGCCACCGTCAAATCTGTCGGATAAAAATTACGCCCGGGCAGTCCGGAAATCCCTTTAAATATCTCCACCGGTTTGGCATCAATGCCGTTCAGCCCTTCCACACCGTTTAATGAACGAAACAGCCGCAGAGCCTTTGCGGCATAAGAGCTGGTTGTAGCCGCCTCTTCCAAAGCCTTCCGCTGAGCAATATTCATATGGTGATCTTGTTCCTGAGAAACCTCATTCATAATCTTTGCCGCCGCAACCAGGTGTCTCAAAGCCTTCTGGTCGCCTTCCGGCAAAGCTTTGTAGCCTTCAAAATTTTCATCAATCAAAACAACCGGCAGCATCTGCTCGTTCAGCATCTTGTCCAATTCGGCTTCGCTGTAAGCAATTTCGTAACCGTTAATTTCCATTTTTCTTAATCTCCACTGTTCTAAAACGATAAGCTTTCAATTTATCAGACCAATAAGTCGGGCTCATGCCGGCCTTTAGTTTCAACTGGGTCAAAAACTCTCTTTTATCGGAAAACTCCTGCCACATGGAAGGCAAAAACAGCCCCTGCCGATTGCCGTCGCGCAGAACGATTCCGTCAATACCGGGTTTCATAACCGCCAACAATCCTTCTTCATCTTTAAAATCCAAACGTTCATAATCCGTCAAAAATGTAATCCTGATTTCCAAATCCGCCAGTTCTTCCGGTTTTACGCTGTCAAAACGCACATCTTCCGAAGCCGCCGCCCGAACATGCTGCGCCACCTCAAGAGCAGCAGCCTGTTTGGCGCGCAAACTCCCGGATTCGCCCCTCATCGTTCCATGATTATACAGGCTGACAAACACCGCCGCCTTGTCAAACAATCTTTCCGGATATTCCCCGCGAGACGGTTTGTATTTTTTATGCCCGTTCAGCCATTCCGCCAAACTTTTATCGGCAATTTCAGTCAGAGCCGCACCATACTGCTGAACATAAAGACCAATGCTTTTTGCTTCCCGTTCAATCAGTGTCGGAAGCTCGTCTTTTTCCTCCTCTTTCTTTTCGCTCAGCCAAAGATCATATTTCCAGCTGGCTCTGATTTCTTCTTCCTGCCCGTCATTGGCATAACCGTCAATCAGCTGGGAAGACATCCGCATCTGCTTGGCATAATGCAGAGCCGTCTCAATCCCGGCATCACCGCACGGCCGGCCGTCAGATACCGGAAGCGCTTCAAATCTTTTCTCTCCGTCTGCTTTTTTCTGCCGGTCATAATAGGTTGACAAATCAGCAAAGAAAATCAACAGCGTCGCATCGTCATACAAATATTGCTCTAAACCCGCCGACAGTTCCTGAGACGTGGCAGAACCATAAATAACCGGCACCACCGAAAAATGCGGATTAATCTTTTGCAAAAAGAATAAATGTTTTTTCCAATATTCCCGTCCGGCAAACGCCTGATTTCCCGCTTTCCAGCCGTTCGAGAACATTCCCTGCACAATCTTTTCGTTAACGGCAATATTGCTGCCGGCAGAAAGCTTTATATTATCAAAAAGCGGCAGCCAGATCCCGGCCGTTTTTTCATCGCAAGCCGGAATCAGCATAATCACATTTCTAAACTTCTTTCCGGACTGAGCAAGTTCCCAATAAGCCTTTGCCGTAACCGTCGCTGAATATTTATAACCTTCCTGCGGCACAATCAAAATTTTCGGAAATTTGTTCTGCCTCTTATATCCGGAGCCGAAATAATAACCGGTATCCAATCCGGCATCCTGCGCTTTTTCCAGATAAAACCAGCTGGCGACTGCAGGAAGTTCATATTTCTCAAGCTCATCATACTGCGGCACATAATTATTCACCTTCTCGGCATTAGACGACAAATGGGCATATAAAAAATCATAATTCAGCCACAAAAGCGCCGCCGCGGCAACACTCCAGAAAATATAATAAAATGCCCCGTGTTTTTTTACGTCTTCGTCCTTGTCAATATTCATCTGCACAACTTTCCCGCCAAAAATCCGTCTTGCCGGATATTAAAGCATACCGGACTTAAAATTTTGCTAATTTTTACCGGTCAAAGCCGCATAAAAGTGCACAAAATCATCAAAATACCTGATCTCGTCCGGAAGCAGGGTTTCCGTCTGCCAGATATCTTCGCCGATTCTGACCGGCAGGGCATGAGCCGACCGGGCACAATCGCTGTCTTGCGGACTATCGCCGACCATCCAGACCAGCTCCGGCGAAATCTCCTGCGGAGCAAGATATCCGTCAAGAGCATAATAAAGATGTTCGGGATAAGGCTTGTCGCGTTTTGCCTCATGTCCGCAAACAACTTTCTCAAACATCTCCGGCTCAAACAAAAGCGGCAGTTCATAATCCAGCAACCGGCGGTCTTTATTGCTCATAATCATAATTTTAACCTGCCGGGACAACAAATAATCCAACACCTCCCGCACCCCGTCAAAGGTCGAAATCATCCCGGCAACGTTTTGCAAATAAACTTCGGCATAACGGGCATAAATTTCTTCTGCCCGGCTGCCGAAAAGATTGGGAAAATTGTCCCGGAAAGAAAGGCTGTTATCCCTCTTTTTACAAACTTCTTCCCAGCAGGGCAGCCCTTTTTCCGCCAGCACCTGTTGAATGGCATAAAGCAGCACGGGACGGCTTTTAGCCAGCGTATTGTCCCAGTCAAAAACCACAAAACGAACATTCCCGAGCGGCAGCGGTTTATTTCTCATCTCAAAATTTTCCATATGTTGTTTCTCTCCCGGAAGTAATTGGTTTTTGCGTTTTTTCAAGATAACAATAATGCCCGTTTCCGGGCATTATCTCGTCAAAAAAACGGCTCTGAAACCTATCTCTTTTTCATCACTTTCATTCCGCCCATATAAGGCTGCAGCTTTGCCGGAATATTGACCGAACCATCGGCATTCTGATGATTTTCCAGCAGCGGAACCAAAATGCGCGGCGTGGCGACACCGGTATTGTTCAGCGTATGCACAAACTTGACCTTGCCGTCAGCATTATCGCGATAACGCAAATTCGTCCGGCGGGCCTGCCAATCGGTAATGTTTGAACAGCTGTGCGTTTCGCGATAGCAGTTTTGCGTCGGAACCCAAGCCTCCAAATCATATTGGCGATACTTCGGCGCACCCATATCCCCGGTACAAACTTCCAAGACCTGATACGGCAGTTCCAAATCCTGCAAAACTTCTTCCGAAATGGCCAACAGTTTCTGGTGCCATTTTTCGCTCTCGTTAATATCGTTTTTGCAAATAACAAACTGCTCGGTCTTCATAAACTGGTGAACCCTGGTCAGTCCGCGGGTATCTTTTCCGGCAGCCCCGGCCTCGCGGCGAAAGCAGGGAGAAAAGCCGGCATACAAAATCGGCAGTTCGTTTTCAGTCAAAATCTCATCCGCCCGCAGCGAGTTCAAAATCAACTCGGCCGTTCCGGACAAATAAATATCATCTGCCGGCATATAATAAATCTCATCGCGCGAAAAAGGCAGATACCCTTGCCCGTAAAGCGGACGCTCTTTGGAAATTGAAGGAACGGTAATAACGGTAAAACCGTTGGCCGAAAGCTTGTCAAGAACCATCATATGGATTGCCAGCTCCATCTTGGCCAAATCGTTCTTAATCGCATAAGTGCGCGCGCCGGAAACTTTTGCGATTCGCTCCATCTCGCTCCAGTCGTTAAGCTCCATCAGCTCAACATGGTCACGGGGCTTAAAGTCAAACTTTCTCGGCTCACCGACTTTACGGCGGACGACATTGCCGGAATCATCCGGGCCGACCGGGCTTTGCGGGCTCGGCATATTCGGCATTCTGAGCATAATCTCGTCAAACTTGGCTTTAACGGCATCAAGCTCTTCCAACTCTTTTTTAAGTTCATCGCCAATCTCGCGGCTTTTGGCAATAATAGCCGGACGCTCTTCGGCTGATGCGGATTTAATGGCATTACTGAGTTTGTTTTTCTCTTCTGATTTTGCCTGGGAAGAAGTCTTGAGCTTGTTCATCTCAAGATACAGCTTTTCCAGCTCGTCCAGGCTGATGGTCTTGCCATAGCCCTTTTTATCAAGCCCTTCCTGAATAAGCGGCTTGTTTTCAATAATGTATTTTATATCCAACATCTTTAAAACGTCCTAATTTTTTAATTGATTTTATCCTTGTGGTAGAGTATCAATTTTACAAATAAATACAACATAAAAATTCAGGATATATACGAAAATGTTTGAAAACAAAACGATTCTCACCGGCGTCAAACCGACCGGAACCCCTCATCTCGGCAATTATGTCGGCGCCATCCGCCCGGCCATCCGCCTTGGGCACGAGGCTTTGGCACACGGCGGCCGGCATTATATGTTTATTGCCGACTACCACGCCATCAATGCCGAAAAAGATCCGGAAGTCTTAAACCAGAAGATTAAAGAAATTGCATGCATTTACCTGGCCGGCGGCCTCGACCCGTCAAAATCGGTCTTTTACCGCCAGTCCGACATTCCGGAAATCCACGAAATCACCACGATTTTATATGCTTACACGCCCAAAGGGCTGATGAACAAATCCCACGCCTACAAAGCCGGCGTTGACAAGAACCGCGAAGCCGGCAAGCCGGATGACGACGGAATCAATATGGGATTATATACCTATCCGACCCTTATGGCTGCTGATATTTTAACATTCAATACCGATATTGTGCCGGTCGGACGCGATCAGGTTCAACACGTTGAAATCGCCCGCGACATTGCCGGCGCGTTCAACGCCCATTACCAAAAAGAGCTTCTGAAACTTCCGACCTATTATCTGGAAGAAAACGTTGCCGTTGTTCCGGGCATTGACGGACGCAAGATGAGCAAATCTTATGGCAATGTCATTCCGGTTTTTGCTGACGATTCGGTAATCAAAAAAGCCGTATTTTCGGTCAAAACGGATTCCCGCCCGATGGAAGAACCCAAAAACCCGGATGAAATCTTGGTTTATGAAATTTACAAATCCGTCGTTTCTCCGGAAAAGGCCAAAGAAATGGCTGACGGGCTTTCTCAGGGCAAACTCGGCTACGGACATATCAAAAATATGTTGTTGGATGCCATCCTGGCCGAAATCAAAGATGCCCGCGAAAAATACAACTACTATATGGTACATTACAATGAAGTCGAAGAAATGCTGGCCGCCGGCGCCGCCAAAGCCCGGCCGACCGCACAGGAAACCCTGAAACGCCTGAAAGATACGGTCTTCGGACGTTAAAATTTCCTCCGCACTTATCTTCATCTTGTCATCCCCGGGCCACGACCCGGGGATCCACATTTCAAAGCACAATCTTGACCGTGGAAAACAATGGAGCAACGCGGCCTCTGTGGTACAATATTGTCAACCCGCCGCGCGCCTGCCGTGCAGGTCATCCCCGGGCACTTATTTTTTTATCGTCATCCCCGGGCACTTTATTTTTTTAGTCATCCCCGGCTTGAAGTCGATAGTTGGTGAGAACGAGTGCAAATCTCTAGCTTCAGCTTAGATTTGTACGAAGTTCGAACCCTACGGGACGCAATTGCATTCGGCGTCGCGTGCCGCAGGCACTGGGACTGCCGGATAAAATCGCTGAGCTGACGAAGTGCCAAGGGCCCGCTTGCGGGAATTTACACCCGGGGATCCACATTTCAAAGCACAATCTCGACCGTGGAAAACAATGGAGCAACGCGGTCTCTGTAGCACTATGTCATCAACTGGCCGCGCGCCTGCCGTGCAGGTCAAGCCCGAGAATGACAGTGCTTAAAACAGTTCCCCCTCTTTGCTAAGAGGGGGATGGGGAAGCGCTAAGTAAAAACAACCGCTGCTCCGGTTGTTTTTATCTGCAAGCTCTTTGGAACATCTTGGCAAGCAAGGAAAGCGTTAGCAACCGCAGCGCGCCTAGATGCCTAAGTTAGCCCGCCCTTTAACGAGTACTTCTTAGTCTTTGTGAAAAAGAGGAATTTAAAATCACTATGTGTCTTCTTGCCGTCTTAGCCTTGCGCTTAGACGGCCTGAACTTTTTCACGAAGACTTAGAAAACGAGTTCAGGGCTAGTATTTTTGGTTACTTTTGTTACATGACAAAAGTAACATAAGAAATATCTCTGAGAAAATTAAGAAAAAACTTTTTTGGTACTCAAAAAGTAACAATGAAAAAAATAATTTCAGATGAAGAAAACAAAACAAGAAATAAGAAAAGAGTAAAAATCCCCCGGGGGATATGAAAAAGGGGGAAACAAGTTCCCCCTTTTGTTATTTTCCAAAATTAAGATTAACTTTGTTCCAACCGCTGGACTTTTTCTCCTCCTTTTGCGTTTTTCCCTTTTCCCAACCGCGGATTGGCTCTTTCCGTTTATTAATCAATGCCTTTTGTTCTTCCGTTTGAGCCACACCGACCGGCAAAAGCTGGCTCAACAAAGCCGGAGAAACAAAATCCTGACTTTTTTTCAACATCGGATTAACAATACTATCCAATTTATCAGCCGAAGGCTTCAGGTTAAACGTGTTAACCATTCCGGCATAAAAGACAGAAAAAGAATGACAGGGTGATGATAAAAGCACGTCGGTATTATCCACCCCGCGCACAAAACGCAGCATAATTTTCGGCTGAATAATACACTCCTCGGTTTTATTAAACTCTACATTTGCCGCCGTTTTAAAAAAGCTGTCAACAATATCTTTTTGTTGATTTTTGCTCAAAACACCGCAAAAGCCTTTCAGCGCCATACCGTCAAGATTGTATCCTGAATAAGTGTTACTCCGGGTTGCGACCTCATAACAAAAAACCTGTTCGGCATCCGTAATATTTATCAGCGCCGGATGCCCTGTCCTATTGGCAATCTGTTCCAAAATCTCATCTTTTCCGGCAGATTGAACCGAAGCTGCAGGAGTCGCTTCCGTATTGTTTTTTTCGCCGCCTCGTCGCCATGCATCCTTATCCCCCTGAAAAGACTGAACGCCTTCCGGTTCCACGCCAAGCCCGGCCAGTTCATCAGCCACGCCGCCCGAGAAATCATCGGCTGCTTTTGCCTCTGGAAAAAAACACAACATCCCGACAATCGTCAGCATAAACAATCTGTTCATTTCGCAACTCCTCACATTCCTGCCTCATATAACTTAATCAGTATAAAACAAAATTCCATCTAAAATCTTAACATACCTAAAAATACCCAAAAAAAAGCCTCTGCATTTCTGCAAAGGCTTTTTTTTGCTGCCGTTAGAACGGATCGTTGTATTTCAGGGTCGGATCGTTCAAACGGTTAACATATCCGCTTTCCTTGCTGTCATAACCGACTCTGACCTTGGTCAGCTGATCATAGCGGTCGACCAAATCGTCATTGGTAAAATCGCCTTTTTCCGCCCGCCGGTTAAAATAGCAATAAACATTTGAAATACCTACAATCTGCCTGTTCCAGACTTCAAACAGATTCCAAATAACGTCATCATCCGCCCAGCTGGAACCCAACCCGATTTCATTGGCATAAGTCTGATAGTCCCTTGCCGGATACAGGAAACCGATTGCCGCATTCCAGCCGTAAGACGTACCGCCGCTGTCTTTGACCGAAACAAAAGACGTATTCAGCCAGGTACTCTTCTGGAAAGTCAAAGCCTTTTTATAGCCCTCATAAGTATCCCAGGAATCCGATTCCGGCCACAACAGCGAATTCGGGTCACGGTTAATCTGCAATTCAACTTCATTATTGGCGCCGTTGGTTTTCTCAACCGGGTGTCCGGCCTGAGCCATGGCCCAGCTAATCGGGCTCAGCGTTGCCACTTTCAAATATCCCGGCGGACAAGTCGGCGCCGGCACAAAACCGAGCCACGGACTGGTCTCGCACTTAAACGTTGAGGTCGGACAGCTCTTAACAAAGCTCTGCGTTGCAATCACGCCCGACCCAAACAACGAAGACGTATTGAGCGGGAAAGAAGAGGAATCCTCTGGTTGCCCATCTCCTTTCATCAGCCAGTTCAAACTATCAGCGCCGGCCGTACAATTCTTGGTTGCGCAGTAAGTACCGTCCAACACATAAATACCCTTATTGATAAAGTCAGGCAGAATATCGCTCAGACGGGCACCGCCGCGCGTTACCAGCTTAATATCGTGCATAACGGAAGTATAAGCCGGATTAACCTGATATTCGTCATACAACTCTTTTCCGGAACTTGCACGATAATTCTGCTGATAAGCCGACATATCCAACGCCACATTGCTCAGCATTCTGTCCACTTTGATGTAGCTGTTTGAGTCGCTGTGGTCCGAAGACGCATCCGTATTCCGGGCGATTTCAATGGCGCCTTTGCGAACATAAATGCTGGCATCCGGTTTGGTTCCGTCGGTATAATTGGTATCAATGGCAAAAATCTTGTCTCCTGCTGCCGAAGAAGCAATAAAGTTTGCATCGTTCATCACTTTGACTTCCTTGGCCTCAGGATCGACTTCAAAAATTGTCGAATCATTCTTGTCATTAACCTCAAACGTGGCATTATTAACCTCAACTACCGGGGTCGTGCCGCTCTCACTGTCCACAACCAAAGTGCCCGTTCCGTCACCGACGGCAAAATGCGGCGTATCGGCATAAACCTCATCGGCCTTCATCTTAATCAATTCGTCCGTAACGTCAAAACCGCCTGTTCCGTCCGGATCGCCGACCGTAAAGTTGTTAACCAGAATAGACACGCTGTCCGGATCTGCCCAGAAGTTATACTGATTCTCGGCACAGGTATTATCCGGATTCCGTTGCGTACAACCGGCTCGCAACAAATTATTAACGTCCAGGTCTTCCATATCGACCGGTTTATCAAATTGAACCTCATCTCTAAAACGTGCCGGCCCGTTCACATCCAAAATAAAATAGGGATCATAATCGTCAGGCATTTTGCCAATAACAACCTGCTGCTGCAGATGAGAAGTTCCCTCAACCACCAAATCTTTCAGCTTGGTATCGCCTGTTACCGTCAGATTATTAAGGTTTGTATCTCCGGTAACCGTCAAATTGGCATTGATTGTCGTATTTCCGCCCGCATCAACTTCAAACTTGCCGCCGCCGGCTGTCAGGCTGCCGGTAATCTCCGCACTTCCGGCCTTCAGCCAGTCTTTAATTTCGGCCGTCAGTGCCTCCAAATGCCCGCCTATCGTCGCATCGCCGTCAATTGTCGCACTTCCGCCGACATCAATGTCTCCGCCGATATTGGCATTTCCTGTTTCAATCGTCAAACCGGCACCGTCCGTCAGCAAAATCGCCTGATCCTTGTCATTGGCGGCCTTACCGTTAACAATCATCTGTCCGACGTCTTCAATACCGTTATCATCCATATAAAGCGTCGTTTCCATCGTATTCAGCCAGGGTTCTTCTTCCATTCTCACACGGTGCAAAACGTTTTCACCGCTGCTGCTGCCGCTGGCAATCGCCCGGATGGACGTGGCCACAATGGTATTTTCCTTCAGCTTGGAAGCGTCCAAATCAAAATCGCCCGGATTATCAATGCTCCACACACCCTGAACACCCTGAATTTTCTTATTTCTGACAAAACCGGCGTTGGTACCGATCATTGAAGCAATACGCGACGCCCGCAAAATCGGCATTTCTTGCGTCTCAGCCGGCGTAGTAACCAAAAGCCCGGTCAAATCGGAACGATCACCGGTACCAAAATCACGTTTTTTAACTCTGACCTCAAGATTCTTAAACGTTTTTGAGCTGGCATTAAAACCGTACGGCAGATATTCGCAGAAATGTTCTATCGGAACGGTCTGAACTCCGCCGGGAAAGTTATAAGTAACACTACTGCTTGAACCGGAACAGTTGGACGTAACGGTTCTGGAACCGTCTCCCAACCCGACAATGGTGTTATAATTATCGGCCAAATAGGTATCGATGGCATCCATGGCAATACGAATTTGCCCGGCCGCGTTAATGTCTTGCAGCTCGGTTGTTCTTTCCGCCGATTTCTTATAAAGCATCGGGGTAACCATCGCAATCAGCCCCAGCATGGCCATTGCCTCAATCAACAGGCTTCCTGCCTGTGATTTTTTATCGTCAAAAACCCGAACCATTGCTTTTCTCCTTCATCTCTACTCAAAAGGCGTTACATAAACCAAACAGCGCTTGCAGCCGGAACATGCACAATCCTGACTGAAACCGCCGTTATTAACCACATAATTGGGAATATACACCATCGTATCTTCCCGTCCTCTGACCGCCATCTGATAATTCTTATCTCCGCTGTGCCCGCCGGACGCCGGATCCGACGCATCCAGATGAACGGCATAACCAAAACTGGTGTCTGTTCCCAAAACATGCTGCGCCGCTTTCAGCAAATCGTTTGTCGGCGTATTGGAACTCAAATTCAGCCATTTTTGCGGAATATATCCGTAGGTAATCAGATACCGCATAGCATCTTGCGACGTACAGTCGTCAACGCCCTGGCTCCAATCATCTTTGTTCAGGCAGTAAATCTCGCTGGTAAAGCCGGTATCGCAATTATACCCGTAAGGCAGATAATTTTCCAAATCTCCGCTGCACGACAGCTCTCCTTCGGTATAGGAAATAACATCACTGCCGTTTTCCGGCGGCGTTCTGCGGCGGATATACTCTTTGGCCGCCCGCTGCTGAACCACCAGCTGAGAGACAACAACCTCTGCCTGCGGCTCAATCTTAATCTCCCGCATATCATTGCGGACAGACAGATTGAACGAATACAAAAGCACCATAAAAGTCGCCAAAATCATCCAGATATACATCGCCCGAATTCCTCAAAGCCTGTTTTTTTATTATCTATCATAACATAAAATGCCATGAAATCATAACAAAAAACTTCCGGCCGCGCCAACAATTCACAAAACTGTAACACCAAATTATCGCCAAAGTTATCACAAAAAACATAATTAAACGTTAAAATCGCCGTTTTCCGCCGTTTTTTTTGAAAATTAATCTGATAAGTCTGTTTTTTACATTTATTTCGCAAAAAAATGTTCTAAAATAGCCGTAACAAAGCGGAAGACAAACGGAGTGCATAATGGCAAACTTTACCGATTTTGATGACGATATCAAAGACAATCCCTATACCCAGAAAGACAACAAAAAAATCCTGTTGTTTCTGGTTCCGGCGCTGATTGTCATCGGCGTCATCGTCGGGCTGTACTTTTTGTTCATTCCGCAATCCGGAGAAAATGAAAACGCAGCCTACAGCATTGTGGAAAGTGAAGAAAACGACGCAAAGAAAATTACGATTTTTTATGACCTTCCGGAAATGTCGGTTCAGCTCCAAAGCCCCGATTCTCAAAACGCCGTGGTTAAAATCAAAATTAATATTGAACTTTCCAAAATGGAGGATATAAAAACTATAGAAGGCCTGATGCCTCAGATTAACGACGCCGTCATCACACATACTTCGGAACTCTCGCAGGACGAAATAAACGGCGCGGAAGGGTTGTATTGGCTCAAAGAAGAGCTGCTCTACCGGTTGTCGCTGATTGCCGCCCCGGTAAAAATCTCCAATCTTAACTTCAAAAGGTTTGAGATTCAAAAAACAAACTAAAAGCTAAGGGGAAAGCTTGTGGCTGAAGAACAGGAAAACAAAGAAGAAAAAAAGCCCGACAACAAAAACTGGGCCGATATGATCGAGATAAAAGACAATATCTCGGCAAACCCTGACGACGCTGAAAACAGCGCCGATTCCCGCATTCTCAATCAGGAAGAAATCGACAGCCTGCTCGGCTACTCGTCCGAGGAAGACGACACCAGACGCAACTACAAAACCGGCGTTCAGGCAATTTTAAACTCGTCAATGGTTTCTTACGAACGGTTGCCGATGCTCGAAATCGTATTCGACCGCTTAATCCGTTTAATGGCCACCTCGTTAAGAAACTTCACTCAGGACAACGTCGAGGTTTCTTTGGAAAGCATCGAATCAATGCGTTTCGGCGAATATATCGATTCGCTCACCATTCCGACTCTGCTCGGCGTTTTCAAGGCGGAAGAATGGGACAACTATGCATTGATTTCGTTGGACAGCGGCATTGTATATTCAATTGTCGACGTTCTGCTCGGCGGCCGCCGCGGCACCGCCGCCATGCGGATTGAAGGACGTCCGTACACCACAATCGAGTTGAATATCGTCAAAGATATGATCCAGCTGATTCTGGCCGATTTGTCCACCTCTTTCGACCCGATTACATCCGTCAACTTCACCTATGACCGTTTGGAAACCAATCCCCGCTTTGCCACAATTTCCCGCTTGTCAAACGCCGTCATTGTTGCCCGCCTGCGTATTGATATGGAAGACCGCGGCGGCAAGGTCGATTTAATGATTCCCTACGCCACGCTTGAACCGGTACGGGAACTGCTGCTGCAAATGTTTATGGGCGAACGTTTCGGCCGCGATGCCATCTGGGAAAATCACCTGACGGAACAATTATGGGATACCGAAATCCAGATTGATGCCGTCTTAAAAGAATGCCAGATAAAACTCGGCGACATCGCCACCTGGGAAAAAGGCTCTTTTCTTGATCTGGATATGCAGCCGACGGACAATGTAACGCTCGTCTGCGGAGACGTTCCGCTTTTAACCGGGTCAATGGGACGCAAAAATGAACATGTTGTCATAAAAGTAAACGGAAAGGCCGAAAAGAATGGATAATTTTGAAATCATCATCAACATCGCAATCATCGCCCTGCTGATTCCGACAATTATCTTTGCTTACCGCCTGAACCGCAGCTTAACGGCGCTCCGCGAAAATCAGAACTCCCTGGCAAAGCTGATCGGCGCCTTAAACGACGCCACCAATAAGGCCGAAAACAGCATTCCGAAACTAAAATCGGCAACCGAACACTCGTCGGAAGATTTGAAAGAAGTCGTTGACAGCGCCAAAACCCTGAAAGACGATCTTCTGTTCATCAACCAGCGCGCCGACAGCCTGGCCGACCGCCTGGAACAGGTTATTCACGACGGACGCAATAACTTAAAAGAAGAAAAGAAAAACAAGACTTCGGCACAAATTCTCGATATTGCGGCCGGCGCCGAAAAAACGGATAAAAACGCCGCCGAGAACGACTTTTCCGTTGACGAGTCACGTTCCGAAGCCGAATTGGAATTATTAAAAGCACTGAGAGCAATCAAATAAGGTCAGACGATGATAAGTAAAATAACCAGCCGCATTCGCATTTTGCCGATTTTTATCTTTTTTGCCGTATTAATGTTATCCGTCCGCGTCAATACGGTATTTGACCTTTTAAAACAAAAAGAAACCAAAACAATCAGCATCACCCAGCAGGCCGCCCAGGCTCAGGAAGATATGAAAAAAGAAAACAACGAGCTGAACAAAGTCTTAAACAGCAGCACTTCGGCCGCCGGTTCGGCCTCCGCCCCCAACAACAGTTTCTCTCAGTCAGAAATCCTGATTTTACAGGAACTGGCCGAACGGCGCGAGGCACTGGATATGCGCAGCAAAGAAATCGATAAAAAAGCCATCCAGCTCAAAGTTGCCGAAGAAGAAATTGATAAAAAAATCGCCCAGCTGAAAGAATATGAAGCCAAACTGCAGAAACTCGTCCGCGAATATAATGACAAGGAAAAAGAAAAAATATCATCGCTGGCACGCTTGTATTCAACCATGAAACCCAAAGACGCTGCCCGGATTTTCAATACTTTGGAACTGCATATTCTGATTCCGTTGTTAAAAGAAATGAAACCGTCCGTTTCCTCCGCCATTATCTCGCAAATGGACTCAGGAAAAGCCAAAGCCGTTACCACGGAACTGATAGGAAACAACTTCTAACCGAAGGCCGATTAAATGAAAGCAGAAAAAAGCCTTATTTCCCGCCTCAAGCAATATGCCGCCGCATTATTGCTTTCTGCTTTTTTTGCCGGAACGGTCTTTGCCCAAAACAACACGGAAGAATTTCAGATAAATATGCAGATTGGCGCTGACAATGACTATGAACTTGTCAACCGTCCGGAAAGCATTTCTCTGACCTTTAACAAGCCGCTCCCGGAAAATCCGGAAGACTTCAGAAGCCTACTGCCCCGGCTGATTGAAAAGCAGGAATTATCCGCCGACAAAACCGGATTGACCCTGACGCTCCGCGAGCCGCTTATCGCCCAGGCTTCCAGAAAAGGCAGCGTTTTGAATATCAGTCTTAAAGCACAGGAAGACGGCACTTTGGCCGACAGCACGGATAATATCGAAATCAGCTACGGCGAGCATCCCGATTTTTACCGATTTGTCTTCAAATACGACCAGGCACCTTTGTATTCCGTAAAATCTCAGGATATGCAGACGTCAGTCTATTTTCTGAACAATGTCCGCCTTCTGACTGACGAATTAAAATCTTATCCGTTCTTTCCGGGGATTACAATAACGCCCAACACCATGGGCGGACAAACGATGACTATTCCGGCCGGGATGGTAAAATCCGCCGAATATGATAACAAAATCATTATTGATGTCTCCAAAGTATCTGACGGTAAAGTCTTTGATGACAGCACCGCAGAAATAAAAGTTGCCGGCATTAATCTCCCCAAAGCGCCGGAAATTTCGCAGCCCGCTCCGGCACAAGAGGAATTTCTGTCTCCGGAGCGCATCGTCAGCCTTGGTTTTTCTTGGAACACGGCCGCCAACATTGCCGTTTTCCGGAGAGAAGACTATCTCTGGATAATTTTTGACCAACGCAAAAAAATTGATAAAGAACAACTGCTGGCCGATGCCGCACCTTTGGTCGAAGAAATTGTCGTTATACCGCATACCAAGGCAACCGTCCTGCGCTTAAAAATCAAACCGGAAATCCGCGCTAATCTGCGTAAGGAAGGTTTGCTCTGGATTGTCGACCTGTCCGTTGCCGGATTGCAGGAAGATGTTAAAGATATGAACATTTTCACCCGTTACGACAGTCTGAACCATCCTTACTTTTTCATTCCGACCTCTATGGCCGGCAACATTATCTCCGTTGTCGACCCGGAAATCGGCGACAACCTGATTGCTGCAACCATTTCCGATGTCAACACCGGTATCAATGCGCCCTATTCGTATCCGGATTTTGATTTTCTGGGCTCATTAAACGGTGTTGCAATCGTGCCCAAGAACACTGATTTAAGCATTGAACGGGGCAATACCGGCATCATCATCAAAGCTACCCGCGGCTTAAACATCTCACCGGATCTGGACTACAAAAAACGCCAGCAGGATTTGCTGAACGCCGGACATGAACAGAAAGGCTTTGATCTGAGCGTCAGTCCGGGTCTGCTGAATATGCCCTATACCGAGGCCGTTGCCCAATTAAAACAAGATATCGAAACAGCGCCGATAGATAAAAAAATCGCCGCACGGTTAATGCTGGTGCGTTACTATATTTCCTATGGGCTGGGCGCGGAAGCTTTAAAAGAACTCCGTCATTTGACCCGGCTTCCCGGTTATCGGCCGTCCGAAGAAACCGAAGGTCTGTTCGGCGTAGCCAACTTTTTGCTCCGCCGCTATGAAAACGCCATGGAAAACCTCTCGTTCGGCTCACTGCCCTCCGATAACGAAGCCGTTTTCTGGCGAACTCTGGCTGCAACCGGCCAAGAGCAGAAAAAAGAAAACAATATCATTTTAACGTCTTACATCTCGCTCATAAAAGACTATCCGATTCCGCTAAAAGCCAAAATAGCACTCGTTGCCGCAAAAAATGCCCTCGATTCCGGAGACGACCTGGCTGCCCAGAACTTTATCGACGTCCTGAACAGCATTGAAAGCAAAAACCTGTACTATCAGGCACGCATTGCCTACTTAATGGCACAGCGGCGGGTTTTGCAGGGATACCCTCGCAACGGCATAAAATTGTATAATAACGTCGCCGTTTCACCGTCTCAAAAATATTCTGCCCTGGCACGATACGAGGCAACAACTTTGAGCAAAAAACTCGGAACACTACCGGTGAAAAAAGCCATAAAAGAGCTGGAACAGCTTTATTATGCCTGGCCGGACAAACAATTCCGCCTGAAACTTCTGCGGACATTGGCCGACTATTACAGCCAGGATTCCGATTTCCTCAGCGCTTTGAGAAAACTCAATATGAGTATGCGGCTGGAAAGCGAAGAAGAAAAGCCTGAAACCCTGAAAAAAATGGTTGGCATTTTGGAAGACGTTTATATCAACAACCGTGCAGACAACCTGCCGCCTTTGAAATCTTTGGCCATTTACAAAGAATTTGAATGGCTTGCGCCGCAAAGCTCCCGTTATAATGAAATCATCCGCCGGCTTGCCGACCGCCTGGTTGCCGTAGATTTGCTGCCGAGAGCTTTCACCCTTTTGCAAAATCAGCTAAAATTCGGCCGCCTGGACAATAAAGAGCGGGCTGCAGTCGGAACGCGCCTGGCCCTGATCAGCCTTTTTGAAGACAAAAACTCCGATGCCCTTTTCTTCCTTGACCAAACCGAAACCCCGGATATCAACCGGACATTATGGGCCCAGAGAAGAATTATCCGCGCCAAAACGCTCTCCAATCTGGGCAGGGATGATGAGGCGATAGAACTGTTAAGGGACGACTACAGCAAGAACGCCCTGCTGTTGAAAAGCGAAATCTATTGGAACGCCGGCCTGTGGAACGAAGCTTCGGACAGTATCCGCTATCTGGTCGAAGCACCCAAACCGGGAACGCCTTTAAGTCAGGAACAAATCGGTTATATTCTGGACTGGGCCACCGCCCTGCAAAAATCCGGAAAGACGACCGTATTGGTTCGCTTGCGCAACAAGTTTTTACCTTATTTTGAAAATACAAAATATTATAGTCCATTTAGCGTATTAACCAGCAATCTGGAAAATGATAAAATTGACCTGAAAGCCATCAATCAAACCATCAACGATGTACAGGCCTTCAGCAATTTTACAAAATTATACAACGATTCGCTAAAGAACAATCATCTGGACACCCAAAACGATGAAAACCAATAAATTCAAAATTGTCAGCCCGTTTGAACCTTCCGGTGACCAACCCCAGGCAATTGCAGAACTTTGCGAGGGCTTAAAAAACGGCTTAAGCGATCAGGTTCTGCTCGGCGTAACCGGCAGCGGCAAAACGTTCACCATGGCCAAAATCATAGAACAAACCCAGCGCCCGGCATTGATTATGGCACCAAACAAAATATTGGCCGCTCAGCTTTATACCGAGATGAAAGAATTTTTCCCCGACAATCACGTTGAATATTTCGTCTCTTATTACGATTATTATCAGCCGGAAGCCTATGTTCCCAAAACAGATACTTATATTGAGAAAGATTCTGCAATCAACGAGCAGATTGACCGGATGCGGAACTCGGCCACCCGCAGTCTGTTGGAAAGCAACGATGTCATTATCGTTGCCTCTGTTTCGTGCATTTACGGATTGGGAGATGTCGAAGCTTATGCCGCAATGACTCTTCCCCTCCATGTCGGACAGGAAATTTCGCCGCAACAAATTTTCAAACGCCTGGCAGAACTTCAATACGAACGCAATCAGATGAACTTTGTCCGCAGCACTTTCCGCGTTCAGGGAGATACAATAGATATTTTTCCGTCCCACTATGAAGACAAAGCCTGGCGGATATCCCTTTTCGGCGATGAGATTGAAAGCATCGGCGAATTCGATTCGCTGACCGGCAAAAAAACATCCGATTTGGAAGAAGTCGTCGTCTATCCGGCCAATCATTATGTAACGCCGCGACCGGCAATTTCCAAAGCCATTGTCGGAATAAAAGAAGAATTGGCCGACCGCATAGAAGAATTTAAAAACGAGAACAAACTTCTGGAGGCTCAGAGACTGGAACAGCGAACACGCTTTGATTTGGAAATGCTGGAAACGACCGGTCACTGCAAAGGCATCGAAAACTATTCGCGCTACTTAACCGGCCGGCCGGCCGGAGCACCGCCTCCGACATTATTTGAATATCTGCGCAAAGACACAATCATCTTCATTGACGAAAGCCACATCTCCCTGCCCCAGATTGGCGGTATGTACCGGGGAGACCGCAGCCGCAAGGCAACACTGGCCGACTACGGTTTCCGACTTCCGTCCTGCATAGATAACCGACCGCTCACTTTTGACGAATGGAACGCCATGCGTGGCCAAACAATTTACGTTTCCGCCACACCCGGCGATTGGGAACTGGAACAAAGCGGCGGCACATTTACCGAACAGATTATTCGGCCGACCGGCCTGACTGATCCGATATGCGTTGTCAAACCGGTTGAAAACCAAATTGATGACTTAATGGAAGAATGCCGCAAAGTCATTGCCAAAAAAGAACGTGTTTTGGTAACCACGCTGACCAAAAAAATGGCGGAAGATTTAACCGAATACCTTAATGAAAACGGCATAAAAGTCCGATACATGCACTCGGATATTGATACATTGGAACGCATAGACATCATCCGCGATCTCCGGCTCGGCGTTTTTGACGTTTTGGTCGGCATCAACCTGCTGAGAGAAGGCCTTGACATTCCGGAATGTTCCCTTGTGGCCATTTTGGATGCCGATAAAGAAGGCTTTCTGCGCTCGACCAGATCTCTGATTCAAACCATCGGACGGGCAGCCCGCAATGCCGACAGCCGGGTCGTTCTTTATGCCGACAAAATGACCGATTCAATCAAACAGGCTCTGGAAGAAACAAACCGCCGCCGGGAAAAACAATGCCAATATAACATTGCCCACGGCATAACGCCGCAAACCATCAGCAAAGCCATCTCCGGAACCTTACAAACCATGAGTCAGGACTACCTGGATGAAAACAACCAGACGGCAGTCTCCGTTTCCGGCGACGATCTGAAAAACTTTGATAAACGGATTAAAGAATATACCAAAAAGATGAAAGACGCTGCCGCTAATCTTGAATTTGAAGAGGCCATGAAATATCGCGACAAAATCCGTGAACTGGAGCATCAATACCTCAAGAGCTGATTTTCTTCAGAAGTCAGATTTCAAAATATCTTCTTCCAAAAAAAAGAGGCTCATAAAGAGCCTCTTTTCTTTCGCCGTTACGGACTATTTGTTTTTCATTGCATCGATTCTTCTCTGAATCTCGCCTTCATCAAGCGTTTGCAAAATCTGTCCGTCCAAGATCATCGTCGGAACGCCGCGGATTTCAATGGTATTAGCCAAATCTGCAGTATCTTGAATGGTCTTGAGAACTTTTGCCGAATTCATATCAGCTTTCATTTTGGCAACATCAATACCGGCATTGGCAGCCAATTCATCAATTTTGGCTTCGCTCAAAGCACCGTCATTTTCCATCATTGCAGACCAGAGTTCCTGATATTTGCCCTGTTCTTTGGCAGCCAAAGCAGCTTTAGCGGCATAATCGGATACCGGCCCGAGGAAGGTCAGTTCTCTCAAAACCAGACGGACATCGTTATTCTTGGCAACAATATTTTTCAAAGCCGGATACAATCTGTGGCAGAAACCGCAGGAGAAATCAAAGAACTCAACTATGGTAATGGAACCGTTCGGATTTCCGATAACGGCAGCACCTTCATATTCGGTGATTTCTTTAATATTCTGCTTGATTTTTTCGGCAGCAGCTTTCTGTCTTGCTTCTTCTTGTTGAATCTGATAACGCTGCATAGCATCAAAAACGATTTCCGGATTGTTGTTCAAAACGGTTCTGATCGTCTCGACATCGGCCGATACAACCGGAGCAGCTGCCGGAGCGGCAGTTTCGGCAACCGGTGCGGCTTTGTTGCATTTGGTCATGCATACCGCGGCACAGGCAACGGAAATAATCAACGCCAGCAAAGAGACGTAAATTGCATTAATTTTGTTCATCTTACATTTCCTTAAATTTATTAAATACAAATATAATTTAGCTAATCTATAATATATTTACAACTGGCATATTAGTTTATAATTATTAATATTCTCCAAATATCTAAATCTTTTTTTCATATTTAGGCACTATAATCGCACAAAAATAAACGAAGAGGAAAAAATGTTTCATATCAAAGTATCGTTGTTTTCACACACCCGGGAACTGGAACATAAAATAGATCAGTTCCATGACAAACTCCTTGAAGTGGCCATGAACTTCAAAAAAGCCGTGCGCATATTCTTAAACGAACGGCGGAGCGACGGCTACCGTAAAATCAGCAAACAGATTCGAAACATTGAGCACGAAGCCGACCGTTTACGCCGAGAAATCGAGGCCGACCTATACAGCCAGAATCTGATTCCCGATCTCCGGGCCGATGTGCTCCATCTGGTGGAAAACGTCGACAAGGTCATTAACAAATTTGATGAAGTAACCCACGACTTTTATATTGAGCGGCCGGACATTCCGGAAAAATTTCATAACGCGTTTCTGTCATTGTGCGACTTAAGTTCCGATTGCGCCGAAAACCTCGCCATCGCCAGCCGGGCTTTCTTCCGCGACTTGAGCTCCGTCAGGGATTATTCGCAAAAAGTATACCTGATTGAAAATGAATCCGATACCGGATCCGCCCATCTGCGAAACGCCATTTTTGATACGGACCTTCCTTTGGCCAACAAACTGCAGCTAAATCTTCTGGTACGGGAAGTCGCCGATATTGCCGACATTGCCGAAGACTGTGTTGACGAGCTGCTGATTTTCACAATCAAGAGAGACATTTAAAAGATGGACGGATTGTTTTTAATATTCTTAAGCAGCGGCCTGTTTTTAGGCTGGTCATTAGGAGCCAACGATGCCGCCAATATCTTCGGCACCGCGGTCGGAACCAAAATGGTCAAATTCCGCACGGCCGCAATCATATCTTCCGTTTTCATCATCCTCGGCGCCGTTTTTGCCGGTTCCGGAGCAAGCCAAACCTTAAACCGGCTGGGTGAAGTCAATACATTGGCAGGAGCCTTTATGGTCGCATTGTCCGCAGCCGTCAGCGTTTATTCCATGGTCAAAAGCGGCATTCCCGTCTCCACCTCTCAGGCCATTGTCGGTGCCATCGTCGGCTGGAACTTCTATGCCGGCAAACCGACGGATTACGGAACATTATCCCAAATCGTCAGCACCTGGATTATCTGCCCGGCACTTTCGGGGCTGATAGCCATCGGATTATATTTCTGCATCCGGCGCCTGATTCGCAAATCACGCCTGCACCTCCTGCGACAGGACAGCTACACCCGTATCGGCCTGATTCTGGCCGGCGCTTTCGGAGCTTTTGCCCTCGGTGCCAACAACATTGCCAACGTTATGGGAGTATTTGTCGATTCCAGCCCGCTGAACTCAATAACATTCAGCAACGGCTTTACTTTAAATGCCACCCAGCTTTTGTTTTTAATCGGCGGCATATCAATCAGCGTCGGCGTTGCAACCTACTCGCACAAAGTCATAAATACGGTCGGAATTAACTTAATGTCCATGACGCCGATTATCGCCTGGATTGTCGTTATCTCCCAATCGCTTGTTTTGTTCTTATTTGCGTCTCAGGAACTGCAGTCTTTTCTGCAAAACAGCGGCTTGCCTTCGATTCCGCTGGTTCCGGTATCCAGTTCGCAAGCCGTTATCGGCGCCGTTATCGGCATAGGAATAGCCAAAGGCGGACACGAGATTCACTGGCCGCTGCTTGGCAGAATTGCCGTCGGCTGGATAACAACGCCGCTATTCTCGGGAATTTTATGCTTTATTTCGCTGTTTTTCCTGGAAAACGTCTTCAATCAGATTGTCTACGCCGATTAAGCCAGCTTGGCTGCAATCTTGGCGGCGATGTCCTCATAAGCCTTGGTATACGGGCTGTCCGGTTCGGAAAAGACAATCGGGGTACCGTTGTCCGAATTCTCCCGAATAGCAAGATGCAGAGGGATTTCACCCAGAAAATCTTCGCCCATTTCTTCGGCCGTTTTCTTTGCACCATGATACCCAAAAATATCGGCACGGTGTCCGCATTTCTCGCAAAGATAATAGCTCATGTTCTCGACGATTCCCAAAATGGGGACATCAACTTTTTTGAACATATTAACACCTTTGACTGCATCAATCAGCGCAATATCCTGCGGCGTGGAAACAATCACGATTCCGTCCAGTTTAATCCGCTGCGATAACGTAATCTGAATATCCCCGGTTCCCGGCGGCATATCAATCACCATCACGTCAATCTCGCCCCAGTTGGTCTGCGTCATCAGTTGCTCAATTGCCCCGCAGGCTTTGGCACCGCGCCAGATTAACGGCGTATCGCGCCCGACCAGCGTTCCGATAGACATTGATTTGATGCCCATAAAATCAAAAGGTTCAAAATTTTTGCCGTCTATACTGTAAGCCGGCTGCCCCTCATACCCGAGCATAGTCGGAATGGACGGACCGTAAATATCGGCGTCAAACAAAGCTGTTTTCAGACCGCAATTTGACAAAGCCAACGCCAGATTCGTCGCCGTTGTCGACTTTCCGACGCCGCCTTTGCCGGAAGCCACGCCGATAATCTTCTTCACGCCGGGAACCACCCATTTTTCAATCTCCGGCTTAAGCGAAGTATTCTTTTTTTCTCTGGTAAAAATGATTGTCGCCCGTTTCACGCCGTCAATCCGTTCAAGTTCAGCTTTCAATCCGGCGCTTTTTTCCGCTTCGTCCGTATCGCTGACAAGCGTAACAATCACCTTGTCTCCCAGAACTTTAATCTGTCCGATGTTTGTTTCGTCAAAATATTTTTTTATGCTTTCTCTGATTTTTTCTTCCATTTTTGCCCCTGTTGATATTGTTTGATCGGCAATTGTTTTTAGATGATATTTATATTATATAAGAAGATATTGCAATAAATTAAATTTACAAATTATATATTCTGGAGAGAGGTGTAAATGTCCAATCAGGAAGGTCCCTGGGGCGGAAACGTAAAAGAAAGTCCTTGGGAAAACGTAGAAAAATCCCCCCGCAAACCCAAAATAATCGACTTTGAACCCATCAAAAAAAATAACGGTATCGATTTTAAAATAAGCTGGTTGATAGGAGCGTTGCTGCTGGTTTGGCTGGCTTCCGGTTTTTATCAGATTCAGCCGAACGAAGAAGGTGTTGTTTTGCGCTTCGGAAAATATATAGATACCACCGGAGCGGGATTACATTACCACCTGCCTTTCCCGATTGAAACCGTCAAAAAGGTCAACATCACACAGGAGCGTAGCATTACCATCGGCGATTCCAATGCTTACAATGCTTCAAATATCGCCTCCCTTTCCAACAGTCGCAATGCAACAAACAATGCGGCCTCTGCATTAAGTTCTTTTACCGAAAGCCATATGCTGACCGGTGATGAAAACATTGTTGACGTCAACCTGACCATTGTCTGGAAAATCAAAAGCGCCAAAGACTACCTCTTCGGAATGCAAAGCCCTGACCGGACTGTTCAGGTCGCTGCGCAGTCAGTCTTGCGGGAAATCGTCGGCCAGTCAAAAATGCAGCCGATTATCACCGGAGACCGCGGCAAAGTGGAAGACGAGACTAAGGCAGAGCTGCAAAAAGTTCTTGATGAATTCGGTTCCGGCATAGAAATCGTCCGTGCCAAACTGCAAAAAGCAGACCCGCCCAAACAGGTTGTCGATGCTTTTAATGAAGTCCAGCGTGCTAAAGCCGATATGGAACGTTTCAAAAACGAGGCCGAGGCCTATAGCAACGAAATTTTGCCCAAGGCCCGGGGGCAGGCTTCTCAGATATTGCAAAACGCTCAGGCATATAAAGAGTCCGTCGTTAAAAAAGCCCAAGGTGAAACCGACCGTTTCAACTCTGTTTACCAGGCTTACCGCAGCGGACGCGACGTTACCATCAAACGTTTGTATCTGGAAGCCATGGAAGAAGTTCTCGGCAAATCCAATAAAATCATCATCGACCCGTCTCAAAACGGCGGCAATGTCTTGCCTTACCTGCCCTTAAACGGTTTGCAGAAAAAGAATTAGGAGTTACCCATGTCAGAAAAAGTCAAATATTATCTGCTCGTCAGCCTGGCTATATTAGTCGTTCTCGGCGCATCATCTTTCTATGTTGTTCCCCAAATCAGCCAGGCCATCGTACTCCAGTTCGGTGAACCCGTCCGCCTGGTCAAAGAGCCCGGTTTGAAAATCAAAATCCCTTTTATTCAGAACGTTGTTTTTTATGACAATCGTCTGCTGGATCTGGACCCGCCGGCACAGGAAGTTGTTTTAAACGACAAAAAACGCTTGGATGTTGACAGTTTCACCCGTTTTCGGATTGTTGAACCGCTCAAGTTCTATCAGACAGTTCGGACGGAAGAACAAGCCCGCAGCAAACTGAAAGAAATCGTCAATTCATCCGTCCGCAAGATTCTCGGCCGGATTACGCTGACCGAATTGTTATCGGAAAAACGCACCCAAATTATGGCTGATATCAGTGAAGCGGTAAAAGCCGACGCAACCCAAATCGGCGTTAGCGTAGCTGATGTCCGCATTCGCCGGGCCGATTTGCCGATAGAAGTCTTGCAGGCTATCAACACCCGGATGAAAGCCGAACGTGAACGCGACGCCAAAAAATTCCGTGGTGAGGGTCAGGAACAAGCACAACAGATTCGCGCCCAGGCCGAAAAAGAAAGCACGATAATCCTGGCTGAGGCGGAAAAAGAAGCTCAGATTACCCGCGGTGAAGGCGACCGTCAGGCCATAGAAATATGGAACAAAGCCGCCAGTGTTGATCCGCAGTTTTATGCGTTTTATCGCTCATTGGAAGCTTACAAAAAATCTCTCGGCCAGGGTGATACGTCTATGGTCTTGTCTCCCAATGCCGAATTTTTTGACTTCTTTGCAAAATCTTTAAATAATTAATCAGAGGGAGGAGTTGTCATGAAAAAAATCTTGTTGGGAGTAACAGCCATGCTCATTGCCGCCGGCCCTGCTCGTGCGCAAACCTCCCCGTTTTATCCGTCTTTTGCCGATCTGGTAGAAAAACTTTCTCCGTCGGTCGTAAACATCTCAACAACTCAAAAACCGGAAAATCTGGAAGGCGGAGATATTATCAGCTTAAAAAATCTGCCGGCCGGTGACGGGCAGATATCTCCGATCGGACAAGAACATTATGCGCTAGGCTCCGGTTTTTTGGTTGATGAAAACGGATACATTCTGACCAACAGCCATGTCATCGATCGAGCATCAAGCATTAATGTCATTCTGGCCGACAACTCACAGCACCAGGCAACCGTTATCGGTACCGATGACAAAACAGACCTGGCTCTGATAAAAATCGACACAGACAAAAAACTTGTTCCTGTCCGTTTGGGAGATTCGGACAAGATCCGCGTCGGGGATTGGATTCTTGCCATCGGCAATCCGTTCGGCCTTGGCGGCAGCGTAACGGCCGGTATTGTTTCGGCCAAATCGCGCGATATTGAATCCGGTCCTTATGACAACTACATTCAAACGGATGCCTCCATAAATCAAGGCAATTCCGGCGGACCGATGTTCAACCTCAATGGTGACGTCATCGGTATCAATACCGCAATTTTTTCAACAACCGGCGGCAATATGGGCGTAAGTTTTGCCATTCCGGTCAATAATGCAAAATTTGTAATCAAAGAACTGAAAAATTCCGGAAAAGTCAATCGCGGCTGGATCGGTGTCAGAGTTCAACCGCAAATGACGGAAGCAGAACCGACAACAAATGTCCCGGCCGGAATTTTAGTCTCCTCTGTATCAGAAAACTCTCCGGCGGCACAAACAGGTGTTCAGGCAGGAGATATCATTACGTCACTCAACGGCGGTAAGGTAGAAAGCGCCCAGGTTTTCTCACGTCTTGTTTCCGAAAGTCCGGTTAACAGCAGCATAATTTTGGACATTTGGCGCAACGGACAAACCCAAACATTAAATATAAGTGTCAAAGAAATGCCGCTGGGCACAAATGAAACACCGGTTGCTCAAACAACAGAAGAAACAGCTCCGGCAACCCCTGTTGAAAATCCGGAACAAACGGAAACTTCTGCCGAAAAAGGACAATCGCTGGAAGACATTCTGAACGAAGCAGTAACCCCTCAGATAAACAACCCTGCAGATACAGCTCCGGCAACCCCTGATGCAGAAAAAGATGCTAAAACACCGGAAAACCCGACAACAACGGATTCTTCGGCAGAAGAAAAACCCGTTGTGCAAAATACGGCAGAAGAGCTCAAAGTTGAAGAAATTGCTCCGGACATAGCCGCAGCCAACATCACGGAAAAATCTTCATACACAATCCCCGGCAGCGGAATGATTGTTAGAAACATCACTATCCAGGATCTTAATGAAATGGACATTGAAGCCGATACAATGGGTGTGATTGTTGTCTCAACCCTCCCCAACAGCGAGGCTGCGGTAAAAGGAATTCGTCCGGGACTGATTATCACCAAAATCAACAACCGGAATATTTACAATACCGACAGTACCAAGAGCGCCGTATATGACAAAGCACCCAACGACCTGTATACTTTCACGCTTCTGGACGGCAAAAACATCAATACCGTAACCATAAAGATGAAAGTACAATAATGCAGGTGGATTTTTATCATCTTCAGTCCCAGACATTGGAAGACGTCCTGCCCAAACTGTTGGAAAAGGCTTACGCGTCCGGACAAAAGACAGTCGTCAAAGTCGGAACGGCCGAACGCGTCGAGTTCTTAAACTCCCTCCTCTGGACTTATGATGATACATCCTTTTTGCCGCACGGAACCCGAAAAGACGGCAATGCAGAAATGCAGCCGATCTGGCTGACAGCAGATAAAGACATTCCCAACGGCGCCGCTTTTTTGTTTTTGGTTGACGGCGCCTGGGCTGAAACCCGCAATTTGGAAGGGATAGAAAGAATATTTAATATCTTCGACGGCAATTCGCCGGAGGCCGTGAATAAAGCCCGGCAGTTTTGGAAAGAGTTAAAAAACCAAAACCACACTCTTTCTTATTGGCAGCAGGAAAACGGCCGCTGGGTAAAAAAAGCCTAAAAAAATCCCGCATCTGCGGGATTTTTTTCAAACCAGAATATTATCCAACACTTCCCGACAATAAGCTCGCAGCTCTGGATTTTTCATCAGGCTCAGCTTCAAATTAGACTTCGCCAGTTCCTCATTGCAGCCGCAGTCAAATCGCAGTGCATCGCACAAAACGCCGGTCAGTTTCATCCCTCGAACGGCAGCCAGCCCCATGGCATCAGTCAAATTAATCTCTCCGTTGTTTCCTTTTCTGACCTCCGGTAAAATATCCATAATCTCGTTTGGCAAAATATAAGGCCCCATACTGGCATAGTTGGAAGGCACCTCTTCCAGACGCGGTTTTTCAACCATTCCCTGGGCATGAACGATACGTCCGTCTCTGACTGCGCCGATAAGCGCCCCGTAACGCACCATCTGTTCCCGTGGAAATTCCATAATATTCTCGACCATACCGCCAAATTCATCATAAGTTTCCAGCAACTGAGCCAAAACGCCTTTCCCATGCATACTGACATAAACATCGTCAGGCCACATAACGACAAAATCACGTTTACCGACAATTTCTTTGGCCATCAAAACGGCATGTCCGTTTCCTTTGGGTTCCGCTTGCTCGGCAAAAGAAAACTTCATCCCGGCGGGAATAATTTCTTGAAGAGCCTTAAGCGCCTCCAGCTTGCCTTTTTGCTTCAAATGATTCTCCAACCACGGATACGGAGCAAAATGCGTTTCAAACAAATGTTTACAGGATTGATCACTGTAAATAAAAACAATCTCTTTTATCCCTATTTCGGCACAAGCCTCGACTGCATACTGAATAATAGGTTTGCCGTTTAAGGTCAAAAAGCCTTTATGCAGAGCTTTCGTTGCCGGAAGGTTGCGCGTTGACAAACCGGCCACAGGCAGGATACAAACTTCGGGTTTGCGCATATTTCACTCCTCATAATAATGTTAAATCAGATAAGAAAAATATAGCACAAAAAAACGTTTCTACAAGTCTTATTTATACGATTATTTCCTATGGATAACGCCGCTGGCTTTAGTTATTGTCCCGCTTGTTTTTTTCAAAAATCCGCCTTCTTGTTTTTTCGGAGCGCTCTCTGCCGGTTTATCCTCCCGCAACACCACATTTTGCGGCTTTTTTCCGGTAGAAAAATCTAAAACCTTAACCTCTTCTTTTTCTTGTAAAGCCTCAGATTTTTCAATATCTTCAATATTGCGCACCACCGTACGCGTCAGCTTTTTGCCGTCCTCTTTGACTGAAATCTTACCGATATTTTCGGCAACCTTCCGCTTAATCTCCGCTTCGCGTTTGGCTTTGTTGAAGCGTTCTTCCTCTCCGCTGACCTGCTCCTCCGTATAATCAACATATTCTTTGGCATCCGCCGTAAGTTTTTGCAAATCAGCCGACATTTCGGCAACGGCACGCGTTCCACTCTGCAAATAAGCATAAAGTTTATCCGCATCATCAGTAGACTTCATCTTCAGATACTCATGAGAAATCTGTTCGTTGGTTTCCACAATTTTAACCAGCAACTTTTCCACACTCTCTTTCAAAGCGACCGCCTTTTCATCCGCCGCCGGGCTGTATTCTGTCGTAATCCGCTTAAGCCGCTTTTCCAAATCGCCGTCCTTATCCCGAAAAGGCTTAACCGCATTCTGCGCC
Organism: uncultured Alphaproteobacteria bacterium; assembly: GCA_944391715.1. GTDB lineage: Bacteria > Pseudomonadota > Alphaproteobacteria > RF32 > CAG-239 > MGBC133411. Next base: position 75,742 of record CALXUP010000003.1, read on the forward strand.
TGAGTTTGTATCTCGGCGCCCCGATCATAATTCTGCCCGACCTGATACTTCAAATCCTCAATATGATTCTGCAAAATATCTGTTCGGAAGACATTGAGTTTTTCAATAACAACTTTGAGCTTTTCCTCCGCCTGCTTAATCACGTCGTCGTCATATTTGGGCGTGAGTGCCAGTGTTGAAACCTCCGCCATGGTTTTCTGAATATTCGATACATCGGCCTGCATATCCTGATACCGTTTTACGACTTCTGGTTTCTTGGCCTGTTCGGAAAAATTCTGATAATCCCGGTTGACTTTGTAAAAATTTTCTTCAAAAATTTTCAACGTATCCAGCTGCTTTTGCATCTTTGCTTTTAAAGCATCGCGGATTGCCTGCTCCTTGGCCCGGCGCTCTTCGGCAATTTTATTCTGCTCCGCATCATATTTATCGGTCAACGGCGTAAGATTAAGCTCCAGCGCCGGTTCACTGAGTGAACCCGTCCACCGGAACCCAAACACCGGAAGATTAGCCGGATTTGTAGCCTTAATATCAAATACGGAAGCCCCTTCCCAATCCGGCAGATTTCCGGACGTTCTCATCAATATTGCAAAATTCGTCCCGGAAAAACGAACGTCGCGGGCCTCAAAAGTTCCGTTTTTAAACGCAATCGTTCCGGAAACCTTTTCAAACGGTGTCACGCCGCTTTCCAAATTCTGTTTCGCCAGCGCAGCCAATCCCTCAGAAACCTTTCTTTGTTTCAAATCCTCTAAAATAGGAGCAATCTGCCATCCTCTGAATTGTGTATCGGTAATTTCAAAACTCGCCTCGCCGTTAAGTCCGGCCAACATTGCCGCCTCTGCTTCTGCCGGGGCGTTAAGTTCGGCCTTTATATTTGCAAATCCGTTCTCAAAACCGTATTTCTGCCCGACGGCGCCCAACTCCTGAACCGGCAGATTTTGTATGTCAAAATCCGCCATAAGCATCACCGGCGACGTAGCAGCTGCCAGTCGTAAGTTCCCGCTGATTGCCGCATTTTTGTAAGATGTCTGAACATCGTCAAAAAACAAATTTCCCATATCAAAAGTCAACCGGCTTTTCAAATTGTCAAAAACGCTTTTGCGGATAATAAATTTGCCAATCTCCAGCTCCATATTCAAATCAAATCTGTTATAAAATTCATAATCGATTTTAGAAGTGTCCGGCTGCGGTCTGGATAAAAACGCCGACTTTTCATTTCCTGTTTTCAAAAAGTTAAGTTGCCCGCCGGAAGATTTTGCATTGTTTCCGTAAAAATAACGCTCAAACTCCAACTGGCCGACTTTCAAATTTCCGCTAATTCTCGGCCGCCCCTGCGAATTGTCATATGTCCAACTGCCTTCAAAAGTATCCTGCCCAATTCCGACCTTTCCCTGTTTAACTAGCAGCCGGCTTTTTCCGGCTTCAATCATTCCGTCCAGCGAAAACACCCCGAGCGAATAAACATTTGGCTTATAATTAACACCCCAGTCATTCAACATTTGCACAAAATCAGGATTTTTCAGATTCAAATGCCCGACCAAAAGCTTTTCGTTATTTTGCCGGTTCACATTTCCTTCAAACGCCCCTTCCGTTTTTCCGATAACAAAGGTGTTCTGAAGAGAAAAAGTCTCCAGATTTCCGTTGATTTTACCCCGGGAAGAAAGTGTTTTGACGATTTCAGGATTAAGCCCCGGCACCGTCACGTCCAATTTTCCCAACGGAGACGCCAGATTTTGCGTTTCAAAAACATAATCCATATCGCTCAGACTAATTTCCTGCCCGCCAAAACCGCTTATTTTTCCGCTGATATCAAGTTTGGAATTAAGAATACCGCCGACATTAAGGGCGCTGACATCCAGAACGCCGTTGATAAAACTGCCGTTAAACTGAATATTTTCAACCGGAACGGAATTATAAATCATCAGCCCAGCCTTGCTCATAAACCGAACGTCATAACCGCTGTACACCGCCAGCTTATCCAAAAAATATTTCAGCTTTTTATCCGCCGGCGCCGCTGACAATTCCGCCGGCAACGGAGCCAGGTAATTGTCAAAATTAATGCTGTCAGTTTCCAATATGGCAAAAATCTGCTTCCGACCGTCTTTGTCCGCACTGCCCAAACTGCCTTTAATAAGGCTGTTGTCAAAAGAAACCTCCATCGGCGAAATCTTAATCTGAGCACCATTTCCCATCACCTTTGCCTGAGCGGAAAATTTCTTATAAGTCGAGGCAGCTCTTATCTCCGGCTTATATCCGAGCCAGTTCAATGTCATATCCAAATTCTCGGTCGCCGCCGCCACATCAAAACTATACGTCAGCTGTTTGTTTTGATCAGGGAAAAGCCCGCCTTTACTCTGCAAAGACATTTCGCCGGGCAGCATCATATTCAAACGGTTGATTTCAATTTTTCCCGGAACAATATCAAAACTCACATCCAGGTTTTTAATACTTTGCTGTTTATATTGCCCTTTGACCGCTTTTATATCGGCAATCACGTCCCACGCCGGATTCAGCTCAAATTTCGTGCCGTTAAAATACTTTCCGCCGTATTCTTTCAGAAAAGCCTCGGTCAAATCCAGATCAATATCGGTCATATTAAAAGCCATTTCGATTTTCCGACGTTCCTGTTTGTCTTTCTGCGTCCAGTCCGTTATCTCCTGCAAACGGGGAATAATCACGTTTCCGGCTGCAGCAGACTGCCCGTATTTCATAACCAGGTCGCTAAACTCAAGTTTGTCCTTATCCAGCGTTACGGCCGTAGAAATCGACAACGGCAAATCATATTTCTTGTCCAGTTTAAAATCTTTGCTGTTCGCATTCACAAATTCCGCCAGTTTCTGAGTATCAAAAATAAAGCTTCCCTTTGCGCTTTCGTTTTTAAACAAAACCGAACCGTCAAAACGATAAATCGTCCCCAACTGCGGATTATTAAACACAAAATTCAGCGTTGTATTAAAATCGTCCGACAAACGCCCCATTTCCACGGAAAAGCCTTCCGGCATATTGTTTTTGATATAGCTCCCGTCTATTTTATACGGGCCGAACAACGTCTGCGCAATAACCTCGGCGTTTAAGTCGGTAAATTTCCAGTCAATGTCACGCACTTTGTCAATATAATCAATTTCCGCCCGTTCCAGGGTAACGCTCTCCAATGTTACCGGCATATCCTCCAGTTCCTGTCTCTGTCGGGCGGTAAGTTCGGATTTCCAGTTCTGCGTTCCGTCCTCAAAAACCTCAATCCGCACAACCGGATTCGTTATTGACATCCGCGTTACCTTAAACTCGCCTTTGATAAACGGAACCAGGTCAAGACGGGCCACAATCTTGGCGGCACTGGCCAACGGCTCGCTAATCTGCTTGTCCTGGCTAAAAATCTTAACGTCTTGAACCATAAAGTTCGGAGAAGGAAAAAGAGAAAGCGACAACGGACCGGCGATAACAACGTTTTTGCCGGTTTTCTGAGAAATTTCGGCAGCAATCCGGGTTTTATGCTCATTCCAGTCGATTGAGGTAATATAAAAAAACCCGCCTGCAACTGCCAGCAGCACAATTCCGATGCTGATAAGCCCCCATTTTCTCACGTCAGATATCCCCCTCTCAGGCACAAAAGTTTTTCTGATAAGACAATTTTAATTATCTTATCCTAACATACAAGTATTAATAAAACTTTTAAGGCAAAATGAAGATGAACAAAACAAAAGAGCTTTTCACGGCAGCGTCCATGGCACGGCAACAGGCCTACGCCCCCTATTCCGGTTTTGCCGTCGGAGCAGCTGTTCTCGGCAGCAATCAAAAAATTTATGCCGGCGCCAATGTCGAAAACATTTCCTATCCCTGCGGCACCTGCGCGGAGCAAGCCGCAATCGCAGCCATGGTCGCCGACGGCTGCACCGGCATATCCGCCGTTTTGGTCATTGCCGACACCAAAGAGCCGATAACCCCCTGCGGCGCCTGCCTGCAGCGCATAAAAGAATTCTCCGGAACCCAGACGACTATACATCTTGCCAACTTGGAAGGCATCGTCCGAAGCCTGCCTTTTGAAGAATTTCTGCCGCTGGCTTTCAATAACAAAGAGGTAAAAAAATGATAGAAGACATTGCCCGTCAAATTCGTGAAAAAATTCCCGGCCGACACCCGCAAATCGCCATTATTCTCGGCAGCGGCCTGGGCAGCCTGGCCGATTCCGTCTCCGATGCAATAAACATTGCTTACAAAGACATCGACGGTTTTCCGCAAACAACCGTCAGCGGGCATCAGGGAAAACTGATTGTCGGCCGGTTGGAAGGCCTGGAAGTCATCTGCCTGCAGGGACGGTTTCATCTATATGAAGGGCACCGTCCCCAAGTTATCAATACCGTCATAAAAACGCTCCGGGAACTCGGCGTCCGCCGGCTGATTGTAACCAACGCCGCCGGCTCGCTGAATCCGGAATTTCGCCCCGGAACGATTATGCTGATTAACGACCACATCAACTTTAGCGGAACCAACCCGCTTATCGGACCAAACGACGAGAAATACGGCCCGCGTTTTCCGGATATGAGCAATGCCTACACCGCCGCTCTGCGCAAAAAAATAAAAGCCGTTGCCTCAGCCATAAACATTCCGCTGGCCGAGGGCGTTTATATGATGGTTCCCGGGCCTAATTTTGAAACCGCCGCCGAAATCCGGGCTTTTCGGATTTTAGGAGCCGATGCCGTCGGAATGTCAACCGTACCGGAGGTCATCTGTGCCGTCCATTCCGGCATGCAGGTTTTGGGGCTTTCCGTCCTGACCAATATGGGAACAGGTCTGCGGCAGGGAGAACAAAGCCATGAAGAAACGCTGGCTCAGGGAGAAAAAGCTTCTGCTTCTCTGCAAAAACTTGTCCGGGCTTTTTTAAAACAGGAGAAATAAAATGGATGACGTAACCGCTGCCGAAACATTGATTCAATGCCTGGATCTGACCTCCCTCAACGACAATGACACGACGGAAAGCATCATTGAACTGTGCCGGCGAGCCCAGACGCCTTACGGCAATGTTGCCGCCGTTTGCGTCTATCCCAGATTCGTCAATCTTGCCAAAGAACATTTGCGTCATACCGACATAAAAGTCGCCACCGTCATCAACTTTCCCGAAGGCAGTCTGGATTTGGAAAAAACGCAAAGTTCCGTGACCACGGCCGTTATTAACGGTGCCGACGAAATCGATTTGGTTTTTCCCTATAAAGAATTTCTCGCCGGACAAAAAACCGAATGCGGAATTTTCATAAAAAAGGTAAAAGAACATCTGGGCAAAAAAACTTTGCTGAAAGTAATTCTGGAAACCGGTGAACTTTCCCATACCTCAGTCATTGCCGAAGCCACCCGGCTGTGTATTCAAAACGGAGCGGATTTCATAAAAACATCGACCGGAAAGACCAAAGTTTCCGCCACGCCGGAAGCCGCCAACATCATACTTGAAACCATCGCCTCCGGACGAAAAAACGCCGGTTTCAAAGCCAGCGGCGGCATCAGAACCATTGACGATGCCAAAAAATACCTCGTCCTTGCCGTTGCGGTTATGGGCGGCAAATGGCTGACGCCCAAAAACTTCCGCATCGGAGCCAGTTCGCTTTTAGATAATCTTATTAAAGTCATTAACCGGGGATACTGATATGCTGCCACAAGAAATCATCCGCAAAAAACGCGACCGCCAAACCTTAACCGAAGAAGAAATAAGCTTTTTCATCCGCGGGGTAACATCGGGCGAAATTGCCGATTGCCAAACCGCCGCTTTGACAATGGCAATTTTTCTGAACGGCTTTTCAAAAGAAGAGACAACCGCCCTGACCTTAAATATGCGCGATTCCGGCAGCGTTCTGCACTGGAACTTAAACGGCCCGGTGGTCGACAAACATTCTTCCGGCGGGGTCGGCGACAAAATAAGCCTGATGCTCGCCCCGTTGGTTGCTGCCTGCGGCGGCTATGTTCCGATGATCTCCGGCCGCGGCCTCGGCCATACCGGCGGCACATTGGACAAGTTTGATTCCATTCCGGGATACCAAACCGTGCCTGACAACGAGCTTTTTCAAAAAACCGTACAAGAAGTCGGCTGCGCCATCATCGGACAAACCGGCAGCCTGGCTCCGGCCGACAAAAAAATATATGCGATTCGCGACGTCTGCGGCACGGTGGAATCCATCCCGCTGATAACGGCATCCATCCTGTCCAAAAAGCTTGCTGCCGGACTGGATTATCTGGTTATGGACCTAAAATGCGGCAACGGTGCCTTTATGCCCTCTTTGGCCGACGGACAAAAACTCGCCCGTTCGATTGTCGATGTCGCCCGTTATGCCGGCACGCCGGCCACCGCCTTGCTGACCGATATGAACCAGGTACTCGGACACACTGCCGGCAATGCCGTTGAAATGGCCGAAGCGGTCGAATACCTGCAGGGAAAAAATATTGACCCGCGCCTGCACCGGATTACAATCGAACTCTGCGCCGAAATTTTAACCAATACCGGACTGGCGGCCGATTTGCCTCAGGCCCGCGTAAAATTGGAAAAAGTCCTTTCTTCCGGCAAAGCACTGGAAACCTTTGCCCGAATGGTAACGGCTCTCGGCGGCCCGGCTGACTTTGTTGAAAAATATACCGGCTATCTGCCCAAGGCGGCAATTATCCGCCCGGTTTTTGCTGCAAAAGACGGTTATGTAACGGGAATGAACACCCGCAACATCGGATTAAGCATTATCGGCCTGAAAGGCGGCAGATCGCATCCGGATCAAAAGCTCGATTACGCCACGGGATTTAGCAATTTTTGCCAAATCGGGGACCTCGTCGGGCCACAAAAACCGCTGGCCTTTGTCCATGCCCAAACGGAAGAACAGTTTGCCGCCGCTGCACAAGAGCTGCAAAACAATATCTTCCTCGGCGAAAACCCGCCGGAAATAACCAATCCGGTAATTGAAAAAATATCCTGATAAAATTAAAGAACCGGAGACTAAAGCTCCGGTTCTTTGAACTTAGGCCGTATATCCGCCGCCGCGGGGATCAAACCCTTTTACCGAAGACGGAGACTGATTAATATTCTGCGCCGTCAACGGAGTATGCTGCTGCGTATTCCTTGCCGCCGTTGCTTCTTCCACGCTTTTACCCTGTTTGAGCGCCTCAATTTTTTCTGCCAGCGACAGTTCTTTTGGCGGTTCCGGAGCCTGCACCGGTTCGTTCGGCTTGCCCTCGGTCTGATTAACCGGCGCTTCGGTCTGCTGAGACGTCTGCTGTTCCGCAAGCAGAACATCTCCCTGATTAGACGCCGGCTGTGCGGTTTCATTAATAAACTGCTGCGCCTCTTGTTCAATCTTAATCTGGGCATCAGCCATCATGACCTCAGAATACCTGTCGGCCGATACGTTTTTCTCAAAGAAGGCCATTTCCCGATCGCTAAGATGTCCGACCTCCTGCCCGATTCTTTCCGTAATGGCGGCATGCAGTTCTTCACTGCCGACCAAACCGATTTCTCCGGCATTTTGTGTTAATATTTCACCGTTTTCCCCAAGAGAAAATTTCACAATTTCACCACTGTGCGGATCTTCCACCGCATAAGTTTTAATGGCGTCAAGATGAGCCTGCAGTTTGGCATCAATAGAGGCCATATCCGGCTGCGCAGGTTCCGGAATCTCAATCCCGGCTGCCTCCAGCGGCGGCAAATCCATTTCTCTGTCCGGCATCGCCGGTTCTTCAACTTGCTGCTTTTCCTGAGCCTGCATCTCTTCAACCTGCTGCTTTTCCTGAGCCTGCATCTCTTCAACCTGCTGCGATGTTTCCTGAACGGCTGCCTGCTCTTGCGCGGGTTCTTCCTGAACCGGTGTTTCAGGTTCATTGGCCCAGCCTTCGCCGCCGTCACGGTCTATGCTGTCAGGAATACCGTCATTGTCTCTGTCAACCATCTGCATTGTTTCCTGAGTCGGTGTCTCCTGAACAGGTGTTTCCTGAACCGAAGCCTCAGGCGTTGAAACATCTGCCGTCGTATCGGCTGTTGCAGCCTCATGCGAAGTCTGTCCGGCAATAACGGCCCAAGCCGTACCGGCGCCTGCCATACCGGCAGCTCCCATTGCCTTCCAGACACTGCCGCCGGATCTCCGTACGTCGCGAAAAGCCTTGAACGTGGAGGCCGCACCCAAAGCAATACCCGAAGTTGCTTTAGCCTGCGTCAGAGACTTGACCAGTTCCGGAGCCAGATCCGCCGAAGCAATTCCCGCCGTTGCAGCACCCAAAGCCGTCAGAGCCGCACTTGCCAGCGCCATTTTGTTTTTCTTCAAGAAAGACCACAGCTTAAGCTTTTTGCCTTTTTTGGCCATTTCTTCTTTTTGTTTTTTATATTCTTTCCGCAGTTTCAAGGCCTGATTAGCCAGCGACGCCGTTGCAACGACGGCAATTCCGGCCGGCCCCATGGTCGCGCCGGCCACATAATAGGCCCCGGACCAGCCGGCGGTTTTAGCCAAAGACTTTAACAAAGCATATTGTTTTTTTGGAGCATTCTTGGACACGCGTTCATCCAGGCTTTTTCCTTGCTGGCGCAGACTTTCAACCCCGGCATTTTTCTTTCCGACTTTGCTCTCCAATCGGGCGGCAAAACCTTCCCGGGCTTCGCTCTGTGCGGCCTGATAACCGATTAACGCACTCTTGCTGATTTTAAGCTTATGATTCTTGGTATAATCTTCTATGGCCTTGCTGTCGCCGGAAACAACATTTTCCACCCCGGCCAGCCTGCCGACTTCAGCCACGATATTAGCTGCAAATTCCTTATTAAATTCCGCCGGATCAATCGGCCCCGGTTTTGTTCCGGCCATCCCTTCCATTGTCTTGAGCCTGATGCTTTCCAGCAGCTGGGCTTTCAACTCGTCGTTTTCCTTACTTTTGGCCTTTCCGGTCAGGCTCAAACCGTCCGTAATTTCCAAATTATCAAACAAAGCCATTGCATCGGCCATTTCCGGATATTTCGGCTCCAGATTTTTCTTAGCTTCTTCCCGATTTTTATCCAAAACCTCTTTGACTTTTTCATATTTCTTGGCCGGGAACATCGATTCCGGCATATGCGAAGCTTTTTCCAGCAAAAAGTCCATACTGCTCAACTCGTCGGCCGGAACATTCTTCCCGACTTTCAAAAGCTTGTCCGCAATCGCTTTTTCCAAAGCCTCATAATCCGGCCCCATATTTCCGAAAGCGTTTGACGCCGACAAAGAGGCCAGGGTTTTCATATCCAGTTCTTTGCCGCTCCTCAGCTCAGCCATGGTCTTTTCAGCTTCCTCGCGCGCCATCGGCTGAACCGGCTCTTCTTTATATTCGGCTTTATCCAGCGCATCTTTTCCCATATTGCTCATGGCGGCAATATTCTCCGAAACCCGTTCGGCATCTTCGGACGTCATCATCCACAATCCGTGTTCTTTATCATAGGCTTCGGTAAATTCTTTCAATTTCCCTTCACAAGCCTGCGCCAATTCGGCAATTCTCGGCTCGTCAAAAACCGTATTCACAACCCGGCGGGAAGTCTCAAGCTGAGCCTTGAGTTTGCCGTGCTCTTTGGCCGGAAACATCGATTCCGGCATATGCGAAGCTTTTTCCAGCAAAAAGTCCACGCTGCTGAACTCATCGGCCGGAATATCTTTTCCGACTTTTGAAAGCTTGGCCGCAATCGCTTTTTCCAAAGCCTCATAATCCGGCCCCATATTTCCGAAAGCATTTGACGCCGACAAAGAAGCCAGGGTTTTGATATCAAAATCTTTGCCGCCCCTCAGCTCGGCCATGGCTTTTTCCGCTTCTTCGCGCGCCATCGGCTGAACCGGCTCTTCTTTATAGGGTTCCCGCTCCGGCAATCGTTCCTGCGCAGCCCGCAGCATCGCCTGCATTCCTCCTGCCCATTCAATCGGTGTCTCTATCTCACCGTTGGCATAGGCCTGCATTTTTTCTTCCATAGCCAGCCGGACTTTTCCGTAACCGAGAACAGCCTCTTCATTACCGTCAATCGCGGCTGTGCGCAAAACATTGTTCATTTCGGCCAGTTCATTCGGACTGAGATTATACAATTCTTTTCCGTCTGCGGCCTTAAGAGCATCCTCTAGTTTCATCGGCTCTCTGTTTTCCACATATGCGGCTTCTTGCTCCGGTTCTTTAAACCGATCGGCAAATTCCTGAGCCTCGGCACTCTTGGGAGCATAAACATCGCTGAGAACGGCTTTTTGCTCTCCGGACAGCGAATCCCAAGTAGCACCGTCCGGCAGTTTTTGCCCTGTTTCGTTTTCGTAATAATCCCTTTGTTCCTGGGTCAATACATTCGTTTCATCAGCCATGGTTCCTACTCCTCTGATATTCGAAATAACATACTTTATTGTACCAAATTTATTCGTTTTGTACAATATTTTTTGTCAACAAAAAAACGATATTAACAATAATGTAACACTAAGCCCCATATTAAAGGGAAAGATTAAATTAATCATTAAGGCGCCAAAAGAAAAAGGGTTGCAGATGCCTCTGCCTCCCTTTTTCTTCTTTGTTAGGAAAAGTCAAATAGAATTAATAATCCCAATTGTTGCTTTTAGATTTCATAGCCATTTTAGCTGCATGTTTCTCAGCTTTAGCCGTTTCTTTTTCAAGCTTACGCAGTTGTTTATCAGTCAGCTCTTTATCATCATCTTCCTGATAAGCTTTCAACAGCAGCTCACGGTCAATATCCTTATTGATGGCAATATAACCTTTGTCATCAATAAACAAACCGCGCGAAGCCAGATGTTTGTCTATAGCGTCCATCCATTCTTCGGCACCCCGGATTGTTTCACCCTCAGCCAGACGGGTTTTCATATCCCAATAAACCTCACTGTAAGCGGCATAACGACGGGACATTATTTCCGGGTTCTTGGTAAAGCCTTCCAAATGAGCAGCAATTTCATCGGCAAATTTATCTTCTGGCATTTGATAGACAATCTCAACTGCACCGTTACAAAAACTATATTCAACAATACCTTTGTTATCCATTTCAATAACACCGCCTACCCGATTAACATCTACTGTAGGAGCCTGTTCAGCCTGATTGCCGTCCACATTATAATCATAACCTTCAGCAGCTTCGTTCTCTGGAACCGGGGCATCATAAAAGTCATAATCATACCCTTTGATTTTTTCCGGAGAAACATTATCAAGCGTAGCATGCTCAACAATCCGGCCTTTGTACATATTGACAGTATCAACCTCTTGAACAGGTTCTGCCGAAGTATCAGCCTCATCGGCAGGAACATCCGATTCTTGCGGTTGAGGAGTCTGCGGTTGAGGAGTCTGCGTTTCAGGTTGCGGTTCCGGCTGAGGCTCGGTTTGTACCGGATCGCAGCGTTCAAAATCGTCCGGCAATCTGCCGACAACCACATTTTCGGTATTCGTCCAGCACAACGGATTACCGTGATTGTCATAAGAGTTCATCCCCCGGGCAATTTCAGCATAATTCTCTGCCGTCAGCTGACCACCGCAGGCTTTCTCAATCATATCAACCAGAATTCTCTGCTCCGGCATATTATTAGCTTTCATAATGGCATATTTATAAACAAATTCTTCTTTATTATCAATGCCTTCAAAATCCTCAAGCTTCAAAATCGGCTGATCACCTTCAAACAACTTATACAAAGCATTAGTCAAATCATCGCCGAGGAAATGACGGTTACGGTTATCCCAAAATTCGGTATGCAGAGAATGATCCTGCGCCTGCGCGGCAATTTTAGCGTCACAATCGCCTTCAATAATTTCAGGCTCCTGCGTCTGCTGCTGACCTTGCAAAGCTCTTTCAACTTCATCGCAAATTTCTTCTCTCTGCTGGCTGTCCTCCGGAGTCTGAACTGCAGACGTGTCTTGTGTTGCTGTATCAACCGGCACTCTCGGCGTACCGTCTTCGGTAACCTTCGCTTCATTCAAATCTCTTCCGTCCGGCAAAGTCACACCGCTCTTTTTCGGAGTTTCCTGACCATCGCTTCCCATATGCGACATAACCGCATAGTTAACGGCAAATGCCAGAGCCGTCACGCCGGCCTTAAGCCAGGCTTGTCCTTTGCCTTCACCTTTATTGTAAGCATCTTTAATATCTACGGCATTTTTCAGGGCAACCGCACTGTAAGCAACGGCAGCTCTTGTTTTGGTAGCATATCCGAAAAGCGAACTCAGCGTTGAAGAATTAACTTGTCCGCCCAGCGCTTTCACAGCCGCATCTCCGGCATTATACCCGGCAATACCGAGCGCCAGCGCACCGGAAAACGCAGTCAAAGCATTCAGTTTGTTGTCCATCATAAAGGCGCCGAATGACTTATATTCATGACGGCTGTTCTTCCAAGATTGAACAATCGGTTTCAACCCGTGATAAGCGGCATAAGCACCATATGCAGCCAACCCCGTCGGCCCCAAGGCACCGGCAGCCATCAATATTCCCATCCCCATTCCAACGTTGGAAACAAACTTGACCGCAGTCTTTGAAACATCATAAACCTTGCCGTATTTTTTCGACCATTTGTCATCCAGTTGGGAAATTCTTTTGTTCAGTTTGGCCAAAAGCGGAATATTGCCGATTTTCGTCTTAATCCGGTCTTTAACACTGTCGGCACGCTCCATTGTCGTGGCCAGATATCCCATAACGGCATCACCTTTAACATCAATTTTTCCTTTTGCCTCATTGGCCTGTTCTGCAATCTGTTTCCAGGTTTCTTTAACGGCCAGATCAACCGACTTATCGGTTTTTGCATTTGCCTGAGAAACGACTTTTCCGGCCAACATGCTGTAAACGGCAAGCTCAATGCTGCTTTTCAAATTCTCGACATATTTGTTTTCATCAAGTTTTCCTTCAACCAGACTGTCGGTATAAGCATTCAGTCTGGCGGCTTCCAAAACGTCCGTCTTTGTATCGTCGGTAATATTCAGTTTATCAAGAACTTTCCGGCTTTCCTCAAATTCCTTACCGTCATGAGGATTATGTTTGGCTTCCAGCTGATCCAGTTGTTGAGCGTTTCTTTCCAACTCTTCTTTGCTGACATTGACGTCATTAAATTTTTTGTAAATATCAAAAGATTCATTAATATCTTTGCCGCTGGTTTTCCCTCTGACCAAATTTCCGTCAGCCCCTTTGCCGTAAATGGCTATCAATTCCGCAAAAAAGTCCATATCCTTGGGATTCAGCTGAAAATCACCGTCAGCAAAAGGCTGCAGCACGTTTGAACTGATAAAATCTTTCAATTTGCCAAAAGCGGCAGCGCCTTCCTCTCCGGCGGCCGGCAAAATTTTAGACAAACTAATCAGTTCCTCATTGGAAAAGAGCTGAAAGTTGCCTTTATTGATAATTTCAATTGCATTTTTAGCATCAATAGCCATTGTAAAAACTCCTAACAAAAAATCTATTTGCCGTGATAATAACGCATTTTTCAGAATATTTCAACAAGTTTTTGTCAAATTAATCCAAAAAACGTTTTTTCGGCCAAAAATTTTCCTAGTTAAGCAAAATTATAGGCAGATTTAGTTAAAATATCTTTTATTTTAAGCTTTTTACAAGACGTTAAAACCGGCGAATCGCCATTTTTCATCAAAAAAGCCCCGGACATCGAATCCGGGGTTTTGCGAACATCAGGCTTTTACGGACAACCGCAGCGACTCCGTGTCCAAACAGCATTCTCCGCCAATCGGAAGCGTCAAAAGCGGCGTCGTATGGCCAAAATCAACATTGGCAAGCACCGGCATCCGCGCCAGAGCCTTTTTGCTTTTAATAATATACTCGAGCTTTTCCTTTGTAACGTTTGAAGCCTTTTGAAAACGCCCGATAACAATCCCGGTCACGTTTTCAAAATCCGGCTGATAAATCAAAGCCTGCAGATTCCGTTCAAAACTTCCGGCATCCGTCGCCTCGCTGGTAAAGCAGTCTTCAATAAACAAAACCGTATTTTTGACAAAACCGGGCCGATACGGAGAGCCGAGCAGCAAATTAAAAGTTCCGAGATTGCCGCCGAGCAGCGTGCCTTCCGCTTTGCCCGGATTAATCACCTGCCAGCCCTCATTCTTAATAAACTGCCGCTCCTCCTGATTGATAAACCACAAATCATCGCTCCAGGCATCTGAGGGCTTAATATCGTTTTGTTGGGTGCCGAAAATCATTTTTTGCAAATTCTCCAACGTATATTCCGCCCCTTTTTTCATGCCGAGCGAGCTGAAATGCGGCCCGGAAAAAGTAACCAGCCCCGTCTTGGCGTAAATTCCGTTCAACAACGCGGTAATATCAGAAAATCCGCAAAAAATCTTCGGGTTCTCCCGAATAACATCATAATCCAGATACGGCAGCAGCTGGTTTGAATTGCTTCCGCCGATAACGGTAAAAACCGCCTTTACATTTTTGTCTTTAAAAGCGTCCATCAGGTCTTCCACCCGCTTTTCCACCCCGGTCGAGCCAAACATATCCCAATTCTCGTCCGTGGTATTTTTACCAAAAGTAACTTTCAGCCCCATTTCTTCAAAACGAGCCCGGGCAATATCCCGGCTGTCCTGGCCGATAAGCCTCAATCCCCTGGCCGGGGCGATAATCCGAACCTCATCTCCTGCTTTCAGCGTCTGCGGTACAATCTTTTTCATATTCCCTCCTTATTTGATTTTTGAAACAATATTATTACACCTTAATCAAAATTTCTATTGCATTTAAATTTATCCGGAATTATTATCAGAACAAAACAAGAACAAAAGTCAGGAGTTTCCATGCCGGCATTTCATTCTTCTCATGATGAAAATTTTGATTTTTCCGAAAACGGCTATACTTCACCGCTGGATTTAAACCGTCACCTGGTTGCACATCCCGCCGCCTGTTATTTTCTGAAAATCGAAAGCGATTCGCTCTGCAGAGACGGCATTCTTCCCGGCGACACGCTGATTGTTGACCGTGCCCTTCCTCCCCAAAACGGCAGCCTTGTCATTGCGGAACTAAACGGCGAACTGCTGGCGCGTCGCCTGCAATTCGGCAAAGACGGCACAATCTTGTCGGCCTCGTCTCCCGGTGTCCGACCGCGCACAATCTCCGCCGATGATACCTTCTCGGTCTGGGGTGTCATAACCGCCAGCTTTCGGAAATATTAAAATGTTCTTTTTATTCGACTGCGACAACTTTTTCGTTTCCTGCGAACGGATTTTCCGCCCCGATCTGAAAAAACGTCCTGTTGTCGTGCTTTCCAGCAATGACGGCTGCGTTGTCTCCCGGTCTTATGAGGCCAAAGCCATTCCCATTGCAATGGGTGCACCTTATTTCAAAATAGAAAAAATTTTCCGGGCAGCCGGCGGAACGGCGCTGTCCTCCAACTTCGAGCTCTATTCCGACATTTCCCGCCGCCTGATGAGCCTGCTCCGGCAGGAATGCGGCAGCATTCATATATATTCGGTTGACGAGGCTTTTGCCGAGCTTCCTGATAATATTGACCATTTCCGCTTTGCTCTGCATATCCGCACCCGGATATTAAAAGAAATCGGCATTCCGGTTTCCATCGGCATCGCCCCAACCAAAACCCTGTGCAAAATCGCCTCTTCCCTGGCCAAAAGCAAAACCTTTGACAAAGTCGAAATCTTAACGACAGGACAATCTCTCCGAACCATTTTGAAAAATTTTGAAGTCAAAGACGTCTGGGGTGTCGGCCGACGCATTGCTCCCAGGCTGAACTTTCTCGGAATATTCACGGCGCTTGAACTCAGTTCTGCCCCGTTAAAAATGATTCGCCGGACTTTCGGGATAAACCTTGAAAAAACAGTCATGGAATTAAACGGTTTCCCTTGCCAAGATATTGCAGCCGAAGAAACGGCCCATAGCATTACCGTTTCCCGAAGTTTTGAACGAGAAATCTCAAATATCAAACAACTGGAAGCCATCATCGCCGGCTTTACCGACACGGCTTGTCGGAGACTGCGCGCTCAAAACGCCGCCGCTCGCGAAATCACAGTTTTCTTAAAAACCAATCGTTTCAAAAATCCGGCCGGACAAGGCGGCTCCTGCCTTATTCCGTTGGGCGGCCCCTGCATCCATACCGGCCATTTTATTACCGCGGCAAACTTCGGCCTCCGGCAGATTTTTATCCCCGGAGAAGCCTACAAATCCGCCGGCATAACACTTCAGGCGATTGAAGAAACCACCTCACTCCAGTCCTCGCTGTTTGAAAAATCGGTACTGCCGCCCAAAGAACAAAAACTTATGCAAGCCTTTGACGGCTTAAATAACAAACTCGGCGCCCACACCGTATTTTTTGCCGCCCAGACCGTATCACCTCAAAACTTCACCCGCGGCAGCTTTCGCTCACCTGCCTACACAACTTCCTGGAATGCGCTGCCCGTTGTACGATAAGCTTAGTCTTTCTTGGCATAAAGTGTTTCGGAAATCTGTTTTTTATCCAAATCCTGCAAACAAAAGAACCAGTCTTCACAAACGGCACCTTCCGGCAGCCGTTGATTCCGGTTTTCCAAAGCCTTCATATTGTCCGGCGCCGACAACACAATCTTGTCACCGGGCTGCCAGTCCGCCGGTGTAGCCACCCCGAAAGCGTCGGTAACCTGCATTGCAGTCAGAATACGTTTAATCTCCTGAAAGTTCCGCCCGTTTGACAAAGGATAATAAATAATCGCCCGGATACGGCTCTTTGGATCAATAAAGAAGACGGAGCGCACGGTTTTTGTATCACTGGCACCGGGCTGTATCATTCCGTATTTTCTCGCCACTTCCATACTGACATCGGCCACCACCGGAAAATCCATTTTGGGAGCTCTAATGCCGTTAAACTCGATTTTCTCCTGCATTGTTTTCAGCCAGGCCAGATGAGAACTGACGCTGTCCACCGAAACACCGAGCAATTCGGCGTTCATTGCCTCAAATTCTTTCGCCATGGCGGCAAAAGACATCAGTTCACTGGTGCATACCGGCGTAAAATCAGCCGGATGAGAAAACAAAATAACCCATTTGCCTTTATAAGCATCCGGAAAATTAATTTCGCCAAGTGTCGTAACCGCTCGAAAAGACGGAGCCTCGTCGCCGATAAGCGGCATCTTTACAATTCCTGCATTTTCCATATCCGTTTTCCCCCTGAAAATTGCCATATTACGGCTTATATAAAACGCCGGGCACGTTTTTCAAGCTTTACCAAATATAAAGGATTAAATGCTACATTTCAAAAAACTGATTTTAGGAGAAAAAAGATGAATTTGGATATTTTGCTGGCCATCGCCGGCATACTTCTGATGCTCTGCGTTTTTGCCAATAAAATATCCGACCAATACGGAATCCCCGCTCTGTTAATCTTTTTAGGACTTGGAATGCTGGCCGGTTCCGACGGCGTCGGCAAAATAGAATTCCACAATGCACAACTGACCAACATCATCGGCACCGTCGCCCTGGCATTCATCCTGTTTGCCGGCGGCTTGGACACCAACTGGCAAAACGTAAAAAACATCGTCAAGCGGGGCAGTGTTCTTTCCACGCTCGGAGTTTTTCTCACCGCTCTCTTTTTATTCTTGTTCAGCCATCATATTTTGGGTTTGTCCGGTGAAATATCGCTGCTGCTGAGCGTCATCGTTTCGTCCACCGACGCCCCTGCAGTTTTTACAATCCTGCGTTCTCATAATATGAATGTTCAACCCAGGCTGAAAGCCCTGCTTGAGTTTGAATCCGGCAGCAACGACCCGATGGCCGTTTTTCTGTCAATGAGTGCCATTGCTTTTATCTCGGAAGCCGATTTCAACATTCTCACCCTGCTCAGAAGTTTCTTTCTTCAAATGACGCTGGGCATCATCCTCGGATTAAGTTTCGGTTTTGGCGCCTGCCGGCTGCTTTCGCAATTCAACCTGCCGTATAAAGGGCTCTACCCGGTCTTTGGCGTCAGTGTCGTTCTGCTCAGCTACAGCCTGACCCAGCTGGTTGGCGGCAACGGCTTTCTGGCCGCCTATCTCTCCGGCATTGTCATGGGCAACACAAGTTATCAATACCGCCGCCACATTATCCGCTTTCAAGATTCCCTGGCCTGGATTATGCAGATAAGTATGTTCCTGATTCTGGGCTTGCTGGTAAATCCGAACGAACTGTTCCAGGTGATGCCGGTCAGCTTTGCCTGCACGATTTTTCTGATTTTCGCTGCCCGGCCGCTTGCCATATGGCTCTGCCTGCTCCGCAGCGACTTCAACCTGAAAGAACAAATTTTTATCGGTTGGGCAGGGTTCAAAGGCGCCGTTCCGATTATTCTGGCCACTTACCCGCTGATTCGCGGTTTTCCGAATTCGCAGTTTTTATTTAACCTGATCTTCTTTATGGTCATCATCTCCGTACTGTTTCAGGGAAAAACCCTCGCCCCGCTCGCCCGGATTCTTCATTTGAGTACAGAAAAACCTTTAAATCCGGAAAATCAGGATTATGTAACGGATAAAGACGATGATGACGATGATGACGAAACGGAAGAAAACGCACCCCGGTTGTCATTCAGAACCATGTTCAGAAAACTGTATGCCCAATTGCGTAGCAGCAAAAAAGAAGAAAAAGAAACAATCCAAGAAAAAGAAGAATGAAACAACTCGTTCCGCAAAGCTTTCAAAAACTGCTGATTAAAGATTTCAATTTATGCTTTTTCATCAGCCTTTTCCTGCTGTCTGTCTTGCCCTTGCACCAATACATCAGGCTCGGTACCGGATGGACATCGGCTCATTTTGCAATTCCGGTTTGCAACGGGCTCCTTACCGGTTTGATAATCCTCCTGTTCAACAGCTATTCTGCCCGCCGAAATTATACCCGGACATATTATACCGAAGACAAATTCAAATTATTCTTCATCGCATTTTGCGCCGGAATTTTCGGATATTACATTTCATTTTCTCCGGCAATGACCTACCTCGTCAGCATCTTGGTAATATACGCGGCAATTATGAGCATTCGCCGTTTTGCCGGAAAACTCACCGGACTGCTGCAGCCGGACAAAATGGCCACCCTTCGGGACTTGGGTGAGTTTGCCAATTTTTTCATCAATTTGATAATCTCCTTCGCCGTCATCAATTTAAGCATAAACACCATCCATAACAGCCTGAACCTGAAACCGCCCTTCAACTTCGGCAGCGGATTTTCCGCCATTATTGATGCTTTGTATTTCAGTATCATCACGATGACGACTGTCGGTTACGGCGATATCACACCGCATACGCCATTAACCCGTTTTATTGTCGCTATGGAATGCCTGACCAGCTACATTATGCTTGGAATTATGATTGGCATTATCACCAGGGGAATAAACCTGCAAAACGACTGACAAACTTTTATTTTTCATTTCAGACATCTGAACGGCATCCCTTTCATAGCCTTCAGTCCCCTTTTTCGGTCTTTCTGCTTTTGTCCTTTTAAGTCGTTTGTTTCTTCTCATTCTTTGTACCACAGTGTTCTCAAATTATCGCTCCCCTGCTGTGCTGTTCCTCCCCGGACGCAGCCCTGAAAGACGGTCAAAAACAACTATTGGCACACAAAAAGGGCACTAAAGCCGAGAAAGTCACCACCACCGTCACATTCCTGAAAAACAAGGGTACCGCCGGTGGTCTGGCAATTCGCCCACATATCACTACAATCCGGATAGCCCATACTTTTACATTTGTTATAACAATTCATTCCCCAATAGTTATGGCAAATACCATCAAACATACTTGACGTTCCGTTTCCATAGCCACACTCATCTGTATACCCGCAGCAGTATCCGCCTGTCGGGACGGAAGGTTTTTCATTTTCACTTGGGCCGAAACAAAAATATTTGCTGATATCAAACGGACATTTAACGCCGCCGTTCGGACATTCGTCGGCAGTATATATGTATCCCATAGTCTCACAGTCCGGCGTTTGAGTGCAGGCCGCTATAGCATAACCGGAAGTAAGAGCAGTGCAGCATAAAACGCTCCCCAAAATATATTGTTTCATCATTTCTCTCCCGTCAAAACAAACACATAAGAAGATTATACCACGGCTCAAACGAATAGTCAATATATAATGAAAGGTATACTGGGGATTTTGGCTAGGGAAACTTATTTTTCTTTTATATAAATATTCTCTGGTAAACTGGAGATACCTCCCAGTCACAAACCTACGGTTTAGCCACGCTCGTTGGCGTGAAGCAGTTTTGTTCCAATATCTTGGCATCCCCCGAGTAAACGCGGAGTTTTCTGTAAGAAATCTAATAACAAAAACAACCCCCGCATTAAATACGGGGGTTGCTCTCCAAACAAAAAAACTTTCTTAGTTAGCTTCTTTGGCAGCTGCTTCTGCTGCGGCTTTCTCTTCGGCAACGCGAGCCAAATCTTTGGCGCCTTTGGCATTAACATCTCTGTCAACCAGTTCAATAATAGCCATCGGAGCACAATCACCATAACGGAAACCGGCTTTCAAAACTCTGGTATAACCACCGTTACGGTCTTTATAACGCTCAGCCAGCGTAGAGAAAAGCTTGGAAACAACTTCGTTGTCACGAAGAAAAGCCAATGCTTGTCTGCGGTTGTTCAAATCGCCCTTTTTGCCCAAAGTAATCATATTGTCAACAAAGGTTCTCAACTCTTTAGCTCTCGGAAGAGTAACGCTGATCTGCTCATGTGTCAAAACCGCATTTGTCAGATTAGCAAACAAAGCTCTTCTCTGGCTTTTTGTCATATTTAATTTTCTATGTTTCATTCCATGTCTCATGACATATTTCCTTTCATTTTCTCTGTGCCTTGCTGCGCAAGACGGATAAAACAATCATCTCCACCACGGTTCTGCTATTGCATTCATGCATGGAGAACTTTACATTCCCGATACCGGGAAAACGACTTGAAAAACACGCCTATAACAAGATTTCAGGGCAGAGAAAGCAGAATACAAAAGTATTATAAAACATTTCTCCACCCGTTAAATCTGTTAGATGACCTTCGTCCAAGTCATTAAAAGTGCTCGTCAACCCGACGAATCAACTCTTCAATATTCTCAGGCGGCCAACCCGGCGTATCCATCCCGAGGTGAATACCCATTTTAGCCAGAACTTCTTTGATTTCGTTCAAAGATTTTCTACCAAAATTCGGCGTTCTGAGCATTTCGGCTTCCGTTTTCTGAACCAAATCGCCAATGTAAACGATGTTATCGTTTTTGAGGCAGTTTGCAGAACGAACGGACAATTCAAGCTCTTCAACCTTCTTAAGCAGGTTTTTGTTGAACGGCAGCTCTTCCTTCTCAACTTCGACTTCGCTTTCCGGTTCGTCAAAATTGATAAACGGTTTCAACTGGTCTTGCAAAATTCTTGCAGCCAAAGCAACCGCATCTTCCGGAGAAACAACGCCATTGGTTTCAACCACCAAAGTCAGCTTGTCATAGTCGGTAACTTGTCCGACACGGGTATTTTCAACCTTATAAGAAACTTTCTTAACCGGAGAATAAATTGCATCAACGGCAATCAACCCGATCGGCGCATCGGCAGCTTTGTTCTGAAAAGCCGGAACATAGCCTTTGCCGGTATTAACCGTCAGTTCCATATTGATTTTTGCACCGGCATCCAGATTGCAGATAACATGGTCAGGATTTTTAATCTCGACATCATGTCCTGTTTCAATCATCTGCGCGGTAACCTCACAAGGACCTTCAGCCTTCAAAGTCATCGTTTTCGGACCTTCGCCGTGAACAGCCACAGCCAGCCCTTTAATGTTCAGGACGATATCCGTAACATCTTCTCTGACACCCGGAATAACGGAAAATTCATGAAGAACACCGTTAATTTTGATGGAGGTTACGGCACCGCCTTGCAGAGAAGACAGCAAAACGCGTCTCAGCGCGTTACCTAATGTTAAACCGAAACCCCGCTCCAGAGGTTCAACCACGATTTTAGCTTTGTTACCGCCATCACTAGGAACAACTTCTAAGTTCGTAGGTTTAATAAGTTCTTGCCAATTCTTTTGAATCACTGGTATGTCCTCTTCCAATTAGTGCATATGCATATTTTACAAAATTTTAAGAGAATGCGAGGCACTAAAGCAGCCTCGTTCTCTTCACATAACAAAGATAAAGACTAAACGCGGCGTCTTTTTCTCAAGCGACAGCCATTGTGAGGAATAGGAGTAACATCGCGGATTGACGTGATGGTAAAACCTATAACTTGCAATGCTCTGATCGCAGATTCTCTACCAGAACCGGGACCTTTAACTTCAACTTCCAGAGTTTTCATACCATGTTCCTGAGCTTTTCTTCCGGCATCTTCTGCAGCTACCTGAGCAGCATACGGGGTAGATTTTCTGGAACCTTTAAAACCCTGAGCACCCGACGTCGACCAGGCAACCGTATTGCCCTGCGCATCGGTAATTGTAATTCTTGTATTGTTGAAAGTAGAATTTACATGAGCAACGCCCGCTGTAATATTCTTCTTTTCTTTTCTTTTCACACGTTGTGATACTGCTTTTGCCATTTAACAACTACCCTTCAAACTATTTCTTCTTGTTAGCGACCGTTTTACGTTTACCTTTGCGGGTTCTGGCATTTTGTTTAGTGCTCTGTCCGCGAACCGGCAAACCTTTACGATGTCTCAAGCCTCTGTAGCAGCCAAGATCCATCAGTCTTTTAATATTGACACCGACTTCACGGCGCAATTCACCTTCAACCACACAGTTTGAATCAATTTCTTCACGGATTTTGGCAATTTCGTCTTCGCTCAGATCCTGAACACGACGATCGCCGGAAACTCCGGTTTTTGCACAAATGTTTTGAGCAGTTTTTCTTCCGATACCAAAGATATAAGTCAGCGCGACTTCAAGCTTTTTGGCAGTCGGGATATTTACACCAGCTATACGAGCCAAATTAACTCTCCATTTTTAAAAAAATTTACCACATTCAAAAAGTTGATCACCACTCTTCAAAATTAAGGCGGATTATATGCCAAAAATTTTTAGTGTCAACCACCCTTTTTACATAATTTTTGAAAAAAATGCATTTTTTTCAAAAAATTCGCTATGCAACCGCCAAAAGGCTGTCCACTTTCTTGGCCGTTGCCTCAATCGTTCCCGTTCCGTCCACACATCTGAGCAGTCCTTTTTGTTCAAAATAAGGAATAGTCGGATATGTCAGAACGCGGTAATTAACGAGTCGATTCTGCACGGTCGTCCGATTATCATCCAAACGGCGGTAAAAATCCGTTCCGCCGCACTTGTCGCAAACCCCGTAAACTTTCGGCTTATGAAACTTGTCGTGATATCCCTCACCGCAGGTCATACAGGCATAACGTCCGAGGATGCGTTCCATAATGATTTCATCCGGAACTTGAATTTCAATCACGGCATCAAGCTTGATTCCTTTTTTGGCAAGAAGTTCTTCCAAAGCCTCGGCCTGTGGCAACGTTCTCGGAAAACCGTCCAGAATAAAACCTCTCTTACAGTCGTCTTCATCGATTCGCTGAGAAACCATTTTAATAATCATTTCGTCAGTAACAAAAGATCCGGCATCCAGCAGCTTTTTAATCTCGAGCCCAAGAGGCGTCGCCTTTGCCGCCTCGGCACGCAGCATTTCACCGGTTGACAGATGGCATATCTGAACTTTTTCTTTCAGAAGACGAGCCTGAGTTCCTTTACCGCAACCCGGAGCTCCCGTAAAAACCAAATGCAGTCCTAAACCGTCTTTATTCATTATCTTCTCTTTCCTTTACCGGCCAAAGAAGCTTTTTTAATCAGTGATTCGTACTGATAAGCAATCAAATGGGACTGCAGCTGCCCGACAAAATCCATCGTTACCTGAACAACGATAAGCAGCGTTGTTCCGCCTAAAACAAACGGCACGGAAAGTTTACTGATTAAAATCTCCGGCAAAATACACAAAGCAACCAGATAAACAGCTCCCAAAACCGTTAAGCGGGTAACAACATAGTCAAGATATTCCGCCGTATTTTTGCCCGGACGGATACCGGCAATAAAGCCGCCGTGTTTTTTCAAGTTATCCGCAGTTTCTTCCGGATTAAAAACAATCGCCGTATAGAAAAAGGCAAAGAACAAGATCAAACCGGCATACAAGGCCAGATACAAAGGCTGTCCGTGTCCCAGCAGTTGGCTCAGCGTCTGAACCCATGACGGTCCGCTTTCAGCACTGAAATTAGCAATTGTAATCGGCAACAACAACAAAGAGCTGGCAAAAATCGGAGGAATAACCCCTGTCGGATTAATCTTCAGCGGCAAATGAGAACTTTCAGCCGTACTTCCGCCCAACATAGCCTGACGTTTCGGATATTGAATAATGATTTTTCTCTGAGCTCTTTCAACCAAAACAATCGTATAAATCAAAACAACGACCATAACCATCAACAGCGCGATAACACCCAGCGACATAGAGCCGACGCGTCCCAACTCAAACGTTTTGGCCAAAGCGGACGGGATATTGGCAATAATACCGACCGTAATAATCAAAGAAGAGCCGTTTCCAACGCCGCGGGCCGTAATTTGCTCACCCAGCCAAACGATAAACATTGTTCCGCCGACCAAAGAAACAACCGTCGTAAATTTAAACGTGAACCCCGGATCAACAACCGCAGAAACTCCGGCACTGCCGGTCATACCTTCCAAACCGACGGCAATACCGTAACCTTGGATAATCGTAATTAAAACCGTCAGGATACGGGTATATTGTGTAATCTTGCGATGCCCGGCCTCGCCTTCTTTCTTCAATGCGCCCAGAGACGGAATAACCGACTGCCCGAGCTGAACAATAATCGAAGCCGAGATATAAGGCATAATATTCAAAGCAAAAATGGTCATACGCTCCAGAGCGCCGCCGGCAAACATATTGAACATTCCCAAAATACCGCCGGAATTTCTGGCAAAAATGTCAGACAGAATATGCGGATCAATTCCCGGCAGCGGAATAAACGTCCCCAAACGAAAAACGATTAAGGCCAAAATCGTAAACCACAATCTTTTCTTTAGTTCTTCAGCTTTGCTAAAAGCAGACATATCAAGATTCGCTGCCATTTTTTCTGCAAGTGAAACCATCTTTACTTCCTTATTTAATTTTTAAACAACCAAGCAAGGGAAAAAAATCCCTTTTAAACTAAGCTAGTTATACACGAAAAAATTTTTAATTCAACAAAATTATCCAGTTACACCACGATTATAAAATAATTCTTTAGATTTTCAAGAAAAACCCTTAAATAAGTTTTTATAAACAATCACCCGGCCTCCCCCTTTAAAACAAAAAAAACGGTTTCAATCGAAACCGCTCTTTTCTTTTGCCATTTTAATAAAAATTTCTCTGACGAAGTTTTCTCCACCCGATACCGATCAAAGCTCCCCAGCATGAAATACCGGCCACAATCAACGCCCACTGGGAAATCATCATATTTCCGTTAAATCCGGCGGTCCAAAATAAGACAACGCCAACCATTGCAATAATCAAAGCAACAGCAATAAAAATTTCTATCTTTTTCATATTCTTTTAATTTATGAGGCAAAACCTCGTTAATAAAATAAATATCTTAATAATCTCAAAACTCATCAATAACATATCACATTTTTACGCCTATGGCAATATTTTTTTGACAAAAATTTTAAACAAAAAAAGGCAGAACAATTGTTCTGCCTTTTAATCAATTGGTCTTCAGCAATTAAGCTTCGATAAAGTTAACTTTACCGCCGGCTTTTTCAACCGCAGCCACGGCAGCCTTAGAAGCCGAATTAACGCTGATAACAGCTTTCGCCGTAATAGCACCGCGTGCCAACAAACGAACACCGTCAAGTTCTTTGGAAATAATTCCGGCATTCATCAATGCAGCAACATCAATAGCTTCAGCATTCAGTTTACCTGCATCAATAGCCTTTTGAATCGTATCCAGATTAACAACGGCAAATTCCTTGGCAAACGGGTTTTTGAAACCGCGCTTCGGAAGTCTGCGGTAAATCGGCATCTGTCCGCCTTCAAAACCGTTAACGGCAACACCGGAACGGGACTTCTGACCTTTTTGGCCTCGGCCGGCAGTTTTGCCGGAACCGCTTCCGATACCGCGGGCAACGCGTTTACGGGCTTTTCTGGCGCCTTCGTTATCTTTAATTTCGTTTAATTTCATATCTGTTCACCTTAAATAATCAAAGTAATGGGAGCCGGCAGTATTCAGAAAATCCCGCCGGCAAACTGATTACTCTTCAACTTTTACCAAGTGAGAAACTTTCTTAATCATTCCGCGTACCGAAGGAGTATCCTCCAAAACCGATACTTTGTGCATTTTGTTCAGGCCCAGACCTTTAAGGGTGGCTTCCTGATCAGCCGGACGATTAACCGCGCTTCTGATTTGAGTAACTTTAATAGTTTTCTTTGTGGACATCGATTAAGCCTCCTCAACAGAAAGTTTTGCATTTGAAGAGTTTTCACGACGGCTGACAATATCCCCGACTTTTTTGCCGCGTTTGGCAGCAACCATTCTCGGAGAATTGATAGATTGCAAAGCGTCAAAAGTTGCTTTAATCATATTATACGGATTGTTAGATCCCAAAGATTTAGCAACGACGTCTTGCACGCCCAAAACTTCAAAAATAGCACGCATCGGGCCGCCGGCAATAACACCGGTACCGGCAGGAGCCGTTCTCAGAATGACCTTTCCTGCCCCAAAACGTCCGTGAACGTCATGGTGAAGAGTTCTGCCCTCACGCAACGGAATGCGAACCATATTTTTCTTAGCTTCATTGGTAGCCTTGACAATAGCATCGGGAACTTCGGTTGCTTTGCCCGAACCATAACCGACGCGGCCTTTTTGGTCGCCGACGACAACGACGGCGGCAAAGGACATATTGCGTCCGCCTTTAACGGTTTTGGCTACACGGTTAATATGAACCAGTTTTTCAACCAATTCATCTTTCTTTTCTGCCTTACGACGATCTACAGCTTGTGCCATAACATAATCTCCTAGAATTTCAGACCAGCTTCACGAGCTGCGTCAGCTAAAGCTTTAACACGACCATGGTAGATGTAACCGCCTCTGTCAAAGACAACTTCACTTACACCGGATTTCAATGCTCTTTCGGCAACAACTTTGCCGATAATGCTTGCGGCTTCGATTGTCGAAGACTTTTTAATCTGGTCTCTGATCTCTTTGTCCAAGGTAGAAGCAGAAGCTACGGTAGCACCTTTAGCATCGTCAATAACCTGCACGTAAATATGCTTTCCGCTGCGAAATACAGACAATCTCATCTTTCCATTCGCAGCTTTTTTCAAAGCTGTTCTTACGCGGCTTTTTCTTTTTTCAAATAACTCTTTTGGCGTATTCATCAAATTAATCCTTATTTCTTCTTGCCTTCTTTACGACGGACATATTCGCCTTCGTATCTGATACCCTTGCCTTTATAAGGCTCCGGTTTTCTGAACTCGCGAATTTCAGCCGCAGTCTGGCCGACTAATTGCTTATCCGCACCTGAGATACAAATCTGAGTAGGGCTTGCGCAGGAAACTTTCAAACCTTCGGGAACTTCAAAGATAACATCATGAGAATATCCCAAAGAAAGAACCAGTTTGCGGGAACCTTCAACCCGGGCTTTATAACCAACGCCCAACAGTTCCATATTTTTAGAGAAACCTTCGTTAACGCCTTTAACCATGGTGTTAATTCTGGCTCTCGTCGTACCCCACAAAGTTCTAGCCTGTTTCGTATCTGACAACGGAGAAACAGTGACAGTATTGTTTTCAACTTTTGCGGTGACATGGCTATCGTCAAAAGCATAGCTCAATTCACCCAATTTACCTTTAGCGGTAACAACGTTATTGTTAACAACAACGGTAACGCCGTTCGGGATAATAACCGGATATTTTCCAACTCTAGACATCCATTTTCTCCCTTAAAATACCTGACACAGAATTTCGCCGCCGACATTGGCTTTGCGGGCTTCATGGTCGCTCATAACACCTTGCGGCGTAGAGATGATGGAAATCCCCAAACCATTGTATACTCTCGGCAGATCTTTAACGCTGGAGTATACGCGTCTGCCCGGAGTGGACACGCGGTAAATTTCTGTAATTACACCAGTACCTTCATGGTACTTCAGTTGAATATGAAGCTCATCAACACCGGCACGAACATTAACTCTCTCATAACCGGAGATGTAGCCTTCTCTTTTCAAAACTTCCAAAACATTTTCACGCAGGCGGGAAGCAGGTGATACAACATCACTTTTCTTTGCCCTTTGTGCGTTTCTGATGCGTGTGAGCATATCGCCCAAAGTATCTGACATAGACATTATCTCACTCTCCTACCAACTAGATTTTACCAATCCAGGAATTTCGCCGAAACCGGCCATATCTCTGAGCTCGGAACGGCCCAGACCGAACTTCCTGTAATAACCGCGGGAACGCCCCGTAAGTTTGCAACGGTTTCTAAAACGAATACGTGCAGAGTTACGCGGCAATTCTGCCAATTTAAGAGTCGCTTGGAATCTTTCTTCAGGAGAAATTGTCTTATCCATAACGATATCTTTAAGCTTTTTGCGACGGTTAGCAAATTTTTCCGCCATCTTAGCTCTTTTCAGATTCTTAAAAACTGAACTTGTTTTTGCCATAGTAAAATCTCCGTCTATTTCTTGCAGGGCAAGTTAAAACCGGTAAGAAGAGCTCTAGCTTCTTCATCAGTCTTTGCTGTTGTACAAATGACCACATCCAAACCGCGAACATTCTCTACTTTATCGTAGTTAATTTCCGGGAAAATGATCTGTTCTTTAATACCGAAAGCAAAGTTACCTTTACCATCGAAGTTTTTACCGGAGATACCATGAAAGTCTCTCACGCGCGGCAAAGCCATATTAATCAATCTCTCGAGGAACTCATACATTCTGTCGGAACGCAGCGTTACCTTACAACCAATCGGCATACCTTCTCTCAGCTTAAAAGTCGCAATAGATTTGCGGGCTTTGGTAATAACCGGTTTCTGACCGGCGATCAATGCCAGCTCCTCGGCGGCATTGTTCAGTTTCTTCTTGTCTGCTACGGCATCGCCGACGCCCATATTCAAGACAATTTTGGTCAGTTTAGGTATCTCATGTTTGTTCTGGTAACCGAACTTCTCAACAAGAGATTTTTTTATGACCTCATTATATAACTTTTCAAAATTTGTCATAAATTTTTCTCCTATTTATCGATTACTTCACCGGATTTACGGGCAATGCGAACTTTCTTTCCGTTAACTTCCTTATAGCCGACTTTAGTAGCTTTTCCGGACTTCGGATCAACCAGAGCCACGTTGGAAACGTTAATCGGAGCTTCTTTGGTAACAATGCCGCCAGGAGTAGTTTGGCTGGGTTTGGTGTGTCTTTTAACCAGATTGACACCTTGAACAACCACTTTACCCTCTTTGGGCATGGCTTTTACAACTTCGCCGTTCTTACCTTTGTCATCACCTGACAAAATAACAACTTGGTCGCCTTTTTTAATTTTCATTTTAGGCATTATAATACCTCCGGTGCTAATGAAATAATTTTCATAAATTTCTTTGCACGCAATTCTCTGGTAACCGGGCCAAAGATACGGGTACCGATCGGTTCGCCGTCTTTGTTGATGAGAACTGCAGCATTCTTGTCAAAACGGATGACAGATCCGTCTTTACGTCTGATGTCGCTGGCCGTACGAACAATAACAGCCTTTTGAACATCGCCTTTTTTTACACGACCCTTTGGAATAGCGTCTTTAACCGACACTACAATCACATCGCCGACCGTCGCATGCATTCTCTTGGACCCGCCAAGAACTTTAATGCACTGCACCTGACGTGCGCCGGAATTGTCAGCAACATCAAGGGTGGTTTGCATTTGTATCATTTCTAAATTCCTTTTCTCTTAGGCGTTATCAACCAAAACAGTCCAAGATTTAGTCTTAGAAATCGGTCTGGACTCAATAATCCGGACGGTATCACCGACTTTGAACTGATTATTCTCGTCATGAGCCGCATATTTTTTGCTTCTCTTAACGAACTTCTTATAAACAGGATGCATAACCTGACGCTCTACGCTGACCACGACGGTTTTATCCTGTTTATCACTGACAACAACACCTTGAAGAATTCTTTTAGGCATATCTTTTTCTCCTAACTATTCTTCTTGCGCTCAGCGAGGAGCGTGTTGATTTTTGCTATTTCACGACGGACATTCTTTATTACCGCAGTATTTTGTAATTGTCCAGTAGATTGTTGAACTCTTAAGTTAAATTGCTCTTTTTTTGCTTCCAGCAATTTATTTTCAAGTTCATTATCGCTCATAGCACGAAGATCTTTTATTTTGGTAACCATTAACTATTCTCCTTGCTCTGAAGCTAATTTCTTAACGAATTTGGTTTTAATCGGCAGTTTGGCGGCAGCCAGAGCAAAACCTTCGCGGGCTGTTGCTTCGTCAATGCCTTCTGCTTCAAACAAAATCCGTCCCGGTTTAACGCGGGCAACCCAGAACTCGACAGAACCTTTACCTTTACCCATACGAACCTCGGCAGGTTTGTCTGACACGGGAACATCCGGGAAAATTCGGATCCATATTCTTCCGGCTCTTTTCATGGCGCGTGTCAAAGCTCTACGAGCAGCCTCGATCTGACGAGCAGTGATACGATCCGGAGTAAGAGCTTTCAATCCGTATGAACCGAAACTCAATTCTGATCCGCCTTTGGCCAAGCCGTGAATACGGCCTTTATGCTGTTTGCGGAACTTAATACGTTTTGGACTTAACATTTATTTTTTACCTTATTTTCTATATGTTATGCAGAGGTTCTGGAATATTAACAGAATAAACAAGCTAAGAAAATTTTATTTCAAAAACAAATTTTCAGCAGCGCATTTCTGTTTTTAAATATACCGCAAACCTCCTGTCATAACTATTTTTGTTCAGCCAACTTCTTGTCTTGCGCCATCGGATCGTGAGCCATAATCTCGCCCTTGTAGATCCAAACCTTAACGCCGCATGCACCGTAAGTTGTGTGAGCCGTAGAGGTAGCATAATCAATGTCAGCGCGCAGTGTATGCAAAGGAACGCGGCCTTCGCGATAATATTCGGTTCTGGCAATTTCGGCACCGCCGAGACGGCCGGAACAGCTGACTTTAATACCTTCAGCACCCAAACGCAGAGCAGACTGCATAACGCGTTTCATCGCACGGCGGAAAGCAACGCGGCGTTCCAGCTGCTGAGCAACGCTGTCTGCTACGAGTTGAGCATCAAGCTCCGGTTTTCTAACCTCCAGAATGTTCAATTGGACTTCGGCATCGGTCATTTTCTGAATCTGAGATCTCAGATTTTCAATATCCTGACCTTTTTTACCAATTACAACACCCGGTCTTGCAGAGTGAATTGTAACTCTGGCCTTTTTGGCAGGACGTTCAATAACAATCTTGCTGACTCCGGCCTGAGCCAATTTCTCTTTCAAGAATTCTTTAATTTTCAAATCTTCATGAAGGTAGTCGGCATATTTTTCATCGGCATACCAACGAGAGTCCCAAGTACGGTTAACTCCCAGACGAAGACCTGTAGGATTAACTTTTTGTCCCATTAACTTACTCCCCACGCTCGGAAACGACAATGGTCAGATTAGAGAAGGGTTTCAAAACTCTGGCTCCTCTGCCGCGACCTCTGGCGTGCATACGTTTCATTACTAAACCTTTGCCAACATAAGCTTCTTTAACAACAAGCTTATCAATGTTTAACTGGTGATTGTTTTCAGCATTGGCGATTGCAGATTGCAAAACGGCCAAAGCAGTCTTCGCAATTCTCTTCTTGGAAAAGCTCAGCTCGGCAACAGCTTTAGAAACATTCAACCCGCGAATTGATTGGGCAACGAGGTTCAGTTTCTGGGCACTGGAACGAATAGAACTGCAATAAGCCATAGCTTCATTGGCGGCTATTCTTCTGGCATCTTTAGATTTTCCCATAATTAACCTCTCTTAGCTTTTTTATCTGCTGCGTGGCCGTAAAAAGTACGGGTCGGAGCAAATTCACCAAATTTATGACCAACCATATCTTCAGTAACCAAAACCGGAATAAATTTGTGGCCGTTGTAAACCCCGAAGGTCAGACCGACAAACTGCGGCAGCATCGTAGATCTGCGCGACCAGATTTTAATCACTTCATTACGAGTAGTTGCTCTAGCTTTTTCAGCTTTTTTGAGAAGATAGCCATCAACAAACGGCCCTTTCCATACGGAACGTGTCATTAGCGTTTCTCCCTATTTCTTTTTGTTTTC
>CALXUP010000004.1 GCA_944391715.1 uncultured Alphaproteobacteria bacterium
GTCTTGGCGGTGAGGAAAGCGGCAGCCGACGAACAAGCCTTAGACGAATTGAAAGCTCTGCCCGCAGAGGGCAAGCCCCGTGGCGCAGACCGATGCGTATCTCCGCCTACAAAAAAAAGCCCGTTTAAAAACGGACTTCCCTTTATTGGCGGAGAGAGTTGCTAAGCAAAAATGACCTTAAATGTCATTTTTGTCTGCAAAACCAATGATGTCTTGGCGGTGAGGAAAGCGGCAGCCGACGAACAAGCCTTAGACGAATTGAAAGCTCTGCCCGCAGAGGGCAAGCCTCATGGCGCAGACCGATGCGTATCTCCGCCTACAAAAAAGCCCGTTTGAAAACGGACTGTTATAAATGGCGGAGAGGCAGAGATTCGAACTCTGGGTGGGATCGCTCCCACGACGGTTTTCAAGACCGCTGCATTAAACCACTCTGCCACCTCTCCATTAACACTGACTTTATTTGGACGATTTGCCTCAACCGTAACAAAGCTGCGCTTTGCCGACGATATTGGCTCCTTCGCTATGGTTGCTCGCTCAGTCGCCCATCTTGCTGCGCGGCGATTTCAAGACCGCTGCATTAAACCACTCTGCCACCTCTCCAAAGATGCTGTGATTTACGAAAATAGTATTTAACCGAAAGCGCCGGAAAGGTCAAGCACTTTTTTTTCATTTACCATGGCTTTTATAAATATTCCGAAAAATGTTATTTTAAATTGCAAAATTAATCTTTTTTCAAACATCATCATTTATAATTACTAAAAAGTAATGATTTATAGGGTTTTGATAATGCATATGTCCAAAAGGCTCCTGCTGTTGGCAGTTTTCTTTATGTTTGGCACATCGGCCTGCACGGCTTCGCTGATTGACGAGAATCAGCCGCCGAAGGAATACGTTGTCTGGCTGGAAGATCTGAAAAAGGATATGATAAAACGCGGCATATCAAAATCCACGGTAAAAAAAGTCTTTGCCCAAAATTATTATCATCCGCAGCCGGAAGCCGTCAAAATCGACCGCAAACAGTTGGAATTTGCCTTAACGTCAACAGATTACATCAACCGCATTGTCAGCAAAAAGCGGGTTGAAATCGGGCAGAAACACTATAAAGAGCTCAAGCCGCTGCTGTCTGAAATCGGGCAAAAGTACGGCGTACAGCCGGAATATCTGATGGCCTTTTGGGGAGCGGAAACAAGCTACGGAACAATTTTCGGAAATTTTTCAACCATCGAAGTTCTTGTCAACTTGAGCTACGACAAACGCCGTTCTCAATTTTTCAGAGAACAGCTTTACCAGGCATTAAAGATTGTTGATACTTATAATATCGACCATACCAAGATGATCGGTTCCTGGGCCGGCGCGATGGGACATTTTCAGTTTATGCCGTCAACATTCAACGCTTATGCCGTCGATTATAACGGCGACGGTGAAATTGACATCTGGCATTCTTTTGAAGATGCCGCCGCATCGGCCGCCAATTATTTGTCGCAAATGGGCTGGGATAAAAACACGCCTTGGGGAATGCGGGTAACATTGCCATGGAACTTTGATTTTTCCCAAACCGGCCGCAGTCAGAGCAAAACCATCGCTGAATGGCAGAAACTCGGCGTAAAGGACATCAATAAAAAAGCCCTGAAACTGCCAAAGGATATGAAAGCATCGGTAATTGTGCCGGAAGGACGTAAGGGTAATGCTTATTTGCTGTTGCCGAACTTTTTCCTGATTATGAAGTGGAATCGCTCGGAAAACTACGCTCTGGCAATCGGAACCCTGGCAGACTATTTCCGCACCGGAAAAACTTGGAAAAAACTAAAAGAAGACTCGTCCGTACGGCTAAAAACCGACGACATCATCAAAGTCCAGTCGTTTATAAACCGGCTCGGCTGGTTTTCGCTGGAAGAAGACGGTCAGCTTGGCAGCAAAACGCGCCACGCCGTCAAAGAAGTTCAAAAAAAGGCAAAACTCCCGGCCGACGGATATCCTGACAGCCGGCTGCTGCAAAAAATTAACGATTATAACCGTAAAATCGGTTTTGAGGCCGATGTAAAACCTAAAACAGCCGGACAAAAATTACACAAGTAGTTTTTATCGGCTTTACGAAAAACAAAAAACAGGTTAAATTAGGCAAAATGTGAAGAGGACTAAGGAACAAGAATGACTTTGAACAACAAAACATTATGCAGATCAATACTTTTTTGTGCGCTGATATTGTTAAACGCCTGTGCAACAAGCGATGAAAGCCTGAATTTGTCGCAGGATATGGTGTTTAACACCAAAGGCAGCTCATATAAGGTGGGAAAACCCTATAAAGTAATGGGGCAATGGTACACGCCTAAAGAAGATTTTGACTACAACGAGGTCGGAATCGCCTCTTGGTACGGAAAAGATTTTCATGCAAAATATACGGCAAATGGTGAAGTCTATGATATGAACAGCTTAACCGCCGCGCATAAGACTCTGCCTCTGCCGTCCATCGTCCGCGTTACAAATTTGGAAAACGGACGCTCGCTGGTTTTGCGCATTAACGACCGCGGCCCTTTTGTCAACGGACGGATTATTGACGTATCCAAACGCGGTGCCCAGCTCCTCGGCTTTCAAAATCAGGGAACAGCCAAAGTCCGGGTAGAGGTTCTGAAAGAAGAAAGCATGCGCCTGAAACAGGCTTTGTTAAATAAAGAAGATACCCAGATTGCCGTAAGAAACACGCCGTCGCCCGCGCCAACGGCTTATACTTCTGCCGGAGACAAGATACAGGCCGTCGGAGCCGAAGCCCAATACGCCAAGGCCGTTGCCACAGAAAAGAAAAAATACTTTGTCCAGGCCGGAGCTTTTTCCAATCAGGAGATTGCCGGCAGACTGAGCCGCCGCTTAAACAGCATCGGCAACACGTTTATGTCGCCGACCACGGTTGACGGCTGGCGTTTTTACCGTGTCCGCCTGGGGCCGTACAATACGGAAAACGATGCAAAACTGGCCTTGGCAAAAGTTCAGGGCTATGGCGTTGCAGAGGCAACAATCATAAAAGACTAAAATGAAGAAGGATTATAAGATGTCATCCAAAAGCAGATTATATATTTCAACAATTATTTTCAGCGGAATGCTCTTTGGCGCCGTTTCTGCACAGGCTATCGAAACAAAAGCCAAAAACCTCATCCTGATAGACTATGAAACCGGTCAGACCTTAACGGCTAAAGATGCCCAGAGGATGATACCGCCGGCCTCAATGAGCAAGTTGATGACAATTTATATGGTCTTTGAAAAAATAAAAGACGGCTCGCTCTCTCTGGACGACACTTTCACGGTGAGCGAAAACGCCTGGCGCAAAGGCGGAGCAGCCAGCGGAAGCTCTACCATGTTCCTTTCAATAGGAGAAAAAGTCCGGGTAGAAGACCTGATTAAAGGGATGATTATCCAATCCGGCAACGACGCCTGCATTGTCGCGGCTGAAAATTTGGCCGGCAGTGAAGAAGACTTCGCAGAAGAAATGAACAAAAAAGCCCGCGCTTTGGGGCTGAACAACAGTTCCTTTGTCAATGCCACCGGATGGCCGCACCCTGATCAGCGTATGTCGGTTGAAGACTTGGCCAAGCTGGCCCGCCGTCTGATTTCCGAATTTCCGGAATATTACCATATTTTCTCTGAGAAAAACTTTACGCATAACAACATCAAACAAGGCAACCGCAATCCGCTTTTATATTCAATGCCTTATGCCGACGGCCTGAAAACCGGACACACCGAAGAAGCCGGATTTTGCCTGGTCGGTTCGGCCAAGAAAGATAACCGCCGGTTAATCAGCGTAATGTCCGGATTAAAGAGCAATAAGGAACGCTCTGAAGAAGCCGAGAAAATTATGAACTGGGGTTTCCGGGAATTTGACAACTACACCATGCTGACCGCAGGACAAAAAATTGCCGATATTCCGGTCTGGTTCGGCAAGGACAACACTGTCGGCCTGGTTGTAGGGGAAAAAGTCCGCAATACACTGCAAAAAAGCAAAATAAACAAGGTCAAAATGACCGCAATTTATGACAAACCCGTCCAGGCGCCGATAAAGAAAGGCGACCGGCTGGGCGTTGTGAAAATAGAAATCCCCGGTCAGCCTCAGACTGAAATTCCGCTGCTTGCCGATAAAGATGTCGAAAAGCTCGGGTTCTTTGGCAAAATCGCCGAAAACTTCAGATATATTCTGTTTGGGAAAAACTGATGAACGGCGGCAAAGGTCTTTTCATAACTTTTGAAGGCGGAGAAGGAACGGGAAAATCCACTCAGGTAAAGCTGTTGTCGCAAACCCTGACCGAAGCGGGAATTGCCAACATAACGACAAAAGAGCCCGGCGGCACGGAAATCGGCCAGGAATTGCGTCAAATACTGGTAACCGGAGATAAAGACAAATGCGATGCCGTTGCCGAAGCTTTGCTTTATTATGCCGACCGCCGCATTCATCTGACCCGGAAAATCTGGCCGGCTTTGGAAAAGGGCTGCTGGGTTTTAAGCGACCGTTTTGCCGATTCGACCGTAGCTTACCAATATTACGGATACAACAAACGCATTTCGCAAGAAATGCTAAACGACTTGTACCGGATGGCCGTCGGCAGTTTTAAGCCGGATATGACCATCCTTCTGGATATAGATCCCCGCATCGGCCTGGAACGTTCATTAAAAAAAGCGCAGGGAATGTCTGTAAAAGAAACCCGGCATGAAAGCCGCGGTATTGAATTTCATAACAATCTGAGGGCAGGGTATCTTGAAATGGCCGCCCGGGAGCCGGAACGTTTTGTTGTTCTGAATGCCGACAAAAGCATTGAAGACTTGCATAAAGATATCGTAAAAAATGTCAGCGAAAGGTTTGGGCTCAGTTTATGCCGGAAGTAGGAGAAACATATATTACCCCGCGAACCAATCCCTTTTTGCTCGGGCATGAGGAAGCGGAGAAATTTCTGTTAGAAGCCTGGAAAAACAATTCCCTGCACAATTCCTGGCTCTTTTCGGGCATTGAAGGAATCGGCAAAGCCACGCTGGCCTACAAATTCGCCCGTTTTCTGCTGAGCGCTGACCAGACGAAAAAAGAACAGTATACTTCGCTGAACGTTACGCCCGATGATAAAGTCTTCAAGCTTGTTGCCAACAATTCTCACCCGGATTTAAAAATCATTGAACGGGATTATACCGATACAGACCGCAAAAAAATCCTGAAAGCCATCAAAGACGGCGAACAGTTATCAGACGAGGAACTGCAGGGGCTGAAACGTTCTGCCTTTATCCGGGTGGATGATGTCCGAACAATCAACGAATTTCTGTCAAAACATTCTTCTCAGGACGGTTGGCGGGTTGTTATTGTCGACAGCATTGATGATATGAATGCGTCCAGTGCCAATGCGATTTTAAAAATTCTGGAAGAACCGCCGCACAAAACAGTTTTGATGCTGATAAGCCACAACCCGAACCGTCTGCTGCCGACCATAAAATCCCGCTGTGCAAAACTGAACCTAAAACCGCTGAGCGATGCCAATCTTGCGTCATTACTGCGCCGCTACCGTCCGGAAATGAAAGAAAACGAAATAAAAGAACTGACGGCAATTTGCTCCGGCAGCATCGGAAAAGCGCTGAATTACGCAGACAATAACGCTTTGGCCCGTTACCACGAACTGGAAAAACTCATTATGTCCGGCAATGCGTTCAAATTGTCCGAACTTCTGAATTTCTGCGACCGTGCTGTTGCTGACGAAGACAGTTATGAGCTGGCTAAAAGTCTGCTGTTAAAAATCATCCGCAGCCTCATAACCGACCGGCCGGAGAAAATAGAAGAAATATCGGCCAGCTGGGACGAAACTTTAAAAACCTTCAACGAAACCGAGAGCCTGAATCTCGATAAAAAACAGGCATTAATAACCATTATAAGCAACTTATGCAAGAGGATATAAAATGTTAATTGACAGTCACTGTCATCTTGATTTTAACGATTTTGAAGACGACTTTGAAGAAATTTTGGCCCGGGCAAGAGAAAACGGCATAACCGCAATGCTTAACGCCGGCAACAATATCGGCGAACTGGAAAACCAGTTAAAAATCTCGGAAAGATATCCGTTTATTTATACCGCAGTCGGTGTTCATCCGCATAACGCCGCCGAATATCCGGAAATCAAAGCCGCAGATTTTATTGAAAAATCAGCACACAAAAAAGTTGTCGGCATCGGAGAATGCGGACTGGATTACTACTACGATTATTCACCCAAAAATATCCAGCAGAAGGTCTTTATTGAACAGATTAAAGCCGCTCAGCAGACCGGGCTGCCGCTGATTGTTCATACCAGAGATGCTGATGATGATACAATTTCAATTTTGGGAGATTATTATAAAAAAGAGCCGTTCAGCGGAGAAATCCATTGTTTTTCCACCTCTAAAAAACTGGCTGACTTTGCTTTGTCCATCGGATTTTACATCTCGGCATCGGGCATCATAACGTTTAACCGCTCGGCCGATTTGAGGGATATTTTCAAAGAAATACCGACGGATCGCCTGCTGATAGAAACAGACTCTCCCTTTTTGGCGCCCATCCCGTTGCGTGGCCGCCGCAACGAACCGTCTTTCATTATTCATACGGCAGAAAAACTGGCTCAGTTAAAAGAACTGCCGTTTGACAAACTGGCTCAGATAACCTCGGACAATTTCTATCGTTTGTTCCGCAAAGCCAGCGACAAAGGGAGATATGAGTACTAAAATGAGAAAGATAACTTTTCTGGGCAGCGGAGCTGCTCCGGGGGTTCCGTCGTTATGCTGCGGCTTTGGCGACTGCGATCCTACAAACCCCAAAAACATTCGTTCCCGCACGTCGACCTATATTGAATACGACGGCATAAAAATCCTGATAGATACGTCGCCGGATTTGCGGTGGCAGCTCATAAACAATAATATCCGCCGTTTAGACGGCATATTATATACTCACGTCCATGCCGACCATCTTCACGGCATCGATGAACTGCGGGAAATCAACCGTCTGACCGGAGAAAGCCTGAATTACT
Organism: uncultured Alphaproteobacteria bacterium; assembly: GCA_944391715.1. Taxonomy (GTDB): domain Bacteria; phylum Pseudomonadota; class Alphaproteobacteria; order RF32; family CAG-239; genus MGBC133411. The sequence goes on from CALXUP010000004.1 coordinate 7,014, forward strand.
ATGCTACGGCCTTCAGCAACGCTCATATTGAAGAACGCTTTTCTTACCTGATTGCCCAAAAGCAAAAAAGCTGCGACGTTATCCGCCGGCCGAGCCTTATTTCCAATCTGATAACCCCGAATGAGCCTTTCTTTATCAAAGGACTGAAGATTACGCCGCTCAAGCTTTTAGGGCACAATATCGAAAGCGTGGGCTACGCCTTCAATGACGGCGAACTTGTATACGTTGCCGACTTCAAAAGCCTTGACGACAGTGTGTTTGATATGATAAAAAAGACGCCTGCTTTATTGGTAATGCCGTTAACCACGCCTTTCGGCCAGCAGTTTCATGCCGGATTGGACGAAGTGCTGGAATACATTGCCCGGATAAAGCCGCAAAAAGCCGTTTTAAACCATATGGCTTCAGAATGCGATTATGATGCAATAAACAAAGCAACGCCGGAAAACGTTGAACCGGCCTATGATAATCTGAGTATCGAATTTTAACAAAGAAAGGGCAAGAAACATGCTGTGCATTTACCATATTGCAGACCACGACGGAAAAGGAGCCGCCGGCATTGTCCGCAGCCAATATCCGGACGCCGAATTTTACGGCTTTAACCACGATATGGAAATTCCTTATGACAAAATCAAAGAACACGACCAGATTGTCATCTGTGACATTGCTTTGCCTGTCGAATATATGTTTGAGCTGAACCAAACCAAAGACCTGACCTGGATTGACCACCATATTTCAGTTATTAACGAATACGAGCGCCTGATGTCCGACGGCAAACACACGGCGATCAAAGGACTGCGCCGGGTCGGGACGGCGGCAATGGTCTTAACCTGGGAATACTTTTATCCCGGACAGCCTGTTCCCGAAGGGATAAAACTGCTCGGACTGAATGACTTGTTTGACCTGAAAGACCCCCGCGTCCGTCCGTTTGAATACGCCATCCAGTCTTTAGGCGTCAACCGCCCGACAGATCCGATTTGGCAGCAGTTGATTAACAACGAAATCGACATTGACGAAATGGTCAGAAAAGGAGAGGGCATATTATCCTGGATAAAAATCCGCAACTACCGCCTGGTTCGGACATTGGCCTTTGAAAGCCGTTATATGGGATATCGCTGCATCTGTGCCAATATGCCGCAGGGCTATTCCGAATTCTTTGATTCCGTCGATAATCTCAATGAATATGACATAATGATTAATTTCTATATGGATAAAAACAACAAATGGAAGATGACCTTTTACTCCGAAAAAGAAATTGACGTTTCAAAAATTGCCGAGAGTTTTGGCGGAGGAGGGCATTTTCATGCCGCCGGCGCTTCCGGTCTGAACAAGCTTCCCGAATTTTTGTCCGCCGGTCTAAAAAAATAGTTTTAATTGAAAAGCTCTGTTTTCTCCTTATATATGGCTTATCTGTCATTATAAGGAGAAAATTTTATGCATTTTGAATATTATATGCCCACCCGGCTGATATTCGGCCGCGGCAGACTGAAAGAACTCTCCGAATTTTCTTTTCCCGGCAGCAAAGCCTTGATTATCATCACCCGGGGACAATCAATGCGCAGCCTTGGATACCTCGGTGCCGTTATTGAAGCCCTCAAACTGACCGGAGTATCTTCCGTTGTTTATGACCGCATAACGCCCAATCCGACAGATATAGAAGTGATGGAAGCCGTAGAACTGGCACGCAACGAAAAATGCGATATGATAATCGGGCTGGGCGGCGGCAGCGCGATTGATGCGGCCAAAGCAGCGGCATTGATGGTCAACAATCCCGGAACTTATTGGAATTATGCCAAATTCGGCAAAGAGCCGGAAGAAAAAGTTCTACCCGTCATCACCATACCGACAACGGCCGGTACCGGTTCGGAAATCAACCCCTGGTGTATCATAACCAATAACGAAACCAAAGAAAAGATTGCCTTTGGCACCCCGCAGTTATTTCCGTTGCTGGCGATCGTTGACCCGGAGCTGATGCTTTCCGTACCTCCGCATCTGACGGCATATCAGGGAATGGAAGCATTCTTCCACGCCGTGGAAGGTTACATGTCCAATCTTGCTGAACCGGTAAGCAGCATATATGCGTTGGACGCCATCCGCCGTATATCGCATTTTTTGCCGGTTGCGGCTGCCGACGGCACCGACCTTCAGGCCCGGGAAGAAATGGCTCTGGCCGCCGTTCAGTCCGGAATTGTCGCGGGATTGTCCGGCTGCCGGGCAGAATATGCAATGGAACACGCTCTGTCAATTTACTATCCGCAACTTCCGCATGGTGCGGGACTGGTGGCAATCGCCGTTCCGTATTTTAGTTTTCTGCTGGAAAAAGAGCGGAAAAGGGTCGAAACTGCTTTTACCGATATGGCGCATGTTATGGGCTGGCCGGGAGAAAAACCGGAAGAATTCATTGACGCACTGAAAGTTCTTATCCGGGAAGTCGGAATGAGCGATTTACACTTATCGGACTGGGGAATTTCCGAAGCCGACGCCGAAATGCTTTCCGCCGGCTCTTTTGAAACGCTGGGTTTTCTTTATGATGCAAATCCGGAACAGCTTTCCCGTACCCAAACGGCCTGCATCATCCGCGGCCCGGTCAACTGAGGAGAGAGCCCGTTTTCAAACTCCCGGCTCATAACCTGATTTTTTTGCTTGAGATATTTCGATTCCGGTAGTAAAATCCCGCTGAAAGATAAGAGACACCGGACCGCAGGCTTTTGCTGTCGGTTCCCAAGCAAAAACAAAGGTAACAGAGATGAGAAAAAGAGATAACGACCGCATTGAACTGACAGGTTTCCCCAAATATCTGCATAAGTTTGTCAGAATCATAACCTTTCCGTTTCGCAAACCGGCAATTTTTATCCCGTTATTGATTCTGGCCTATCTCATCCCGACTTTTATCGGTGCCAAACCGGCAGAAGTTCATTTATGGTACTGGCAAAAAATATCCGGGCTTTTCAGCTCGGTAAAAGATACGGTTCAGGATACGGGCAAAAACATTATACCTGACGCCGTCAAAGACCTGGGCAAACAAACACTAAATACTTTCCGCGGCAAAGACGGAAATGCCGAAAAAGTCGTAAATCTTCCGGAAAACAGCCCTCAGGCCATCCGCCGTCAAATGTTTGAACGGGCGCAAAGCACAACCCCAAAAGCCGTAGATATTATGCAGCAACCCAACGATATCCAGGTAGCACAGATTATTTCTCAGGAAGATTCTTCCGGCGCGGCAGAACCCAAACCCGCTGAAAAACCCGTTTTGCCGGAAAGCGCCAAAGAAAAAGCCAAAAAGAAACTTGATCTGATTTATCTGGTTACACCGCAGGAATTTAGCGGAGAAGCTTTGGTACGCAACGCCAACGAGCTCATCATCGACGGCAACAATATTTTCTTGTTCGGCATATACGTTGACCCGTCTTCTCCCAAAGGCCTCGAGGCTAAAGCCTATCTTGAAAAACTCGTTCGGGGCACACCGGTCAAATGTATTGCCGAGGCTTACACAAAACAAGGCTATGCAACGGCTCTTTGCTTTGCCGGCGGCAAAAATCTGAACTATGAAATGGTTGACAGCGGCTATTCCAAAGACGTTGCCTTAGAAAGATAGCAATATGTGGCAGCCGGTTTTTATGGTCAGCGGCTTTTTTATGAGCATTATGGGCTTGGCCATGCTCATCCCGGCCGGATTGGATATGTATGATAACGGAACAAACTGGTCATACTTTCTCAATTCTTCCATTATCTCTTTGTTCTTAGGGCTTTCTCTGTATCTGGCCAATCATATGGAAATCAAAAAGCTCAGCCTTCAGCAGGGGTATCTGCTGACGGCCGGCAGTTGGATTAGCATAATCCTGATTTCGGCTCTTCCTTTTATTCAAACCGGCGTTTCTGCCAATTTTGCCGACGCATTGTTTGAATCGGCCTCCGGCCTGACCGGCACCGGTGCCACGATTTTTTCGGATTTGGAAAATCTGCCGCGTTCAATTCTGCTTTGGCGATCGCTGCTTTGCGGGCTCGGCGGAATAGGAATTGTCGTCTTTGCCATTGCCATCCTCCCGTTTCTGGGTATCGGCGGTATGCAGATATTTCAGCACGAAAGTTCCGATTTTAATGACAAACTGATGCCCAAATTAAGTTATCTGGCCAAAAGGATTATCTTCATTTATCTGCTTTTGGTCATCTGCTGCCTTTTGGCGTTAAAGTTCTCCGGAATGAACTGGTTTGACGCCCTTAACCATGCCTTAAGCACGGTTGCGACTTGTGGATTTTCCACCAAAGACGAATCTATTGCTTTCTATGACAGCGCCACCATAGATATTGTCATCACCTTATTTATGTTTTTAGGCTCTTTGCCGCTGACTTACTACTATGTCGTCATCATCAACAAAAATATTCATTCTTTTCGGACAGCCCAGGTTGTTTTTTACTTAAAACTGTTGTTTATTTACATCGGAGGAACCACAATCTGGCTCTGGCTAAGTGATTATTATCCAAACTTCTGGACAGCTCTCCGTTTTGCCTCGTTCAATGTTGTATCCATCACAACCTCAACAGGTTATGCCTCTACAGACTACTTGCTCTGGGGCAATTTGAGCAGTGTTATTTTTCTGATTTTTGCCTTGACAGGAGGATGTACAGGCTCAACAAGCGGCTCAATCAAAATTTTCCGCTGGCAGGTCGTGTTGGCCTTTGTCAAAAAACATCTGATTTCCGCCGTTGAACCTAACCGGGTCGTTCCCGTTAAAATTGGCACCTTAACCAGCGACAACAAAATCGTATCTTCGGTATTTGTTTTTCTATCGGCTTACTTTTTCAGTATTATTATATTAACTTTTCTTCTGGCTCTGTTCGGACTCGACTTTGACACAGCTTTAAGCACCGTCATCGGATGCATTACCAACTCCGGCCCCGGAATTGAAAAAAGCATCGGCCCGGTCGGAAATTACAGCGGATTAGCCGAATGTCACAAATATATATTATCTTTTGCAATGCTCCTCGGACGTTTGGAAATTATGACCATCCTGGTAATTATGACCCGCAGTTTCTGGAAACAATAAAGTTTGACAAAACTATAACAATATGCTATCCCTCGTCTGAAAAATAATTATTAACTTAATATTTTATAATTATGGAACAGACAAAAAATAAAGTACTATCCGAGTATCTGCAAAAGGTTGAAAGAGCCCAGTTATTTGTTTTAAAAACCAAAGATGCCGAAGCCATCGGTTTTTTATGCAAAAATGGCCAATTAAGCGATAAAGCTATCGAACACCTTTTCCATTTCGGAGAAAACAACGCCAAAGAACTTTTTATTGCAACAAATGAATGTTTGATACCCAAACAGCAGGTTGCGATCTGCCGTTTTGGTTCAATCTTTTTGATAAAAACGCTCATAGACAAAGTCGGACAACTTGCGCCGCCTGCCGAAAAAATATTGTTATTGCCGACCAAAACACCGGCATTGCATTATTATATCGTAGAAAAACGCAATAAACTGGCTATTGAAAACAAATCACTGTTCTTTCAGAAAGCTGATGATTATCTTATCAAAGATTTCTTTAAAATTCAGGATAAGATAATAATTACCGAACACGACTACTGGACAATTACCAAAAGAGGAATGGCCGATTTATTTTTGAAACATTTCGACAAATGTTATGCTACAAAAGAAGCCCTTTTGGCCGTTTTTGAAACAAACTTGGAAGAACTGCAATACAAAATCGAAAACTGCGGACGATTAACCGTCCAGTTTGATGTGGATTTTGTAAAGAAATACGGTTTCGACGGAGTGCAAAAACATCCGTTCCCGTTCATGAGCCATGAAGCAGAAAAAATACTCTACCAGCAGGACAAAGACATGTTCTGGGAATGCGCCCTGAAATACCAATGGCACGTCAGCAACTCTTTTCAAAAAGAACTGCAACTGGATGAAAACAGGGAAGATACTTTCCGCACTTGGATGGAAAAAGGAAAAGTTTCGCTGCAAACATTAAACGATATATTGCCAGACGCTGGAAACCTCATCTCCGTGTTTCTGGAAAAAAATCCGTTTATAACGGCTGACCATATCCAAACCATAATTCTCCGGGCATCACCTGCCGATGCAAAGAAATGCTGGAAATTATATAAAGAACAGTACGGAACAAATATCCAGTGCAAAAACGCCTACAAAAAGCGATTTAATTTCTTTCAGCGCCTTTTCGGATAGCATTGTAAACAAATCCCTGAACCATTCATCTGGATCAGGGATTTCTTTTTTCAAAAAAACAAGGACTACTCGGCAAGCGATTCCGCCTGAATATCCGGCAAAGCATCCGGTTCTTCCAATTCTATCAGTTGCTCTTCATCAACCATACCGTTTTCTTCAATTTCATCACCGGTAACCAGCGGAATCTCCTCGGCAATATCCGGGATTGCAGAAACATCTGCATCTTTCAACTCGTCCGGAGAAATCGGCTTGGCATTATTGAGCAGCTCCGGCAGCATAGACTCATGTTCCGGTGTGATGACCATATCTCCGCCATTATCTTCTGCCGGTACAGAGACCTCATTATCGACCTGCGGTTCGGCATCCTTCTTGATAACAATAAAGTCGCCCGGTATATCATCTTCCGTTACCGGAGCAACCGCCGGTTTGGTTTCATATTTCGGAGTCTCCGCCGTTCCGTCCGGATTAATCTTAATCAAAGCCTGCGGAGCGTTTTCATCCGGCAAAGAAAGAGTTTCTTCCGTCGGCAGAGTTTCAGAAACAACGGATTTTTCAGCATTTTTAGCCTTCTGAAATTCCGCAATAGCCTTCTCGGCTTCTTCCTCAATGGATGGCAGGGTTTCAACAGCCTCGGCCGGATTTTCTATTGCGCTGCCGCCTTCAATAATTTTCTCTTCCATAGTGGTTTCGTTTTTATTTTCCGAAACCTGTTTGGATACCGGGGGCAGGGCAGATTTTTCATTTTCAACGCGGTTGTCCTGCTTTTTGGCAATATTATTCCGGATTCTCAATTCTTCATCTGACATCAGTTTGCTTTTGTCAATCTCCGTATTCAGACATTTCAGCAGCCAAACGTCATAAATCGGATGCGCAACGGCATTCAGCGCCGGAGAAGACGACATCATCCAGCCGCGAAAAATATTAACCGGATTTTCGCTCTGATAATTGTCAACCACATCAACATAAGCAAAGTTCTCGGGAGTTTCCTCCGGAGAACGCGTTTTGCAGGAGCGAACGACAATCGAAAACGTTCCGTATTCGGCATGCCCGTTTACCGGAACATCCACAATGGAAACCTTTCCCGTAATCTTGTCCATAGCCTGCAGGCGGGCAGTGTTCGTCGGAATTTCGCGGCTTTCGGCAATCCCGGCCAACAAAGACGAACACAAAGCCGTAAAAGCTAAAAGCTTATTAATTTTCACCGCTGCCATTATCCGTCACCATAAAAATGATTTCGCCGACCATATCTTCAAGCGTCTTAAAATCTTTTGTATTTCTGATGACATCGCCGTCTTTCAGGAAGACGTTTTCTTTACCCGGTTCAATTTTTACAAACTTGTCTCCGACCAAACCGTCGCCGACAATAACGGCCGTACTGTCAACCGGCAGCTCAATATTGGAAGCCAGGCTCATTTTGACATCGGCAGAATAATCTTCATTGTCAAGCGTCTGTCCGATAACCGTTCCGACCTTGATGCCGTTGATTCTGACATCGGACCCAATGGTCAAACCGCCGACTTTAAGAAACTTTGCCGTAACGGTATACCCTTTAACAACTTGCAAATCAGAAACATTATATGCAAAATACAGAAAGAAAGCGGCCACCAGAACCACTACAATGCCCATTATTGTTTCTACAGGTTTCTTATTCATAAATTAAAACTCCTTCAATAACACAATTATTTTTTACGATTGGCTTTTCCGATGCTGACAATCCGGTCAAGCAGTTCCTCAATGACCATCGCATCCTGAGTATAAGAGAACTCGCCGCCTGCCGGAATATAGTCTTCCGAACCGCCGGCCTCAATTTCAATATATTTCGGCCCCATAAGCCCGGAACTGACGATTGAGGCGCTGCTGTCATCCGGAATTTGGATTCCGTCTTTAATCTCCAAAGTCAATATGGCTTTAAAATTATCATCAAGCCGGGCATCGACAACGCGTCCGACGGTCATTCCGGCCAAACGCACGACATCGCCGACCAGCAGGCCGTCCGTACGGTTATACCGGGCCATAACCGAATAATATTTTCCGCCTTCGGCATGTTCAATATTCTTGCGGCCAAAAACAAACAACCCCGTTGCAATAATCAAAAACAAGGCCACCCATAAACCGGTCTTCAGGTTGCGGGCTTCCTCTTTAGAATAAACCTCTTCAGACATTTCAACTCCGATACGTTAGTTTTTTCATTTTGTATATATAAATAAAGTAAAATAACGATTTTGTCATCAACCTTTTTGAAAAAATGAAAAAAGTTGTTAAAATTTAAAATTAAATTGCTAATATAAAATGCAGAATAACAATTGAGGCAGATGCACAGATGATAACAGTCAAGAATCTCAGCAAAGACTTTGGAGCCATAAAGGCTCTGCAAAACATCAATTTCACGATTTCCCCCGGCGATATTGTCGCACTTCTCGGTCCGAACGGCGCCGGGAAATCAACATTAATGAGGCTGCTGTCCGGTTATTTGGAACCCACGGGCGGAGAAATTGAGATATCCGGCCGGACATATGCCAGCCATCGCATGCAGATTCTGCCGGAAATCGGCTATGTTCCGGAAAGCGCTCCGTTATACGGCGAAATGACAGTTTTTGAATTTTTAAAATTTATGTCTGCCGTTCGTAACCTGCCGACCTCCCAAACGTCAACCCGGATAGCCGAAGTATCCGAACAATTTGAACTCTCCGGAGTCTTGAATCAAAAATGTGAAACCCTGTCCAAAGGTTTCAAACGCCGGGTTGCCATCGCCGGGGTTTTGACGGCTTCGCCGCGCATTCTGATTCTGGATGAACCGACGGAAGGGCTGGATCCTAATCAAAAATACGGTATCAGAAACTTTTTTAAAGAATACGCCCGCAAAAATATCGTCATCATCTCCACACATATTATGGAAGAAGTAACCTCCTTGTCATCGCGCGTTCTTCTTCTGAATAAAGGAAAATTGATAAAAGACACCACGGCAGCGCACTTAAGCGAATTAAGCCCGGACAACAACCTTGAAACCGCCTTTCGCAGCATTACCAACAAAGACAAATAGAAACGGAGAAGAAAATGCTCAAACAAACTTATCTGATTTTTCAAAAAGAATTCTGTTCTTTTTTCAGAACACGTCTGGCATACTTCATCTTGGGTATCTATCTGTTTCTGAGTATGTTTTGCACTTTCTATCTCGGACTGTATTTTGACGTTGTAAATGCCAACTTATTTTCGTTTTTCTATTTTCAGGTCAATATTCTGATGCTCCTGATTCCGGCGCTGACAATGAGGCTCTGGGCTGACGAATACAAAACCGGCAGCATTGAACTTCTGCTGACCCAGCCGTTGTCTTGCACAGCTCTCGTAATCGGAAAATTTCTGTCCGCCTGGGGCATTTGCCTGTTGCTGCTTGTCGGCACAATCCCGCTCTGGTTCTTCACATCACGATTTTTAACCACGGACAATCTGAACATCCTGGGTTCTTACTTCGGCTGTTTCTTAATCAGCGGCTGTATGTGCGCCGTCGGCTGTATGGTTTCTGCCTTCAACAAAAGCCCGATAGTTGCCTATCTGGCAAGCGTCTTGCTGTTGATTCTGATTATCGTCGTCAATTATAACTTTGTTTTCGATGCCCTGAACTTTCCCGGCAGCCTTATCATCCGCTTCACCCAGTCGCTGAATTTCTTTTATCATCAAAGTACGGTGCTAAACGGGCAGGTCGGGCTGGATAACATAATATATTACATATCAATAACGGTATTTGCCCTCTGGCTGAACCGGATTACAATCGAATACAAACGCGGTTAGGAGGAAAAAATGCAAAAATCAACCACTCAAAAACTGCAAAAAAGTCTGATTATCTGCCTTTTTTCGCTTTTGCTCCTGGCATCTTTTATTTTGATAAACACCACCTCCGGGGCATTATTTTCCGGTCGCCGCCTGGATCTGACATCCGACCGGCTGAATACGCTGAGCTCCCGCACGGAAGAAATCATTGCCGGCATCACCCATCCGGTTCATGTCAAAATATATCTTTCGTCGCAAATTTCCCGGCAAAACCCTGTTTTGGCTCAATATGCCCAAAACGTCATCCGATTGCTCAACCGCTACCGGGACAAAAGCGGACATCTGATTAATCTGGAAATACTTGATCCGGAGCCATACAGCGGCATTGAAACCGAAGCCCGGGACGCCGGATTACAGGCCCTGCCGGCAGACGGAAACGAAAAACTTTATTTCGGCGCGGTTTTCAGCGACGATAAAGGACGCTCCTATACCATAGCGCAATTCACTCCCGAACGGTTCAGCTATCTGGAAAATGACCTCAGCCGGGCTTTTTCCCATATTACCATGCCGGAAAGAAAAATAATCGGAATCGCTTCGGATATGCCTTTGGCCGACCCGGGATTTATGCGGGCGGAAAAGGCCAAAAACTGGACTTTCATCAACCTGTTGGCAAAAGATTATAAAATCGTCCCGATTTCCACCAGCTCTGCCGAAATCCCGAACGTTGACGTTTTAATGGTTGTCGCCACCGGAAAACTTCCGTCATTATTTATATATGCCGTCGATCAATACATTTTACGCGGCGGCCGCCTGATGCTGCTGGTTGACCCGGCTTCCGAAATCAAAAGACGCCTGTATCCCGGCATTCCTGACGAAGACCCGAACTTTGACGCGCTGCTGGACAACATCGGCCTTCATTATCTTTCCGCTCAGGTTATCGGAGACCGCGAACAAGCCGCAGAAGCTTATTTTGCCGTTTCTGAAAGCGCCGATGCCCAAAATCACAGCTATTATCCCTGGATAAAAATAAATGCCCGGCATATCAACCGGCAATCCCCGTTAACCGCCGGCTTTGATAATGTATTTGTAAAAAGTGCGGGGGCATTCAGCCTCAAAAACGGCGACGGTCATACGGTAGAAAGCCTGCTTTCCACTTCGGAAAACGCTCTGGCAACCGCCGCCAATCTGGCCAAATTCGGAGACAAAGCCGATGTCTTGCGTTATATGGATGAGAAAGGACAGGCTTATTCCGTTGCAGCTTTGTCCGAAGGCGAATATCACACGATTTTCGCCCGCAATCCGCTCGAAAACAGTGCCTATGCCCAACAGATTCTGCCGTTTCTGACAACCTCGATAGCACCGGCGCAAATCATTGCCATTGCCGATTCGGATATCCTGGATACCAGGAACTGGGCTGATGGCGAGAACATAAGCGATTTTGCCAAAGACGACTACAATCTGCGCCCGACGGCAAACAATTTCGACTTCATCCAGCGGGGAATAGATTTTCTGAGCGGCAATCCCGGCGCGCTGAACATTTCTGCTAAAAAATACACCGGAAGCCGGCAAACCATAGCGGAAATCTTTCATCAACAAGAAATGGACAAAAGAAAAGAAGATTACAACAAAATCAGCTCCCGCCTAGAAGAAAACCAGCGAAAACTTGATACAATCAACATTATGCTGGAGAGTAACTCGGCTTTCGGAACCGCCAAAACGCTCGGAGAAATCGATGCGCTCAAAAATGAAATCCTGAACGAAAAAAACGAGTTGAGAAAAATCGAATATCAGGCAAAATCAGAAGTAACCCGGAGAGAACAAGTCATTGCATTGTCCAACACGCTGTTCATCCCGCTTTTCATTTTGCTGCTTGTAGCGACAGTCCATTTCAGGCTTTCCGCCCGCAGCCGCCGTCAGGCAAGGAGAATAATCAATGAATAAACGCCATCTGCTTACCGCTTTTATCTTATTTCTCATTTCATCGGCCTTTGCAGCCTCCGCCTTTTGGTGGCTGAACAGCCGCCAGCCGGTTTCGCAAATCGGACAGTTGGTTTTTGCCAATGCCGTCAATTATGAAAAAAGCGTCGACCGGATCAGCATCACCACGACCAAAGACAGTTTCGAGCTGGTAATGCAGGACAACTACTGGCGCATCAACGGGGCAGAGGGCTATTTTGCCGGCTTGATGCTGGTCAACGACCTGCTGTCGGCAATGAACCGGTCGGTTTATTACAGCAAACAATCGGCCACTCCGGAACTTTTAAAGCAATACGGCTTGGAAGTCACACAAAATGCCGATGATAAAAGCACAAATATCGCCGCCGTTAAAGTATATTCGGGAAAAGTCCTGCTCAATGAAATCAATCTCGGCAAAAAAAGCGAAAACGGCCTTTATACTTATGCATACGTTCCGGGCGGCAAAGACATCTGGCTGATTTCGGAAAACTTCACCCTGCCGCAATACCGGTATTCCTGGTATCAGCAGCCGCTGTTTTCCTACCCCGAACAAAGCATAAAAACCGTCGTATCGCTCAAAGACGGCAACAAATCGCTGCTGATGCGGCTGAACAACAAACAAGACTTTGTCAATAAAGACCTGAAAGCCGTAAATGTGTCTTTGTTTATGGATGAATTCAAATACGTAATTTTTGAAGACGCCGTCCGGATTAAGGATTTTGACTTCAAACTCTACCCTCAATCACGCAAATTAAGAGTCGGCACTTTTTCCGGCCTGACGAACGAGCTGATAATCCATACGGACGGAAAAAAATACTGGCTGACGACAGAATTATCGGCCTCAAACCTTTCAACCGGCAAATTCAAGGATTATATAGAGAGCTATAAGCTCCTCACTGCCGGCTGGATATTCGAACTTCCGGAGCTCAGTGGGAGAATCCTTTACAGCACCGAGTTTTAGAAGGCCTTTATGCAAAAAGAAAATGCCAGATATGAGTTTTTGTTAAATATTTCGACCAATGCTTTGCTGGAAACAGACCTGACCGGGCGGATTCTGCATATGAACGCTGCCGCGGAGTATTTTCTTGCACCCGATGCGTCAGGAAGCAACCTTGCCGCCTGGTTTGAAAAACACTCGCCCGATATCTTGTCAAAAATAGAAAAAGCCGTCCGGCTCAAGCTGCCGCAAAATCTTCAACTGACAACAAACGGCCGCAGCTGCAGTCTGTATTTCTACGGGCAGGGACACAACTGCTATATCTGCATTGAAGATATCACCGAACGCCGTCAACTGGCCATAAGTCTGGAACGCACCTCCCAACGCCTGGAATTTGCCGAAAAGACGGCGCATATCGGCTATTGGGAACTCGACTTCAAATATAAAAAAATCTATTGGTCCGGCGAAATGTTCCGCATTTTCGGGACCTCTGCCGCTGCGGCTTCGCCTAAAAGAAACCTCATCCGGGAACGGATTTTAAAAGAAGATTTGCCCGTTTACAAAGAAAAGCTGCGTGAGCTTTTGCATACGGGACATCCGGTTGAAGGAAGAATTCGGATAAGAAAACTAAACGGCGGACTGAGATACTGTTATTTCAAAGCCGGCATTTTTGAAGATGAAAACCGCCGCAGGATTGCAGGCACATTTCAAGATCTGACTCCGCTCATCAAAACCCAGACTGCCCTGGAAAAGGCCAAAGAACTCGCTGAAAACATGAACCGGGGAAAATCGCTTTTTTTGGCACAAGCCAGCCACGACCTGCGGCAGCCGATGCAGGCTTTGTCAATGTTTATCAGCGCGTTGTCAGAAGAAAGACTGACCTCCCGGCAGAAAATGCTGTTAAATAAAATAGAGGCTTCGGCCGAAAACCTGAAATCTTTGCTGGATAACCTTTTGGATTTGTCCAAAATGGAAGCCAACAACGATGTCGGGGATTTTCACGAATTCAACATGGCCGAACTTCTGAAAAAAATCTGCGGTGAATATCATGAAATTTGTCGGACAAAAGGCATAAATTTCCGCTGTATCAGACACAATGCCGTCATCTTCAGCGATACGGTAATATTGGAAAGACTGCTCAGAAATCTGTTAAGCAATGCGATCAAATATACCAAAAATAAAATAATATTAGGCAGCAAATGGCATAACGGTTATCTGAGAATTATGGTTATCGATAACGGAATCGGCATCCCGGCAGAAGAGCGGGAGCAAATTTTTGACGAATTTTATCAAAGCAAAAAAATAAAAAACAATCGCAGCTACGGTTCGGGATTAGGGCTGGCTATAGTCAGAAAATCAGCCGAAATATTAGGGGTTTCGGTAAAATTAAATTCCACGCCGGGGCAGGGAAGCTGTTTCTGGTTTGATATTCCGGTGTTACGGCGCCTGCCGGAGATTAAACAAAAATATAGACAAAACAATACTTGACCGAATGATTAAATTGTGATATAGTAAAAAACGTAAAAAGAATTATTAACGCTAAAAATTATAATTATGGACATTAAAACTAAAAAAGAAAAACTGGCTGCAATTCGTGAAGAACTCCAATATGGCATAGCTCCTATCGGTTATGTAAAAAATATCGGAAGTGTATTTTTCAGCTGTTATGGCGGGGCTTGTGTTTTACGCGATGTCGTCTATTACGGCTCCATCCGGCACGGCATTGAATTTGAGGTTCTGGCAATGGACTCCTCCTATTTCGTTGGCTCCAAAGCCCATGCCGAAGCGTTAAAAACTGCATTTGGCGGCAAAGCCTACGCAACGGAATATTGCCATATGGCATCAAATCCCCGAGAACTTTGGGCTTGGGAAGGACCGCTTCGCGATGACCAATTACATCGATATGCATCCCCGCTGGACTATGAAGAGGCGGTTGCAGCGTTATTCTAAAATTATAAAAAGGGTGGAAGAACAAATCTTCCGCTCTTTTTTGTACAATTTTGACAAAACATATTATTGACACAATAAACAAAATATGATAGAAAAGAAATGTATTTAAAATTATTGTTTCATTATTAACTCAAAAGAGGGAACGGGACGTGTAAAAGGACACACCCTCTATAAACAAACCCAGAATAGTTATGGCAAAAATAGAAGTAATTGCCGAAGACGTTCAAAAAGAAATAAAAGCGTTAGAGCTTTTCCGCTCAGGCTGGAGTAACGACATCAGAGAAGGCTGGAATTGCTCTCTCCCGGGTTCCAAGGAAATCATATTCGAATTATATGAAATTTCCGGAAGCATTATCCTGGCGCTACAATCTGTTCTGGAGGGCAGTTATCGCGACAAAATGGCTATGATAATGGTTCGGCAAAAGCTGGAAAAGCTTGTCAAATCAGAGACATTCAGCGATTTCAGCGCTATGACCGAGGCCGGAATGTGCAACGTCATAACAAGCGGAACCAAACATCATATACGCGTGATGTTTGAGGATTTAGAAATCCTGACTGCTTAAAAAACGAACAAAAGAGTGCGGAGAACAAAACTCCCGCTCTTTTTTTTATTATATTTATCCCCAAACTATCATATAAAGCATAATACCTGCAACTCGCCGCGCACCTGCCGTGCCAGTCATCATCCTTCTCTCATCATTCCCGGCTATCTTTTCTCTTTTGTCATTCCCGAGTACATTATTTTTTCTAGTCATCCTTGTGCTCTCTTTTTTATAGTCATCCCCCGGCACTTTATTTTTTTATGTCATCCCCGGGCTTGACCCGGGGATCCAGATCAACTATATAACTTCTTCTTGTCATTGCCATGTCAAGCCCGAGAATGACAATATTTCAAAGCACAATACTCTTCACAAATCCCGTTATAGCAACGCGGGTCGCAGGGCACTGCATAAACCGACCGCAGCCGACGTTCGGCCCGCGAGTTAGTTTTTTTTGAAAAAAAAACTTACGAGCCAGACCGAACCCTGGAAGGGTGAGAATCCCGTTAAAAGAACATAAAAAAACACCCTGCATAAACAGAGTGCTTAGAACTAAAAAATGGTACGCGCGCAGGGATTCGAACCCTGGACCCACTGATTAAGAGTCAGTTGCTCTACCAACTGAGCTACGCACGCATTGCGGGGTGTCAACTTCTGACAACGAACGCAATATAAAACGGATAAATAATATTTGCAAGCAAAAATTTTCAAAATCCGCTAAAAAGATTAATATTCTATTTTATCTTTTTTATTTTTCCATTTCTGCATAACGGCTTTAGCCTCCGGCAGATCCATTCTGACCAGTTTAACCGGATCATCTTCATAAAACACACGATCGCGAAATCCGATATCCTCGGCATCATAACGATCGGCGGCATAATAAATTTCGGCAATATTTGCCCATTTGCAGGCATTCAGACACATAGGGCAGGGTTCGCAGGAGGTATAAAGGATACAGCCGCTCAAGTCAAAACTTCCCAAATTTTTGCACGCATCTCTGATGGCCATCACCTCTCCGTGTGCTGTCGGATCATTGTCCAAAACCACGCGATTATGCCCCTGACCGACAATTTTCCCCTCCTGATTAACAATAACGCAGCCAAACGGAGAGCTTCCGACATCCACCGAACTGTCACTAAGTTCAATCGCCCTGAGTAAATTCTCTTTATGATTTATCATCTTTCCTCTTTTTCGATATTTTTGTACATTTTACTAAAATAATTGTTGACTAAAGACTTAAAATATTATATAAGCTATCTGTTAACTCATTATTAATTCTACTACTATGCACAAAGAAAAACCGCAAAAAATTGAAAATTTTCATAAAAAAATAGTTTGAGCATCAACAAAACTGCTGTGAAGCAGATTTGTCGAAACAGAAGTGCAGAATTTTATTTAATGTTCATAAAAATGTAAGTTTATGTTATTTTGTTTTCTGCAGACAACTTCTGACATTTCTATTTATAAAGAAGCTCGCTCGAGAGAGTAGGCTTCTTCATTTAAACAAGATAAAAGACTGAAAAAAATATTTTTTGGGGTGTGTTAGACCAACGACAATATATACAAGTCTTACCTTGTCCTCTTGGTTTAACGTGATAACGTCTGCTTTCAAAAAAAAGCAGGCGTTTTCGCTTTTTAAACAGTTATTAAACAAATTATGCTTTCCTTTTAACGTCAACAAAGGAAAAAGAATGATAAAAAGATACAAAGACGAAGCCTTCTTGCGCAAATATTATGAAGACTGTCGCAAATATGTTGCCGGCTCTCAAGAACTGTGCTTTTATGCCGACGAAAAATTCCGCCATTCCATGCAGGTTGTCGGCGCAGGAAACTATTTATTAAAACATGAAAAAACTTTTCAAAATTGGACCGAACAGGAAAAATACCTTGCCTGGCTGGGTTGTCTTTTTCATGATGTCGGCCGTTTCAGAGAAATCTGCAAACGCTATGAAAACAAAGATCTGCACGGAGCAAACCTGCGCAAATACGACCACGGCGAATTCAGCTATGAAATATTGCAAACTTCCTCGCAATACCTCAACCCTTTGCTGCTTTTTCCCATCCGGCACCACGGACATCTGGACGCAGATTTTTTCGGAGAGGCCGGATATCTCGCTGCATCGCAAAAAGATAAAGAAACAATGAAAAACATTTTCTTTTTGATAAAAGATGCCGATAAAATAGCCAATTTTTATCTTTTTCGCCGTCATCCGGAATACTACGGTTCCTTAATTTGCGGAACTGAGAAAATGAGGTCGGCGGCCAGTCCGAAAGTTGTTGAAAGCCTGTCCCGCCAAGAACTTTGCCGCAATGCAGACATCGCCACGCCGCTTGATCAGATGCTCCGGATTTTGAGCTGGGTCTTTGACATTAAATTTAAACAATCCTTTGTTTTTCTAAAAAAACTCGGATGTATTGAAGATATGCTTCTCCGCATCCGGGAAAATAATATTGATAATAAAACACAGGAAAAGATTGAAAAAGTTATCAAAAACTTTATAACTGAATCTATAAACGAAACTAACATCAGAGGAAATTCACTATGAAAAAAAAATATATCGTCTTAGGTGTTCTGGTAGCGGCGGTTGCCGGTGCCTGGTACTTCACGCCTTCTTTGGAAAGCATTGTAAAAACGCTCGTTCATAAATACGGTTCTCAGGTAACCGGTACGGACGTCAATCTCGAAGGTTTTGACCTTTCGCTCAAAAACGGCGAAGGTAAAATCAAAAAAATCACCGTTGCCAATCCTGAAGGATACAAAAAGCCCTATATTCTGAGCCTTGACGGTATTACGGTCAAAGTTGACCTCAAAAGCCTGACTTCGGATACGATCATCATAGAAAAAGTCCAAATTGATAAACCGGTTGTAACTTATGAAATGTTGTCTTTAACCCAAAACAACATCAAACAACTCCAAGAGAACATAAAACACTTTACCGATTCCGGAAAATCAGCTTCCGCCGATGCCAAAGAAGCTCAGCCGGCAGAAGAAACCAAAGAGGGCGGTAAAAAGGTTATCATTAAATCACTGACCGTCAATAACGGCGAGCTCCAGGCCGCAGCCAATATTGCCGGCAATAGCCCCGATATCTCAGTAAAACTGCCAACCATTCAAATGAATAACATCGGTGCCGCCAAAAACGGAGACAGCATCACTCAAACCATCACAAAAATCTTTAACCAGATTTTAAGCACGGCTTCTGCTACTGCCGTCAGCAGCAACCTTTCCAACTTAAAAGATGTTGCAACGGAAAATCTGAACAATGTCGTCGGCGGCGTTAAAGACCGTGTAAAAAGCATCGGCATTTTCGGCAAATAGTCCGTTATTTCCGAAAAATCGGCAAAGCCCTGCAAAAAGCGGGGCTTTTTTGTTGTTGACTAGCCAATATAAACTTGTTAAATTACGTCCAATATAAATACAATTATGTCTAACTTTATAATTTTTTTAATTATGGATATAATAAATCTCAGTGAACAGGAAATTTACCGGCTTTTAGAAAACAGCAACTGCCGCCTGGTCGGAAAAGTATTGTTGCGCCGGCTAAAATGTCAAAAGACCTACGAACTCTGGGAAAGCAAATTCGAAGAAGGAAAAGAGTATTTGTTATGGATCGGGCAATGCTACAACCCGAGAGGAAAAAGCAACGTTTTTTATCACTTTGTAGCATCTCCGCACCGCCACAGAGAAGATGATGCAATCTTCAACGTCGTCCCGCTGGAAACTTTCGGCGACTATCCTAAGGAAGATGCGGATATGATGGTCGAAATTGACGGCGAAGAATACAAACTCATAAAAGACTTCAACGGTTTTGCCAAACTAATCCCCAAATGGACGCTGGACAGAACCAAAATGCAGGAATATATCCAAAAGGAGTTCGGAGAAGCCCCTTATCGGATATGCGCCCGTATTATGGGAACAAACATTGCTCCCAACGATATTTTCGTCGGTTGGGAAATTTTAACCCGCAGACAAAAATATTCAACGGTTGCTTATTATAATATTTTTGAAAGCAAACTGGTAAAAAATCTGGGAACACTGACTTACATACAGCCGATGGGCAGCAACCAGAAAGCATGTTTGATGGGCGGTTCGCAAATCAAATTCTGCAAAAACAAAATTCAAATCAAAATCGGCCGTTAACAATCAATAAAAAAGAGCCTTTAAGGCTCTTTTTTATTATTTTATATAATGTTCCAGCTGTTTATACGTCAACAACTGGGGCAATATCACATAACCGCTGTCTTTGCCGCTATAATATACATAAAGCGGCACACTGTTTCGCCCAAACGCAGCCAGCGCCTCCGTAATCTCCGGATCATCGTTCGTCCAGTCGGCCTTAAACAAAAGCATTTTTTTGCTTTGAGCCAGTTTTTCAAACTCCGGACTGTATAAAACCAGAGATTCGTTGGCCAGACAGGTAATACACCATTTGGCGGTAAAATCCACAAAAACAGGATGCCCGTCCGCCACCAACTTTTCAACTTTTGCTTTATTATACGGTTCCCAAACCAAATTTCCGGCCGGCATATTCCGGACGGACAACTGACTGTGCAAAACCCATATCAGCCAAAAACAGGTCAAAAGAACAGGAATGGCAAAGATTTTTTTCAAAACCGCCATCCACTTTCCCGGTCTGGGCAAAATTTTATGAACGGTTTTCGGGAAAAATCCGACCATAGCAAAGGGCAGGGCATAGCCGAGCGCCAACGCCGTAAATACCGGAAAATAAACATAAGTCGGCTGCGTCAGCGTATATCCGATGGCAATTCCCATAAACGGCGCCGTACACGGGCTGGCAATCAAAACTGCAAAAAATCCGGTCAAAAAGGCGCTGATTTTCTTTTTTGACGCCGGAACTCTGCCCAGCTTATCTGCAAACAACGGCGGCAAATGAATCCAATCCATAAGCAGCAGAAACACCACAATAAAAATGGCCAGCATAATACCGACAAACAACGGCGACTGCAGTTGAAACCCCCAGCCGACTTGTTCACCCTGCAAACGCAACAACAATAAAATTCCGGCCGTAATACCGAAAGACAAAACCACGCCGAATGTATATAATAAGGCCTCCTGCCGCATTTCTTTCGGTCTGATGCTTCCTTGCACAAGAGAAATGGCCTTGATTGTCAAAATCGGAAAGATACAGGGCATAAAATTAAGAATAATGCCGCCGATAAAAGCCATAAACATAATCAATAAAAAATTATATGTCTGCGCATCCGCCGGAATATCTGAAGTTTTAAAGCTTCTGAGAGCGAGCTCCGTCTCATTTCTCCAGTCATTTCCAGGCAAAAGATTAATATCGGTAACAGCCAGACCGAGCGTTCTGACCATTTTCTCCGGCACACATTCTTCCCGACAGGCCAGCCAGTCGATTTCAACTTTCAGATTTTGAACATTTTCCGGTCGGTCAATCGGCACAATCGTTGCGCTGTAATAAGCCGTTGTATCATAGCCGTGCTGCAGGATTTTTCCTTTTTTAAAATCTTTCGGCATACTCCAGCGGACATTTTCCAGCCGGTATCCCTCCGGCAGCGTCCATTTCACTCTGGTCGGACGTCCGATATCACCCGGATTCTCGGCAAAAATATGCCAGCCGTTCCGCATGGTAAACTTGACTAAAACATCCAAAGCCTGACTTTCGTTAATCTCGTCCGTAGCCGTCATTACCTTGACGGCTACCTTGTCAGTCGTTCCCTCCACAACCAAAGCCCGGCTTTCGCGACAAAAGGCAAAAACCAGGCTTAAAGTAGCCAAAACTATGGCAAAAAACCTATTCATAAACAACAACCTTATTGCTTACGGCGAGAAATGACAAAACTGTAATAAGCCGTAATCATAATGCTCAGCGCTTTGATAAAGGACATAACGCCCAGAATAATCGCCAACGGCATAAACCAATACGGCAAAATACACATAACCAGCAGCACGATAAGCGTCTCAAAACCCTGCGCCAGCCCGCCGAGATAAAACGGAGACATCCCGAGCTTAATCTCCTGTGAGCTTTTGGTTTTGTATGCCACAACCGCATAAGCAAGCATCGAGCAGGCCGAAGCCGTAAATGCCAAAAGCAAAAAAGCAGCCGCAACGGCATTTTCCGCCGGATTGGCCAGCGCAAAACCAAAGATAACACCGGCATAAAAAATATAATCAAGTGTTGCGTCAAGAAAAACGCCGAAATCCGTTACCTGAGAATTCCGGGCAATTGCTCCGTCCAAAGCATCGCAAACCCGGTTAAGGATAATGCACAAAATTGCGGTGGCATACATTTCCATCGCCAAAAAATTAATGGTGAAGATTCCGATAACAAAACCGATAAGCGACATCAGATTGGCAGAAATCCCCATTTTGGCTAATGCTTTCCCTGCATCGTTAAAGAACGAACGCGTCATCAGTCGCAAATTATTCATTACCTGACCGGCTTTTTTGGTCCCCTTGCGGACTTTTTCTGCCGCCGGATGGTTATAAATATTATTAAATATTGATTTTATTTTCTGAAACATAGTATACTGCCTTCCAAGATTACCGATAATTATTACCCGTATATGATAAACATTTTTTACAAAAAATAAAGGTATAAAGCAGGAGTGTTAAAAAATAATGCGCATTTTAAAATATTTCTTTTTGGCAGCCGCCGCCATTGTATTAATCTACCTGATATTCTTCAGAGAAAACAGTTTTCAGGAAATCCGGGGCAAAGCTTTTAACACCAGCTACAGCATAAAAATAAAAACTCCGCACAATAATGCCGCACTCAGCCGGAAAATCCAAACAGAGCTTGAAAAAGTCAACGAGCAGATGTCCGTGTTTGAACCAGGTTCAGAAATTAATATCATTAATGAAACACCGGCCAAACAAACCGTCGAACTTTCCGACGAAATGAGCAATCTTCTGCAACAGTCTTACAGCATATACAAAATGAGCGGCGGCAGTTTTGATCCGACTGTCGGCAAATTAATCGACCTTTGGGGATTCGGTACCAAAAAAACCATCGAATTTCCCAAAGACGACGAAATCAAAGCCGCATTAGAACAGACCGGTTTTAACAAAATCCACTTCAGCAGCGACTATAAAAACCTGAAAAAAGACGTCGGCGAGGTCAACATCAACCTGTCGGCCATTGCAAAAGGTTACGCTGTCGACAAGATTGCCGAACTGCTGAAAAAAGAAGGCTACAAAGATTTTATTGTCGAAATCGGCGGAGAAGTTATTGCCGAAGGCGAAAAATCAGAACAGACCAAAGGCTGGAACGTCGGCATCAAATCGCCTGACAGCGAAGAAAACGCTGCTGTCGTTACCATGCATAACCTCAGTGTGGCAACCTCCGGAGATTATCGGAATTACTTCTATTATAAAGACAAGCGCTATTCGCACACCATCATCCCGCAAACCGGATATCCGGTAGAACACAAACTGGCTTCCGTCAGCGTTTTTCACAAAAGCTGCATGATGGCCGACGGCCTGGCAACCGCTATTATGGTTATGGGAGAAGAAGACGGATTGAAATTTGCCAACCGCAACAACATCCCGGCTGTCTTTTTTGTCCGCACCGACAACAACGGCTATGAAATGCTTGTTTCGCAAAGCGCAGAAAAATTGTTGAAAAAATAATGCTTCCGATAAAACACAAGGCTCAAATCATCCGAACCGCCCCGCAGGAACTGACTTTGAAAATAGCCCGTCAGACAGCTTGCGGCACCTGTCCGGCCGCCGGACTGTGCGGAATGAAAGAAGACAAAGAACAGATATTTTCCATCGCCGTTCCGGATTCCGGCAACTACCGCATCGGAGATTCTGTTATGGTGGAGTTAAATCCGCACCTCGGATGGCTGGCCGTCCTATTTTGCTACGGCCTGCCTTTGTTTTTAACGCTTTTCACTCTCTTCATCTGCGACTGTTTCGGTAAAAATGAAATATTTAGTGGTATTACTGCCATAATTATCTTGATTCCTTACTTTTTTCTCTTATTCTTAGGAAAGAAATATTTTAAGAAAAAATTTACTTTTATAGTAACCGAAAAATAACTCCTTTTCTTTTAACTGTATTTGAAACAACATTATGGACAACCTTATATTAACCGATTTTCTGACTTTAACAGGTATAGCCTTTATTGCCGCCCTGATTCTGTATTTTGTTTCGCAAAAATTTCATACGGAAGAAGATTCGCGCATCCGGGAGGTCGAAGCCATGCTTCCCCAGGCCAATTGCGGCGCCTGCGGACGGGCAGGGTGTCATGACTTTGCCGTTGCCTGCACAAAATGCACCCCGCAGGGATTTGCCAAGCTGTATTGTCCCGTCGGTGGTGCCAAAGTTATGAACCGGATAGCCGAATATCTCGGAATGGCTGCTCCTTCCAGAGAAAAGACCGTTGCCGTGCTGCGCTGCAACGGCAGTTGTCAAAATGCTCCGGCAAAAGTTAACTATAACGGAATTCAATTTTGCCGGATTGCCCATAACATTTCAAGCGGCCAAAGCGGCTGTCCGGACGGCTGCCTGCGGCTGGGAGATTGCATAAAAGTCTGTAAATTCGGTGCATTAAGTCTGAACCCGCAAACCGGTCTTCCGCAAGTAGACGAAGAAAAATGCACGTCTTGCGGCGCTTGCGTAAACATCTGCCCGCGTAATTTGTTTGAAATCCGTCTTAAAGGCAAAAATAACAAACGCGTTTATGTGGCCTGCCGCAACCGCCAAAAAGGCGCATTGGCCCGCCAAAACTGCAAAGCGGCCTGCATCGGTTGTATGAAATGTGCAAAACTCTGCCCGGAAATCCGGATAGAAGACAACCTGTCTTACATTCCCGATACCGTAGACGCGGCTAAATACGGCAGACAATTGGCGCAAACTTGCCCAACCGGTGCAATCACCTATATTGACGAGAAAGAAAAGCAAAATGACTAAAACCTTTCCGACAGGAGGGATTCACCCTCAAAAATACAAACTCGCTTCAGACATTGCCATTACGGATGCCGGCCTTCCGGAATATGTTTCCATTCCGGTCAAACAACACATCGGTGCACCGGCAAAAATCATTGTCTCACGGGGGGATAAGGTCAAGGTCGGAACGCTTCTGGCCGCCGCCGACGGAATTGTTTCGGCGCCGGTTCATTCTTCCGTATCCGGAGAAATCGTCAGAATTGACCGTCAGGAAGACAGCTCGGGATATTATGAGGATATGATTACCATAAAGGTCGAAGGAGATGAATATATTCGGGAAATCGACACATCCGGCAAACTCATCAAAAACATCCCCGACAACCCGGAAGAAATTATGCAAAGCATACGAAATGCCGGCATTGTCGGCCTTGGCGGAGCAGGGTATCCCACCCCGATAAAAACGACCGTTCCGGAAGGACGCAAAGCCGAATACCTGATTGTCAACGGCATAGAATGCGAACCGTTTTTATGCGCGGACGACCGGCTGATGCAGGAAAAAGCGGAAGAAATAATTATCGGGGCAAAAATCATCAACAAACTTCTGGGCATTCAAAAAGCCATCATTGCCATTGACGAAAACAAACCTCAAGCAATTGAAATTATGACCCGTTTGACCAAAAGCTATGTCGGTGTTAATGTCCGCACCTGTGAAAGCAAATATCCCCAGGGCAGCGAAAAACAGCTGATTACGGCAATTACCGGCCGGGAGGTTCCGATTGCCAAACGTCCGATAGACATTGGCTGCATTGTCCAAAACGTCGGCACGGTCTTTGCCGTTTATGAAGCCGTAATGAAGAAAAAACCGCTATTCGAACGCATCATAACCGTCAGCGGGGATGCCGCCGAAAAATCGGCCAATTTCAGAGTACGTATCGGAACGCCGGCCGATTTTCTGATAAATAAAATTGGCGGACTGACGGAGAATACGGCAGAAGTCATTTTCGGAGGGCCTTTTATGGGCACATCCGTCGCCAATCTGCAGGCTCCCGTTACAAAACTAACCTCCGGCATTTTGCTGCTTTCCGGCAAAATCGCTGCCAAAGAACCTGAAACCGCCTGTATTCGCTGCGGCAAATGCGTTGATGCCTGTCCCCAGGGACTAATGCCGTTTGAGATTGCCCGGCGCGCCCGTAATAACGACTTCTCTCAGCTTATGCAGCTCCACGCCCGGGATTGCATTGAATGCGGTTCTTGCGCTTATATCTGCCCGGCACGCATTCCTTTGTTGGATTATTGCAAAATCAGCAAAGCAGAAGCAAAAAAAATATTGAAAAAACAATAAGGTCAAGAACTATGTTAAAAATATCTTCCGCTCCGCACATATCTTCGCCGGTCAATACCCGTTCATTAATGAAAGGCGTTATTATTGCATTAATGCCTGCAGTTTTGGCCTCTTTGCTGATTTTCGGTTTTGACGCCCTTAAGGTTCTGCTGACATCAGTAGCCGCCTGCGTTGCCTGCGAATATCTGATTTGCCGCTATCTGTTAAAAACAGCGCCGACCACCGGAGATTATTCCGCCGTTATCACAGGAATCTTGTTAGGGTTCAACCTTCCGTCCTCCATTCCGCTCTGGATGATTCTCATCGGAGCCTTTGTTGCAGTCGGCATTGCCAAAATGGCATACGGAGGAATTGGAAAAAACCTGTTTAACCCGGCATTGGTCGGCCGTGTCTTTCTGTTCATATCTTTTCCGCAGCAAATGACAACCTGGCCGCTGCCGCACCCCGGAAAATTTTTTGCAGCAGACGCCCAGACCGGTGCAACGACTTTGGGAATATTAAAACACCTGGACAGTGAAAGTTTAAGCAACACATTAACAAAATACAGTTATCAGATTGATAATATTCCAAATTATCTTGATATGTTTTTGGGCAATACCGGCGGCAGCCTGGGGGAGGTTTCTGCTTTGGCCCTCATTCTCGGACTTTTTTATATGCTCTATAAAAAAATAATCACCTGGCATATTCCGTTTTATTACCTGTCAACCGTCTTTATTTTAACATCGATAATGTGGTTTTATAAAGAAACGCCTGAACTTGATCCGATAGCTCATATGCTGTCGGGCGGACTGCTTTTGGGTGCAATTTTTATGGCAACGGACTACGTTACTTCGCCGATGACCGTTAAGGGAAAAACCATCTTTGCAATCGGCTGCGGCATATTGACCGTCGTCATCAGAATATTCAGTGCCTATCCCGAAGGCGTTTCCTTTGCCATTCTGATTATGAACGCTTTTGTCCCGCTGATTGACCGCTGGTGTATTCCCCGGGTCTATGGAACAGGGAGAAAATAGATGAAAAAACCCGCCGATACACTGAAAAATATGATCCTGGCCATGGTTGTTACGGCCGGATTTTCCGCAATGATATTAAGCATCAGCCATATTATAACCGAAGAACCGATAAAAAAAGCGCAGGATGCAAAAAAATTAGAAGCCATTCAGGCCGTTTTGCCGCCGGAATACGACAACAATCCTTATCAGGACAGAATAACCATCTCCGGCAGCAATATAGAACTTTATCCGGCCAGACAGGGCTCCAAAATCACATCCGTTGCACTCAAAACATACAGTGACAATGCTTTTGGCGGAAGATTGGAGCTGATTGTCGGATTTTTGCTGAACGGCACCATCACGGACTATAAAATCATCAGCCACAAAGAAACGCCCGGACTAGGCTCCAAAGTGGCCGAAGACAAGTTCGCCCGCCAGCTTAGAGGGTTCAATCTTGAAAAACAAAAACTCCGTGTCCGGCAGGATAACGGCGACATCGATGCTGTTACTTCCGCCACCATCAGTTCTCGTGCCGTTTTAGACGCAATCAACCGGGCCTATGACAGCTACAACAAATTCAGCACTCTGGGGAAATAAGATATGAATAACCAAAGCTACAAAAACCTGACCCGGGGCATTATCAAAGAAAACCCGACGTTTGTAATGCTCTTGGGAATGTGTCCGACCCTGGGCGTTACGACCTCGGCCGCCAACGGATTGGGAATGGGACTGGCAACCTTATTTGTCCTCATTCTCTCTAATTTTGCCGTATCCGCCGTCAAAAGCCTTATCCCCGATATGGTACGCATTCCTTGTTATATTGTGATAATTGCCTCCTTTGTAACGGTCGTTGAAATGCTGATGGCGGCCTATCTTCCGGCATTACACGCCCGTTTGGGGATTTTCATTCCGCTAATCGTCGTAAACTGCATCATTCTGGGCAGGGCAGAGGCTTTTGCCTCCAAAAACGGCATCTGGCAGTCGGTTTTGGACGCTGTCGGTATGGGAATAGGTTTCACCGGCGCATTAACTCTGTTGGGAACTGTCCGTGAAATTTTGGGAATGGGGTCGGTTTTCGGCTGGAAATTTGTTTCGGAAGAAACAGATACGATGATGCTGTTCATTATGCCGCCCGGTGCCTTTCTGGCCCTGGCCGGACTGATAATCATATTCAATAAAGTAACGGGAGCCGGCAAATGAGTTATTTAATGATTTTTATCAGCGCTATTTTCGTAAACAACATTGTATTGTCGCAATTTCTGGGCATCTGCCCGTTTCTGGGCGTGTCCAAAAACAGTTCGACGGCTGCCGGAATGGGACTGGCGGTAATGTTTGTTATGACCTTGTCCACCATAGCAACCTATCTGGCTTATCATTCTCTGTTGGTGCCGTACCACCTGGAATTTATGATAACCGTCGTATTTATACTGATTATTGCCTCCTTGGTTCAAATGGTTGAAATCATATTAAAAAAAGTCTCGCCGATACTTTATCAGGCTCTGGGAATATTTTTGCCTTTGATTACCACAAACTGCGCTGTTTTGGGTATTGCAATCCTCGCTGCGCAAAAAAATTATAACCTGATGCATTCCGTCTGCTTTGCTCTGGCAAATGCCATGGGCTTCACACTGGCTCTTCTCCTTTTTGCCGGCCTGCGCGAACGGATTAACACCGAAGCCCTGCCTCAGGCAATGCGGGGGACGCCGATTACATTGATTACGGCAGGTCTGTTATCCCTGGCCTTTATGGGATTTGCCGGAATAGGGAACTGAAAACACAAAAAGAACCTGTTTCAATTTCTGAAACAGGCTCTTTTTTTAGACTTTTAGCGGGACATCAAAGTAATCTGTTCCCTGTCTTTAATCTTAAACAACTGACAACAAGCGGGGATAAAAACAAAGAGGTGTTTTCCATAGCCCTTCAACCATTTTTCCAACCCGGGTGTTTCCGAAAAATGATTCAACACGTACTCTTTCTCGACCAGACAGCCGAAGAAATAATAATGCATATAAGTCTTCGCAGTACCGTCTGGCAAAATGACCTTGCGTTCATTAACACAGCCGCAACTGGTTGCATCAGCTTTCGCTTTCGCAATTTGTTGCTCGAGTGTCATGTCTGACCAGCAAATTTGACCATTTGAATTAATTAACCCACTTCTGTCCCACAATTCTTTCATTTTCATGATACATTTTAATTATAAATTAATAATAAAGTTAACTTTTTAAGATATACTATACCTCTAAACAAAAATCAACACATTTCTTTCAATTTATGAATAATATCCCGAAACATATCATAAGTCAAAACGCCGGTATTTATATTATACCGGGAGGTATGATACGAATTCAGCATCAAAAGATTATGTTTGTCCAGTTTATGCAAAGCCCCGTGTGCAAACTTAAAAGCCGTTTTTTTATACCCCAAAACGCCGAGCAGGGCATTATGCGCAACCGCTCCCAATGTCAGGATAATCTTCAAATTCGGCATAGCGCGGATTTCCTCAATCAGATAAGCGCCGCAATTTTTGACTTCTTCTCCCGTTACTTTATTTTGCGGCGGCACACAGCGCACCGAGTTGGTAATTCTCACGTTAATAAGCTCAAAACCGTCATCTTTTCGTTTTTGATACTCGCCTTTGGCAAAACCAAACTCCTTCAAAATCGGATAAAGCACATCCCCGGCATAATCATTTGTAAAAGGCCGTGCCGTCTGATTGGCGCCGTTAAGACCGGGAGCCAGCCCGATAATCAGAATCTCGGCATCCAAACTGCCGAAAGACGGAACCGGACCGTTATAATAAGTCGGAAACTTTTTTTCGTTTTCACGCCGAAAATCAATCAGCCGGCGGCATTTTTCACAACTCTTATCCGGACAAACAAACCCCATATCACTTAACTCCTCACCTGAAACACAATCAAAACATTCCATATACTTTAGCATAATTTTTTTAACCTTAACCTCTTTAAATCTTTTTTTCCAGTACTAAATCATCTGCAACCAACGGCGTGTAGCCTGAAGACAAAAAAATATGCGCTGTTGCTTAACACAAGTATTACAACCGCCTTTTGATTGTAAGTGTATACTCAAAAACCTATTTAAATGGAGTTTATGAATATGAAGAAAACATTACTGTTAGCAGGAGTTGCTTGTCTTATTTCTTTCGGCGCTACCGCCAAAGAATTCAACCCGTACATCGGTTTGGATTACGCTTATTCTAAATTTGATTTGAAAAAACAATTAAAGAGAGTTGACGACGGATATAATACGGGCGCAATCAACGCCGGTATCAGAGTCGGCGAATATGCCGGCCTTGAAGCCTTCTATCAACACGCCTGGGACAGAAAAACCCATGATGCCGACGGCACGGTAAAAAGCAAATTTTATGCCTACGGCTTAGATTTGATGGGTTATCTGCCGATTCCGGCTTGCAACGAAAAATTCAATCTGCTTGGCTCCGTAGGTCTTGGAAACTATAAATTCTCCGCAAAATACAGCGGCAATAACAAACCAAAATACAACAAAGACCGCATGGGCTATCGTTTTGGTATCGGTGCACAATATCATCTGACTCAAAACTGGTCTGCCCGTGTTATGGGACGTTACACCTTCCTGGGCGCCCGTGATATTGATAACCTCGCTGAAGTAACAGCCGGTATCAGATACACCTTCTAAACAAGACGTCATCATACACTGCAAAAAACCGTTCCTGCCCAACAGGGGCGGTTTTTTAACAAACAGCTGCAGAGCAGGGTACAAACAGAAAAAAATCGTTGCCCGCATATAACATAAATGCTAATTTTATGACAGTTTCTAACCATAAAATGAGGCAAAAAATGAGTAATTCAAGATACTATTTTTGGGTTTTAGCAGCGGCAATCATCATCTTAGGTGTCGGTTTCACAATGAAAATCCCCGAAATTACCAATGTTTCCCATGCTGTTGCAGCCCACGCATCCAATCCGTGGATATTAGTCGTCGCGGCCATCAGCGCCTTTTTGCTCGGAAATTTCCGCCACTATTGGATTGCCGTCATCGTAACCGGCCTGATTACGGCCGTATGTATCCACCTTTTTGTAAACAACGGCGCATTCAATACATTGGATACGTTCACTACCTTATACAGAACATTGGCTTTTATCTGCATTGTCTATCTGCTAAATCTGGTAAGGTTGATTTTCAGCCGGTTCTAACTTTTCAAACCCCTGCATCTCATAAAGAGCAGGGGTTTTTCATATCCTAAAAATATCAGCCCGAACACATTATAAAAGCACATTTCTGAGAAATCTGCCTTTAACGACACAATAAAAGCAGCAGCAATCATAATAACCAAGCCCAAATTCCCAAGTCTAAAAAACAATATTTGAAATTTCACGCTAAAAATCAAAACATAAAAGAATCAAATAATAAAAAGACAATCACTCAAGAACAAACTCAAAAATTAAAATACGTTAACCTTTGACAAATTTTTAACCTATTGAAACTAAATAATAAAAGGGTGGCGCACTCATTTTAACCCAACATATTTTGTCGCATAATATATATTATGAATACATAGAAACAAAAAAAGAAAAGATATTGTCAGAACAAAACATCTTTTATGTTTCGACACACATTTTACTATTTGGGCTCTCAGAACGAGCTGAAGAAAATTTTCCGCATAAAAACACTTTTGCTTTGTAAAAAGACACCTCATAAAAAAGAAAACCCTTGAAAATATTTTCAAGGGAAAGAAGTTGAACGAATACAAGTTCCACAAAACAAAATCATCAGTTTCGCTAATTCTTTTTTCTACCCAAATCCTGTCTATCTGCTTTCGTTTTTAACTACTAACAAATCGGGAAATAATCTTCTCACAAACAAAACTTTTTCAAGAATAAGCCTTGACGGACTGTTAAACCTCATATTTGATTTTGATAAATCATTTGCCTGACATGGAATTTCAAATAGTTTTTTATATAATATCTTAATAATCTTTTTGCATCTCTTTTATACAAAACGCTCGGATAAAAGTCAAATAAAATTTATCACATCGCCGCAGCAATCAACTCTTTAGTATATTCCTGCCTGGGATGATTAAATATCTCTTCACACTCACCCATTTCCACAATACGCCCGTCCCGCATTACTGCAATCTGATCCGCAATCGCCCGAACCGCCGCCATATCATGAGAAATAAAGATATAAGAAATCTTTCTTTTTTCTTGAATTTCCTGAAGAAGTTTCATAACTTGCCGCTGAATTGTAACATCCAAAGCCGAAGTCGGCTCGTCCAAAATAACAATTTCCGGCTCCAAAACCAAAGCACGGGCAATGGCAATCCGTTGCCGCTGTCCGCCGGAAAACTCATGAGGATACTTTTCAGCCACATCCGCCCCCAGTCCAACCTCATATAACGCTTTGATAATACGTTTTTTTCTCTCGTCTTTTGATATTGTGGGAAAATGAACGTCCAGCCCCTCCCCCACGATATCTTCCACGTTCATTCTGGGATTCAGGGAATTATACGGATCCTGAAAAACAATCTGAACCGTTTTTCTAAACAACTGTTTCGAAACATTTCCCGCAACACCTTCCAGCAAAACCTGCCCTTTATAAGGAATAAGCCTGGCAAGAGCAAGCCCCAGCGTTGTCTTTCCTGAACCGGATTCTCCCACAATTCCCAGGGTTTTCCCTCGTTTCAGACTTAAAGAAATATCATTAACCGCTTTTAAGACTTCTTTCGGACGTCCCCAAAAACTTTTCTTCAACACAAACTCAACCAAAATATTTTTGGCACTCAACACAGTCTCACATTTTTTAATATTATTATGATTTTTCAAAGAGAAAAAAGAATTTATTAATTCTTTTGTATAATCCTCTCGAGGATAGAGAAACAAGTTCTCCGCCTTATTGGCCTCAATTATTTTTCCATCCTTCATCACACATATATAATCAGCAATTTTTTTAACCAGGCGCAAATCATGACTGATAAAAATTATCGCCATTCCCGTCTTTTCTTTCAAATCAAGCAACAAGTCAATAATCTGCTTTTGCACTGTAACGTCAAGAGCGGTCGTCGGTTCGTCGGCAATTAATATTTCCGGATTATTAGCCATCGCCATTGCAATCATAACCCTTTGCCGCTGTCCGCCCGAAAGTTCGAACGGATAAGCCTCCATCCGCCGGCGGGCATTGCGGATACCGGTCATTTTCAAAAGCCTTAAAACTTCTCTTTTGGCCTGTTTTCCGTTAAAACCACGATGCAAGACCAGCGTTTCGGCAATCTGCTTCTCAATTTTATGCAAAGGATTCAACGATGACATCGGTTCTTGAAAAATAAGCGCAATCTTATCACCTCTGACTTTCTGAATATCTTTTGTTGCCAAAAGGTTCTTGCCGTCAAAGAGAATTTCAGAACAAGCATCATATTTAAACTTTTCCGGAGAAAGCAAATTTAAGATTGATAAAGCGGTCAAAGACTTTCCGGAACCGGATTCTCCCACGATGCCGAGAATCTGCCCTTTTTCCAAAGACAAAGAGACTTTGTCAAGCAGCCTGCGACCGTCTGAAAGTCTCAATCCCAAATGTCTGATCTCTAACAAAGCCATCAGCGGTTTTTCCTCGCATCAAAAGCGTCACGAACGCCCTCACCGATAAAAATAAGCAAAGTCAGCAGAACCGATAAAACCAAAAAGATAGAAATCCCGATCCAGGGCGCCTGCAAATTATCTTTTCCCTGCCGGACCAAATCCCCCAGTGACGGATAATCATACGGCAGTCCGAAACCCAGAAAATCCAATGCCGTCAAAGAAACAATCGCTCCGGACATAATAAACGGAACAAATGTAATTGTTGCAATAATGGCATTCGGCAGAATATGACGATACATAATTCGCCAATTGCTGACGCCGAGCGCTCTCGCTGCCTGCACAAACTCCAAATTACGCGCTCTTAGAAATTCCGCCCTGACCACACCGGTAAGGCTCATCCAGGAAAAAAAGATTAATATCGCCAAAAGGCTGAAAAAAGTCGGCGTAAAAATACTGGCAACAATAATCAGCACAAAAAGCTGAGGCAAAGCCTCCCATATTTCCAAAACCCTTTGCATAAACAAGTCCGTCTTACCGCCGAAATATCCCTGCACGGCGCCGGCCGCTATCCCGATAACCGAAGAGCATACCGTCAACAAAAAGGCAAAAAACACCGAAAGCCTTATTCCATATAAAATTCTGGCCACAATATCCCTGCCCTCGTCATCTGTCCCGAGCCAATGTTGCCGGGACGGGGCTGCCGGAGTCGGCGTATCAAGCTCATAATCAACGGTATTAAAAGAAAACGGCAACGGCGGCCATATCATCCATCCGTTTTTCTCAATATTATCAATCAAATACCTGTCTTTATAATCGGCAGGTGTCGGAAAATCCCCACCAAAATCCGCATCGGTATAAGATTGCAGAACGGGGGAATAGAAACCATCATTATATTTAATAATCAGCGGGTTATCGTTACATATTAATTCAGAAAATAAAGACAAGCCAAAAATAACAAGAAAAAGCTTAAGAGAAATCACGGCCCGTCTGTTGCGCTGAAAAGCTTTTATCCTCCTCCGGTTTACAGGAGAAATTCTCACGGATAAAAAGCTTTTCAACTTCTGCAACACGAATATATGCCCCTACTTCCTACTCTGTTTTTTCCTGCCCTTTGCCGGCAGAAGGATCGGCTGTGTTTTTCTCTTGAACATCAGCGACCGCCTCATTCTCCTCGGCACCCTTTTCTAAAGATGCCTGCTGTTGTGCAACCGGTTCGTCAAGCTGCATCAGAGTCCCGACATTTTTATTATCTATCGCAAGCCTGTCTGCATCTTTTTGCGGTACCGCTTTCATCTCCTCTGTTTCCGGCAAAATATCGCCGGGAATACCCAGTTCATCCCCCAATTCATCAAATTCGGAAACAGTTTCCGGAGACAAAATACGGCTGTCTTCCTCTTTTGGCTGTTCTTCAGGTTGTTCAGCCGCAGACGTCTCTGAAACTGCGTTTTCACTTTCCCCGGCTTTTTCATCCGGCATTATGGCAGCAGGCTCTTTTTCCGGCAAAGGCAATGTGCTTTCTTCGGAAACCGCGATGTTTTCCCCGGTTATCTGTTGTTCTTCCGCAGGTTCAGATTGAACAGAACCTTTTTCTTTGGGCTGTTCAACGTTGTTCTTTTGACGATTCTGCTCCGTTTTTTGTTCGATAGGAACAGATTTTTCTTTCGGAGAATCAACAGATTCTGAAGTTTTCTTCACGCTGCTGCCGTCGGCTTTAATCTCATTACCTTTAGCCTTGACCGGAGTCTTTGCTTTTTCAGCAGCTAAGCCGGCTTTTTTCACAACCGGTGCAGTTCCGGTTTTCGGCAATATGGCCTTAGGTTTACCGACAGTACCGGAAACTTTCTGAGCCTTCTTCCACTCTTGATACCAGACCTTAAATTTCTCCGATGCACTGCTGATATCCTCTTTGGTAATTTTACGTTCATCCAATGCCTTAACCAGATTTTTATAAACCTCGGCATGAACGCCCAAAGCTTTTTCAGGATGGCACTCGCCTTTTTTAAACAGATACTTTTGCAAAATTTCGGGAGCCAGACAAATTTCTTTTTTAATGCCAAACCCCTGACGCAAAGGATCTCTGATTGCCATAGACACGCTTTGTCTGTTTTGCAGATTCTCAGCCGCAACCGTCGTCACATTATCGTCAAGCCCGTTCAGTCCCTGAATAATCAGAACAGTATTCTTTGCCTGACCGCTTTTGTGCAGTTTATCCATAAAGGCCTGCAAACTTCCGTAAGTACAAGCCAATTGGTCAAAATAAGCATCGCGCTTTTTGGTCAGAGGCGCCGGCTGCCCAAAGCTCAAATCGTCTTTGCGCGTCCAGAGATTAATCGGTTTTATCCGGCAAAATTCATCATAAACATACATATCCGCCGGCAAATCCATATGAACAAAATAAGCGGCATCTTTTTTAGTCCCGGCGATGTCTGCGGCAACCCGGTCAAGAACTTTAAAAGAATCAACCACATAAAGCCGGTCATAAGACGTGCCGACAAAAGGCACGTTATCCACGTTCAAAAAAGCATCCAAAACCGAATACAATACGGAAGAACCTTTGACCAGTCCGGTGCTTTCCAACCACTCCCCGGCCAGAACTAAAGTCTTATCGGCCGTTGTCAACCGGCTGCCGGCAATATTAAGCGGAAAATTGTTTTTCTCAACACAATGATTAGCTGCCGGCCCGTTATTCTTCAGACAAAGCTCAAGCCCCCTGGTCTGATAGGCGTTGATTTCATAGCCCGAACGGGATAAAACATCAAAAATTTTATTGTCTTTCAAATAAGCCCTGTCCGAATTAACCCGGCTGAAATCCCAGTTTCCAAACGTCCACGGATTCTTCAGGACAAAAGTTTCCGGCTTTTTATTACTGCCGGCATTTAACGTGCTTACCAGATTTTTAACGGCATCTTTATCGGCCACCATCGCATTGGTATACATGGTAAAATCGTTGTCGTTATAAAAGCCGAGCATTGCAGATAAAGCCTTTTGAGCCTTCGGATTATCTTTTGCCACCGATTGCAGATACGAATACGAGGCCAAATTCGGCATGGCAATATACACAAACTTTTTGCCTTTGCCGCGGGGCGCATCGGCCGGATTCTCATAAACAATGCGGAAATTGTGGTCTTTATTGCGCTCAATATAAGAATCAAAAACGATTCCGGCAAAAATCAGCAGCAAAATGCCGATAAAATAAGTTACGGTAGATTTCCGGGCCATCTTGCCGAAAACAAACATAACCAAGGCAACAAGCGCCGCCAATATATAATGGGAATATTCGGCAAAATAGGAAGAGTCGTTTCCGGCATAAAGCTTTGCCCAGTCATACAAAACGGCTCCTTTGTCAAACAAGGCAAACTGGTTCATCGTCGCCAGAAAGACTGCCGCAGCCACCGCCGCCAAAAACAGATTTTGTAAAAACTCCGAGAAAGAAAACAAAAAGACAAAAACAAAACAAAACGCCGTTATTCCGGCCAAAATCATCAAAACTTCATCAACCGGCAACACCTGTGTGCCAAAGATACCCATACTTCCGGCACCGCAGAACAGCACAAAATTTATACCCAGCAGCAAAGAGGCAATAAGCGTTTTCTGCAGCAAATCCAGAAGATAAACCCAAAATTTGCGTCTTTTTTTAGGTTTCTGGATATTTTGTTTTTTGGCAGGAGCCTTAACCGGTTGCGGTTTGGGCTGAGGTTGGGGTTCAGGCCTTTGTTCGGAACTAATAATTACATCATCCATTTCTGTGACTTTCCCAAATTATTCAACGTAAACGATTGGAAAATATAATAAACGATTTTGCTGATATTTAAAGCAAAAAACCTCAGGGCTTGCATAACTCCTGAGGTTTTTGATTTTCCGACCGGATTGACTATCTTGAGTAGAACTCGATAACCAAGTTCGGTTCCTGATGGCAGGCATAAGGAATATCGTCAAATTTCGGAACAAAAGTATATTTGGCAGTCAGTTTTTTGCTGTCAACTTCCAAATATCCCGGAAAATCACGGCTGGTCGATTCAACTGCGGCAATAACGATCGGCAGCTGTTTAGACTTTTCACGAACTTCAATAACGTCCCCAGCTTTAACCATATAAGAAGGAATGTTTACTTTTTTACCGTTAACCAGAATATGACCATGGTTAACAAACTGGCGGGCGGCAAAAATCGTCGGAACGAATTTGGCCTTGTAAACCAGGTTGTCCAAACGGGATTCCAAAATACCGACCAGATTTTCGGCGGCATCGCCGGTTCTGCGGACGGCTTCAACATAATATTTGTGGAACTGTTTTTCAGAAACGTTACCGTAATAGGTTTTCAATTTCTGTTTGGCATAAAGCTGTTCACCGTAGTCAGTCTGTTTTTTTCTTCTCTGACCGTGCTGACCCGGAGCATATTCTCTTTTGGCAAAAGAGCTGTTCGGGTTGCCCCACAAACTGCTCAGATATGTACGTTCAACTTTTTTCTTTGCAGAAACAATACTTTTCATAAATTTTTCCTTTTTTAATTCATTAACATTATTGTCCCGATAGTTTTACGCTGCGATAAACAATGCCCTGGGCTTTGTTTCCGCCCGCAAAACGGGGTTTATGTTCAACCCGCATTCTCGGAAGTGAGCGTAATTTACAACAAATAATCGGATATTTCAAGAAAAATATTCAAAAATATCTGGATTTTTCACACAAATAACCTAATATTAAGACAACAAAGGAGTTTCTTGCACAAATGTCTTACAATCTGCTTTTTCAACGCGCATTAGCCCTGCACGATGCCGGAGACCTTGCGGCCGCGGAGCAAATATACCGGCAAATTCTGGAAACCTCGCCCCGCCAGCCTGACGTACTGAACCTGCTGGGGCTCATTGCCCAGGAACGGGGGATAGAACAGGAAGCCGTAAATCTGTTTTATCAGGCCATCCGCTATGCGCCGGAAGAAAAAGCGTCTTATTATTTTAACTTGGGCGTTTCTCTGGCAAATTGGCATAAACCGTACGAAGCGGCCGAAGCTTTTCAAAAAGTCATCTCACTGGCTCCGGAAATCAAAGAAACATATCTGCACCTCGGAAACCTGTATCGGGATGAGGGAGAAGAAGAAAAAGCCCGCAGTTACTATGAACAGGCAATTATAAAAGATCCGCAGTATTACGAAGCAAAAGTCCGGCTTGCCCTGCTCGGCCGCGAAGAAGAAATCCTGCCGGCATTAGAAGCTCTTTCCCGTCAAAATCCGCAAGAACCTTTGGCTTTTTATCACCTGGCCGAAATCTTCCGCCGCCGGAAAGATTTTCAAAAAGCGGAAAATTATGCTCAAAAAGCCTTGCAGCTTGCGCCGCAAAATGCCGACATCAATCTTTTGCTCGGAGAAATCAGCCTGCAAAGCAGTCAAGAAGAACAAGCCCGGCAGTTTTTTTTCCGCACGCTTGAGCTGGCGCCGGACAATATTCCCGCCCTTGTCAACTGCGCGGGCTTTCTGGCAGAAACCAATCCGGAAAAAGCCGAAAAGCTCTATCTCAGGGTCATTGAACTGGATAAGAAAAATTTTGACGCCTATCTTAATTACGCCGTTTTGCTGCAAAAGCAAAAACGCCTTCCCGAGGCTTTGGAAACCTACCGCAGCGCTATTCTGATAAACCCGGAATCTGCCGAAGCCTCCAATAACCTCGGACTGATATTAAAAGATACCGGCGATTGCACTGAAGCGCTGGGCTTGCTGTTCAATGCCCTAAAGCATGCCCCGGAAAAAGAAGAAATATCGCTAAACATTATGGAAACCCTCGTTTCCTTTTACCGTTCGGGCAAAAGCGAAGATGCAAAAAAAATCGCTGCCAACTGGGCCGCCCAATACCCGGCCAATATCTACGCCCGGCATATCGACGCCGTTTTTAAAGGAGAAAACATTGCGCTTGATAAAGTTTTTATTCAAAAGTTTTTTAACCGTTTCGCTGATACTTACGAGCTGGTTCTCCAGAATGTTGGTTACCAGCTTCCGCGAAACTTTAGAAGCCTTGCAGGAGATGTTAAAGGTACCATTGTGGATCTGGGGTGTGGTTCGGGGCTTATCGGAGAAGCTCTTAAAACGCCGCAAAACCAAATAATCGGCGTAGACCTTTCTCCCAAAATGCTTGCGCTGGCAGAGAAAAAAAACATTTATGCCGCTTTAATCGAAAGCGACATTACGGATTATCTGCAAAACAAACTGCCCCCGGAAACGGCACTGATTGCCGCTGCCGATGTATTTTGCTATCTTGACAATCCGGAAGGAATCATCAGGCTCTGCACCCCGCACCGGCTGATATTCTCAATCGAAACTTCTGCCGAAACCCCGGACTTCAAACTCTCCGAAACCGGAAGATATAAACATAATCCTTTGTATATTAACAACATTTTAACCAAACACGGCTACACTTCAATAAAGCAGACGCCTTTAACGCTCAGAACCGAAAACGGCAAACCGGTTGAAGGAGTTGTTTTCACCGCACAATCAAAGGAGGCCGGAAATGACTGAAATGCAAATAGACATTTATGACGAGATGATGAATCCTCTGGGAACGGCATCCATTCTTCAAGCTCATCAGGAAGGCTTATGGCATAAGTCTTTTCATTGCTGGATTGTCAAACGGGGAGCCAATCACGACCATAAAGTCTGGATTCAGCTCCGCAGCAAAGACAAATACAACAGTCCGCAAAAGCTCGATGTTTCCGCCGCCGGACACCTCAGAGCCGGAGAAGAGCCCAAAGCCGGAATTCGTAAAGCCGAAGAAGAACTCGGCTTAAAAATCCCGCAGCAGGAAATCAACAAACTTTTTACCGCACGTCATATTACCACGCGGCGCAATTATAAAAACTACGAATTCAACCCGACCTATTTGTATGAAACCGACAAAGAACTGAGCGACCTGATATTGAAAAAAGACCAGGTTGACGGCATATTCGAAGCCGGGTTAAAAGACCTGCAAAACCTGTTCAACAAAAAGGTTTCAAAAATCTTCATCGGCGGACTGAAGGCTGATGACGAAGGCCGCTTGCAGCCGCATACCGGCTCGGTCGGCATCAATGACTTTGTCGCCCATGATATCAAATATTATCAAAAAGCCCTCAAAACGATTGAAAACTATTTTGAAGGAAAATCTCTTGCCTGAGATTCAGACACTAACCGCCGCCGATTATCCTGAAATTCTGAATATATGGGAGGTTTCCGTCCGGGCCACGCATCATTTTCTAAAACCCGGAGAAATAGAATTTTACAAACCGCTGATATTAAAATATGCCCTGCCGGAACTGGTGCATTTGTTCGGCATCCGACAAAATAACAAGCTCTGTGGCTTTATCGGGTTGTCAGAACAAAAAATCGAAATGCTTTTTATCGCACCGGAATATTTCTGCCGCGGTTTGGGCTCCCTGCTCCTCAATCATGCCGTAATGCTCGGTTACAAATTGGTTGACGTAAACGAAGAAAACCCCGAAGCGCTCAAATTTTATCAGCGTCGGGGCTTTCATGTCATTTCACGGGATGAGCTTGACGACAACGGCAAACCCCACCCCATTCTGCATCTGAGTCTTTAGCTACTTCCCGCCGATGGTCAAACCGTCAACCCAAACCGTCGGGGAACCGAAACCGGAAGTCCTGAACTCCAAGTCATCGGCAATCATTTTAATATCTTTCAGCAGCTGATAATAATTTCCGGCAACGGTAAACTGCACCAGCGGCCGGGTAATTTTTCCGCCCTCAATCAGATACCCTCTGGCGCCGAACGAAAAATCACCCGACACCATATGAAAACCGGCATGAAGTCCGTTCAGACGGTCAATATAAACACCGTCTTTAACCTGTTCCAACAGCTCTTGTTTAGAAACATTTCCCGGTTGCAAATACAAATTCATCGTCTCAACGGCACCGTTCCACCCGGCGCCGTTTCCGGTCGGAGCCACACCGTCTTTGTGTGCCGTTTTCAGACTGTGCAAATAAGTCTGCAAAACCCCGCCGGCAATAATATCTTTTTTGCGTGTCGGCACACCCTCCCCGTCAAACGACGTTGTGGCATACCCGCCCTTCAGCAACGAATCATCCGTTATCGTCACAATCGGCGCGGCCACAAGCTGTCCGATTTTTCCGGCAAATTGCGATTTTTGTTTCTGAATGTTTAACGCCGAAGCAATACCTTCCAGAAAGGCCAAAATATCGGTAAAGCATTTATTTTCAAAAACAACTTCTGTCATACCGCTTTCCGGCTTTATGCCGTTCAGACGGCTGAGTGCATCTTCCGTTGCTTTTCCGGCAATAAAGGCGGCGTCAAAATCTTCCTCTTTGTCAAAGGCCACACCTTTATACCCCCATTCCTTACAATTGCCGTCTTCTGCCGTTACCATAACCGAACAGCCGGCACTTTCATCTTCCCGACTAAGATCAAGTCCGAGTGAATTGCGCATAATCCGTCGGTTTTTGCCTTGAGAAAATACCACCTTTTGAACCTGCGTAATCCTTTTGTCGGCAGCATAAGCTCTTTTCTCGATCTCCTGCATAAAAGCAACCGGATTCAACGCCGACAGACGGCCGGGCAGCGGACGATACGATTCCGCCTTGACATATTCTCCTTTGCCGTCATAAAAAAAGTTTTCTTCCCCTTCCCCGATAAGCCGGGCATTTTCCATCGCCGACTTAACAATCTCCGGAATTGTCGCTTCATCAAAATTTCCGCTACAGCAATAGCCGACTTTACCATCTTTCTTAACTGCCAAAGACAAGCTCTGGTCTTCCGTCGCCGATTGTTTCTCTATTTTTCCTTCAAAAAGCTCCAGTCTTTGCCTGTCAGCATAAGCGTATTCAATCTGAAACTCATCCGCGCCGGATTTCTGCGCCTCGGCATAAACCGCATCGACAAACTTCTGCACATTCATTATTTCTGCCCTCCGACCGTTAATTCTTTCACCCTGATTGTCGGCTGTCCGACTGTTGTCGGAATACTGCCGGAAATTGAGCCGCACATTCCGCAGGCATAAGCCATATTATTCCCGACCATATCAATATTCGGCAGAATATCCGCCCCATGTCCGACAAGTTTAGCACCTTTTACCTGTGTGCCGATTTTTCCGTTTTCAATCAAATAAGCCTCATCCACTGAAAAATTAAATTCTCCGGTCGTCGGATGAACCGATCCGCCGCCCATTTTTTTAGCATAAAGACCGTGCGGAGTTGCGGCAATAATTTCTTCTTCGGTTGATTTTCCATTCAAAATAAGCGTATTGCTCATACGCGATGTCGGAATAAATTTATAATTTTCCCGCCGCGACGCGCCGTTGGACGACATTCCCATCCGCCGTCCGCCAAACTTGTCCACCATATAATTTTTCAAAACGCCGTTTTCGATAAGCACCTTGCGCTGCGTCGGCGTTCCCTCATCGTCAATGTTAATTGACCCCCAGGCATTCGGTATCGTTGCATCGTCAACCGCCGTAACCAGCTCCGACGCTATTCTCTGCCCCAGTTTTCCGGAAAATTCGGAAGTCCCGGGCGCCACTGACGTTGCTTCCAGACTATGCCCGCAGGCTTCGTGAAAAATCACGCCGCCGAATTCATTGCCGATAATCACCGGCATCACCCCGGTCGGACAATCTCCGGCATCCAATTTGTTAACTGCCCGCCGGACAACGTCTTCGGCAATTTCTTCCAGATTATAAAGGTCAAAAATCTCCGCTCCGATTAACCCGCCGATATTGCTCTCACCGGCCTGCTCTGTCAGATTATCCCGGCCAACGACGGCGCTCATCACAATCCGCATCCGGTTTTGTTCGTCTTCCGCCCAGACGCCGTCCGAATTTGCCACCAGAATCTTGCGGCTCTTATAAGCCCCGCTGATATCCGTCCGTAAAACCAGAGAACTGGCTGCCGCCATATGCTCTGCCACACCGCAATAAATTTCGGCTTCCCGGCTGCGCTCTAATTCAAACGGAGATTTTCTGATTTTATGCTTGTCCTCAAACGCAACGTCAACCAGGTCAATAATTCTTTTTTCGCTTTTTCCGGCAATAGCCGCCGCAGCTTTATCCGCCGTTTTCAACAGGTTTTCCCTGTCAAGCAGATTAGTATAGGCATAAGTCTGAAACATTCCCTTAAAAACCCTGATACCGACGCCGCGCAGCAGATTCGTCCCCGCGCTTTCAACCTTTCCGTTCCCGACCAGCAGATTCTTGGTCTTGCTGTCTTCGGCAAAAACTTCGGCAAAATCGCCGCCTGTCGACAAGGCTTCATCCAATATTTCCGCAACCAGTTTTTTATCCAGCATAAAAACACTCCTTTCACAATCGCAAAAGGAGTGTAACATACCTGTCATCCGATTTCTACAAAATTATGCAGAAATATTTTTCAAAAAGTCCTTTATCTCATTACGGATAGTCTGGTGCAAAAGCATCCCGACATGGCCTTTTTCCGGCACAATGACCAGCTTGGAATTTTTCATCGCCTTGTGCAAACGATAAGCGCCTTTCAGCGGACAGACAAAATCCAGCCGGTTATGCACGATAAGCGTCGGAATCCATGAAATTTTCTTAATATTTTTCATCAGTTCGTCA
This sequence comes from uncultured Alphaproteobacteria bacterium, assembly GCA_944391715.1. GTDB lineage: Bacteria > Pseudomonadota > Alphaproteobacteria > RF32 > CAG-239 > MGBC133411. Next base: position 50,694 of record CALXUP010000004.1, read on the forward strand.
TCTTTAAGATAAAAGCGCTTATTGGCATAATTCATATAAATGCGGGCTGAAGCCACATTTTTCTCATCCGCCTCTTTGGGCGCAATTCTGGGATTCAAACTGCCCAAAAGCCGCTCATACGCTCCGTAATATGTCAGCGCCGCCTCCTGCTTTTCCTTTTCTCCGGAATTAATCAACCCGGCATAATAGCTGAGCAGCAAATCATTATCCGGAACCTGTTCTTCAATCTGTTCCCAAATATCCGGATAAAAATTCTGCGTTCCCTCTTCTTCCCATTCGCGGCTCTCGTTATTGGCCAGAAAAATCTGAGAAAGCAAAAGCGCCTCAACTTTTTCGGGATAAGTTTCGGCAAATTTTAGCGCCAGCGTCGAGCCCCACGAACCGCCGCGGATAATCACCTTGTCTTTAACGCCGCAAGCATCAAGAATCCGCTTGGCATCGTCAACCAAATCCGCCGTCGTATTTTTGTTCCACTGTCCCTCCGGCTGGCTCATGCCGCAACCGCGCTGGTCAAACATAATCACCCGGTATTTGCGCAGATTAAAAAACTTGGCATGACGAGGCTTGCAAAAACCGCCCGGTCCGCCGTGAAAGATTAAAATCGTCTTACCCTTCTTATTGCCAAACTCCCGAAAAAACACGCGATGTCCGTCTTTTTCCGGCAGATATCCTTCATGAAAGGCTTTTGGCTCAAACCAACTTTTCCAAAACATTTCTTTTCCTCAATAAAAATTTTGCTTTTGTCATTAGAAACAAAAAAGCATAAAAAAGCAAATAACATTTTTACAATGAATATTTCAAAAGATTACCATTTTTTTACAATTAGAAAGATAAAATTGCTCAAAGAGGCAAAAAAAATGAAAAAAACATACAAAAACATCGTTGTTTTGACCGGCGCCGGTATTTCGGCAGAATCCGGGCTTGCAACTTTCCGCGCCGCCAACGGCTTATGGAACAATCATCCGGTGGAAGACGTTGCCACGGTCGAGGCTTTTGCCCGCAATCCGGCCTATGTGCATGAATTTTATAATGAACTGAAAACCGAATTGCAAAAGGCCCAGCCCAATCCGGCACACTTGGCATTAACCCGGCTTCAGGAAGAATACCCTGCCCCGGTCAGCATCATCACCCAGAATGTTGATACCCTGCACGAAAAGGCCGGCAGCAAAAACATTTACCACATTCATGGTCAAATCAACCAGGCAGTCTGTTTGAACTGCGGACAGGTCATGGAAAGCTGGGGCGATGTTGATACCGAAACAATCTGCCCGCATTGCGGTGTTCAGGGAATGATGAAACCGAATATTGTCTTCTTTGGCGAAAACCTGCTCTGCATGGACAAGGTCGACCGCCTGCTGGCTGAATGCGACTTATTTCTTTCCGTCGGCACTTCGGGCGTTGTATTCCCCGCCGCGGCTTTTGTGCAAATAGCCAAACTGCACGGCGCTGAAACCTACGAATTCAATTTGGAAGAAACATCCAACAATTTTTACTTTGACCACCATATCTACGGCAAAGCCGGAGAAACGCTTCCGCCTTTTGTCAACAATTTGCTAAAAACCATCGGGGAATAAAAAAGCAGCCTGTTTACAAAAACAGGCTGCTCTTTTTTTTAATCGATATACAAGACTTTATAAATATCATCCTGATTAAAATCATCGGTTATGTCAACACAACGTTTTACGGCTTTGTTTGTCTTTTTGGAAACCAGTAGAAAACATTGCGTATCACGCACCGGAGCAGTATTGTAAAGCGGATGATGATAAGTATCCGTTACAATATAGCTGCCAATCGTCGCTCCGACCAGCCCTGCAAAAAAGCTGTCAAGTTCACTATGATGATGACCATGTCTTACATAAACCGGACGGGGATGATGAACCTCGACCACCGGCGGGCTGGGACGATGATGTCCGCCCCAGCCGTGCCAAGGCCAGGCATAAGCAGTGGAAATTGAAAAGCCCAATATTGCTAAAACAGTCAAAAACTTTTTCATCTGCTGTCTGCCTTTTCTGATTAATCTTCAGGCGTCGGTCTGGGCATATCGTCATCGGGAGCCGGAGGCGGCGGAAAATCTCCGATATGGTCAGGACGCGGACCGGGACGAGAGCCTTTATGCATTCTTCTGCCTCTGTTCTTATCAAATTTTTCTTTCATCTTCTTCCATTTTTCATGCCGCTCGGCCTTGATTTTTTCAAATTTTGTTTTTTGTTCCGCAGTCAGAATATCTTCAAATTCCTTCATATTTTCCTGACGCAGTTTATCCATCTTCTCCCGCAGATTTTTCATATCTTCCATCAGCGGTTTCACCTGAGCGCGCCCTTCTTCATGAATCTTTTTGGCTTGTTCTCTCTGTTGTTCGGTCAAGCCCAGCTCATCTGCCAGTTTGTTTTCCATTTTCTCCATTCTTTGTTCATGACGCAAACCGTCTGCCGGCGGCATAGGCTTTTTCTCCTGAGCATATACATTGGCAGCACCAAGCATAACCGCTGCGGCACAAACTGAATACAACCATTTTTTCATACTCATTCTCCTTTTAAACATTGTAATTTTTCACTAAGTATCTTCCTGGCATTATGCAGCCGGGACTTAATTGTTCCGACCGGTTCGCCGGTCTTTTTTGCAATCTGTTCGTAGCTCATTTCTTCAAATTCAAACCAAACCACGACCTGGCGAAGCTTTCTCGGCAACGAATCAACCGCTTTCAAAATAATTTTCTGACGCTTTTTGGCATCAACAATCTCCTCGGGCATTGAAGCGCTGCTGCAGCATTTCTCCAAAACCTCTTCATCGCCGTCCTGCGTTGCATTCTGCCGATATTGCTTTGATTTGAAATAATCTCTGCAAACATTGGCCGTAAGGGTGGAAATCCATTGGACAAACTTCCCCTGCTCCTGATACTTGTCAAGATTTTGCCATGTCTTGATATAAACTTCCTGTTCAATATCTTCATTGTTTGAACCGGTCAGCCTGCGAATAATTGCTCTGATACGGTTGCGGTTTTCCAATATAATCTGTTTCATCTATCCAACCATCAACAAACCAAATTCATCAGTGGGCAATCCCAGTTCTTCAATCACGGATCCGGTTTCGGTCAAATAGATCTCTCGTCCCAGATCACCGAAATTATATTCGGTATAAACATAATCTCTGGGATACAAACCGCCGAACATCAAAACAAGCGCAAACACGCCCGCAAAAGCCTTAATCCGGTTATTCCGCCGTTTTCTGGCAAAATAAAGCGGTTTTGCTTCTTTCAACAATGCAGAAATATCATCCATGTTTACCTCCTTACATAAGGTATAACGAACTATTTTTTTAAAAGGTTCAAAAAAATATTTCCCCTCCGCAAACACCTCAAATCCGGCGGAAAATATTACCTTTGCGGCAGACCGGAACATCACGCCCGCTCATCACGCTGTCCCAAATGGCTTTAACTTCTGCCGGAGAATAGTCTTTATAACAAAAATCGGCACGATAAAAATCCGCTCTGACGGAAGCCGCTTCGGCAGCAGCACAAAACGGTTTCTCCGCAAACAGCATAATCTGACAGTTTTCTGACAAAGCCATATATTTTTCTCCGTTTTTCTGCAATTCCATCCATTTTTTTCCGCGCGGACAATTTTTGCAGTCATTATCTCTTATGCAGGCCGCACTGGTAAAAAGCGGCACATCCTGATACACGACCAGAACCACCGGCAAAGGCGAAACTTGTGCCAACTCCTGCCAGTTCTGCAAAGTATCTTCAAGCGCCAGAGTTACCCTTCCGACGCCCATAGTCTTGGCTTCCTGAACGGCCTGACTGTTCATGGCATAAAGCGGCGAATCAAAGCTCAAATCAATCCCGTGCCGGGGCAAAACCGACAAGCCCCAATAATTTCCAATTTCCCATTTTTTATACCCCTGCCCCAAAAGCCCGGCAATCAGCGGCTCAAATTGTTTCGGACGGCGGCATACGGCCGGCAGAGCCAGACGCACTTTGTTTTTGGGAAGTTTTTTCAAATCCGCCGGGTCAAAATCCGGTGACAATAAAATAACCAGCTCGTCAATCTCGCTAAAATCCAAAAGTCCGAGATTGGAAACCTTATCCGTTTTAATGATTTTTCCGCTCTTGCGCGGCAAAACCCTGGCCTCCGTCTCCGCTAACACACCTTGTTTTTCCGGCAAAACAATCTGTCCGTACAAAGCACGGCGCAAATCGTTCAACTGAGAAACCGGCACAAAAAGCCCGTTCGGATTTTCAACACTAATCCCGGCCAGTTCAAATGGTGTATCTCCCGTTTTTTCAAAAGCTTTTTTAACGGCCTCGGCAACCTTGCCGGAAACTTCTGCCGGAGGGAAATTTCCTTCAATCATTGCCTCAAAGCCTTCCGCCCGCGCCGTCAGTTTACCCGGCATTATTTCCACAGAAACATCAAGCAAATGCCGCGGTTTATATGCACCGGCTTTCGGATGTTCATACGGATAAGCACCTTTAACCGCCGTTGAAGAAGCCAGATAAACGTTATATCCTTTTTTTAAGACCGGAGCCTTGGGCGGCAGATGAATTTCCACGGCCGTTCCGGCCTCTGCCTCAAAAACGTTTTTTCCGCCGACCCGTAAATTTTGCAAAGAAAAACCAAACGGCCTTTCCTCTCCCGGAACATCAATCTGAATACCGTCAAACCGGGAAATTTTATGTGTGGGAACAAGCATAAGTTTCCCATTCTGAACCGAGGCAATTTTACCAATGAAAAGCCCCCTGTGCCCGACGAAATTCCGGTCAATAACTTCTTTGTTTTTGCCATTAAAATGAAACTTACACCACGGGCGGGAAAAAATCTGCCGGATATGTTCCTCTTTCCGCACATCGGCGCCGTCTCCGTCCAGAATATGACGATAATAATCGGTAACGGCCGCCACATACAAAGCCGTTTTCTTGCGCCCTTCAATCTTCAAAGACGTTACCGGCATTTTTAAAACGTCTTCCTGCAAGGCCATATCTTTCATCGAAAAATAATGCCGCTCTCCGCTCTCTCCGGCAAATGCCGCCCGGCAGGGATACAAACATTTTCCGCGATTGGCGCTTTTGCCGCTCTCCATAGAGGAAAACAGACACAAACCGCTGTAAGAATAGCATAAGGCGCCATGAATAAAAGCCTCGGTTTCCAGTCCCGGAATAGCGGCAATCTCCTTAATTTCCGGCAAAGAAAGCTCACGTGCCACCACCACGCGGGAAAAACCCAAGCGCTGCAGTGCCAAGGCCCCTTCTTTATTATGCACGGCCATCTGTGTACTGGCATGCATTTCCAGTTCCGGATACTGCTCCCGGATAATCCGCGCCGTTCCCAAATCCTGAATAATAACTGCATCTACCCGGCAGCGTGAACAGATGTCAAGCGTCTTAAGCAAATCCGAAAGCTCATTTTCCTGCACCAGCGTATTAACCGCGGCAAAAACTTTCCGCCCCAGATGATGAGCATAGCCGACAAAATCCCGTAAATTTTCTTCATTAAAATTTGCGGCCGTCGCCCGGGCCGAAAACTGCTGCAGCCCGAGATAAACCGCGTCGGCTCCGTAATACAGGGCGGCATACCCTGCTTCAATATCCCCGGCCGGTGCCAGAAGTTCTTTTTTCATATTCCCCTCAATCTTCTTTACTAACAATAGGTTAACTTCAAATTTTAAATTATTTACTAATAAAAAACAAAAAAGTTCCAAAGTTCATTTTTGATAAATTATAATAAAAATTTATAAGTTTTTAACTAAAAAAAGCTATAAAGGAAACTATATTTTCCCCAAAGGAGCAAAAAATGAAGAATATCGCCGTTATTTTTACCGCCATCCTGCTCTGCAGCTGTTCTCCAGATAAAGAAATCTGCGGAACCTATCAGGGGACACTTCCGGCAGCCAGCGGCCCCGGAATAAAAACCACTGTCACCTTTGACAAAGGGGGATTTTATACTGAAGAAATGATTTATATTGACGAAGACGACGGAACATTTTTAGAAACCGGAAACTACAAAATAAACCGGGACATTGTCGAGCTTACCCCTGCCAACGGAGAAAAATCGTTCTACAAAATAGAAACCGGACAAATTCGCCGACTTGATGCCGAACAAAAAGAAATCACCGGCACCATAGCCGACTTATACATTCTCAAACAAAGCCAATCCTGCAATTAGGCCTGATAATCGTCCAGCTTAAAGTTTTTCAGCTTAACTAAGTAGCGATATGCATTATAATCAACCTGCCCGCACTTTTGCTCATTCTTATAAAAATGTTCCAAAGTATAGCTGTTCTGGGCACTATAAACATCACCACCCGGAATTTTTTTGCTGACATAATAGTCAAAGCTCTTGCTGTGATAATGGTTAAACTGAAAACTTATCTTCTTCGGCTGCTTATGCCACCGACAGAAAAAGCCGGCATTCTCCGGACAAACTTTATTAAAGAATTTAAAACGGCAAAAATGCGAAATTCTGTATTCCTTAATACAATCTGCCCAGGAAGTATTTAAAAACATTGACGGAGAAATAAAATCAGAACAAACGACAAACTGCTCAATCACCGGCTTATGTTCATCATCGTTCAAACGCCCTGATGATGAAAAATCTCTGTAAAATCCAAGGGCACAGGGAAATTTTTCATAATTTTTCAACCAATCGCGCACATTGCTATATTCCACGGGAACGGCAAACTCGTCTAAATCCATAAAAGCAATCCAATTGCTTTCTTCTTGAAACCGTTTGATACAATCATTATATGCTGCCATCTGTCCGTGTTGATAAGGCCAGTCAATCAGAGTAACAATCCCTTTTTCAATATACGGCTTCAAAACCTTCTGATAATTATCGGAAGAAAAATTATTATAAAGATAAAAATGCTCAAATCCGACAATCAAATGAAAATCAAGCCATTCTTTCATATATTTGCCCTCATTTTAAAAAATAGAACACAAAGAAAGATAATACTTTTTCTTTTCCATTTTTCGGGCAGGTAACAGCCGGATAATACAATTATTAGCCAATAAACGAAAATATTTACAAAACGCTGAAAGTTTTTTCATCAGTCATATCCTATCTGCTAATATCAAAAGATAGAAAAAAAAATACAAGACTCTCAAGAGATAGTCAAACACTTCTTAATTTTTTAACACCTCGGCAACGAAACATTCACAACAAAGCAATTACAAAAATCTATACTGTTAATTGTTAGAAATGAAGAAAGAAAAATAATGTTAAACGCTTGCGAAAAGAAAAACCTTCCGTCCCGATAATCCCTGCCGTCATAAAATCTTTGATCTGCGGCAGCCATTTTGCTTTCAACCGCTGCTTTTTTTCTTTGTCTTTCAATTCAGAAACGGCCTTGGCCAATCCGTAAAAACGGCGGTTAACAATTTCGCTTTTTACAATTTTCCAATTTTCGGGCTCCCTCTCAAAAGCAACCTTAAACTGCTCAAATATCTGCATATGAACCCGAAGCTTATCAAAATTAAATTCTTTCCTGGTAATAGAACCGGTCGACATCACATAATAATACAAAGTCAGCGGAACAAACACGCCCTTTGAAAATTTTCGGAATGCCAAAATATTAAAATACAAATCCTCCCCACAATTATAATTGGCAAAAACCAAACCGCGCAAACTGTCCCGGCGATAAAGCTTATTCCAAACGGTCGCCACAAATTTTCTGTGTTTCAGGCACATATTTTTCAAAGGATTTTCAAAAACGTCAAGTTTCGGCATTTCATTATAAAAAGGCATTTCCGGCATAGCATCATCCCGCACGGCAACAAAAGCGCAACCGGCAAAATCGGCCTGCTCTTTCTCGCAAGCCCGATGCAAAAACGCCAAAAGCTGCGGATGAAGAACATCATCGGCATCGGCAAAATAAAGATATTTCCCCTTTGCCGCACGCATTCCTGCATTCCTTGCAAACCCCACGCCCTCATTCTCTTTATTAATCACCGTTATCCGTTTATCTTCCTTGGCCAAAGCGTTCATTATATCTGGAGTTTTGTCCAAGCTGCCGTCATTGACTAAAATAAGTTCAAAATCGCTAAACGATTGTTTCAAAATGCTTTTTACAGCATTTTCTAAATATTTTTCAGCATTATATGCCGGGACGATAACCGAAATTTCAACCATACTTGTCTCCATTAATAATTATTAAGAGTAAAATGAAACAAGAATATGGTCAATGCAATTATTGCTTTACCCACAAAAAAAGCCCGCTTTTCGCGGGCAATAAAAACATAGAACTTTATTTTTTCTGAAGCTCTTTCAATTCGGCAGCCTCGCCAAACGCAAAAGAATGGCTGTACCCGTTATCTACCATGGCATCAAGCTGCTTGCCAAGCTTTTTGGAACGCTTGAGCATATTCACGGTCCAGCCGTCCGCCCGAAATTCCGCCGTCTTTTTCAAAACCTCAGAAAAATCGTCCGTATCGGAATAAATCAAAACCAGTTTTTTGCCTTCCGGCACCACAACCGATCCGCTTTCTTTCAAAATTTCGCAAATACGTTCAAACCCGATAGAAAAACCGACAGCCGGAACAGTTTCGCCCAAAAACTTTCCAATCATCTTGTCATATCTTCCGCCGCCGGCAACCGAAGAACCAAACTTGGCGCTGACAATCTCAAATACCATCCCGGTATAATACCCCATACCGCGCACCAGAGATTTGTCATAAACAATGTCAAATTTTCCGCCGGATAAAGCTTTGATGGTTTCAATCACTTTTTTCAAATTTGCCGGTACCGACACGTCCGAACAGAATTTTTCAAGAGCCGCAAGGTCAGACAAATCATTGCCGCCAATAATCTCCATAAACTTTTCAACCACAGCCGGAGTATATTCTTTTTCCAACAGCTCGGCTTTCACACCGTCCGGCCCGATTTTATCAAGCTTGTCAAAACTAATACAGACGGACGGAACATCTTCATCGGCAAAACCGGCCGCTTTGATTAAATCCGTCAAAATCCGGCGATCGTTCACCCGGACGGTAAAATCATCAAACCCGATATTCAGCAAAGCCTGCGTTGTAACATAAATCAACTCGGCTTCCGCATTGCAGGAGGCATCCCCGATAATATCAATATCACATTGAAAAAACTCGCGCAGCCGCCCCTTTTGCGGCCGTTCGGCCCGAAAAACCTTGTCAACCTGAATACATTTGAAAGGCAGGGTCAGATTCTGCCGGTTATTGGCAAAATAGCGCGACAACGGCATGGTCAGGTCATAACGCAGCCCGCTGTCGACCAAATCGTCTTCCGTCAGATTTTCTTTTGTCAAATCAAGCTTCTGACCGCGCTTAAGGATTTTAAAAATCATACTGAGGTTTTCACCGCCGTCGCTCTTGTTCAAACGTTCAATATCTTCCATTATCGGCGTATTAATCCGTTGAAAACCAAACTTTCTGTATGTATCAAGAATAATCCCCTGAATATAATCCCGCAGCAAAACTTCTTTCGGCAGATAATCCCTGGTGCCTCTGACCGGCAATGCGCTAATTCCCATAATTCCCTCACTGTTATAAATCTTTTCAATTTTTTCTAAAACTATTACACTTTTTTCTAAAAATCAAATTAAAATTCTTACCCTCAAAAATAAAGCGGAAACCTTTCAGTTCCCGCTTTCGGACTCTTCTGCCGCCTGGTCAAACATTACAGGCTGTAACCGACGGCCCGTCTAAAAAAATTTCCGCCGGCTGCCATCCTCCTTGCTTTGTCTCTTTGTTGAATAACATCGCGGATAAGCATATTCTTCTTATTGGCAATTTGCTGCCATGTCAGATTTTTGGAAACAAAATCATAACCGTTCTGGGCAACCTGTTCTCTGAGCTCGTCATTGTTCAAGAGCAAAGAGATTGCTTTAACCTGGCGCTGGCGGTCAACTTCCTGTGACGGGGCATAAAAACCGATAGCCTTGCTGAAGTCTTCGTTATCATTTCTGATATCTGCACAATGGGCATAATCATTAAAGCCGCTGCGTCCGACCACAACCGCCGTCTTGCAGCCCATAGCCTCAATCGGCACCATACCGAAAGCCTCATTCAGGCTGGACATAACGAAAATTGACGATGCATTGTAAACCTGAGCCATTTGTCCCTGGTTCAAAGAAGGCAGGAACACAACATTATCCATCACACCGGCCAACTCTTTTTTGCATTCTTCGGTAACCGGATTTCCTTTTTCGCCGCTGACCATATAAATCACGTTGCGGTCTTTGGAAATAATCTCTTTCATTGTTCTGGAAAGTTCAACAAACCCCTTATCCGGCACAACACGCCCCAGAGAGGAAACAACTTTTCTGCCGCTCAGATTAATATGGCGCTCATTGCCGTCAAGGTCACGGTATACAAAATCAGAAAGCAAAGCCTGTTTTGCCGCAGCATCCATCGGTTTAAACAGCATACTGTTGTATCCCGGCGGAATAACCGTTACTTTATTGGTATCAACCAGATAAGGTTCGGCCGCCAGACGACGCTCCTCGTCCGGAGAAGTGGCAATAATGATGTCCGCCTGCTCAAAACCATATTTCTCATGTTTGATACGGTCTTCAAAATTATGCCATTTCCAAACATCTTCCGAAATCTCGCCGTTTTGATACTTCGGCAGATTGCGTTCATATTTTTTATGCCCGAGCGAATGACTTGTAACCAACATAACCGGACGTTTTCCGGTATCATGTTCAACCCGGTCGCACAACATGGCCGCCGCCAGCATCCCGTCGCGATAGTGCCCTTCAACAACGGCAATATCTTCATAAGTTCCTTCTTTTTTATAATAATCAACCAGATTATCCATCAGCTCGCCGAGCAAAGGAACAATCTCTTCTTTCGGAACAAAGGCAAAATTTCCACCTGCCGGAACACGCAGAACATTACTTTTAGTCCGTCCCTGCAAACCGGCATCAACCTCATGCCATTGTTTTTCAACGGTATAATTGATATCCGGCCCCAAATCTTTAAACGTACCGCCAAATTGAGGGCAAATTCTCGGATCAACTCTTCTGGTCACTAAATCAACGTCATAATCTTTGTCATAAATGGAAGCCAGAGCCTTCACATAATAAACCTGTCCGCCGGTATCTTGTCCGGTAATAACTTTCTTGGAAACGACCTCATTTGTCGGAAAACCCAACTCATCAAGCTTATAGGCAAAATCACCTTCAACCAGGCCGTGGGTTGAAAACATAACTTTTTTACTCATTTCTTCAAATTCCTAATAATGAAAATTTTATTATGCCGTACAAAATAATACGCCTTTTATTCCGAGTCAAGGCTAATAAAAGACTAAAAAGACATTTGTAGATAATTCTTTGAAAAGCGCGGTTTATATAGGGTTATGTAAAAAATGCGACAAAAAAAGAATCCCCCGGGAACAGACCGGGAGATTCAATAAGTTAATCAAAAAGAAACGGCCTTTTACAACCGAAAATCGCGTTGCCCGTTGACGATATTTCCCAAATTTGACTTAACCAGATTTCTGACTTTCTCATTTGGGATATTATTCATTTCAGTTGCAATCAAAGCCTCACCGATACGTTTGGTTTCAGGCGAAGCATAGTCTTCCAGATACTCTTTCAGAGTCATTAATGCATTCGGCAGGCAACAGTTATGAATCTGCATATTCTTACACAAGGCCATAAAACGATCTCCGGTCCGCCCTTCGCGATAACAAGCCGTGCAAAAACTCGGCACATAGCCAATCTCCATCAACCAACGAACAACCTCGTCCAGCGTTCTTTTATCACTGACGTCAAATTGTTCCGACTTATTATCATCGGGTTCTTCTTCGGCATATCCGCCGACACTGGTTTTGGAACCGCCGCTAATCTGAGAAATGCCGTAATGCAAAACTCTCTCCCGGCAGGCCTTACTCTCGCGGGTAGAAATAATCATTCCGGTATACGGCACGGAAATCCTGATACAAGCAACGATTTTGGCAAAAATATCATCATTAATACCATTGTCAAAAACGTTCGGATCAATATCATCGGCATGTTTAATCCGCGGCACGCTGATTGTATGCGGCCCCACACCGTGAACGGCTTCCAGATGTTCGGCGTGCATCAAAAGAGCGGCAAACTCATAACGATACAATTCCAGCCCGAACAAAACCCCGAGCCCGACATCATCAATACCGCCTTCCATTGCCCGGTCCATCGCCTCGGTATGATAGGCATAATTATGTTTCGGCCCTTTCGGATGAAGCTTTTCATAGCTTTCTTTATGATAAGTTTCCTGAAAAAGGATATAAGTCCCGATGCCGGCCTCTTTCAACTTGCGGTAATTCTCAACCGTTGTCGCGGCAATATTAACATTCACCCGGCGGATTGCCCCGTTTTTATGCTTAATCGAATAAATCGTTTTGATACTTTCCAAAATATATTCAATCGGGTTATTGACCGGATCTTCGCCGGCTTCCAACGCCAGACGCTTATGCCCCATATCCTGCAGGGCAATCACCTCACGGGCAATTTCTTCCTGCGTCAGCTTTTTGCGGGCAATATGCTTGTTTTTGGCATGATAAGGACAATAGACACAGCCGTTGACGCAATAGTTGGACAGATACAGCGGTGCAAACATCACAATACGGTTGCCGTAATAGTCTTTTTTAATCTGCTCGGCCAACGCAAAAATCTCCTGATTTTTATCCTCCAGCTCACAGTCCAGCAGCAAAATGGCTTCCCTGTGGCTCAAGCCTTTGCGTTGACGGGCTTTTTCCAGAACCTGGTCAATCAACTCGCGGTTATTTTTGTTTTTGTCGGCAAACGCCAGTGTATCCAAGACTTCCTGATGGCAGATAAACTCTTCTGCCTTTAACGATTTCGGATTATACATATATAAGGCCTTTCTCTTTCGGGGCAGAATACTCTTTCCCGTTAGTTAAAATTCACAGCCGGACTATACAGATTAAAATATAAAGTTGCAAGAAAGAATTCAGTTTTCCGCACCGGCGGCTGAATAGAGCGTTTTGGCAGAAACACCGGACAACCGCCCTATTTTTCCGGCCATAGCGCTGATAATATCTTGAGGTGCGTCAACGGCAATGCTGATAATGCTCAGCTTTCTTTCCCGATACGGAATGCCCATCCGCCCGATAATATATTCGGCATATTCATGCAAAATCGCATTAAGCTTTTCCACGGCTTCCGGATTTTCAACAATAATCCCGACAATTGCCACTCTTGACGCCATTTTTCCTCCCATCACACATTTTCTGTTATTATTGCAGAAAAAGAGATGATGTAAAGACGATTTTATTTAAGCCTCTCGGAAAATTTCAAAACAGGAACAGAAAACAATTTAACAACCCTTACCTTTGCATCAATTTTTTTATAAACACATACCTCAAATATCCGAGAAATACCACAATATCTGAGTAAAAAACCGTTTTTTATGGCATCAGAAACTTCCGGCCGCACCAAAGACAAGTCCAGATTATTGCATATTTCTTTCTCTTTATCTCTGGTTACTTCAGAATTCCGCTTCATTTTCTGCGTTTGTTTAATAGAATTTGTCATATGCCAGCGATACGAAAACAAAATCTTGTCCAAATACTTCATCTTTCCGTATTTGGCAATTTGTAACATCATAAGCCAGTCTTCCAACAAGACCTCATTCGGCAACGGAAAAAACTTATCCAAAATATTTTTTCTCACCATATTGCCATTCGGAATATAATTACCAATCAGCAAGCTGCCATAAGAACCAAATTGCTCTGACACCCAGTCGATATTTTTGTGCCGTCTAAGAAAATCCCCAAATGTCAGATAAGCGGCATTCTTTTTTTCATAAACTAAATTTCTCTTTTTGTCCCAATAAGCCCTCTTGCCATCAGCATCTATAATCTCGTTATCCCCCACAGCCAAAGCATAGTCAGGATGCGTATGCAAAAAAGCATATTCTTCTTCAACCAAACAAGGTTTCAAAACATCATCAGAACTGCCGAAAATAACATATTCACCTTGAGCCTCGGCTATCAGTTTATTCAACGAAACCATCACTCCCTGATTTTTCTGACGTCCAAAGAGAGTCCGAACAAAACGCCTTTCACATTTTTCACGCATTTCCTGAATTTTATTCCAAGTATTATCCGATGACCCGTCATCAAGAATCAGAAGTTCAATATTCTTATAAGTTTGTGCAATAACAGACTCTATTGTTGTTTGGATATACTTTTCATGATTATAAGCAGGAATAACAACCGAAACCAATTCTTTCATCCGGACACTCTCCTCCGACTAAAATGTTTATTTATACCTGTTAACTACCTCAACAAGCTGTTCAACTTCCTCATCCGTCATCACCGGTGACATCGGCAAAGAAATAATCTCCCGGTGAATTTGTTCGGTAACCGGAAAAGACAGATGATTCCATTCGGCATAAGCCGGCTGTTTATGCGGCGGAGTTGGATAGTGAATGATTGTCTGAACCCCGTTATCACTGAGATATTTCTGAAAACGATCGCGCTCCGCCGTCCGAACGGCAAACACATGCCAGACATGAGCCTTTTCATCATAAGTCTGCGGCAAAACAATCAGCGGATTTTTAATATTCTCGCGATAATATTTTGCAATCTCGCGCCGGCGCTGGTTATCCTGCTGCAAATGCGGCAGTTTAACATCCAAAACCGCGGCCTGAATCTCATCAAGCCGGGAATTCAGCCCCTTGTAAATGTGGTGATACTTGCGGTCAGAACCATAATTGGCCAACGCTTTAACCTTGTTATAAAGCTCTTCGTCATTTGTCACGACGGCACCACCATCACCCATACAGCCAAGATTTTTGCCCGGATAAAAACTAAAAGCTGCAGCATCACCAAGATTGCCCACTCTTTGTCCCTGATATTCGGCACCGTGAGCCTGCGCAGCATCCTCAAAAACTTTAAGATTATACTTTTTCGCCAAATCCCATATTTTTTGCATCTGCACGGCCTGCCCGTAAAGATGAACCAGCATAATTGCTTTTGTCTTAGGGGTAATTGCCGCCTCAATCAAATCAGGATTAATATTATAAGTTCGGATATCGGGCTCAACCAAAACCGGCGTACAGCCATTATCGGAAATCGCAAGAATAGTTGCAATATAAGTATTGGCCGGAACAATAATCTCATCACCGGGACCAAAACCGGAAGCCTTGATAATCAAACGCAGAGCATCCAAGCCGTTTGCCACACCGACAGCATATTTAGCACCGCAAAAATCCGCAAAATTCTTGGCAAAACGGTCGTTCTCCTCTCCTTGCAGATACCAACCTTTATCAAGAATCCCCTTAATCCGTTCGTCAATCTCTCTCCGAAACCGGTTATTAACCTTTTCCAAATCTAAGAATTTAATCATTGTATAATCTCTTTTTTACGAAGTTTTTTATCCAAATGTTTCCAAATTTTATACTGCAACTTTTGGATACCCCCCCCCATTTTAACACGTTTACGTTGGGATTGTTTTTTTAACTTCACTTCTGCCTTATGACCTTTCAAACTCTGATTAAGTTCTTTTTCCAAAAGCTTTTCTCTCTCCTCATCAACAATCTTATACCAACTATTATAGAAAGACGGAGAAACACTGAACGTCAATATCACATCCTGCCAATAATGTAAAAAAGGCAAAATAGTCTGTATTTTAAAATATCTATCAAACAGATTAAAATACCAAAAAGTTGGTCTGACCGTACAATGAGCATTTTCTCCATTAGGCAATTTTGCTCCGGCTAACGCATGATGTAACCCGAAAAAAACATTTGAAGAAATTTTGCTGATTTGCCTTACAGCATCTTCAATTTCATTTTCAGGGATATGCTCCAACACATCTGTATTAATCACCAAATCAGCTGTTTTTACTGGCAAAGTATCTTTTCCTTCCACTCCCGGATCATATCCATAAAAAAATATTTCCGGATACTTTTTCTTTAGCTGTTCTAACAATAACCCTTTCCCGCATCCATAATCTAAAACCGATTTTGGTTTCAAAAAATCAATTGCCAAACAAACTTCCCTATAATACAAAGGACTTGACGTTCCAAATTCAGCATCTTGTTTATGTAGTTGTTTATAAAATTCAATTTTATCCATACAATTAAACTCCTATTTTTTATAAAAAATAACATTCTGAAATTCTTCCAAATCCCTAACCGTCTTATCAAACAAATAAGACTTATATAATCCGATATTCTTTTTAGAATTTTCAGGATTAAAATACAATTTGGTCTTTATATGCTGGTCGGGTTCTAAACCCAAAAAATTCATAATTTCTTTCGACACTTGTTCATACGACAAAACTAAATCTTCAAATTTAATATTCAAAACACGCTCATGAGAGACAGGATATTTATCATACACCGCTTCAAAATAAATTTTAACATTTTGACCACTAGCCGCAGGAACAAATGACCCCTGGGCATTCAATTTAAAATCCACATAAACATCCCGAAGATCTCTGGCACAGGTAATAACTCTCGCATCGGAAAACAAATTTATTGTTTCAACAATCTGACTATTTGCCAAAGAATTAACCAAAACAATATATTCTTTATCGGTCATTGCAGAAAAAACAGAATCCAAATATTCGGAACAATAAGTATTAAACTCCGCCAAAGTAAGCTTTTTAGCCACAAACACTCTGTTTTTATATGGCAAATTATTATATTTCCACCAGTTAAACGGATCTTCTTCTACAGAAAATACATATTCACACAAATTTGCAATAAAAGCTTCTGTTTTAAAAAGAAACTCACTCTTTTGAATATTCTCATAACGATTATACCAAAATGCCAGTTTCAAAAACTCTTTAATTGCATTATCACAAGTATACCAATTGTTATTATACACCAATGTCGTTCTTAAATCTGCCAAACCGCCGGCATATTTAATCAAAAAATCCTCATTCTCCTTAACGTAAACATTATCAAATTCCTTCAAAAAATCCCGAACAGCAGAATTTCCACTCTGCCCAAAACCTGAAACAATAACAATCTTAGGAGCTTTTTTCCGACCATAAAAATAAGACGGCAAAACAAAATTTACACGTTCTGATTTTAAAAATTTAACAATTTTTTCAAACTCTTGAAAACCACCATCATTCCACATATTGGGATGAGCCTGGAGAACAACCATTTTCTTTTGTTTTTCTGATAATTTAGCCCAATCTGTTTGAAGTCTGCTTAAGCTCGGAACTCCCACAGGAACTTCCATATTAACATATCTTGGAAACACATCAATGCCATATTCAGGAAGTCCATACAACCATACTTTAATATCAGTAACCTTTTTTAAAGCTTCAGCTGTATTTTCATCAATTTTATTTGCCGGAGCTCCAAAAGCCCGAAAAACAATACCTAATCTTTGAAGCCCTAAAGTTTGTGTTTTCTCAATATGATCTAATTGTAACTTTTCCGATTGTCCCAAAAACTCATAAGGGTCGCTTGCATGAGTATAACCATGATTCCAAAATTCATACTGCCCGGATACATATTTTTCTTTTATCCAATAAAAATATGCATCATCTGAAACTTCCAATGAATTCCCTATAATTCCCCAAGAAATCTTTAATTTGTTCTTTTGAACAAGCTCATCTAAACGACAAACATTTTCAGAAAGCCCCGTCAAATCATCCATCTTAAAAATAACATTTATATTGCACATCGACACACCACACAATCCTATCTCCAATATTCCAACAACTTATTTAACAAACTACGACGTCTCTTTTTATTGAAAGGAAAATCAAGAATTGGTATTTGAGCCATAAAAAGTAAAAATAAACATATAAAATTCACCATTCTGTTTTTTAATTTAAGCCGTTCCCAAAATCCTCTCTTCTTTTTTGGAAAATTATTTTCCAATTGATTTTCTGACATAGGCAAAACCTTAAGAAACAGGCCGCTGATTGCATCAATATCAATAAGGCACTTATCCCAAAATAATATTTGCTTTGGCATTCTGAAATTCTGCTCAGATACAAAAAATTTTTTCAACTTCTCCGGACTGTGATTTTCAACATAATAACACCTTGAAAACCCAGAATGTTTTAACAAATCCTGTTTGCTGACACTTGTCAAAACACTAAGGAAATCATCTTTGTTACGCCATTTTAATGGATTAGGATAAATGAAATCGGTTATTCCCATTCTGACCGATGAATCATGAATTATAATCGGAATACCAGCGCTCAATACCTCTAAAGTAATCTTATAAGAAACGACCGGAAAAGGTTCAATAAAAACATCAACCAAATTCTCATACATTGATTGAATAAGATTATCAGCCCACGGAATATTCTCAAAAGAATTCTGATCAATACCTTTTTCTTTCATACGAGAATAGATCCGTTCAAGAATATCTTGAGGAATAGCTCCGTAATGAATATGTTTGCCGCCTGTTCTTTCCAATAAAGATAAAACCAGATCAACATAATCTTCCTGTCCGCCTTCCAACTTATAATATCTGGCAGCAGCACAAGCCGTAATCAATTTACTGTGTTTATTAAACGGAATATAATAATTACCACCAATCCGATCTTTATTCCAACAAGGTATATAAATAACCTTCTTACCATAATGTCCGGACAAAATTTCATAATCCATAACTCTTTTGGTAATAAAAACATCATAAGAAGTATTGTCCAACCCCAGAGAAAATCCATGATCAAAAGAAAAAACACAAATATTCTTTCCTAAAACAGATTGAACTAAGGCAGCCCCCCACACATTATTATGACCACAATAATGGTAAATTTTATCAGGATTAATTTTAGTTATTTGCTCAAATAAATATGTGATTTTACTAGCAGAATCAGATTTTCCGTATAAAAATTTAAGATGTGAATAAATTGCAAGTTGCTTACAAACATCTGTATTCAAACCTTCTTCAGAATCAACATCTGTCCAGAGCAAAAATACCTGTTTATCAGAATACATCTCAATAATATCTTTTATCTCATAATAAACACCACCACCTGTTGTCGTCAAATTAGAAACAACAATCAAGATATTATTTTCATTCTTTAATAATGGGTTAGATGGAATAAGCCCATGACGAACCGCCTCAATAAACCCTAAACTTTCACAAAAACTGTCAATAAATTCCGATTTATAAAGAGATTGGAAAATAAAATCTTTATATTTAAAAGCATATTCACTGGCTTCAGCCCGTAATTTAGAAAAGAAAAACTCTCTGGGTTTAAAAAGATCTGTTACCAATACAGCTGTTTTCTTCTCTCTATAAGTAATCACTCCTGCCCAAAAATCACGTTCCAAATGAGAAGTAAACAATTCTCCGAGAACAGAAAGCATCTTCAAATTACGTTTTTTCTGTTCTTCTAAAGATGTTTGAGACCAAATTCCTTTTTCTGAATAAAAATAAACAGATCCTACAAAATTTAAAACTTTAATCTTTCCTTTGGTATATAAAAGATGCATAAAAGTTCTGGGATTATCTCCCCGAAAATAAGCATTTTTAAAAACTTCGGGAACATTACCTCGAAAAATGTTGCGATACATATAAGCAGAAGTGTGAAAATAAAATTGTTGTTGCAAAAAGTGATGATACTTATATTCCGAAACTGTGTTATACAAAACAGCTTCATCCGCAACATATCCTCGTTTATCAACTCGCAAATATTTATGCACTACAGCCGTATATTCAAAATTTTTATCTTGATCTAAGAAATCCACCTGTTTTTGTAATTTATTTTTCACGGTATAATAATCATCGCCATCCAAAACACAAAAATACTTACCTTGTGCTTGCACTAACCCATCATAAAAAGAAACAGCATTTCCTTCATTTTTTTCATGCTTAATAATTTTAATCTGAGAATACTTTGAACAATAATTTTGCAAAATTGATAACGTACTATCAGTAGAACTATCATCAATAACAATAATTTCATATAAAAAATTAACCTGCTGCATCAAAACAGAATCTAAAGCCAAAGAAATTGTTTCTTCAACATTAAATACAGGCATTATAACAGATAACTTAATCTCCCCCATTTTACCTACCTTTTTTATAACACAACAAATTAAACTTTCCGACAGCGGTAAAATTAGCCTCAACATTTTTTGTAACCACGGCACCAGCCCCGATTACGGCGTTTCTACCAATTACAACACCCGGCAAAATTGTAGCATTTGCTCCTATTACAGCACCATCTTCAATTATTACCGGTTCCATTTTCCAGTTTTTATTGCGGGAAACCGGATGGCGATCATTGCAAAATGTAACATTCGGCCCGATAAAAACTCCATTACCAACCCTCATGCCATCCCACAATTGAACACCGCATTTAACAGTAACATTATCCCCGATAACAACATCATTCTCAATCAGGCAATGACTGCAAATATTACAATTTTTACCAATTACAGCATTCGGCAACACCACGCAAAACTGCCAAATATTGGTGCCTTCGCCGATATTTTTACTTTGAACGTCTGACAAAGGATGAATCATCTCCCGGCCTCTTTCTTAAACACTTCATAATCTCGGATATAATCCGCCTCGTCATAATACTCGGACGCCAGAACCATAATCACGCAGTCGTCCGAAAAGTTTGTAAATTCCCGCCAGATATTGTGCTTGATATACAAGCCCTTTGACGGATTATCTAAATGAACCATTTCACGTTTTGCCCCGTCATCCAAAATAAAATCACAACTGCCCGAAACGCAGACAACCATTTGCTCCAGCTTTCTGTGCGCATGCTTTCCGCGCACAACGTTCGGCCGCGTCCCCCAGATATAATAAACCCTCTTCACGTCAAAAGGCAGTCCGTGCCCTTTCTCCAGAGCAATCAGATTCCCGTCATGATTCCCGTGTATCGGAAAATCCACCAGTTCAAAAGTCATCCGTTAATTCTCCAAATACCACTCCACGGTTTTAACAATACCGGAAGCAAAATTTTCGTCCGCTTTCCAGCCCAGTTCCGTTGTCAGCTTGTCGGCATCAATGGCATACCGCCTGTCATGTCCGGCCCGGTCGGCAACAAAAGTAATCAAATCGGCATATTTCTTACCGCCGGCACGCGGTTTCTTCTCGTCCATAATCCGGCAGATTTCCGAAACGATTTCCAAATTGGTCTTCTCGTTATGTCCGCCAACGTTATAAGTCTCGCCGGCTCTACCCCGGTGATAAATCAAATCAATCGCCTTGCAGTGGTCAAGCACATACAGCCAGTCGCGAATATTTTTGCCGTCGCCGTAAATCGGTATCGGCTTCTCGTTCAGACAATTGCTGATAATCTTGGGAATCAACTTTTCCGGATGCTGCTTCGGGCCATAATTATTGGAACAGTTAGAAGTCGTGACGTTCATACCGAAAGTATGAAAATACGCCCGTACCAAAAAATCAGAACTGGCTTTTGAGGCCGAATAAGGCGAATTCGGCGCATAAGGCGTTGTTTCTTTGAAAAATCCGTCTTCTCCCAGCGAGCCGTAAACCTCATCGGTCGAGATATGATGAAAACGGCATTTTTCATAACCGGGCTTGCATTTTCCCGGCGCTTCCATCCAATGTTTTCGAGCCGCTTCCAGCAAATTAAACGTTCCGACAATATTTGTTTCAATAAACGGACGCGGGCCGGAAATCGAATTATCAACATGGCTTTCCGCTGCAAAATGAACCACGCCGCGAATGTCACAATCGGCAAACAGCTTTTCAACCAAAGCCTGATCGCAAATATCCCCTTGCACAAAGCGATAATTCTTCATCCCGTTACATTCTGCCAGATTGTCCAAATTTCCGGCATAAGTCAGCTTATCCAGATTAATCACCTGATATTCCGGATATTTTTTTGCAAAATACGGCACAAAATTAGAGCCGATAAATCCGGCACCGCCGGTTACTAAAATCGCTTCAGACATTCTTCAAGTCCTTTCTTCCAATGGGGAATTTCCATCCCGAAACTTGTTTTAAACTTTGTTTTGTTCAGCACCGAAAACGCCGGACGCTCCGCCGCTGTCGGATAATCCTTGCTCTCAATCGGCAAAACTTTGCAATTCCGCCCGCCCTGCGCCATAATTTCCGCCGCAAAATCATACCAGGAACAAACGCCCTCGTTGCTAAAATGAAAAACCTCTTTATATCCTGCTTTAAGCTGGGGCAAAACGGCAACAACCGCCTGCGCCAGATGAGCGGCATAAGTCGGTGTCCCGACCTGGTCAAACACCACCTTAAGCTCTTCCTTTTCGGCACCCAGCCGCAGCATTGTCTTCACAAAATTGTTGCCAAACGGCGAATACAGCCATGCCGTCCGCAGCACAACCGCCGACGACGCTGTATCCAAAACCGCCTGCTCACCGGCCAGCTTGCTCTTTCCGTAAACCGATTGCGGATTTGCCTCATCATCCTCAACATACGGACGGCATTTTCGGCCGTCAAAAACATAATCCGTGGAAATCTGCACTATCGGTATTCCGGTCGCCGCCAAATTCTTCGGCCCCATAGCATTAACGGCCCATGCTTTTTCCGGCTCGCTCTCCGCCTTGTCCACTGCCGTATAGGCCGCACAGTTTATAATCGCCTCAAACGCCCGCGTCCGGCAAAAATCCTTAACCGCCGCCGCATCGGTAATGTCCAAATCGGCATAATCGACATACTCAGCCTTATCCCCGAGAATAAGCCGCAGCTCCTGTCCCAGCTGTCCGTTTGCTCCCGTCACTAAAAACACGGCTCACACTCCTTTAAAAAAGGCAATTTCAAATCTTTATCCGACAGCACCGCATCTTTAAGATTAACTTTCCAGTCAATATTCAGATCAGGATCATCAAAACGAATGCCGCCTTCGCTCGCCGGATTGTAAAAATTATCGCATTTATAAGAAAAAACCGCTGTTTCGCTCAAAACAGAAAAGCCATGAGCAAATCCGCGCGGCAACAAAAGCTGACGCTTGTTTTCACCGGACAATTCAACCGCAACATATTTCCCAAAAGTCTTGGATCCGGGACGCAAATCAACGCCAACGTCCAATACCGTCCCCTCAATCACGCGCACCAGCTTGGCTTGCGAAAATTCACCTTTTTGAAAATGCAGCCCGCGGATAATACCGTAAGAAGACTTCGACTGATTATCCTGCACAAAATGATAATCCAGTCCATGCGCGGCAAACTCGTTCTGATTATGGATTTCAAAGAAATATCCTCTGGCGTCTTCAAAAACCCGCGGTTCCAAAATATAAACGCCCTCTATTTCGGTCTTAATAAATTCCATGATACTCCTCATAAATTTTTTGAAGATATTTTTTATAAGCACATCCGTCTTTGAGCGATTTAATATGCGCAGCCATCTGCTCATCGTCGATAAAACCGCGGCGATAGGCAATCTCTTCAATACAAGCGATTTTAAGCCCCTGCCGCTGCTCGATAATCTGCACAAACTGAGATGAATCCATCAGACTGTCCGGCGTTCCGGCATCCAACCAGGCATTTCCGCGCCGCATCGGAACAACGTTCATCCTCCCCTCTTCCAGATAAAGCTTGTTCAAATCGGTAATTTCCAATTCACCGCGCGCCGAGGGCTTCAGACTTTTAGCCTTCTCGACCACATCCGACTTATAAAAATACAACCCGACCACGGCATAATTCGATTTCGGATTCGCCGGTTTCTCTTCAATGGAAACCGCCTTAAAATCCTTATCAAATTCCACTACCCCGAAACGCTCGGGATCAGAAACATGATACCCGAAAACCGTCGCTCCCGGATTATGCGCAATTTCTTCGCGAAAAGTATCAATCTGTCCGCCCAGATAAAAAATATTGTCGCCTAAAATAAGGCAAACGTCATCATCTCCGATAAAGTCAGCTCCGATGGTAAAAGCCTGGGCTATCCCTTTCGGCTCATTCTGAATGGCATAATGAATTTGAAGCCCCAGATGAGAACCGTCTTTGAACAAAGCCTGAATATTCGGGGTATCTTTGGGCGTGGAAATAATCAAAATCTCCCTGATGCCAAACAACAATAAGGTTGATAACGGATAATAAATCATCGGCTTGTCATAAACCGGCAGCAGCTGTTTTGAAATCGTCTGCGTCAGCGGATACAAACGGCTTCCGCTCCCTCCCGCAAGAATAATGCCTTTCATATTACTTCTCTCCTCCCGCTGAATATTTTATCTTCTCCGACCACAACGGTACAAAGCCGAAGAGCCGGACTTCTTTAACCCGCTGTTTTTTTCTGATTGTCAA
Source organism: uncultured Alphaproteobacteria bacterium (assembly GCA_944391715.1). GTDB lineage: Bacteria > Pseudomonadota > Alphaproteobacteria > RF32 > CAG-239 > MGBC133411. Next base: position 74,860 of record CALXUP010000004.1, read on the forward strand.
AAACGGCAGAAAGCCGAACAATTTAACCCTTTTAACCCAATCGGCATTTTCCTTCGCCGCCTTCCACAATTCGGGATAAGTTTGGCGAATATTTTGTTGAATACGACGGGCCGCAGCCTGCATTTTTCCTTTTTGGGAATGTGTCGTATTGCCGGCGTAATCACGATATTCAAAAAGCACCTCAGGCAGATTGGCAAACTTTGTAACGGCCATCAGCCGGCTCCATAAGGCATAATCCTCGGCCGGACTGAATTCTGCTTCATAAGCAATTTTATTTTTCTGCAAAACAGATTTTCTGATCATTGTTGCCGGATGGCAGAACGAACTGTAAAAAACAAGAGATTCTTTAATCTCCGCGTCTTCTTCCGGAAGCTTCTGAACTTTGGACGTCCCGAGTTTCAAAATAGCACAGCCGACCACCCCGGTTTCCGGATGTTTCTTCAAAAACGCGGTTTCTTTGGCCAGACGTTCCGGCAAAGACACGTCATCATGATCCATCACGGCCAGATATTCTCCCCTGGCCAATTCAATCAATTTATTGCGTGTACCGGAAATTCCGAGATTTTGAGGATTCTTCAAATACCTGATTCTTTTGTCCTGATAAGATAAAACAATATCCTCAACCCGAGGATCAGTAGAACAATCGTTCATAATCAGAAACTCAAAATCCTGATATGTCTGTTTGAGAATACTCTCTATGGCCCGGCGCAAAAATTTTTCATTTGTATTATACACCGGCATCAAAACCGAAACCTCAACCATAACGGCCTCCAGCCTGCAAAAAAACAAAATGGTTATCGGGATGGTGACAAATACCTGCAAATAAAATAGATATAAAAAGGTACCTTTCGGTTTTTAGAAACCTATGTTCCCTGGACATAGCCGAAACATCCCGACGATAATTCTGACAAAAGAAAGCATTTTGAATACGGGGCAAAAAAGAGATGATTGTTTCAGACAACTGAGAACAAGCATCAAAAAATCTACCTGCAACCATCACAGACGCCCAATCCACAACTTTCTCCAATTACACGATTTAAATGTTCAAAAAACGGACGTTATTTTTTCATATGGCGTTATCTTAAATAATAAAAAAAATTATGCAAGTACAATTTGTGCAAATGATGCTGTTTTATTGGATAAATTTTAGATAGATCTCCTGATATCTAATATTTTTACAAGCTTAATACTCTGAAACTTTTTTTGAGAAATTTAGACGTCCGTTATTTATTCCCGCTTACAGATTGATTTTGCATAAAATTATAAAGCGTTCGCCGGCTCACATGAAAAGACCTGGCTATTTTTTCTTTGGCGACATTATCCTGAATCATTTTCTCAATTTCTTTTTCTTTGCCTGTTAATTTATTAAACTTATTACGGCTGCCTTTCGGACGCCCGAGCTTTTTGCCCTCCGCCTTTAAGCGCGCCAAAGCCTCCCGGGTACGCTGGCTGATAAGATTCCGTTCAATCTCGGCCGACAACCCGAACGCAAAAGCCAAAACCTTCGATTGAATATCCGCACCCAGACGATAATTGTCTTTAATCGTCCAGACCTGAACGTCTTTTTTCATGCAATGGTGTAAAATGCTCATCACCTGCAGCAAATTTCTTCCCAGCCGCGACAACTCCGACGCAATAACAATATCTCCCTTTTTCAATATCTTAAGCAGCCGTCCTAATTTTCTTTTTTCCAAATCTTTCACGGCGCTGATTGTCTCATTCATCCATTTTTCCACCACAATACCGTTTTCTTTTGCAAAGCGTTCAATCTCAAACCGCTGATTTTCTGTTGTTTGCTTATCGCTGCTCACGCGAATATATCCGTAAATCAATTTTTTCTCCTAAAATAAAAAATCCTGCCGATTCTGGCAGGATGATATAATATATTATGCAATAATTATATATTTGCAGAAATAACAAGAAGATTATATAATAAACAAAAGCAAAGGAGGAAGAAATGGCAAACGGTTGGGCCGGCGACGGAGCCGTCCAGGAACAAATACAAGATTCGATAAATGATGAAATCCGGCGGGCAAGAAAAAATGTCCCCAGCGGAGAGAGTCTGGAATTTTGTGAAGAATGCGGAGAAGAAATCCCCCCTGCCCGCCGAAAGGCTCTGCCCGGCGTCCGGCTTTGCATCCATTGCCAGGAAGAAGCCGACAAAGAACAAAAAGCCGTCAGCCTCTACAATCGCCGCGGCAGCAAAGACAGCCAGCTGCGTTAAAAGGCATAATCAAAATTAATTGTACCTTGGCATCCGTCAAGACACTTCTTTTTCAGCTCTTTGACCAAAACATATTTATCGGGCAGCCCGTTCAGATTTTTAATCCCTTTTTTAACGGTTTCATCAAAGCCGAAACGATTGTAAAAATCCGGATTTCCTACCAGAAAAACTACATCAAACCCCATCTTTTTTGCTTTTTTAAGAGCCGTATCAATCAGGCGCGACGCAACTTTTCGCTTGCGAAAATCCAACACCACGCAAACCGGCGCCAAAAGCAGCGCATTTAAAAATTTTTCATTCAAATCAAGCGGCTGCCGACTTAACATAATATGCCCGATTATCTTTTTTCCTTCTTCGGCCACTAACGCCAGCTCCGGAATATAATTCTCGGATTTCCGCAATAACACGGCAAAATCCTGTTCATGCCCGTCGCTCACATCAGCGGTTTCAAACGCCGTTTTTATCAAGGCATAAACGGTGTCAAAATCTTCCGGTCTTTCCGGCCTTATCTTCATTTGTCCGCTCCTTTTCTCCCAAAGTCGTTGCACAAATCCTGCAATTTGTTAATCAGCAGCGCCGCATGATAACCGTCGCAAACGGCATGATGCATCTGTACGGCCAGCGGGGCATAAATTTTTTCGTTTTTCTCAACAAACTTGCCCAAAGTAAAAATCGGCAGCAAATATTTCTGTTCCAAAGGAAATTGCAAATTAAACGCCGTAAAATTCACCCACGGCAAACAGGAAATATTAAAAACATTTTCCGGCATATCCGGCTTTGGCGAAAAGGCCTCAATTTCGCCGTATTTTTCCCAGTCTCTGATATAATCCAGATAAAAAGCGTCAAAATCGGCGTCAAACGGCGTCCATAACGTTGAAAAACTTTTGCTTTGATTATGAAAAACCGTATAACAGGGCCAGATTTCGCGCCAATAGCCAAGCTCACCGTTTTTGTTGTAACAGGTCCGGAATTCCGTATGCCGGTTGATAACCTGGCTCAACAAATGCACAAAGACCGGAAAAAACATCAGACTTCGTTTTTTAACATTCTGTACCAACAGCGTAACATCAAGTTCCGCCGTCAGGCTGAAACTGCACGGCACATCGGAAGTATAATGCTCAAAATATTCGTTTCTTTTCCAGTTTTGCCGGTCAATAAGCACAAATTCCATCACTCTCTCCTTTAAGGAGAACAGTATAGGGCAAATTCGTTAAATTATCGTTTTCAAAACCTGAACTTACGAGTAAGAAGAACTCCCGAGGGAGTTCGAACCTTTTACTAAACACGAAAAAGCCCGTCATAAAGGCGGGCTTTTTAATTGGTGGGAGTTGAGAGGTTCGAACTCCCGACCCTCTCGGTGTAAACGAGATGCTCTTCCAGCTGAGCTAAACTCCCATTTTGCTTACGAAAAACCTTATACACTCATAAATTCAATAAATCAAGCAAAAAAAATAAAAAAAATTGACTTTTTTTTGAAAAACAAACATTTTCAGACAGATAGAAAATAAAGTTTTTCAAAAACGACAATATTTTGCCGATTGTTTTTCTAACTCCGAATATCTTCTGCATCTCTATCCCAACCGGTAACCAATATTGAGAGAGACGTCAGCCCGTCATAAAACCGTATATTTCCACAGCTTTATGTCTTCAAACAACAACTGCCTTAAAAAATCTCGGCCGGAGAAAACTCCGGCCATTTTACAATAAGACTTTAAAAGAAAAGAAGCCGCGTCATCTAATCGCGGCCTTCTCTCGGTGCTCTTTTAACATAACGGACAGTCGTCTTGGGGGTTGTTGGCTGTTCCTGTTGCTGTACATTTTTTTGTTTTCCTGCCCCTGACAGAGATCCGACCACTTCAACGGCATTTCCAATTCTGCCGGAAATATTTTTTATCCGGTTAACTCTTTGATCAATCTCCATCGGCAAAGCCTGTCCCAAAATATATTTGGCACAATTAAGTTCGCCCCTTTTGCGTCTGACTTTAGAAGCCAAATCTCTTCCCGGCTGAGTAACTTTATCAACCGCCTCGTCAAACTTTTCGAGTTTTTCATAAATCTTGTTAAAAATTTTACTGCCGTCCTGAGCGTGCATCTGGGTTGCAGACAGAGAAAAAGCTCCGATTGCAATCAACGCAACGCGACGTAATTTTTTTCCAGCATCATCAAATTTGAAAATTTTCTTCATACTTGAATTCCTTCAGTTAAAACAAAATTTCAATTATATAATAGCGCATTTTGTCCAAAATAGCAATAAAAAATTAAAAAATAGCCATAAATTCTTCCAACCCGGCAGTTTACAGGCTTTTCCGCCCGACAAATTTTTCTCGGTAACAACAACTCATATTTTAAAATAAAATAGTTAAATATCTCATAACGTGCAACATATAAAAACCAAAAAGACGAATCGCAAAAAACAATCTGTAAAAAAACGGAATCCATCAAAAAAATGAATTCCGTTTTAAATACTCCGTTAATAAAAAGGACCGGCACGAGGCCGATCCGCTGTTTATTAGTTTACAGAGTCTTGCAGAGCTTTACCAGCTTTGAATTTAGCCTGCTTGCGAGCCGGGATTTTAATCTCAGCACCGGTGCGCGGATTGCGGCCGGTCGTAGCAGAACGTTTAGATACGGCAAAAGTACCGAAACCAACCAGACGAACTTCGTCGCCGGATTTCAAAGCAGAAGTAATTGTAGATACAAAAGCATCCAAAGCTTTGGCAGAATCAGTTTTGGTCAAACCGGTTTCGTTAGCAATGCTAGAAATTAATTCGTTCTTATTCACGGTGAAGACTCCCTCTAATAAAAGTTATAAATCATTATAAGGCGGATTATTCCTTGATTTCTCAGGCCTAACGCCCCTTACACAAAAAATTTAAGCTTTATTTTTTAGCAAAGTCAAACAAAAACAGCCTTTTCACCCAAAAAAATCCACATTTTTCCGCAGAAAAGCCGATTTTTTCAGGTTATTAACAGGAAAAAGCCGGCCAAAACCGCTCCAGAGCTTGATTCTCTAATGATTCACATTGCGATTCTGCCACTGCAGCAGAGTCGCAAAAAAGCCGGCATTCTTATATTAAAGAAGCCGGCTGCCACTAAGTTCTGAAAAATTATTTTTCTTTCTGAGGCTTGATTTTTCGTTTCAGCGCAATATCCAAAACTTTTGAAACCTCGTCAACCGGAATAATTTTCATTCCTTTTTTAACATTATCCGGAATCTCGGCCAAATCTTTTTCATTATCTTTCGGGATAATGACAGTCTTAATTCCGCCGCGCAAAGCCGAAAGCAGTTTTTCTTTCAGGCCGCCGATTGGCAATACCCTGCCCTGCAGCGTAATTTCGCCGGTCATCGCCACATCTTTCCGAACCGGGATTTTCGTCAGAACGGAAACCAGAGTCGTATACATCGCAATACCGGCCGACGGTCCATCTTTTGGCGTCGCCCCCTCCGGAACATGGACGTGAATATCTGTTTTTTCAAAGATTTCCGGATCGATTCCCAGCTGTTTCGAATGCGCCCGAACAACCGAATAAGCCGTTTCAATGGATTCTTTCATCACATCGCCGAGTTTGCCGGTCTGGGTAATCTTGCCTTTTCCGGGCATATCGACCGCTTCGATAAACAAAATATCACCGCCGACTTCTGTCCAGGCCAGTCCGGTCGTTACGCCGATATGGTCTTCGGATTCCGCCTCACCGTAACGATACTTGATAACGCCGAGATATTTTTCCAGATTTTTGGCATTAACCTCAATATGGCCTTTTTTCTCCAGCAAGATATTTTTAACCGCTTTGCGCGCAATTTTAGAAAGCTCGCGCTCTAAATTACGCACACCGGCCTCGCGGGTATAATAACGGATAATATCGCGGATAGCATCATCCGTAATCACCAGCTCATGCGGTTTCACGGCATTTTCTTCAAAAATCTTCGGAATCAGATGCCGCTTGGAAATCTCAATCTTCTCGTCTTCAGTATACCCGGAAAGACGGATAATCTCCATACGATCCAACAGCGGCCTCGGCATATCCAAAGAGTTCGCCGTTGTCACAAACATCACATCGGACAAATCATAGTCGACTTCCAGATAATGGTCATTAAAGGCCGCATTTTGCTCCGGATCCAAAACCTCCAGCAATGCAGAACTCGGATCCCCGCGCCAATCGTTGCCAAGCTTGTCAATTTCATCAAGCAAAAACAACGGATTGGATGTGCCGGCTTTTTTCATTCCTTTAATAATTTTACCCGGCATGGAACCGATATATGTTCTGCGATGTCCTCGGATTTCCGCTTCATCACGCATACCGCCGAGCGAAGCGCGCACAAAATTGCGCCCCGTCGCCCGTGCAATCGATTTTCCGAGCGAGGTCTTACCGACACCCGGAGGCCCGACCAGACACAAAATAGGTCCTTTGACTTTTCCTGCCCGGGACTGCACGGCCAGATATTCGACAATCCGTTCTTTGACCTTATCAAGTCCGTAATGATCTTTTTCCAGAATCTCCAAAGCTTTTTGCATATCTTTGTTAACTTTGGAGCGTTTTTTCCACGGAATATCCAGCAACCAGTCAAGATAATTGCGGACAACTGTCGCCTCGGAAGACATTGCGCTCATGGTTTTCAGTTTTTTCACTTCCGCCAGAGCTTTTTCCCGCGCTTCTTTTGATAATTTCGTCTTTTCAATTTTTCGCATATACTCGGCGATTTCATCCCCGTCTTCCTCATCGCCGAGCTCTTTCTGAATAGCCTTCATCTGCTCGTTCAGATAATATTCCTTCTGGCTTTTTTCCATCTGCTGCTTAACCCGGGATTTAATCCGGTTTTCAACCTCCAGCACGGTAATTTCGGCATCCATAAAGCCCAGAATTTTTTCAAAACGGTCGCGCAGGGTTTCGCCTTCAAGCAAAGCCTGTTTTTCTTCAATCTTCAACGAAAGGTGAGAAGCAATGGTATCGGCCAGCTTGCTGTAATCGTCAATCTGATTAACGGCGGCCAAAGCTTCCGGAGGCGTTCTCCGCGAAAGCTTGACATATTCTTCAAATTGTGACAATACGGCACGCACCAGAGCCTCGAGCTCCAGATTCTCAGGTTCCTCGACTTCGGGCAAAATGGTCGCCGTCACCTCGATGAAGTCCGGATTGGGCATAAAATCGTCAATTTTAACCCGCTCCAGCCCCTCAATCAGAACCTTAACCGTCCCGTCCGGCAGTTTCAAAAGCTGCAAAACCGTCCCGACCGTTCCGACTTTAAACAAATCATCTTCGGACGGATCATCGATTTTGGCGTCTTTCTGCGTCAGGAGAACAACATTCTTGTCTTTGTCAACCCCGGCCTGCAAAGCCTTGATAGACTTATCTCTCCCGACAAACAACGGCACCACCATTTTGGGATAAACCACAATGTCCCGCAGCGGAAGCACCGGATATTTTTCTTTTGTTTCTGCCATTTTATACACCTTACTGTTTCTGCTTACCAATAATATATAAGTTGACATTGCGCCGTCTGCAACAATGCAACAAAACTTTTTTGGCACAAATCTGCAACGCAGGCAATCTTAAACTTTTTAATCCACAAGCCCGGACCCCGCGCTTATTTTTAATTTGATAAGTGAATATAAAAATTGCTTATATTGAAAATATTTTATATGATAGAAAAAAATTTTTATATCCGGAGAACAAAAGACAAATGGTGTCAGGAGCAAAAAAAATTATTCCTAACGATGAAATCAAAGTCGAAGTCTATGTTACGCTCGGCACGGCCACACTGCGCGTTCACCAGCTGTTAAAGCTCGGCCGCGGCGCCGTTGTCGAACTTGACCGCGGAATTAACGACTATGTCGACATTTATGCCAATGAAGTGCTGATCGGCCGCGGCGAAGTCATTATTACGGAAAACGATTCTATCGGCATCTCCGTTACGGAAATGCTGGGCAGCAAAGGTTAAAGCACTATGGCAAAATTCAAACCGCTGAAAAAAGCCCTGAAAAAAATAACCAAATCACATTTTGTAACCGGATTGATAAGCCGCCTGCTCTATCTTTACGTCAAATTTACCTTTCTTACCAGCAAATGGGAAATCCGGGGCTTGGACAACATTCTCAATACCTGGATGGAAAAAGGCAATTTCATTCTTATCGGCTGGCACGGGCGCGCTCTGATGATGCCGATGGTCTTCAAAAAAAACTATCATCCGGAAATGCGGGCTCTGGTCTCTTTGCACAATGACGGCCGGATTATCGCCGGCATTCTTGAACTATGCGGCATAAAAACCATCGGCGGCTCCACCAGTTCCAATGCCAAAGGCGCTGCCGTAAACATTATGCATACGCTGAATAAAAAAATCTCCGTAACCATCATCCCGGACGGCCCCCGCGGCCCGCGCATGCGCATGAGCATGAGTCCGGTTTATTTTGCCCACAAGACCGGCAAGCCGCTGATTGGCATGATATACAGCGCAAAAAAAGCCAAAATCATTGAAAAATCATGGGACAAGATGATGATTCCGGCTCCCTTTAACCAGGGAATATATCTTATATCGGAACCTTTTTACGTTCCCGCCGACGCCTCTGAACAAGATTTGGAAAAATACCGTTTGGAATTTGAAAAAATTATGAACAAAATGAATGAAGAAGCCGACCGCGAAATGGGCATTCCGCAAATTTTGCCGGGCGATGAGGCCAAAAGCAAAAAACATCCTGCGGAGAAAAAATAATGTTTACCGGAATTTACGACACACTGGTTTATGCCCTTTACCCGCTGGTCATAAAAGGCTATATAAACAAACGCAAAAAGAACGGCAAAGAAGACCTGACGCGCTTTAACGAACGCATCGGTATTGCCAAAAAAGACCGTCCTCAAGGCAAACTGATCTGGATGCATGGTGCCTCAGTCGGTGAAAGTCTGTCCATGCTGCCGTTGATTACCCGCCTGCTGGAAACTTATCCGGAATTAAACATTATGGTCACAAGCGGCACAATCACTTCCGCCGAATTAATGGCTAAAAGGCTTCCGGCACGGGCATTCCACCAATATATTCCTATTGATCATCCCCAATTTGTCCGCCGATTCATAAAACATTGGCAGCCGGACTTAGCCTTATGGTTTGAATCGGAACTCTGGCCGGCAATGCTTTCCGGCATAAAAAAGAACAACATTCCGCTGATTTTAGTCAACGGCCGGATTTCTGACAAATCTTTCAAAACCTGGCAGCATTTTCGCCCTGTTAGCAAAGAGCTGCTGGCCTGTTTTTCGCTCTGCCTCGGCCAGTCGGAAGAAGACGCCCGGCGGCTGAAAGTTCTCGGCGCCAAAGAAGCCTTGTGCCTCGGTAATATAAAATATGCCGGCATCAATCCGCCGGTTGATCGGGATAAACTTGCCGAATTACAAAAACAAATCGGAGAGAGAAAACTCTGGTGCATCTGCTCGACCCATGACAATGAAGAAATCCGCGCCGCTCAAATCCATAAAAAACTCAAAGAAGAATTTCCAGAGCTGTTAATGATTGCGGCTCCCCGCCATCCGCACCGCGGGCCGGAAATCCAAAAAGCGCTTAACGACCTTGGACTAACAACCGCTCTGCGCTCGGCCGGTGAAAAAATCACGCCGCAGACAGATGTATACATTGCCGATACCATCGGCGAAGTCGGCTTGTGGTACACGCTCTGCCCGATAACTTTTATCGGCGGTTCGTTGATTCCTCACGGCGGACAAAACTTTATGGAACCGTCCCGTTTTCGCAATGCCGTCATCGTCGGCCCGCATATGCACAACTTTACCGATGCCATGAACCGTGCCCAAAAAGCCGATGCCGTCATCCAAGTTCAGGACGATTCCGGATTGGAAAAAACCGTCCGCAATCTGTTGAAAGATAAAGGATTGCTGGAAAACAGACGCAGCCGGGCTTATGACTGGGCTCAGGGAGAAGCTAAAGTTCTGGACGGCATCTTGGAAAAAATCAAAGGTTATATTAAATGAAAACGCCGGATTTCTGGAAAAGCAAAAACCTGCTTGCCGATATATTAACCCCGCTCGGACTGATATACGGATTGGCCACTACATTGCGCCTCCGTTTTAAGAAAAGCCGGAAAGTTCCCTATCCGGTCATCTGTATCGGCAACTTAACGGCCGGCGGAACCGGAAAAACGCCGGTTTCCGTATCTATGGCTGCCCTGTTGCAACAAGCCGGCAAACGCCCGTTCTTCGTAACCCGCGGGTATGGCGGAAAAAGCCGCAATATTTTTGCCGATGCAAAAAAATACAATGTCCGGGAAACCGGTGATGAACCGCTTCTTCTTGCCCGGCAGGCACCGACGGTAATCAACCCCGACCGTGCGGCGGGAGCGGAGCTGGCCATAAAAAACGGCGCCGATACAATCATTATGGACGACGGTTTTCAAAATCCCGGATTATACAAAGACTTATCTTTTCTGGTATTTGACGGCACAGCCGGCATCGGCAACGGCAAATGCATTCCGGCCGGCCCTCTGCGTGAAACTTTCGCAGCCGGAATAAAACGGGCTCAGGCGATAATCATCCTGGGAGAAGACAAACACAACCTGTCCGCCCGAATAACCGATCTCCCGGTCTTTAGAGGACGCATAAAAGCCCTTCCCCCTAAGATTGCCCCGCAAAACGTCATTGCTTTTGCCGGCATCGGACGACCGCAGAAATTTTACGATTCTCTGCAGGAACTCGGCTTTTCAATTATCAAGACTTTCGATTTCGGCGACCATCATTTTTATACGGAAGACGAACTGCAAAACCTGTTGCATGAAGCACATTATTTTAATGCCGAACTTTTTACCACCGCAAAAGACTTTGTAAAAATTCCGGACAAGCTTCAAAAACATTTCAACGTATTGGAAATCACCGTCGAATGGGAAGATCCGCAAAACCTTGCCGATTTTGTCTTAAAACGGATTAATACCATGAAAAATCAATGAAACCGGGCAGATTTAGGCTCCAAAACATTATCAGCCAAAGCCCAGATTTCCCAGTCAAACACCGGTTTCTCCGCAATGTGAAAGACTTTGGTTGCCGTTTTCTGCTGCCGGAAAGCTTCAAAATCCGCCGTTACGGCGCTCGGCCACAAATCCGCATTAGCATTCGTTTCGGCAGACAATCTTTCTACATTTTCCATCATATATTTTCTCCGTCAAAATTATGTTTCATACAAACTATGCCCAGATATTTTCCACCGTATAGCTGCCCAAAGCAAAAGCCTCGGCATCAATAAAGCGGTGATTCTTATCCAGCTTGGCAAGCTCTTCCATATCTTTTTCATCCAAAATCACGCTCCGTGCCTCGTAATTTTCTTTGATATGCCCCAGATTAACCGACTTTGGAATAACCGCAATCTGCTGCTGCATGGCCCAGGCCAGAAGAACCTGCGCCGGCGAGGCCTTCAAACGTTTGGCAATTTCAAGAACGGCCGGCTCGCTCTCAATGCGATGATCCCCTGAACCAAGCGGCGAATAAGCCGTAACGGCAATATTATTTTTACGGCAGAAATCGACCAGTTCAGGCTGCTGTAAATAAGGATGATGCTCAAACTGATTAACGCTCGGCATTATTTCGGCTTTTTTAATCAGGCTTTGCAGTTTTCCGACGCTAAAATTAGAAACGCCGATAGATTCGACCAATCCCTGTTGCCGGGCTTTTTCCATTTCCGCCCAGGTCAGCTCAAGCGGGAGGTCTTCAAGAGAAATCATATCTTCCGGGCCTTTTGGCAAAGTCGTCCCTTTTTTCTGCGCCACCGGCCAATGAATCAGATACAAATCCAGATAATCAATCTGCAAATCTTTAAGTGTCTTCCGCAAAGCCGGCAAAACATCTTCCGGCGCATGGCTGTCATTCCATAATTTTGACGTAATAAACAGTTGTTCGCGTTTAATATCGCCTTCCGCTATCGCATCATGAACCGCCTGCCCGATTTCCGCCTCATTTCCATAAATCGGCGCACAGTCAATATGCTGATACCCGAGCTTAATTGCCCAGCGGACAGCCTGATAAACATCTCCGGCCGGAGCTTTCCAGGTTCCGAGACCGATAATCGGCATTTTGCTGCCGTTGTCCAATTCTATTGTTTTCATCAGTTTCTCCTCATCTGCCACAAAATTGCTGTTTCGGCATATATAATCACCAAAATCCGGGCTTAAAGAGAAAGGGCGCAAAAAAACTCGACCGGTCTTTACATTTCTTCAAACCGGATTATATCTGCAAACAACAACACAAGGAGAAGTAAATGAGTTTAGCTCATGCCATATTTGCCGCCGGATGTTTTTGGAGCGTTCAAGCGGCCTTCGATAGCGTCCCGGGCGTTTTCTCAACCCGGGTCGGCTACATCGGAGGCACGACGGCCAATCCGGGCTATGAACAGGTTTCTTCCGGCAAAACCGGACACGCAGAAGCCGTTGAAATAACTTACGACCCCAAACTCGTCAGTTACGAACAACTGCTCAACGTTTTCTTTAAGATTCACAATCCGACCACGCTAAACCGCCAGGGACCTGATATCGGCACACAATACCGTTCGGCAATTTTTTACCTGAACGAAAAACAAAAAAGCGCCGCCGTTGATAAAATTACTGAGCTAAAACGCCAAAAAGCTTTTTCCGCTCCCATTGTAACCGAAGTCGTCCCGGCAAAAACTTTCTACCCGGCCGAAGATTATCACCAGGATTACTTAAAAAAACGCGGAAAAACAAACTGTCGAAGATAGAAGATAAAATAATTGGAAAAACACACAACACACGCTCGGACTTATTTTTGCAAATTCAATCAGTTCCGCTGCTTAACACATACAGCAGTTAAAAATTTTCAAATTCACAAGGCATATCAAAATTCCAAAGCCCTTGCCGCCCGGAAACATAAATATCTTTTTCAGGTCTTCTGAAATTTTCAAATTTCCAGGCATAATTTCCTTCCTGCCAATTGCCGAGCGCCCGTTCCTGCTCCGTTTGACGGGCAATAAAATCGGTATCCATAAGAATACAATCCGTCAGATCAGCAATAGCAACAACCTTTCCCGGGCAAATTCCCGTTATGCCGTATTTCCGAGCCAAATCTTCATCTTTTGCCGTCATCGGACGCATTGAAGTATGAAGAACCACCGAACCGCGATACTTTGTCCGCCAGCTTCTTGTTTCATAAAGCTTTATCCCATCTGCCAAAGCCCGGGCATACAAATGCCAGATTGTAAGAGCTTTCATTCTTTCCTCGGATTATTTTTTTGAGTTTATCGCATTAACGCTAACTATAAATACTTCTGTTTTCTTTGTCAAAAATTTCTTTTCTATTAGCTTTGTCAATTTTTAAAAATCTATTGACAAAAATGAACAAAATGATATATTAAGCTATCTTCACTTAAATTTACAACTAATTCGGAGGCATAAATGCCTAAAAAAATTTATATGTCGCGTGCACAAATCGCCGCTTATGTTGCAACTCAGGCAGGAATCCATTATTCCCACCACAAAAACGCATATTTTCGCCAGTGCGATGAAGCTGTTTATGAGCAAAGCCTCAGACTGATTGACGACTTTCTGAATAACAGGATTGAAACCGAAGCTGGTGCCGTTAAAGAAATCGAGGAGCTGATTTATACTGTAAAACATCGGGCAAATGCCAAACTGTCACTGCAAATGCAAAAGGCTCTGCACCGTCTGCAATCCCAAAAGGCAGCCCATGATGAAATGCAAAAGCGTTTTGAAAAACTTGGAGAGCTTACATTTATATCTTCCGTACTCAACAACAAAAAACAAGCTGCAGTTCTGTCTCCGGCCGAATTAAACATCATTAAAGAAACGTTGGACAAGCAACCGGACAATGCCATAATCAGACGACTGCGTGAAAAAGCCCAAAGTTATGCACTGCTTTGCTACTCCAAATTAAAAAACAAACAAGAATTAAATTTACGTAACCCGGAACACCGTAAGCTTGTTAACAGCTACAATTTGGAACATATCCGGACATTCTCTAATACCCCTAAGACCCAAAAGCGTCCGGAAGTTCAGATCAAACAGCCGCAGCAAAAGAAGAAAGCTTTTGCTGCCTTTGGAATTTTATCTGAAAAATTCAAATTATTAAAAAACAACACACAACAAAAACTTAAAAATTTCGGAATTTTATCCCGTGAAAAAATCCGTAAGACAAAAAAAATTGCTGTTCTTGCAGCCATTGCTGCGGTTTCCGTTTTTGTCGGCAAAGGACTGCTGAAAGAAACAGGCAGAACAAATATGTCTTCGGTTAAAGTTGCCAAAGAAATCAAAACCGCTCCTGCCGAACAAACAACGGCAGCTTCTACTCAAACTGCCGATTTTGCCAAGTTTGCCCAAACGACCGTAACCGGAGATTATTATGATACGGCTTTGCAAATTCACCTGAAATCAAAAGAAAATGTTCAGAAATTATACAATCAGGTTGCGCAACTGGCCGAAGACGGTAAAATTTCACCCTCTGAGAAAAACAGTATCAAACAATATGCCCACGCCTTTACAATGTATCGGCTCATTCGCCCGAATTCCAAAGAAAACAAAGCAATCCAAAATTTGTTAAACGGCGGAAAAGAAGATAAAGGCTACATTGAAAATCTGGTAAAGAAGGCCGGAAAATACGGAAATGGCGTCAAACCGGACAATAATAACATCAAACACAGCAACTTTGACAAAGCTTCTCCTGCCCTGCAGCAACAACATCTAAAAAACTTGCTGACCAGATAATTTCCTGAGACATAGTCCTGTGCGCTTTCCGGCATCCCGACGGAAAGCGGCTCTCTGCATAAAACAAAAAACCCAGACATAATGTCCGGGCTTTTAATGGCGGATGGTACAGAATGGCTAAGCAAAAACAACCGTTGCTCCGGTTGTTTTTGTCTGCAACATCTCAGAAAACGTTAGCGAGCAAGGTTTGACTACCCAAACCGAAGCAAGCTTACGTTCCTGAGACATAGTCCTGTGCGCTTTCCGGCATCCCGACGGAAAGCGGCTCTCCGCATAAAACAAAAAACCCGGACATCATGTCCGGGCTTTTAATGGCGGAGAGTACAGGACTCGAACCTGTGCATCGCTTTAACACGATGACGGATTAGCAATCCGCTGCATTACCACTCTGCCAACTCTCCAGCAAACGGTTCGGTCTTATATGTATAATAACTTTTCAGCTCCGTCAACATCTTTTTTATTTTTTCTCGTCATATCCCCAGTTTCTTTCTGTTCTGCACAGTTTTTACCAATATAACAGAAGTAGCATTGACAAACCTTACAATACATTTTTATATTTTCTAAAGAAATAAATTATAAAACACATTATTATGAAAACACAAAAATTATTAATCTTATTGGTTCTTGGGATGAGCGTCTTTTGTTGCTCCTGTTCTTCTCCGCATCAGGTTATTACACCGCTCTCCTCCGAGTACTATTGCATTCACGGAGATTCCGTCAATTCGGCGCCGCATCATTATCCCGAGTTAGCCAGTTCGAAACCTCCGAAAGAAGCGGAACAGTCCAGGGATCCCGGATGGGTTGATTATCTTTTTACTCACAGCAGCGTTTTACCGTTGCTCATTCTCTTGTTCGGAAGTTCCCGTTAAAATTCCAACCCCGCCAATCTTAAACCGATCGGCGGGAATTTTTTTTAATCAATGAAGAACAATATTCAGATAAGTCATAAAGATAAAACCAAGAAACAAAGCAAAAGCCGCACGGTTAGATTTTTTGGTATCATAAGTTTCCGGCAAAATCTCATTGACCACCACAAACAAAAGCGTACCGCCGGCCATAGCCATCCCGAACGGAACGATTTTCTCGCTCATTCCCATTGTCAGCAAACCCAACACAGCACCCAAAGGCTGAATCATACCAATTGCTGCCGCGGTCAAAGCAGCCTTCAGGCGAGAACACTTGGCCGCAACCAAAGAGATTGCAATGGTCAGCCCCTCCGGAATATTATGCAGCGCGATTCCCACAACCAAACTGTCGGGATTCATAAAGTCTTCGGCACTATACGCCACTCCGACCGCCAATCCTTCAGGAATTTTATGAAGCGTAATCGCAATAATAAAAAGCCAGGCCGTCCGCAGATTAAAACCGCCAAAACCATGGCGCCCCATATTATTATGCTCATGCGGCAGCACGGCGTTCAAAATCCACACCAGCGCAACACCGGCAAACACAGCCCCGACATACCAGAAACCGGCCACATGAATATCCGGATCAAATTGCAAAATTCGTCCCATTGCCGGCACAAGAAGAGAAAAGAACGAAGCCGCCAGCATAACTCCGGCAGCAATATTCAGCATAAAATTGATTTCATCCTGGGAATAGCGCTTTTTCAGAAAAATCATAAAGCCGCCGACCCCGGTAATCAAACCGGCAATCGTCGCAGCCAGCAGTCCTTGCCAGAAAATACCGTCCATTATAATCTTCTCTCCCTAACCTTATCCATAATCCGTTTATAGACCGGAGTCGTCGATTCTTCGTTCGTCACGGCCAAAAGCCTGTTATTGGCAATCCAGCTGACAGCTTTGTTCTCATCCGGTTTCGGACGAACAAGTTCATTTTCATCCGCCTCAAATAAATATGTAAAATTAAGATGCAAATGCGCCGGAACCTGCATTTGGTTTTTATAATGCGCTCCCACACCTAAAATACAAAAATCTATCGGCTCTTCCGCCAACAATTTCATGGATTGCAGCCCGCATTCCTCAGCCGCCTCCTTGCGTGCCACAGACAACAAATCGGTCTCGCCGTCGGCATGCCCGCCGAACCATCCCCAGTGCTTATACAAATTATGAAACCCCAAAAGCGTATGATTTCTTTTGGCATTTACAATCCAGCAAGAAACGGTAATATGCGCGGGCAGACATTCTCTTTTGTACAAAGAAACAGAGTTTTTCTTACGCATCTCCAGCAACTGCAAAAAAGACTGCCGGTCGGCCTCCTCTGCTTCATCATAAGGCCAGTAGTTTTCTGCCCACTTTAACAAATCCATATTTTTTCCTGACTGCTATTTGGCAAGTTTTTCGGACAACAGCTTGTTTACAATCGCCGGATTGGCCTTGCCCTGCGATTTTTTAATCACCTGACCGACAAACCAGCCGAGCAAATTTACCTTTCCGGCTTTGTAAGAAGCCACGTTTTCAGGCGAAGATGCAATAACCTCATCAACAATGGTCTCTATCGCCCCAGTATCGGTAACCTGTTTCAGGCCTTTTTCTTCCACAATCTTGTCAGGCGCCTCTCCGGTCTCAGCCATAATTTCAAAAACATCCTTGGCTATTTTGCCGGAAATCACTTCTTTGGCAATCAAATCCACCAACATACCGAGATTTTCGGGGCTGATCGGGCTCTCAGAAATTCTGAGAGCATTTTTGTTCAGCATGGCAAAAAAGTCGCCCATCATCCAGTTGGCCACTTTCTTGGCATCCCGCCCTTTGGCTGCGGTTTCAAAAAAATCGGCAACTTCGCGATTCTCACAAAGAATGCGGGCATCATATTCGGTAATTCCCAAATCGCGGACAAAACGCTCGCGTTTGGCATCCGGAAGCTCGACCATATCTTTTTTAATGCCGTTGATATACTCGTCGGAAAGCATCAGCGGCAACAGATCCGGCTCCGGAAAATAACGGTAATCATGAGCAAATTCTTTCTTGCGCATAACCTTCGATTTTCCGGTTGACGGGTCAAACTGACGGGTTTCCTGCTCTATTTCACCGCCGGCTTCATAAACCTCAACATGGCGCTTGGCCTCATTCTCAATCGCCTGCATCACAAAACGCATACTGTTGACGTTTTTCATCTCGGTCCGGGTGCGGTATCCCTCTTCTCCGATTTTGCGAACCGAAACGTTCACATCGCAGCGCATTGAGCCCTCATCCATATTTCCGTCACAGGTTCCGAGATAGCGGACAATTGAGCGCAGTTTTTTCAAAAACTCCCCGGCTTCTTCGGGAGAACGGAAATCAGGCTTGGTTACAATCTCCATCAGACCGACGCCCGAACGGTTCAAATCAATAAAGCTCATACAGGGATCTATGTCATGAATGGATTTTCCGGCATCCTGCTCAATATGCAGACGCTCGATTCCGATTCTTCTGGACGAGCCGTCCTCCAGCGTGATATCGACATAACCTTCCCCGACAATCGGATGCTGGAACTGCGTAATCTGATACCCCTGCGGCAAATCGGCATAAAAATAGTTTTTGCGTGAAAACTCGGAATACTTGTTAATCTCGGCATTCAGCCCCAAACCGGTTTTAACCGCTTGGCGGACACATTGTTCGTTCAATACCGGCAGCATCCCCGGCATCGCGGCATCAACAAAAGACACATGAGTATTCGGCTCTGCCCCGAACTCGGTTGACGCACCGCTGTACATTTTGGATTCGGAAATAATCTGGCAGTGAATCTCCAAACCGCAGATAACTTCCCATTTGTTGTTTTCGGTCTCAATAATCATCGCAGCCATCTTATTTTGCTCCTTTAAATGCGGCATCTTCTTCCAAAGCCGAAGCGGTTTTAAAAATCGTCCCTTCGTCAAAAGCCTTCCCGATCAGCTGCAGTCCCAAAGGCAAACCGCTTTCGCTCAAACCGACAGGCAGGCTCATTGCCGGCAGCCCGGCCAGATTGACCGATACGGTAAACACATCGTTCAGCCACATTGTCAAAGGATTCTCCTGCATGGATTTATCCCCGATCGGAAAAGCCGGGGTCGGCGTGGTCGGCGTCAGAATAACGTCGCACTTCTCAAAAGCCTTGCGAAAATCGTCGCGAATAAGGCGGCGGACTTTTTGAGCTTTCAGATAATAAGCGTCATAATATCCGGCAGACAGCACATAAGTCCCGATCATAATCCGGCGTTTAACCTCTTTGCCGAAACCCTCTGTACGGGTATTGACATACATCTCGTCCAGATGCTCGCCGTCCACCCGCAAACCGTACCGAACGCCGTCATAACGCGCCAGATTGGAAGACGCCTCGGCCGGAGCGATAATATAGTAAACCGCTAGCGCATATTTTGTATGGGGCAAAGAAATATCCACAATTTCCGCACCGCGGGCTTTCAGCATCTCTGCACCTTTTTCCCAGTATTTAACGACTTCGGGATTCATTCCGTCAACTTTATATTCCCGTGGAATGCCGATTTTTAATCCTTTAATGTCCTGTCCCAAAAAAGCCTCAAAATCCGGCACGGCAATATCGGCAGACGTTGCGTCTTTGGCATCATGCCCCGACATTGTTTTCAAAAGCAAAGCACAGTCACGCACATCTTTGGCAATCGGCCCGGCCTGATCAAGAGAAGAGGCAAAAGCAATAATGCCGTAACGCGAACAACGGCCGTAAGTCGGTTTAATGCCGGTAACGCCGCAATAAGCAGAAGGTTGACGAATAGAACCGCCGGTATCCGTACCAAGCGCCCCGGCACAAAGATCAGCAGCAACCGCTGCGGCCGAACCGCCGGAAGACCCTCCTGCAACCAATGGCCTGTCATCATTTTTGGCTTTCCACGGATTAACGGCCGGCCCGTAATAACTTGTTTCGTTACTGCCGCCCATGGCAAACTCATCCATATTCAGCTTGCCGAGAAAACTTGCCCCGGCGTTTAACAGATTTGACGTAACCGTAGATTCATAAGGCGGAACAAAACCGTCCAGTATATGAGAACAAGCTGTTGTACGAATACCCTTTGTGCAAAACAAATCTTTAATTCCGAGCGGAATACCTTCCAAAGCGCGCGCCGTTCCGTTTTGGTAGCGTTCATCCGAAACCTTTGCCTGCTCCAATGCCTTCTCCGGCGTTTCCATAACATAGGCGTTATAAGAACGTCCGGTTTCCATTGCTTCAATATAAGCCTTATTCAATTCGGTTGCCGAAAACTCTTTCTTTTTTAACCCGTCCAAAGCCCGGGCAATTGTCAAATCCGTTAATTTAGCCATTCTTTTTTTCTTTCTCGTTGCCTAATCTATCTTTAATTTTACCAAAAAATTTTCGCAAATTGCTTTAGAAAACTCTCTGCTCCTTCAAAAACTTCGTCAGAGAGAATTTATAAAGTGATTTGCCAAGCGAAGAAAATTTTAGCGTACAAAATAGTACGTGAATTTTCTGAGACTGCCGCAAATTGCTTTAGAAAACTCTCTGCTCCTTCAAAAACTTCGTCAGAGAGAATTTATAAAGTGATTTGCCAAGCGA